>CACBON010000005.1 GCA_902540805.1 uncultured Alphaproteobacteria bacterium | reverse complement strand
GTTGATACTTTGCACAATGTCCCATCCATGAGTCGTCACAGAGTATGTCAGACATTTTTTTGTCAAGAGATTGTATATCGTTTTTATATCTGTTGTGGTTAAAAAAGCTTAAATCAATGTTTTTTTGAAAATCATTGAGATGAACCCAATTCGTATTGATGTTTAAATTCTGTGTAATGTTGTTTGTCATCATCAAAAGTTTGTAAAGTTAATTTAATAAAAAAGGGAAACACCTGTTGGATGTTTCCCTTTAATTAATTAAAACATTAAGCTTGCTTAAGCTTTTGCTGATTCAGACTTAGCGCATCACAAAATTTATAGCCCACGCGTTGAAGAGGGAAGACAATCTTTAGAGTGGAGGGGGCATTTTAACTATGATGACAGATTAGAATTTAACAAATCCCATCACCACGTATTTGAAACAGAGTATTCTTGGACAAGTTTTTGGCAATCAGAGCTAGAATTTCACGTTTCTGACAAAGCTGAAACTCCACTAGATTGGGAAAAAACAGAATTTCAAAATCAAGTTCAGGTTTTTGACTATAAAAACTTTGCTGGTGCTCTTTACTTTTCTTACAATTTTGTTACTGAAAAAGATGAAGCTGATGAGATTGAATACAAGTATTTAAATGAATTTAACAACGAAACTGTAAGCTTTATTTCAAATTTTATCTTTGAAAAAGGAGTAGGAAAAGGAGCTACTGGTTCTACTTCCTTTGATATAAGCAATCAATTGATGTTTAAAAATTTATTAGAGAAAAACTTCGGTCTAGGTTTTTTAGGTTTTAGTAATTTTGGTGAAATATCAAAATTTAATGCATTTAGTCTTCAAAAACATCTTTATGGAGTTCAGTTAGAAACTGAGATTGATTTAGAAATTTTCGAATATGAAGTTTCACTTGCTTATCTTCATGGATTAACTGATGCGACAACAAATCATATGTTTTTGTGGAATATGGAGTTAGAATTCTAAATTAAAACCCTAATTCCCTTAATTTTTTCAAATAATTTTCTTCACTAATTAAACCACGCTCTCTCATGCTTTCAAGGGATTTAAGTGTAAGCTGGCTTTCACTTGGCTTTTGATTCTGATTATTTATGTATTGTTGGTTATAATTAGGATAAGGATATGGTGGTGGATATCTATTATAGTAAGGATTTTGTTGTGAATTTATATCATAAGGAGCATTGCGAGGGGCAGGAGGATAGTAATTGCCATATTGTTCTGAATTTGGGCTTCTCATAGATTTTAATTCTTGTCTTAAGTTCTGAACTTCTGCTCTGAGACTTTTTACTTCAATATTTGATTGTAACGCTCTTGTTTGTTCTTGTTGACTTAGAAACCCTCTGGCTCGTAAAGCTCGCTTTGAAAACACCAACCAGTCACGTCTATTTTTGGCTATAGAAGGTCTAAAGACACCAGAATTTGGAAGTGCACTCAGTTTAAATTTATTTTTGATGGTTTGAAATCTTGAACCAGGGACATATGGGTTTGATTTAAGATCAGGATTGATTCCTGCAGCAAGCATCGGATCAGTTTCCTGTATATTACCTTTTCTCAAAATTGAGCCAAAAACCAAGTTCAAACCATAACTATTATAAAAAATTCTTCCGGATGTAACCCTATTTGAGGATAAACCTTTTTGTTTGTACCAAGCCTCTATTGTAAAAACAACATCTTCGTTCGGTTTTGCATCTATTAATGCTTCACTTATAGCTAAAGAGTAATCAAGAACTTTTTCATTAGGAAATAATTGTTGAGGCCTATTTCCGAATCTTGTTAGTATAAGCTTTAAAGCTCCTTCAATTCTAGAGGGATCGATTTTAACAGGATGATTGTTTTTAGCATTTTTGTCCTCGATATCAAGTTGAACTTTTTGAAAACCATTTTTGTAATAAAATTTATTTTCCTCAAAAACATTAACGATCGATGAGCAACCCAAAGTTGCAGTTGAAAGAAATAAAATTAATAAAAGTCGCATGAAAACACAAAAACAAATTTAACTGATTTTGAGTCTAGCAAAAAAAAAAGGAGAGCTCAATGCTCTCCTTTTTTTGATTAAGTTATGTTAGGTTTTAACATTCTACCAGAAGAAGAACGCTCCAACACCACCGAAAGAGTCTTCTTGCTCGTCATCTGCAAGATACCAAGCTTTTTGAGTGAAGCCACCTTCAGCAATTAATCTGAAATTATCAGTGACGTTATGCCAAATCATTCCAGAATGCATGATGTGGTAATTCATAACACCAGTTGTGTTCATATCATTACCTGTTTTTTTAAGGAAGTTACCGCCATAAGAATAACCTACGTTGGTGCCTTGACCAAAGCTATATGTACCTTGGATATATCCACCATAAGATTTTCTTTCTTTACCTACATCATCTAATGCATGAACAGAAACAAGAGTACTACCTTGTGAACGTTGTCCTCTTACACCGAGTGCATTACCGTGGAAGCCTGCAGCAACTAATGCAAAACCTTCATAGGTAAATTTACCACCGAAGCCAACACCAGCTGAGTTAACATCACTGTCATCGTCTGCACCAGCAGCCACTGTACCTTGTACAGCTGCAGCTTGTGCTGTAGTTCTTTCAGTATTTTGGAAGGTACCATCTACCCATAGATTCATACCGATACCAGTTCCTAAAAGATCACCGTTCCATGTTATTTGAGCCTCAACTCTTGGCGATGATTTATCTGTTGCGTTGAAACCAGCAGTGTCAGCTACAACGTCATCAGGATCGAATATAGCAACTTTTGCATTAAAGCCGTTTCCAAGATCTGGAAGCGTCCAAGCAATTTGCGGTTTAAAGTCCGTATATAAGTATCCTAAACCAATTCTACCAAGAGTAGTGTTTGAATTTCCAGCACTTGCAGCTGCACCAACACCAAATAATAGCATATCATTTAAGATAGCGTTACTTTGATGAATACCTAAACTACGGCCAACTAATACAGTACCAAAAGAACCAGAGATAGATCCACTAGTTTCACGAAGGTTGATTTGACCATTTCCTAAAGAGTTTTCACCACCATTCATGTGTGTGTACAAGCCTAGTCGAGCTGACATATCTAAACCATTAGCTGTAGGAGCTTTTAAAGTCATACCCCAAACATTTGGTAATAATCCAGTGACAATACTTGTATCATCGTTAGCACCAATTACTGCAGCAGCAGCAGGGGCATCCGGAGTAAAAGCTGCTCCACCTGAAGTAGATGGTGCATCGCTTGCACTATTTTTCATTATGAAAGCGTTTGCTGCACCGTCAAATGATACTTCCCAACCCTCTTGACTCATCAACAAAATTTTTGAGTCAACATTTGTGGAAGTCAAAGCCATGACGGCAGGAATTGCAGCTATTGCAATTTTTTTTGAAATTTTCATATATTTCCTTCCTTATTTGTTAATATAATCAATTATACAACAATACACTTAAAAAAAAACTTATTGAACTAATATATAGTTAAAAGGGGTTTTTTTTAGGGAAATTGTTGTAATTATACAACAACTAGTTATTTAAGAATATAATTTACAGGAATTTTGATTCTTAATGATCCTCGGTCGTCCAATATCTCAACTGGAGGTTTTGGAAATTTAAATAAATTCAAGATTTTCGTCGTAGCCTTGTAAAGCCTCTTTGGTACTCTGTCTTTAATTTCAATCTTCAATAATTCACCATCTTTGTTAATTGTTAAAATAGAAACTATTGTTCCTTGCTCTCGCCTTTTAATTGATTGAATTGGATATGATTTTGATGCCATTTTATTAATTTCATAAGAGATCAAACTTAAATATTCACTAAGTAATTGATTTTTAATTATTGATTTATTTTTTTGAAGAGAAAATTGTTTTGGCGGCTGCATCTGTGCTTTTCTTTCTGGAATTTCAGTAAAATTGTTCTGTTTTTTTATTTCCTCTTTCTTAATTTCTTTTTGAGATTGTTCGGTGATTTTTTCAGTTTGTTCAATGGTTTCTTTGGTTTCCTTTTTTTTTAAAGACACAAAATCTTTTTTTTTCTCAGTCTCTTCTTTCTTAAGATCTAAAATCTTATTTTGTTCAATAGGTCTGTCTTCAATTTTGTTTGTAGTTTTTTCTTTAATTATTTCTTTTGGTTTGGGTGATGATGGTTTAACAAATGAAAATTCTCTAAATTCACTTAAATTTACAACATAAATTTCTTTATCATTAGTTTTTGATGTAAAAAAATAAATTATTGTAAAATGGAATAGTAAAGAAAAAGTAATCGAAAAATATATATATCTATTATTTATCATTTTCTTTTTCTATTACCTTTACAAAAACTTTTTTTATATCCTTTTTTTTAAATTCTTTTATTATTCTATTAAATAAATTTATAGATGATTCTCTATCTAAATCTAAAATATACTTTTTATCTTTTGAGAGAATGAAATTTGATAATTCTTCAATTTTTAACTTTTTGTTTTCATACAAAATTTCATTTTCTTTATTGATTGTAAATACAATATTCTGATTATCAATTTCTGCTTCCCTCCCAAACTCTGATTCTGGCCTACTAATATCATTAGAATCTTTTTTGCTGATAACACCAGTTAACAAAAAGAAAATTAATAACAAAAATATCAAATTTATCATTGGTATAAGATTTACCATTTCTAGAGGTTTATTATGTCTTTTGAATTTTTTAAGGTGCATCCGAGAAATTCACATTTTCTATTTGATTTTTTTTTATTAGATCCATCAGAGTCAATAAAATCTGAATCGAAGATTTCTTATCATTCAAAATCACAATTTTGTCGAAATTTTTAGAATTCCAATTTTCAAAATACTTATTTTCTAAATCTCTTAATTTAATTATTTTTTCTTCGAAAAAAATTTTATTATTTTTGAGATATAAAATCATAATTTGGTCTTTATTTTGCTGATTTGAAACTTGTTTTTGATTATTTACTGAGAAACTTACTTCATTATTTCTTGCAAAGTTTGTAGCTAACATAAAAAAAACTAGCATTAAAAAAATGACATCAATTAGAGGAATTATATTAATCTTCAAGTTCGTTTTCTTCGAAGTTTTATACAAAGTCATTTGAGTGTTGATAATTTTGAAACTAAATTTTCAAAGTCATCAAAAAGATTGTTGATTTTTTTCTCTAGGAAATAGTGACTTACAAGAGCTGGTATAGCAACTATCAGTCCCATCGCAGTCGTGAGTAAGGCTGTCCAAATGCCACCCGCTAGAATTGAAGGATCAACCAGACTACCTCCCAGTTCAAGCTCATTAAATGAATCAATCATTCCAATAACTGTTCCAAGAAGTCCTACTAATGGACTAACTTGTGAAATAACTTCTAATGAAGGAAGAAAAGCGTAAATTTTCTTAAATTCTTTATTTTTTAACGAATCAATTTCCTCTTTAATATCAATTTTTGAATTATTAGAAGAAATAAGATCAATTAAGTTTAAAATAATATTTCGCTTTGATTTTGGAAGAGTGTCAATAAAACTTTCCTCAACATCCTTAATATTATCATTATTTTTGTTAGCAATTAGTAAACTGTAGAATTCAGAAAAATCGAGTTTCCTCAAAAAGTATATTTCAAAAATTTTTAGGGTGACAATTGCAACAGTAATTATCGACAAAACGAATAATGATGTGAATATGATTCCACCTTTTTCTATATAGATTAAAAATGATTCCATTGAGTTTTCCTAAATTAAACCAAACCTTTCAATAGAGAAGGGAATCTTTTGTTCAAGTGATCATATTCATTTTGAATTTCAGTGTTGTCAATTGAAAGTCCTTTTCTTTTGGCTTTTATCTTATGATCGTAAACAATTGAAGCTGGTCGTTTGGAAAAAAAAATTATTCTGTCACCTAGAAGAATAGCTTCTTTAAGATTATGTGTAATAAGCATTATTGTAATTGGGTTTTTTCTCCAATAATTTATTAGCACGGAATAAAGGCTTTCTGCTGTGGGTTGGTCTAATGACACAAAAGGCTCATCCATTAATAAAATTTGTGGTTTTTTAATTAATGCTCGGGCCAAAGAAACTTTCCTTCTCATACCACCAGATATAGATTTTGGATAATAATTTTGAAATTCGTGTAAATCAAATTCGGAAAGAAGAAATTCTATTCTTTCAATATATTCTTCGTTGTCTCCGCAAACTAGTTCAATATTTTCTTTAACTGTTAACCATGGCAGGAGTCTCGAGGTTTGAAAAACGTAACCAAAATCTCCATTCGTCTTTAAATCGTGTTGTGCTTTATTTAACTTCTGATCTTCTGCGTCTATTAGACCACCTATTATATTCATAAGAGTAGTTTTACCACAACCAGATGGACCTACAATACATACGAATTCTTTAGACTTGATTTTGAGATTTATATTTTTAAGAACATCGATAGATGTTTTATCGTGAGGATTTATAAATGATTTTTTCTTAATGTTAATGTGAAAATCCAATTTTTTACCTCCATATAGATATTTTTTTTTCAAATGGCCTTACTAAAATAAATTCTACAAAAATTATTAGAAGAACAAATACTAATGTATAAGCCAAAATACCCGAAATATCAAAAAATTGAAAGAATCCAAATAATTTAAACCCTACACCATTGCTTCTACCTAAGAGTTCTACCACAAGAACAATTTTCCAAATCAATGATAGACCAGACCTTGCCGATGATAACAAGTATGGGTAAAGTTGAGGAAGTATTACTTTAAAAAAAAATTTATTTCCTGAAATTTTATAAAATTTGGCCACGTCTACATAATCTTTTTCAATGGATCTTGCTCCTTCTCGCATTATAACAGCAACCATTGGTATCTTATTTAAAGAAACTGCGACAATCGCTGCAACTTCATTTAAACCAAACCACACATAACATAAAATTATAATTACTAATGCCGGTACATTTAATCCCATAATTAGCCAGTCATCTAAAAAATTATTTAATGATGCATTTCTTCCCATATAAATCCCAAAAAAGGTACCAATAAACATGGCTATAACAAATGACAAAAATACTCTTTTAAGCGTTATTGCTGTATGATAAAAAATTTCGTAGTCTTCTGTCTCTAAAATAATCTTTTCAAAAACCTCATTTGGACCAGGTAAAAGGTCAACTTCTACAAAGAGACTAGAGATTTGCCACAAACTAAAAAAAATTAGAATGGAAGCAATTCTAATGATTGCATTTGAATTATTTTTTTCCATTATTATTCTACCCAGAATGTTCCAGGGGATAATTCTTTAGCTTTACCTACAAGTTCTCTTCCCCCTACTTCTGAAAGAATAGAGTAAAGTTTTTTTGAACCATTAATTTGATCCAATGAAAATTCTTTTTCAGGGATTCCCTCTCTGTAAATATCTCTAAGATTTATAAAGAGTCGATCATTTTTTGCATTCATGAATGGTCTTACTTTGTCCCATATCTCATCTGATTCAAGCATGAGCCTTTTTGCTTCTTTTGATGTTTCTAAGAAATTTTTTAACAATACCTTGTTTTTTTCTGCCCATTGCTCCTTAAATACCCAACCAATCACCGGAATGCCTTTGGGAAGATTTAACTTTTTCAATATATCTGTAATATTTATAACTTTAGTAAATTTTTCATTTGTTAAAAGCTTGGCTTGGTAAGGCCAATAAGTTAGGATTGCATCAAAACTATTCTGTTCAATCTTTTTATTTAATAAGGGCGGAGCTCCAAATATTTGTCTGCTCACTTCTTTTAGTTCTTTTCCGTATTCTTTTTTGAAATATGCTCTAAAGATCAACCAACCCTTGTCAACTTGACCACCAGCTATCCCTATTTTTTTACCCTCTAAGTCTCCTTCATTTTTGATTTTTGAATCTTTTGATACTATCAAACCACCTGCTGACATAGAATGTGGTACAAAAGCAAACTCTCTGCCTTCATTCCTTTGTCTTGATACCCAAAACCAATCAGTTACAATGAGGTCTACGGCCCCACCTTGAAGAGCAACAGCTGCAGCGTTCTTGCTAGCTAATTCAACTATCTCAATATCAATATCATTTTTTTTATCTAGATCGAGCTCTTTTATTAATTTTAGCTCCCAATTAACACTTCCATATTGGAGAGATCCTATTTTCAAAGTATTTGCTTTAAGATGGGAGAAATAAATATAAAAGATAAAGGTAAAGCATAAAACATTTAGTACAAAACAAAATTTTTCAAAGATATTTTTAAGCATAATTTAAATAATATTTCCTTCTTAAATAAATATAATGTATTTTCTATACTTTATATAAAACGTCTGTCAATGCTAGTTTTTTTTGATGAATGTAATATGAAGAAAAAAGTTTATTTTTTAAATCTTAAAGGTTATAAATGCCCAATACCAATATTAAAAATTTCAAAAAAATTTAAAGAAATTAAAAAAGGCGATATCCTAGAGGTTGACACAGATGATCCAAAAGCTGATGAAGACATAAAAGAGCTTAGTAACAACATTAAAATAAAAATATTGGAGATGAATTCCTTAAATAATAAAAAAATGCGTTTCAAACTCCAAAAATATTGATTTTTGATTTACTCCAAATGAACGATTTACTTGATAAAAAAATAGAAAACTTATCTTATGAGGACGCCTTCAATAGGCTTCAAAAGATTACAGAGTTATTAGAAAATGGAAATGTTACACTGGATGACTCCATCAAATATTATGAACAAGGAATTTTACTTAAAAACTTTTGTGAAAAAAAACTAAAAGATGCAGAAATAAAAATCAAAAATGTATTAGATAAATCAAAAAATGGTGAATAAAAATGTCTAAGATAGAGAGATTTATCTCAAAATTTGCAATAGAATTTGATGATTTTTTTTTAAAACTTCTCCCTAAGAAAAAATATTCAAAAAAACTTCATAATGCTATGAAATATTCAATTAAGGTTGGAGGCAAAAGACTAAGACCTTTATTTTTGATTGAAATATCTAAAATATTTAATGTTAAGAAAGTTATGGCTTTTAGAGCTGCGGCTGCAATTGAATTAATTCATTGTTATTCATTGGTTCATGATGATCTTCCTGCGATGGATGATGATGATTTGCGCAGAGGCCATTTGACTTGTCATAAAAAATATGATGATGCTACGGCCATTTTAGTTGGAGATGCATTCCAGTCATTGGCTTTTGAAATCCTATCCGATAAGAAAACTCATCCAAACGCTAACGTTAGGTGTAATTTGATTAATGAACTATCAAAAGCCTCTGGAGCAACTGGGATGGTGGGGGGACAAATGTTAGATTTAGATGCTGAAAAGAAAAAGTTGAATTTAAGCGAAATTTTGATGCTTCAAAAACTTAAAACAGGAGAACTCTTCAGATTTTCTTGTGTTGCAGGTCCAATTCTTTCTGAACAAAAAAATCTGAAGCATTTTGAAGAATTTGCAAACAATCTAGGTTTAGCATTTCAGATTAAAGACGATTTACTAGATATAGAAGGTGACGAAAAACAAATGGGAAAAAAAACTAAGAAAGATTTGTCAAGGGGTAAAGAAACTTTAATTTCTTTTTTAGGAAAAGAAGATGCAAAAAAAAAGTCAGAGGATTTGATACACAATTCAAAACAAATTTTGAAATCTTATGGGAAAAAAGCAAACAGAATTATAGATTTAACCAACTTTGTAATTTCGAGAAATAATTGAATGTTAATTCGTAAAGTCGTCCCAGAAAATTTAGACAAACAAAGAATTGACTATATTCTTAAAGAGTTAGAATTGGTTGAGTCTCGGAATCAAGCTTTGGCATTAATAATTTCAGGAAAAGTATTTGTTGACAATGAAAAAGTACTAAAACCTGGAAAAATTTTAAGGTGTAATAAAACAATTGAACTTAAAAAGGATAAAAATCAATGGGTTTCTCGAGGTGGTATAAAATTAAGTCATGCATTAAAAAAATTTGACATTAATGTAAGTAAAAAGATTTCCCTTGATATTGGTTGCTCAACGGGTGGATTTACAGATGTTCTCATAAAAATGGGAGTAAAAAAAGTGTATGCAGTTGATGTTGGTTATGGCCAACTTGACTGGCGTTTAAGAAATTCTGAAAAGGTTATTTTATTCGAAAGAACTAATGCAAGAGAGCTCGATACTAATACTATTCCAGAATCAGTGGATTTGGTTGTATGCGATGTGAGTTTTATTTCTTTAAAAAAAGTACTTTTACCTGTAAAGAAATTATTGAATAGAAAATTTGAAATATTAAGCTTGATAAAACCACAGTTTGAAGCAAAAAAAAATGAAGTAGGTCGAGGTGGTATTATCAAAGATTCAAGAATTCATAAAAGGATTTGTGAAGAATTAATTTTTTGGTTCAGACAGAATTTTGATTACGAACATTTAAATATTATTGATAGTCCGATCACAGGTCAAAAGGGTAATAAAGAATTTTTTATATATGTTAAAAATTAAATTTTGTTTTTTTTGTTCAATAAAAATAAATCTGCTAATACAATTGCCACCATAGCTTCACCAACAGGAACTGCTCTTATACCAACACAAGGATCATGTCTTCCTTTTGTTTTAACAATTGTATTTTTATTAGCAAGATTTACTGTTTTTCTCTCTTTGAGAATTGAACTAGTAGGTTTTACTGCAAATTTTACCACAATATCCTGACCAGAAGAAATTCCTCCAAGTGTTCCTCCAGAATTGTTAGATTCGAATATAACTTTATTGTTTTGATATTTCATCTCATCAGCATTTTGTTCACCTCTTAATGCTGCACTTTGAAAACCATTTCCGATTTCAACCCCTTTTACTGCTGGAATACTCATTATGCCTTGCGCCAAGAGGGCGTCAATTTTTGAAAAAACTGGTTCTCCTAAACCTGGCGGGACTCCAGATGCAGTAATTTGAATTACTGCACCTATTGAAGATCCTTCTTTTCGTATTTTCATAACATAATCTTCCCAGATATTTAAAATATTCTTGTCAGGACAAAAGAAGTTATTCTTTTCGACTTCTTTCCAGTTCCAATTGTTAAAATTTATTTTTTTTTCACCTATTTGGATTAAAGCACCTCTAATCTTAATTTTTTTTCCTAAAATCTTGTGTGCTATCGCCCCTGCAGCAACTCGCATTGCTGTTTCTCTCGCAGATGCTCTTCCTCCTCCACGATAATCTCGGATACCGTATTTCATTTGATAAGTGTAATCTGCATGACCAGGTCTAAATTTATTCTTTATATCACTGTAATCTTTTGATTTTTGATCAGAATTGTAAATAATCATTGATATTGGTGTGCCAGTTGTCTTTTTATTAAATAAACCGGATAGTATTTTCACTCTGTCATCTTCTTTTCGTTGTGTTGTAAATTTAGACTGACCAGGTTTTCTTCTGTCTAAAAAACTTTGTATATATTCTTCATCAATTTTTAAGTTTGGAGGAACACCTTCTACGACACATCCTAAGGCCTCGCCATGGCTTTCGCCCCAAGTAGTTACTTTAAAAAGTTGTCCAATTGAACTTCCAGTCATGCTCAGCGTTCTACGGTTATATCTGGTGCATCAACAGATTTCATGCCAACTACATGGTACCCACAGTCTACATGAACAATTTCGCCGGTTACTCCTGATGACAAATCTGATAAAAGGTACAAGGAATTTTTACCAACTTCATCTATTGAAGTGACTCTTTTTAATGGTGAATTATATTCATTCCATTTTAATATGTATCTGAAATCAGAAATTCCTGACGCAGCAAGAGTTTTTATAGGCCCAGCTGATATTGCGTTAACTCTTATGTTTTTTTTACCAAGATCAACCGCCATGTATTTTACACTAGTTTCTAATGCTGCCTTTGCTATTCCCATTACATTATAATGTGGCATTACTCTCTCTGCACCAAGATATGAAAGTGTTAATATTTGACCTCCTGACTTCATAAAATGTTGAGCTCTTTGACATAAAGCAGTAAATGAATAACAAGATACGTCAAGTGTATTAATAAAATTGTCTCTAGATGTATTTACATAGTCGCCTTTTAATTGATTTTTGTCCGAAAATGCAATTGAGTGGACAAGAAAATCAAACGACTCCCATATCCCTGATAATTCCTTAAAAAAATTATCAATGCTTGAATCAGAAGTTACATCGCATTCAAGAACTATTTGTGATTTACATTTTTCTGCTAGTGGAAGAACTCTCTTTTTTATAGACTCATTAACATAAGAAAATGCCAGATCTGCACCACACTGACTTAATTTTTCTGCAATTCCCCATGCTATTGATTTTTCATTAGCTATTCCAAGAATAATGCCTTTTTTACCATTTAAATTGATTAGTGAGTCCATTTTTGATCCTTAGCAAACTTATTGATTAACAGTTATTTACCCTTATATAATACTTCTAACATAAAATATATAATGAATCCTTTTAAAAAATTTAATATGTGGTTTAATCTTGCAAAAAAAAACCATCCATTCGATCATACCGCCTTTGCTCTCGGAACCGAAAGTAATGGGCAACCACACATACGTATGGTTCTTTTAAAACTAATTCTGGATGATGGTTTTGTATTCTTTACAAACTTAAACAGTAACAAAGGTAGTCATTTTAAATACAATAAGAAACTTTCTATGTGTTTTTATTGGGAATCCATTCATAAGCAGATTAGGATTGTTGGAAAAGGTAGTATTGTTGACGAAAAAACGTCTGACAAATATTTTAGTTCAAGACCAAGAGGTAGCCAAATTGGCGCATGGGCATCTGATCAGTCTTCTCAAATAAAGTCATTTAGCCACTTAAAACAAAAAGAAAAAGTGTTTGAAAAAAAATTCAAGGGCTTCGATGTTCCAAGACCAGATTATTGGGTTGGAATAAAAATACAACCAAAAGAATTTGAATTTTGGCAACAAGGTGATTTTCGATTGCATCAGCGCGAAATTTATTTTCTAAGAAACAAAGTTTGGCAAAGAAAAATGCTATCGCCATAAATTATGGTGCTGGTACGGGTGCATTTATATCGCTGGGCGCCAGATTAGGTGCATTAGATGCAACAGCTTCTTTATTAAAAGGAAAGGGTATTGATTTTTTGATTTGTAGGTTTTTATAAACAGAACTTAGAGCCATCACAAGCTTTTTGATCATCTTTGGAGTATGTTGTGGAGAGGCAGTAATTCTTAATCGTTCTTCTCCCCTGGGTACTGTTGGATGGTTTATTGGTTGAACGTATACTTGGAAATCATCAAGCAACATTTGGCTTGCTTTTTTACAAAGTATGGGATCACCTATAATAACTGGAATGATATGGCTATTGTTGTCTATAAAGGGTATATTATTTTTTTTGAGTAAGCTCTTTAGATCACTTACAACTTTAAACAACTTTTCCCTTTCTGATGAAGAAAACTTTAAATGTCTGATAGATGCGTAAGCACCAGCAGCAATACAAGGGGGTAAAGAAGTTGTGAAAATGAATCCTGAGGAAAAACTTCTCACAAAATCAATTGTTTCATTTTTTGCAGTAATATAGCCACCAATCACTCCAAAAGCCTTTGCTAAAGTTCCCTGTATTATATCTACTTGATCCATAACTTTGTCTCGTTCAGCTACTCCTGCGCCTCGTTCTCCATAAATTCCTACAGCGTGAACTTCGTCCAAAAAAGTTAAGGCATTATATTTTTTAGCCAAACTGCAGATACTCCCTATTGGTGAAAAATCGCCGTCCATTGAATAAACAGATTCAAATGCAATTATTTTAGGCTGAGATTTTGGGAACTTTTTTAGATTTTTTTCTAAATCGTTTAAATTGTTATGTTTAAAGATTACTTTTTTTGCACCTGAGTTTTTAATGCCCTGAATCATAGATGCATGATTTTTTTCATCCGAAAAGAATACACAATCAGGAATTTTTTTTCCGAGCGTTGATAAGGTTGCTTGATTAGCTAAGTATCCAGAATTAAATAAAAGCGCGGCCTCTTTTTGGTGAAGATAACAAAGTTCTCTCTCCAAAAGAACATGATAGTGATTAGTTCCAGAAATATTTCTTGTTCCGCCAGAACCAGCACCTACTTTTTTCAAAGCATTGGTCATGCTCTCTAGAACATCTTTATTTTGGCTCATTCCCAAGTAATCGTTGCTGCACCAAACTGTAACTTCTGATACAGAGTTGTCTTTATAATTTAAAGCTTGAGGAAAATTTCCAGCTAACTTTTCGAGATCAGCAAAAACTCTGTAGTTTCCTTCGGATTTAAGTTTATCTAAACTTTTTTTAAAGTTCTCTAAATAATCAATCATTTTTAACAAAACTCAATGCAACTGAATTAATACAGTATCTTCTAGATGATGGTTTTGGTCCATCATCAAACACATGACCAAGATGCGCTTTACAATTAGAACAAACAACTTCAATTCTTTTCATTCCAAATGTATTGTCATCAATCTCATCAATTACATCCTCATTGATGCATGAATAAAAACTAGGCCATCCGGTAGAGGAATTAAACTTGTGTTCAGAGCTAAATAATTCAGCATCACAACATACACATTTATAAACACCATCTTCAAAAAAATCGAAAAATTTTCCTGTAAAAGGTGGTTCTGTCGCAGCATTTTGAGTAACTTGAAATGCAAGTTCTGATAGCTTAAATTTTAATTCTGATTTCCTCATTCTAATTCTCATATAATAAAGTTATTATAAATTAAAATAAAAATATTTATAGTTTATTGTTTTTTATGATCATAATTTTAGGTGCAGGTATTATTGGGCTCTCTTTAGGGTACGACTTGTTGAATAAAGGAAAAAAAGTAAAAATTTTTGACACAAGCTCTATTAAAGCAAAATCCACTGACGCTTCAGTTGGGATGTTAGCACCGCTAATAGAGGCTAAGCCCCTTGAAAGAAAACTTTTTAATCTAATGATTGAATCTAAAATTATTTGGGAGAAACTCCAAAAAAATAAGAATTTTTCTAAAATCGTGGGATTGCAAAATAATTCTTCTTTAATGATAGCGCTTAACAAAGACGATGAAGAAAAATTAAGATTTAAAAAAAAGTTTTTTGAAACTTTGGGCTATGACTCTAAAATTCTATCAAAAACTGAGACCCTTAAGAAGGAGCCGTATCTTAACTCTAATATCGTTGGTTCCTTATTCTGTGATAAACAAAATCAAGTAAACCCTCTGCATTATAAGAACTTTCTTATAAAAGAGGTTTTAAGATTAGGAGGAGAATTAATTTATGAAAAGACAATAAAAAGTTTAACCATAAAGAAAAAAAAAATATTATTTAATGATAAAAGTTTTGGCTTTGAGAAGGTTGTTATTTCGTGTGGAGTTTGGAGTAAAGAAATAATATATAATTCTTTCGGAATTAAATTGCCTACAAGACCACTTAAAGGAATTTCGTTAACACTCAAAGCCCCATTATTAAAATTCAATAATAATCTTTGGTTCAGAAATATTTATATTGCTCAGAGGGAAAATGGAATTTTAGCTGTTGGTGCAACAGAAGAAGAAAAAGGTTTTGATAGTTCTGTAAAAATGGATGAATTGTTTTTTTTAACTAATTCATTGTGGGAATCTTTACCAAAACTTGAGGATGTAACTTTAAATGAAATTAAAGTAGGTCTTCGTCCAGCAGTTTATGACGGAAATCCAATTATTGGACCATTAGAAGAAGTTTCACCAGATATTATTTGTAATTTCGGTCACTACAGGAATGGAATCTTATTAGCTCCGATTACTTCACAAATTATTTCACAATATATATTTGAAAAAAACGTAGCAAAAAAACACAAATTTTTTTCCCCTAAAAGATTTAATTTATAATTTTTTAGTTTATCATTCAATAATGAAGAACTTAAAAAATAAATACTTTATTAATGGCAAGAATTTTATTTGTGAACTTAAAGAACCTTGTTTAGAGGATTTAATTGAAAACTTTCTCGACAAATCTATTCTGAATGAATCTAAAATTGCTGTAGCTGTTAACAATCAGTTGATTGAGAGATGTAAATGGAAAAAAAAAAAAATAAACTTTCAAGACAAAATTGAAATTGTTGCTCCATTTTTTGGGGGATAAATTTATGAAATCAGATTATTTAGTAATTGATGGAAAAAAATTTAATTCTCGTTTGATTATGGGTACATCTCTCTATCCTAATTTAGATGTTATGAATAAGTCCTTGGAAATTTCAGAAACACAAATAATCACAGTTGCAATAAGACGTATAAATTTATCTTCCAAAGCAAATTTTTTAGATCAACTAAATAAACAATATTCTTTTTTACCTAATACTGCGGGTTGTTTTACTCAAAAAGAAGCAATTTTAACCGCAGAATTAGCCCGAGAGACTCTGCAAACGAATTGGATAAAACTTGAATTAATTAGTGACAAAGAAATGCTATTACCTGACCCAATTGAGTTGTTTGATGCATGTAAGAGCCTTGTTAAAAAAAAATTTAGAGTTTTTGTATATTGCTCTGATGATCCAATTCTTTGTAAAAGATTAGAGGATTTAGGCTGTGAAATAGTTATGCCTTTGATATCTCCAATCGGATCAGGACTTGGAGTAAGAAATGAACATAATCTTGAGATTATTAGAAGAATGTGCTCTGGAAAAATATTTATTGATGCTGGTATTGGTAAACCAAGTGATGCTGCCAAAATAATGGAAATGGGATTTGATGGTGTTTTATTAAATTCCTCTGTTGCAAGATCACTAGATCCAATAAGTATGGCCAATGCTATGAAATTAGCTATAATTTCAGGAAGGTTAGGATATAAATCTGGAATTATAGAAAAGAGAAAGATGGCTTCCGAAAGCACATCATTTAAAGGTAAAATTTCTAACTTTTAACTTTCAATTTTTCAAGAAATGAATTGATAATTCCTACTTCTTCATTTGTTAGAAGTTTTTTCCTAGATGCAACACGCAGAACATTACTCCATTCTGTAAGAAAGGTCACCTCAATCTTTTTTTTCTTAAATATATAATAATCTTTGATTATTCCGTAGTTAAAGATGACGAATATACCACTAATATTTGCTCCTAATTTATGAATTGCGTCTAAGAATATTAGCTTGCTTCCACCATCAGTCATTAAATCCTCAGCTAAAAGAACATTATCTTCTTTGTTCAACAAACCTTCAATCTGCGAACTTTTCCCAAACTTTTTTTTTTCTTTTCTTATATAGCTCATTGGTAAATTAAGTTTTTGTGCGATGAATGCGGCAAATGGAATGCCAGCAGATTCGCCACCTGCAACATTTGAAATCTTATTGAACTTTGGTTTTTCTTTTAATTTGGATATGCCAAGATTAATTAATTTTTTTCTTTCTTTTGGAAATGAAATTATGCGCCTACAATCGCAATATACAGGACTTTTTTTACCAGATGTCAATTTAAATTGTTTTTTTGGACTAAAGTTAATACATTTTAAATCAATAAGAATTTCAGCAGCTATGTCAGATACATTTTTAAACATTTTATAAAATTTATGACACTTTCAAATTTAATTAATATTTTATTACAATGGATTTCAATTAACACAAATTATGATACTAGTAAATTTGATTTTCCAATCAACGTTGTCGAACCTAGAATTATTCAAGAGATAGCTTGTGGAGGTAAATGTCCAGTTATTGCCTTTTTTTCAAATGAACACGGCATATATATATCTGATAGTAATTACAATGATCCATGCAATCAATCAATAATACTTCATGAAATTATCCATTATTTTCAGTCTGATCTGCCAATGGAAAATGCTTTCAAAGAAAAAGAAGCTTATGAACTACAAAATAAATTTTTAGAGGAATTATCCATAAAAACTGATATGATTGATGTTTTAAATATTAAAAAATGTAGATCAAACCAATCCAATCGACTATTTATGAGGTGAAATTATGAGTGACTATAAAACAGATCTTGAAATTGCTAGAGAGGCAAAGAAGCTGAAAATCTCTGAGATTGCTCAAGATAGACTGTCTATTGACGAAGAGAATTTAGTGCCCTACGGACATTATAAGGCAAAACTCGATTCAGGCTTTATTAGTGAACTTGGTAAAAAAAAAGATGGAAAATTAATTTTAGTTACTGCTATGACACCTACAACTGCAGGAGAAGGCAAGACTACAACTTCAGTCGGACTTACTGATGGTCTTAATTTTATTGGTAAAAGAGCCATGGTAGCACTTAGAGAACCAAGCTTAGGACCGTGCTTCGGTATGAAGGGAGGTGCAGCAGGTGGAGGATACGCGCAAGTTGTTCCCATGGAAGATATCAATTTACACTTTACCGGTGATTTTCATGCAATAACATCCGCGCATATGCTACTTTCTGCAATGATTGATAATCATATTTATTGGAATTTAGAACCTAAAATCGATAGTAGGAGAGTTGCTTGGCGAAGAGTCGTAGATATGAACGATAGAGCACTGAGATCAATTACAAACTCCCTTGGAGGAGTCTCAAATGGATTCTCCAGGGAAGACGGTTTTGATATCACAGTTGCATCTGAAGTCATGGCAATACTTTGTTTAGCAATGGATTTTGAAGATTTGAAAGAAAGATTAGGTAAAATTATTATAGGTTATACAAGAGATCTTGACCCAATCTTTTGTAGAGATATAAAAGCAGATGGAGCAATGTCAGTTTTACTTAAGGACGCCCTTCAACCAAATTTAGTTCAAACATTAGAGAATAACCCTGCTTTTATTCATGGTGGACCTTTTGCTAATATTGCCCATGGATGTAACACAGTGATTGCGACTAAGACCGCTTTGAAACTCTCTGATTATGTTGTAACAGAAGCAGGTTTTGGAGCTGATTTAGGTGCCGAGAAATTTTTAAACATAAAGTGCAGAAAAACTGGCTTAAGACCATCGTGTGCTGTTGTGGTTGCTACTGTAAGAGCTCTTAAACTTCATGGAGAAGCTGATCCTAAAAATCTTGGTGAAGAAAATCTTATAGCCGTTGAGAAGGGACTTCCAAATCTACTAAGACATATAGAAAATCTTTCAAAGTTTGGAATACCTGCTGTTGTTGCTTTAAATAGATTTCCAACAGATACCAAAAACGAAATAATAAAAGTTCAAAACGTGTGTGAGGAGCTAGGAGTGAATGCAATACTGGCTGAACATTGGAAAGATGGTGGGAAAGGAGCTTCCACGTTAGCAGAAACTGTTATTTCAACTATCGAGAATAAAAAAGCAGAATTAAAGTTTACCTATGATGATGAAGACGACGTTAAAGAAAAAATAAACAAAATATCAAAAGAAATTTACAGAGCATCGAATGTTACCTTTTCACAAGCAGCACTAAAAAAATTAGATGAAATATCAAAGTTAGGCTATGATCATTTTCCAGTTTGTATGGCAAAAACTCAATATAGTTTTAGCACTGATCCAAAAAATAAATGTGCACCGGAAAATCATGACATTCAAATTAGAGAAATAAGGTTATCCGCAGGCGCTGAATTCATTGTTGCAATAGCTGGAGACATTATGACCATGCCAGGTTTACCAAAGAAACCAGCAGCCTATGAAGTCAAAATAGGACCTGACGGAAACATTCAAGGTCTATTCTAACAAAAACTCATCGTAGACATTTAGGAATTTTTTTATAATTATTTTGATTGAAAATTTCTCTATAACCAATTTTCTTCCGTTTTTACCATATACACTTATAAGTCTTGGGTTGTTAAGAATCTTTTCGATAGCTTTAGATAAGTAAACGTAATCTTTGGCTGGAACTAATTTGCCATTAAAATTATGTTGGCATATTTCTCTACAACCAACTACATCTGTTGCTATGATGGGTAATTCACAACTAGCTGCTTCAAGGAGATTTTTGGGTAGTCCCTCTCTGTATGAGGGTAAAATAGCGATTTTTGATTTTTGAAGATATGGTATTACATTTTTTTTTTTCCCTTTCCATATAATTAGTTTTTCATTCTGCCATTTTTCTAGCATACTAACTTTGACAGACGCTCGATTTTCTTTATCTGGATAACCGAGAATCAAAACAGAAATTTTTTCTCTTTTTCTTATTTCTTTAACTGCTTTTATTAATTCTAAAATCCCTTTGTCGTATAATATTCTGGAATGAAATATAATATCATAGATTTTCTTCGTTTTTTTACTTTTGAATAAATCAGTGTTAACTCCAGAACCATAAATCACTGTTGTTTTAGAAAATTTAGTGATATTATTTTTTTTAAAAATCGATTCATCTTCTCTATTTTGAAAAATAAAAAAAACTTTATTTTTTTTTAAAAAAATATTTATTAAATTTATATATATAAATCTTAAAATTTTTGATGATTTTTTTTCACTTATAAAAATATAACCTAACCCAACGACACAAAATATCATTTTTGGTTTTCCAAATAATTTAGAAATTATAGAAGTATAGAGTATAGGCTTCAGTGCAATACTTTGAATTAAATCTGGCTTGAACTTGATTATAATCATGCATAATTTTACAATACAATAAATTTCTCTTAAGGGATTTATTGATCCTCTGTTAATGCTGATGTGCTCTGTTTTAAAACCATGAGATTGTATAATTTTCTCCTTATCTGTAAAATTACAAACAACAAGCACCTCGAAATTATTTTTTAAAGCTGAGCATGCTTGATCTAATTTATGAGACAAAAAATATTCATCTTCACTTACGAAATATAAAAGTTTATATTTTCTCATAGTTAGGTAATAAAATGTTATACTACATTATTTTTGGAATAATTTTAGCAACAATTTTACTTTCATTATTTTTAGAATTTATTCATGATTCACATGAAAAGTTCAAAAAGAAAATAAAGTTAATTTTATCAATAACTTTAGTTATTATCATTCTTCTTATAATGACAAGATTTCCAAATATAATATCAGTCATACCTGCAGTTCTTTTAATTCTGTATCGATGGCGAGTTTTTATAAATTTTTTGTTGCAAACGTTCTTCTTCAAGGGAAGAAATAATCCCTCAAAATCATTAAAAAAGGAAGAGGCCTATGAAATTCTTGGTCTAAAGCATAATGCTTCAAAAAATGAGATTTTGAAAAGATATCAAGAATTAATAAAAAAAAACCATCCTGACAAAGGTGGTTCTGAATGGATTACAAAACAACTTAATAAAGCTAGAGATACTCTTTTAAGTTGAGATTTTTTTTTTTTTCTTTAACCTGCAATCTTTATGGAAAATAAAATAAAGAAAGCTATTTTTCCAATCGCAGGTTTAGGCAGTCGATTTCTCCCTGCTACTAAAACATTAGCTAAGGAAATGTTGATTGTATTGGATAGACCTATTTTAGAATGGGCCGTGATAGAGGCTTCAAGGTCTGGGATTGAAGAGATGATTTTTGTTACTTCTTCCAAGAAAAATTCAATAATCGAACATTTTAATAGATCATTAGAACTTGAAAATCTTTTAAAAAAAAAAAAAAAAAGCAGTCAGATTATTTCAGTTCAAAGCCAAAGTGCACTCGGACAATTCACTTACGTAATTCAAGACGAACCAAAAGGTTTAGGACATGCTGTATGGTGTGCGAAAAGATTCATTGAAAAGAATGAGAATTTTGTTGTGATATTGCCCGATGACATCATTCTTTCTAAAAATCCTGTTATTGGACAAATGATAGAAATTCATAAAAAAACAGGAGGTGGCTCAGTTTTGGCTTTGGAGAAAGTTCCAAAGAGAGAAGTTTTCAAATACGGTGTTATTGATTTCCATAAAAAATCAAATAACTTTTATCAGATAAAAAATCTTGTTGAAAAACCGGAACCATCTAAAGCACCGTCAAATCTTACCGTCGTTGGAAGGTATATTTTGAACTACAAAGTTTTTGACCTTCTCGACAAACATAAGAAAGGTCATGGAAATGAAATTCAACTTACAGATAGTCTGATTTCTTTAATTAAGGAGCCTGGTTTATTTGGTTTGGAGTTTGATGGTAACAGATATGATTGTGGAAATAAGTTAGGTTTTATTGAGGCAAATGTTAAGTTTGGATTAAATGATAAAAACATAAGTAAAGATCTAAAGAAATTACTGAAAAAAATATGAAAATTACAATAGTTGGTACTGGATATGTTGGCTTAGTCTCTGGAGCTTGTTTTGCTGAGTTTGGAGTTAATGTTGTTTGCGTTGATAATAATGAAGAAAAAATTAAAACTTTAAAAAAAGGTAATATTCCAATATTTGAACCAGGATTGAAAGATATAGTAAAAAAAAATTTAAAGGAGAAAAGATTGTTTTTTAATTCAAACTTATCTGATTCGTTGAGAGATGCGTCAGCTATTTTTATTGCTGTTGGTACTCCATCCAGAAGAGGTGATGGACATGCAGATTTAAGTTATGTTTATTCTGCTGCGAAGGATATTGCAAAAAGTTTGGATAAATATGCAGTAATTGTGAATAAATCAACTGTGCCTATTGGAACAGGGAAAAAAGTTTATGATATAATAAAGAAAATTAAACCTAAGCTAGAATTTGATGTAGCATCAAACCCAGAGTTTTTAAGAGAGGGGTCTGCAATTAATGATTTTATGCGTCCTGATAGGGTCGTTATCGGTTGCGAAACAAAAAGAGCCCAGGATATTCTCAAGGAACTTTACAGACCGTTATATCTTTTAGAAACTCCTATTATGTTTACAAAAAGAGAAACAGCCGAACTTATTAAATATGCAGCAAACTCTTTTTTAGCTACTAAAATTACTTTTATTAATGAAATTGCTGATTTATGTGAAAAAGTTGGAGCCAATATAAGTGATGTTTCTACAGGTATTGGACTAGACGGAAGAATAGGTAAAAAATTTCTTCATCCTGGTCCAGGTTATGGCGGCTCATGTTTCCCAAAAGATACCCTTGCACTCGTTAAAACTGCGCAAGATTATAAATCACCACTAAAATTAATTGAACATGTTGTAGAAAGTAATAAAAAAAGAAAAAAATCAATGCATAAAAGGATTACTAAAATATTTCCTCGTGATAAACAAAAAAGAACCATCGCATTACTTGGTTTAACTTTTAAACCCAATACGGATGATATGAGAGATAGCCCAAGTCTTGACATAATACCTGCACTAATAAAACAAAAATTTGAAGTTAGAGTTTTCGATCCAGAGGGTATGGAAGAAGCAAAAAAGAGTCTGATTAAATATAAATCAAAAATTATTTGGTGTAAAAATGCATATGAAGCCGCACTAAATGCTGACGTGTTAGTTATTTTAACAGAGTGGAACGAATTTAGAGCTCTTGATATGAAAAAACTAAAAAAACTCTTGAAAGGAAATGTAATAGTTGATTTAAGAAATATTTATAACCCAAGAGAGGTCAAGGAAAATGGTTTTGAATACTACTCGGTAGGAAGAGTTTGATGGTGACAACAATAAACCATTTTTTTGATAATTCAATTATTCGTTCTTATGACATAAGGGGTATTTTTAACAAAACACTTTTTGAAAAAGATGCAAAAGTCATCGGGCAACTATTTGGCATGGAGGTTGGGAAAAACAAAAAAATTAATGTGGGTTATGATGGAAGAAAATCCTCAGAACCATTAAAGGATGCTTTGATCGAAGGGATACTAGAATCTGGGGCAGATGTCTGTGAAATAGGTTTAGTTCCAACCCCGTTATTGTATTTTTCTTCGATTTCGAATAATTCAAGAGGTGGAATAATGATTACTGGTTCCCATAATCCAAAGAATTATAATGGTTTTAAATTTATTTTAGATGGTGATCCATATTACGGTCAGGATTTATTAAATTTGAAGAAAAAGGCAAAGAACTTTTCACTGGAAAAGAATAGAGGGAAAAAAGAAATGGTTAATTTTGAATCAGAATATTTAAAAAATATTTTTAATAATTTTTCTCAAGGTAGAGAACTTAATATAGTTTGGGATGCAGGTAATGGTTCAGCTGGTAAAGTAATGAAACAAATTTCAGAAAAGATTAAAGGGAACCAAAAACTTTTATTTGAAGATATTGATGGGAACTTTCCCAATCATCACCCAGATCCATCTGATCCAGAAAATCTAATATATTGCATAAATGAAATAAAAAAAGGAAGTTTTGACTTAGGAATTGCTTTTGATGGAGATGGAGATAGAATTGGAGTTATTGATGATAAAGGCAGAGTAATTGCAGGAGATCTCTTACTCTTAATTCTTTCTAAAAGTTTTGTAAAAAAAAATGCTACAATCATTGGAGATGTAAAATGCAGTCAAGTTCTATTTGATGAAATAGAAAATTTAGGTGGAAACCCAATTATTTCAAAAACAGGTCATAGTCATGTAAAAATCAATATGAAAAAATATGATGCGGATTTGGCAGGAGAAATGAGCGGTCACATATTTTTTAAATCAAATTATGGATTTGATGATGCTTTATACGCTGCCATACAACTCATAGATATTCTCTCAAACTCGAATAAGAAACTTTCTGAATATATAGATAAGATTCCAAAGGTATTTAATACGCCCGAAATTAGAATAGATTGTGAAGATGATGAAAAGTTTAAATTGATACATAAAATTTCTAAAAGTCAAAAAAAATTAAATAAAAAAATAATTGATATTGACGGGTTACGAGTACAATCAGAAGATGGTTGGTGGTTACTCAGAGCCTCAAATACTCAGCCCTGTATTGTCTTGAGATGTGAATCAACTACTAAAGTTGGATTAAAAAATCAGTTGTTACAGGTAAAGCAAGCTATAAATGAATTTGACAACAATATTTCCCAAAAAATAGTAGTTGAAAATTAAAAAGTATTTTTCTAATTTAATAATGATGCTAATATTTTTTAATTATGTCTGACGCAAATAAAACAAATTCAACTGGAATAGCAACAAAAGAAAAAATTGAGGTTCAAAAACCAAAATTGTATAAAGTCATTTTATTAAATGACGATTATACCCCAATGGAGTATGTGGTAAAGTTGTTACGTGTAGTTTTTAAGAAAAGTGAAGATGAAGCTGTAAACATTATGCTTATGGTTCACAAAAAAGGCTCAGGTATATGCGGTATCTTTACTAAAGAAATTGCTGAAACGAAAGTAGAAACAGTTTTAAGAATGGCACAAAGTGATCAACATCCCTTAAAATGTATTATGGAGCTAGATTAATGATATCTGACGAATTAGAAAAAACTCTACAAAGAACTCAAAAATATGCAAAATCTTTCAAACATCAGTATATGACGCTTGAACATTTGCTTTTCTCTATGCTAGACGACAATGATGTAATAAAAGTTTTAGATGCATGCGTTATCGACAAAGATAAATTAAGAAACAAACTAGAAAAGTTTGTGGAAGATAATCTTAGAGATTTAATAAATGATTCCTCAGAAAATGAAGTTAAGCCTACATTGGGTTTCCAAAGAGTTATACAAAGGGCAGTTATCCATGTTCAGTCCTCTGGAAAAGAAGAAGCCAACGGAGCAAATGTTTTAGTTGCAATATTTAGTGAAAGAGAGTCTCATGCTGTTTATTTTCTTCAACAGGAAAATTTAAATAGATTAGATGTTGTTAATTATTTGTCACATGGCATCGAGAAAGAAAATGAAAAGGATGATTTCGATCAGATGTTGAATGACTATACAGAAGATAATCAACAAAAAAAAACAAACGAAATTATCGAAAAGTTTTGCGTAGATTTAAACAAAAAAGCTTCATCTGGTAAGATTGATCCAATCATTGGTAGAGAGAGCGAAATAAATAGGACAATTCACGTTCTTGCAAGAAGAAATAAAAATAATCCTATATTTGTTGGAGACCCTGGTGTCGGAAAAACTGCTCTAGCTGAAGGTCTAGCTTTGAAGATTATAAAAAAAGAGGTGCCCAAATCACTTTTAGATTCAAAAATCTATTCACTCGATTTAGGAGCCTTGTTAGCGGGCACGAAGTTTAGGGGTGATTTTGAGGAACGTTTAAAAAAAGTCATTGATTTTTTTCATAAATTTGAGAGCAATATTTTATTTATTGATGAAATTCATACACTTATTGGAGCAGGTGGAACTAGTTCTGGTTCAATGGATGCTTCCAATATCTTAAAGCCAGCTCTTACAAAAGGTAACTTTAAATGTATTGGTTCAACTACTTACAGTGAATACAGAAATTACTTTGAAAAAGACAGGGCTTTATGTAGAAGGTTTCAAAAGATTGACGTTGATGAACCTTCAATCGAGGATTCTATAAAGATTCTCGATGGATTAAAATCTTACTATGAAAAATATCATGGCGTGAAATTTGATGAAGATTGTTCTAAAGAAGCTGTTAATCTTTCAAAAAAATATTTAATAAATCTTAAACTTCCAGATAATGCTCTAGATGTTTTAGATGAAACAGCTGCTGCAATTAAAATTAACGACTCTCGATTATCTAAAAATATATGTAAATTAGACATTCAGAAGACCATTTCAAAGATAGCTAATATTCCTGAGAATAGCATTAAATCAGATGATAAAGTCAAACTTAAAAGTTTAGAAAGAGATCTTAAAACCCTAATATTTGGTCAGGACAAAGCCATCAAGATTGTTTCCTCTTGCATAAAACTCTCAAAAGTTGGATTGAGAAACAATGAGAAGCCAATAGGCTCTTTTTTATTTGCGGGTCCGACTGGAGTAGGAAAAACAGAGCTAACCAAACAGTTGGCAAACACTATGAAGATGAATTTTATACGATTTGACATGTCTGAATATATGGAAAGGCATAGCGTATCTAAACTCATTGGAGCTCCTCCTGGATATGTGGGATTTGATCAAGGTGGACTTTTAACTGATGCAGTTGATAAAAACCCATATTCGGTTGTTCTGCTCGATGAAATAGAAAAAGCACACCCTGATCTTTTCAATATTTTACTTCAAGTCATGGATTATGGTAAACTTACAGACCATCTTGGAAAAAAAGTAGATTTTACAAATGTGATTCTAATTATGACCAGTAATATCGGTGCAGAGGACATTGTGAAAGAGAAAGTTGGATTTCTGGGAGAAAATGTTAAAGATGATAATCAAAAGGCCATTTCTAAATTTTTCAGCCCTGAGTTTAGGAACAGACTAGACTCAATTGTGAATTTCGAAATGTTAAATAAACAAAACGCCATTAAAGTAGTTGAAAAATTTTTAATGGAGCTAGAATCAATTCTAATAAATAAAAACATCACCTTAAGTATAAATGAAAAAGCTAAATCGAAGATCTTGCAGCTTGGCTTTAATAGTATTAATGGAGCTAGACCAATGGCCAGAGTTATAGAAGAAAAAATCAAGCTTCCACTTGCCGACATCATGTTAAAGAAAAATGATAAATTGAGCAATATCAAAGTAGATTATTGCAATAAAGCCAAAGCTTTTAAATTTTCTTTTACTGACCAAAAAAAAAAATTAGTTACTGTTTTCGCTGAACGGTGAAAACTTTGATAAATAATCTGCTACCTCAACAGTTTTTTTATTTTCCTTTTCAAGAAAGTCTTGGATAGGTTTGCTCAAAGTCTCATTATTGAACCAGTGATTACTGTAAGTGAGATTAGGTAAATAACCCCTAGAAATTTTGTGTTCACCTTGAGCGCCAGCCTCAACTTTTTGTAACTTATTTTTTATTGCATACTCGATGGCCTGGTAATAGCACAACTCAAAATGTAAATAGGGTACATTTTCTGTGCATCCCCAATATCTCCCATAAAGTATTTCATTACCTATGAAATGGATAGAACATCCCAATAACTTTTCATTTTTATAAGCCGAAATAAGTAAGATTTTTTTTTCAGTTTTTGTACTAATAAGACCTTTAAAAAAATCGAAATTTAGATAAGGCCTGGACCATTTTTTTTCTATTGTATTGAGATAACAACAATATAGGTTTTTAATATCTTCTTCATTAATCATTTCTCCCTCTTTACATATAAATGAAACTCCATAATCCTTAAGAAACCTTCTCTCTTTAATTATTGTTTTTTTCTTTCTACTTTTCATTGAGTTGAGAAAATCATTAAAATCAGAAAAAGAATCATTTACCCAATGGTATTGTATACCAATCCTTTTTAAAAATTTATATTTTTCAAGTTTTTTTGAAATTTCAAAATCAATGAAATTTGCATGAAATGAAGATATATTCTTCTCTTTTAAAACTTTAAGAATAAGATCAATGACTTTATCTTGGTCAATAGAATTTTTTGAATAAATAAATTTTAGCCTTGTTACTGGAGTAAATGGGATGCCTGATAGGTATTTTGGAAAATAATTTGATCCAATTTGATAATAAGCATTTTCAAACATATGGTCGAAGATGTACTCGCCATTTGAATTTAATTTTTTAAAGTTTGGGACAAATGCAACTATTTCGTTGTTTTCTTTAAATATAAAATGTTGAGGAATCCAACCAGAATTTTCATCAGTACATTTAGAATCTTCTAATAGCTTAAAAAAACTGTACTTTAAAAAAGGTGAATTGTCAGAAAAGTTTGCTTTACAAAAATATTCTGCATTTTTGATAGAAGAAATTAATTCAATTTTCATTTTTAACTCATATATGAAATAGAAAATATTCCTTCAATTTCAACTGGAGAGTTTTTCGGTAAACTCGAAACACCTATTGCAACTCTACTATGTTTTCCATTTGTACCTAGTACTTTTACAATACAATCTGATGTAAAATTTAATAAAGCTGAATGATCTTCAAATTCTTGATCACAATTAAAATAACCTTTAATAGAACAGCACTTAACATCGATTATCGTTTTTTGTGAATCTTTAATACAATCATTTAAATTCCACAAAAGATTTGAAGTTGTAATTTCCATTACTTTTTTATAATTACTTAAAATTACTTCTTTTTTGATTTTCCCAGGCGATTCAATTCCTCTCTTGGTAATTGGAAGTTGCCCTGATATAAATACAAAATTGTTGCTTAATAAAAATGGAAGATAATTTGCTAGTGAGTTATTTTTTGGAAGATATCTATTTATGTTGCATTCGTTTAATTTTTTTTCAAAAAAATCATTCATCAATTTCGTGATTACAGGTTAAACATTTAAATTTTTTCGATTCTTTATACATTGTAAAGTTTCCGCATTTGTCACAAGGATCGCCTTCAAATTTGTAGTCATTTTGAATTTTCTTAGTTTGAGATTTTTCATTTTCATTGGTAATTAAAGTAAGATTGTTGTCAAAAACCTTTTTTCTTATATAGCCTTTGCTTGTAAATTCCTTTAAGACAATTTCAGCATCTTTCTTTTTACTATTTATATTTTCGTCAGGAAAAAGTTCAGTAGTTTGATTTTGATCTTGATTACTAAAATCGTCTCTTCCTAGGTATGATATAGCCAATTCTTTAAAAATATAATCAAGCACTGATGTCGAAAACTTTATTTCTGTATTACCATGAACTTGCCCGCTTGGTTCAAATCTTGTGAAAGTAAAAGCTTCAACAAATTCTTCCAATGGAACTCCATACTGTAACGCTATTGAAACTGCTATTGCAAAATTATTCATTAAGCTTCTAAACGCCGCACCCTCTTTGTGCATATCAATAAATATTTCACCTAATGAACCGTCCATATACTCTCCGGTTCTTAAATAAACCTTGTGTTTGTTAATAGATGCTTTTTGGGTGTATCCTTTTCTCCTGTGAGGAAGCTTCCTTCTATAGGCTGAATCGACTTTATCAATGTCATTTCCTAAAATATCTTTTATTTGATTCATTAAAATTTCTTTATCATTATTAATCTTTTTCAATGCATATTTCACATTTTTTTGATTTTTATTAACCAAATGATGGTTGATTTTTTCAACAAAGTTGTCGATAAAGTTTTTTAAATCGTTATATTTATTCATAAGGTAATATAATTATTTATAATATCATGAGCTTATCATATAATTCTTGGTTTTTTAAAATATATTGTAACTTTTTTGCAAAAAAAATTGGTGTTGACAATTATGGAAATCAATATTTCCAAAAAAAACAAACGTCCCAAAAAAATAATTTTAGGAAACGAAGATTTGTAATTTATAAGGGAAATGTTGAGGCAAGTAAAATACCTCAAGAATGGAATGCATGGCTTCATCACATAACTGACGATGTTCCAGATAGTAAAGCTAATAAACCATTTTGGATTAAAGAACACACTCCAAATCTTACTGGGACTCCTTTTGCTTATGAGTACAAAGATAAAAAGGATTCATCAAAAATCAAAAATGTTTATTCAATATGGAAACCGAAAAAAAAATAAGAATAAAAAAGTTTTTTTACGGAATTATTGCTTTTATAATTCTGATCAACCTTGTTTTCACTGAAAAGAACAGAGAAGATAGCAATTTTAATAACTATATTGCAACGTTTAACAAAATTGACGGAGTCTCGGTTGGAACAGATGTTGTCATCTCTGGTATAAAAGTCGGTGAAGTAAAAGAAATATTAATTAAGGACAATTATCCTCAAATATCAATTAATGTTAAAAAAAATTTAAGGATCTCAGATGATTCTTCTGTTTCAATTCAAACCGATGGACTTTTTGGAAAAAAATTCTTGTTAATTGAAGTTGGTGGTAATGATGTGTATTTAAAAAATGGAGAAAAATTTTCTTATGCTGAGGATTCAATTGTTATAGAAGAACTTTTGAGAAAAATAATATTAATTGGTGAAAAAAATAAAGGATTATGAAACAAAATTATATTGAATCAATCTTAGGTGGGGTAACATTATTAATCGCTCTTTCTTTTCTATTAAAATTCATAGACGTCAACTCAGATAAAAAATCAGAAGATTATTATCTTTTAAAAGCCAAGTTTATAAAGGTAGGGGGAATAATGATAGGCAATGATGTGAAAATGAGTGGTGTAAAGATTGGAGTTGTAAGTGATGTTAGACTTGATAAGGAATATTTTGCAGAAGTAACTTTTAAAGTCTATTCAACAATTAATATTCCTGAGGAAGTAAGCATTGAAGTTTCAAATGATGGTATTCTTGGAAATAAATATTTATCAATTACACCAATTAACAGAGATAACAAAAATTTTTTAAAAGCTAATAGTGAAATTAAAAATGTTAAAGATTTTGAATCGATTGAGGATCAGGTTAGCAGAATAATTTTTTTAGCAACGCAATAAGTATGAATAAATTGAATGACAAAGAATTTTTATGGATTGACAAAAATAATAAAATTATTTCATGCGAAGAAACCAACAAAGTTCTAAACGAAAATTTTGTTGAGGTTTGTTCAGTTCTTCAGAATGCTTATGATGATGCAATTTTGATAGGTTGTGATGAAAAGGATTTTAAAAAAAAAATTATAAAAATTATGAATAGTTTAGAGTTTTCAATTGGCAAAGAATGAGTTTTCTAGTTAATTTAATATCTTTAATTCTAATAAATTTCAGCTTGGTAATCGCTGAAGAAGTTGAATGTCAAGGTGCTATTCTAAGGGTTTTAGATAAAGCTACAAACGAAAAAAATTATTTCACTACTCCGCTTTCTCAAACAATAGAACTTTACAATTCAAGTATCATAATTCACAGATGCGTTAAAGTAGAAAGTGAAGGGCAAAATGATGAGATAGCCCTTATGACTCATAAGCTAAAAAATAAATTTAATAAGGAGGAGGTTTTTTTTGGATGGATTTTTAAATCAACTCAATATTTAAATGCACCTAAGAATCCAATTTATGATATAAAACTAGAAAAATGTCTTATTGAAGACCCTATTTTTCTAAATAATAAAGAGTCTATTTAAAATAATCTAAAACATTCTTTTCAAGTCGTTCTGGAAAAGTCAGATTTTCTTTAAGTTTATTATCTTTGAGTAATTTTAGATATTTATCTCTAGAAATCTTTTTAGTGCCGAATTGCTTTAAATGATCAGAATAAAATTGGGTATCTATAAATTTAAATCCCCCTTGTTTCAATAATGCAGCCAAATAAGTTAATGCAATCTTACTTGCGTTCTCTCTTATGCTAAACATACTTTCCCCACAAAAGATTCCTCCAACAATAATTCCATACAATCCCCCAACTAACGATTTATCAAAATAACATTCAATTGATTTGGCAAAACCCATTTTGTGAAGCTTTGTGTAATTTTCAATAATTTGCTTATTAATCCAGGAATTTTTTCTTTTTTTGTTTTTCGCACAAAGATTAATTACTTTTTCAAAATTTGAATTGATTTCTATTGTATGAGTTTTTTTTTTTATTAGTTTAGTTAGACTTTTAGAAACTTTAAATTCTTTTAAATCTATAACACCTCTCTCTTTAGGCTCAACCCAGTATATGTAGGGATCGAAATTAGAATCCGACATCGGGAATATACCTTTTTCGTAGGCCTTAAGAACAAGATCAGTTGACAAAAACATAATTTATGAATTCAGCCTATCATACCAACTAATATCAAATTTAGCGTCCAAAAATTCCTGATGACTTAAAATTGTTTTCAAAACTTGAATATTAGTTTCTATACCTTCAATAACGTATTCATCTAAGGCTCTTTTAAGCCTCATAATGCATTCTTCTCGGCTTTTTCCTTTTGAAATTATTTTTGCAACCAAACCATCGTAAAAAGAGGTAACACTACAACCTGAATAAAGAAGCGAATCGATCCTTATCCCTGGACCACCTGGTGGATGGTATGTTTGAACTAATCCAGTTGAAGGAAACATTGTGATTGGATTCTCCGCATTAATCCTGCATTCAATGGAGTGACAAGTTTTTTGTATGTCATTCTGATTTAATGATAGTTTGCCGTTAGAAGCTACATTTATTTGTTCTTTTACAATATCAATATTAAATACTTCTTCAGTTATCGTGTGTTCTACTTGAAGTCTAGTGTTCATTTCAATGAAAAAAAAATTTCCTTTACTGTAAAGATATTCAACAGTTCCTAAATTCTGGTAACCCACTTTTTCAAATGCATTCAAGGTAATATTGCAGACTTTTTGTCTTTCTTTTTCAGTAATTGCAGGACTAGGACATTCCTCAATGATTTTTTGATTTCTCCTCTGAATAGAGCATTCTCTTTCTCCTACATGAATTAAATTTCCATTATTATCTCCAATGATTTGTACTTCTATGTGTCTTGGATTTTCAATAAACTTTTCGATGTATACATTGTCATTACCAAAACTTTGAATTGTTTCTTTTTTTGCCAATAAAAAGTTATCTTTAAGTTCACTTTCGTTATAAACTTTCTTTATTCCTCTTCCGCCTCCACCATTGGTTGCTTTGACTAAAACTGGATATCCAATTTCTTTGGAAATATTCTTTGCCTCAGAGAAGTTTTTAATATTTTTTTTACTTCCTGGAATAATTGGAAGCCCTAATTCTTTGGCAAAATTTTTTGCTTTTACTTTGTCAGACATTTTTTCAATGTGATCATATTTTGGACCAATAAACTTAAACCCATGATCATTAACAATTTTTGCAAAATTGTAATTTTCTGATAACATTCCAATTCCAGGATGAATTGCGTCAACGTTAGCAATTGTTGCTGCTGAAATTATTGAAGGAATATTTAAATAAGAATTTTTGACTTGTGGGGGACCAATGCAAACGCTTTCATCAGCCAATCTTACGAACATTTCTTTCTCGTCTGCAGTAGAATGGACAACAACCGTTTTGATGTCAAGTTCTTTACATGCTCTTAAGATTCTTAGAGCAATCTCGCCTCTGTTAGCAACTAGAATTTTTTTAAGCATTATTCAATTAAGATAAGAGGTTCGCCGAATTCGACTGGTGTTTCATTTTTAACATATATTTTCTTTACGGTCCCATTTTTATCGGCAACTATTTCATTCATCGTTTTCATGGCCTCAATTATTAGAAGAACTTGACCAATTTTTACATTTTGACCTACCTCGATGAACTGTTTTGCACCTGGCTCTGGGCTTAAGTATGCTGTTCCGACCAATGGTGACTTTAGTGATGTTTCAGATTTTTGATCATTTTGTGCTTTATTAGAAGCATCGACGACTTTTTTGAAATTTGTATTTTTTTTAATTTCACTTTGATTTTTTTTTAATTTATAAGAAACTTTACCATCGGAAATTTCCAATTCTTTCAGATTATTTTTTTCCATTAATTGTGATAAAAAGTCTACATCATCAATTATTTTATTATCTTGTTTTTTCATTTTACAAATATTTTAATGAGCTAATTGCAACTTGATAAACTTGAGTACCAAATCCAGCTATAATACCATTAACTACAGGACTTATAAAAGAATTTTTTCTAAACTCCTCTCTATTGTAAATATTTGAAATATGTACTTCAATTTTTGGAATTTTAACCATTTTTAGTGCGTCATGAATTGCAATTGAAGTGTGTGTAAATGCTCCAGCATTAATTATCATTCCATCATAACTTTTACAAATTTGAATTTTATCAATGATTTCACTTTCTGAGTTGCTTTGGAAAAAATCTAAATTTAATTTGTCGTTTTTAAATATTTCACAACACTCTTCCTCTATTTCTTTAAGAGTCTTTGTGCCGTATAACTCTACTTCTCTTACTCCAAGTAAATTTAAGTTAGGACCATTAATAATTAAAATATTTTTCACTTTTTTCTTCTTTTCATTTCATAATTAAGGTCTGATAATTTTTTTTTAAGAACAGGGTCTTTAGTTATTTTTGTCGCTCTATCAAGGTGTATTTTAGCACTTTCAATCTTTCCGGTTAACAAATATTTTTCTGCAAATGCATAAGAAGAATAGTCTATTTTTTTCAACTTTCCATAATTTAACCCTAAATAATGCCACGCTTCAATGGGAAATTCATCTTTTTTTACATATTCCAATAAAAGCTCTATCGATTTCTCTTGGTTGTCTCTAACATTACTGTGATAAAGCGATTTTGCTAAAAACAATTCAAACCCTTTTTCATTAGGTAATATGGATTTAGAAATGAAAAATGATTTTATTGCATTTTGAAAATTGCCACTTTCATAATACATCTGACCTTTCAGTTCGTAAAAATATGGATTTTTCTTATCTTTTTGAATACATTTATCGATATATTTCATGGCTAAATCAATTTTTCCAATCCTATAATTATGCAGAGCATGTGCATAGAAACTCTCTAAATTAATTAATTTTGGGTACAAGTGATCTATTTGTTCTTTTTTTAAAAAAAATCCATTTAGTTTAGCTTTTGCCAACTTAAACCTAGCATTAAGTTTTATATATTTTTTTGTTTTTTGGTTTTCAAAATTAATCTTTATATTTCTGATTCTTTCTGTTGAAAGTGGATGAGTAAGAAAATATGGGTTTATTTTTCTTAATTTTTCATTTCTCTGAATTTCACCAAAAATATTAATCAATCCTTGAAGTGAGAAACCATTTCTTTTTAGTAATCTTATGGCCGTTTGATCTGCTAAGGATTCTTGAGATCGAGAAAAAGCTAACATTCTAGCAGCACTAAGATTTTGTCCACCCATTAATATTGCCGATCCTGCATCATAAGCACCACCAGCAATTGCTCCAACTGCAAGGATGGAAGATAAAATATTTATAACGGAAGTTTTTTTCATTTGTTTTTGTCTTTTTTGAAAATGTCCACCAATAATATGTCCAATTTCGTGAGAAATAACGCCTGCGACATCTTCAACACTTTTACTTTTTAGTAACAATTCAGTTGTAAAAAAAAACTTTTTATCAGGAGTCACTAATGCATTTATAAATTTTTGATTATCTAAATAAAAAGTTAAAACATCATTTTCGAGTTGTGTTCCTTTTACAAGTATTTTACTTATATCTTTCAAAAGATTTTCTATCTCAGCATCTCTAATTACATTAATAGAATTTGCTTTAATAGAACTATAGAAAAAAATTATTACAAAAGTTATTAGTATTCTCATAAAAATTAGTATAATTTAACTCAGTATTTTCGAATGACAAACAGAATTTATCTTCCAGCCAATAGATCCAATATAGATCCATTTTATGTAATGGAATTATTATACAATGCCAATAAACTTGAAGCGAACGGAAAAAAAATCTTTCATCTAGAATTGGGTGAACCAATTCCGAAAACTCCAAAAGGTGTTTTAAAGGAAGCTTCAAGATTATCTAAACTTTCACTTCCAGGTTATACACCTTCAAATGGAATAGAAGAACTAAGAGAGAAAATTTCGGAATTTTATAAATATAGATATAATTTAAAAATAAATTCTGAGCAAATCTTTATAACAACAGGTTCTTCTGGGGCATTTTTATTAACTTTTTTATCATGTTTCGATAAAGATTCCAGGGTGGCAATATTTAATCCGGTATATCCAGCTTACAGGAACATACTAAAATCTTTAAATATTGACGTGGTGGAAATTTTTCCTGATAAAAATAATATTGATAAAATTGATCTTTCTTTCATCTCAAAGCAAAAAATTGACGGACTTATAATATCAAACCCTAATAATCCCAACGGTCAGACATTCACAGATAGTGAATTAAAATTTGTTTATGAACACTGCAAAAAAAAAAAAGTAATTTTGATATCAGACGAAATTTATCACGGAATTGAATATGGGAAACGATTAAAGTCCATGCTTAATTATGGAAATAAAGCAATAGTCATTAATAGCTTTTCTAAGTTTTTTTGCATGCCAGGGTGGAGACTTGGTTGGGCAATAATTCCAAATGAATTAAAAGAAAATTTTTTAAAATTATCGCAAAATCTTTTTATCTCATCAGGAAATATTGCACAATACTCTGCATTGAAAGTATTTGATTCAATAAATGAATTAAACGAAATTGTAAAAGTATACCATTCCACAAGAAACGCAGTTTTGGAAATATTAAAAAATATTCCTATAATTAAATTTAGTAAACCACAGGGATCATTCTATTTTTATATTGATATACAAAATACTAAACTAGATTCTTTCAAATTTGTAAATAAGCTGATGAATGATACTGGTGTGGTTTTAACACCAGGTATAGATTTTGACAAGAAATTTGGCTCGAGAACAGTTAGATTGTCTTTTTCATCAAAACAAAATTTAGTTCTTGAAGCTGTGCAAAAGATTCACAGCTGGTTTAAAAAGAACTATTGATTCCACCAACCTTGCCTTTTTTCTATTTTCTTATCTTTATTTTTTGATAATACATTTATCTGTTCTAAACTGTCATTATGATTTTTGTTTTTTCTTTTTGTTGATTCATTTTTTTTTAGATTTTTTTTCATCTCAAAGTCATTTGCTTTCGCTCTGTAACTAACTCTCTTCTTTTTAGCGTTTGAGTTATTATCGTTTTCTTGAAAATCTTTTTTCTCGAAATTATTATTTGAGTTTATTAAATAATCAGTAAAATTTTCAATATTATTGCTCTCATGACAATTTTTATATAAAACTTCAGTTGCAGAACAAATTAAAAATTCATTATTTTTCAAATTAGGATAGTGAGTAATTACTACTTTTTTAGAAAGTAAAGATTCCTTATTATTTTCACCTTTTTTGGAAATCAAGTCATATAATTCTTTGCCTGTTAGGAGAAAAATATTTTTATAAATGGCATTAAGAGAATACTCATTACAAACCTTTGTTAATTGCTCATGCAAAAAATCTAGCGATGTTATACTGCCATAACCATTACAAGTGTGACATCTAGTGGACATAACCGTGTCAGTAGTTACTTTTAACCTTTGTCTAGAAAGCTCTAATAATCCAAAGTTACTTATTCTACCAACTTGAATCCTTGCTCTATCTTCTCTGAGACACTCTTTAAGTTTTTTTTCAACTTTAATGTTATGAGCTCTATCAAGCATGTCTATAAAATCTATCACAATTAATCCAGCTAAATCTCTTATTCGCAATTGTTTACTAATTTCTTCTGAAGCTTCTAAGTTTGTCTTAAAAGCTGTGTCTTCTATATTTCGTTGTTTCGTATATTTGCCTGAATTAATGTCAATAGATACAAGAGCCTCTGTTTGATTTATTACAAGATATCCTCCAGATTTTAAATTAACAATAGGGTTGTTTATGCTTATAATTTTTTTTTCAAGTCCAAAACAAGAAAAAAGTGGTTTTTTATCAGTATAATTTTTTACCGCTTTTATTGAACTTGGCATAAATTGTTTAACAATTTCTCTTGATTTTTTGAGTGTTTCTTTGTCATTGATTAAGATTTGATCAAAGGAGGAATCGAAATAATCTCTTATACATCTTTTTATAATGTTATCCTCCTCGTGAATAAGACATGGAGCATTGGATTTAATGGTTTTGGAAGTTATTTCATTCCAAAGCTTTAAAAGAGAATTATAATCTCTTTTAATTTCCTTAATTCCCATGATTTGTCCAGCTGTTCTTATAATAACTCCCATACCTTTTTTAATGTTTAATTTATTTAAAAGATCTTTTAATTTTTTTCTTAATTTTAAGTCTTCAATTTTTCTGGATATACCCCCACCTTTATTTGTATTAGGCATTAAGACACAATATTTTCCGGCTAATGATAATCTTGTTGTAACAGCAGCCCCTTTATTTCCTCTTTCCTCTTTTACAACCTGAATTAATATTACTTGATTACTTTTAATTACTTCCTGAATGCTATATTTTCTGTGAAATATAATTTGAGATCCTTTTTGAGAAGGTTTGAACTTTTTTCTTTTTCTTATTCTTTGAACTGGAAATTCTTCTATAGGTTTATAATTAAAGAAATCAAATACTTTTGACAGGAACCCGCTTTGTTGATCAGACTCATTCGATTTGTTGTGCAGATTTATATTGGTCTGGTTGTTGATTTGTTGATCTTCAAAGTCTTCCTCCTCTTCAATTGGAACAGTCTTAGAGGCTTCTAATTCTTGTTCAAGTAATTTTTTTTTATCAGAAGTTGGGATCTTAAAATAATCAGGATGAATTTCATTATATGCCAGAAATCCGTGTTTGTTCCCTCCATAATCAACAAAGGCTGCCTGCAGTGATGGTTCAACTCTAACAATTTTTGCTAAATAAATATTACCTTTGATTCTTTCATTTTTAATTTTTTCTGACTCGTAATCTATTAAATTATTCTTTTCAATTATTGCAACTCTTGTAATTTCTCTGTGAGAAGCGTCAATCAGCATTTTCTTCTTCATTTTATTATCCTTATAAATTCTTAAATCTTATCTATATTATTATTCTAGTATTACATATAAATAAAAAAAAATCATGGAAGATATTGATTTTTTTTCAAAAAAAAACACTATATCTAGTATAACTTTATATTTTTTAAATTGATTTATTTTATTAAATTCATTTTTCTTTTTATTATTTATTCTAATCAAGCATATTCTATTGAATTAGTAAATTTAAGATTTGGTTCAAATGGTGAAGTAAAAAGAATAGTACTGGATCTTACAAAAGATACTTCGTTTAATTCGAAAGTTTTCGATAAGAAGATTGAGATTTTTTTTAAAGATAATATAGAAGTCAACAAAAAATTTAAAACAAAAAATGATTTACGTGATATTGATTATAATAATGAGTTAAAAAAATTATCTTTAAATTTTAATAAAAACATTTTCTCTACAAATATTTACTTACTTAAAAAAAAAAAAGAATTTCACTCAAGAATTGTTATTGATTATTCTTCAAAGAAAAAAAAAAGAAAAACAATTATTATTGACCCTGGGCATGGTGGTAAAGACTCTGGTGCAATTGGCATTTTTAAAAATCTTGAGAAAAATATAACCTTGAAAGTAGGCTTACTTCTTAAAAAAAGATTTGAAGAAAGAACTAATTATAAGGTCATTCTGACTCGAGATGAAGATTTTTTTTTGAAACTAAGAAGTAGAACAAGAATAGCAAAAAAAAATAATGCCGATATTTTTATTTCGTTACATGCTGACTTTAATAGAAACTCAAGAGCTAGGGGTATTTCGCTATATACACTCTCAGAGAGAGCTTCTGATAAAGAAGCGGCAGCTTTAGCAAGAAGGGAAAATAAGTCAGACTTAATTGATGGTGTAGATTTGTCTGAGGAAACTTCTGAAGTTACTTCAATACTTTTAGACCTTACAAAAAGGGATACTTTAAATCAGTCTAGTTTATTAGTAAAATTTTTGATTAAATCCTTTGAAAATGATTTAAATCTTCTTCAAAGAACACACCGTTCAGCCGGTTTTGCAGTATTGAAATCTCTAGATATACCCTCTGTACTTCTGGAAATGGGGTACCTATCCAATAAAAAAGATTCAAAATTATTAATATCAGAGGATTATCAAAGAAAATTATCTGATAAAATCGTAAAAGCTGTTATAAATTATTTTAATTGGAAAGAAAAAAATGATATTTAAGGTTTTAAGATGAGAAGGTATTTAAAAAATTTTTTAATGTTGTTTTCAATTGGTACAATATCTGCCTTCTTGTTTTTAATTTTTATAGCATATAATTTTGGTAAAGATCTTCCAAGTTTTGATAAACTTTCTTACTATCAACCAAGGTTGGTATCTAAAATTTTTACTTCTAATGGGAATTTTTTAGAGGACTATTCAAATGAAAATCGAATCTTTGCAAAATATGAAGAAATTCCAACCGAATTAATCAATTGTTTTTTAGTATCAGAGGACGTAAATTTTTATAACCATGTTGGAATTGATATTAAAGGAATCTTTAGAGCTTTTCTGAAGAATGTTCTCAAAACATTTAGTAATAAAAGACCAGAGGGTGCTTCAACTATTACACAACAAGTTGCCAAAAACTTTTTATTAACAAATGAAATTTCTTATAGCAGAAAAATAAAAGAAATTATCCTAGCATTAAGAATGGAAAAGGTTCTTAAAAAAGAAAAAATTATGGAACTTTATCTTAACGAGATTTATTTAGGTGACGGTTCATATGGAATTAGGTCAGCATCACTCAATTATTTTAATAAATCCTTATCTAATCTTGAATTAGACGAAATGGCAATGCTTGCAGCTCTTCCAAAAGCTCCTTCAACTTACAACCCCTATAAAAATCCCATTAAAGCTCTGAAAAGGAGAAATTGGGTTCTCAAAAGACTTCTAGATGAAAATTTTATTGAGGTTTCAGAATACGATACGATTATAAGCAAACCCATAAAACTCTCCAAAACCAAAAAAATACTAAATAATAAGGCCTCGTTTTTTAAAGAGGAGGTTAGAAGAGAAATTATTTCGATGTTTAACGAAAGTAAACTTTATGATGGTGGAATGACAATAATGACGAGTTTAGACGAAAACATTCAACTTCAAGCTGAAGAATCCTTTAGAAAAGGAATTAATGAATTTTCAAGTAGAAAAGGGTGGTTAGGTCCACTAACAAATTTTAAAGAAAAAAAAAATTTTGTTGAATTAATTGAACAATTTAAAAAGCCGGAAGGTTTGTTTGATAAACAGATTGGAGTTGTCACAAGAACAAATGAAGAATTCATAAAAATTTTACTAAGTGATAAAAAAAAAGTAAAGCTTGGTTTTGACAATGTAAAACTTATTAGAGATAAAAATTTTCAAATGAAAAATAAATTTAAAGTAGGCGATGTTATTGTTTTAGAATTTGATGAAACAACTAAAACTTATAATTTAAGTCAAATTCCAAAAGTCAACGGAGGACTTGTTGTGTTAGAAAATAAAACTGGAAGAATTTTAGCTATGGTAGGTGGTTATGATTCAAGTTCCTCTTTTAATAGATCAACACAGGCAAAGAGACAACTTGGTTCATCTTTTAAGCCTATGGTTTATCTTGCAGCACTGGAAAATGGATATTCTCCAGTTACAAAAGTGCTTGATGCTCCATTTGTTATCGATGATTATTCTAAAGACGGTATTTGGCGTCCAACAAATTATGGTGATAAATTTTACGGATTAAGCACATTAAGACTTGGTATTGAAAAGTCTAGAAATTTAATGACAGTAAGACTTTCGGATAAAATTGGTCTTGAAAAAATTGCAAAAATTTCAACAGATCTTGGAATTTATGAAAAGTTTCCATATTTAATATCTAGTTCCTTAGGCTCTCTTGAAAGTTCATTAATAAAGATCACGTCAGCATACGCAACTTTAGCAAATGGAGGTAAAAAAGTAGATCCTGTTTTAATAGATGCAATATATGATAATAACGGGAATTTTTTGTTTAAAGGCGACAAACGAAACTGTTTAAATTGTAATATTTCAATTAAATCTGATCCAGAAATATCTCAAATAAATAATTTTGAAATACCTAAAATCAAAAATAATAAAGAAAATGTTTTTTCAAAAGAATCAGCATATCAGATGACTTCATTTTTAATGGGAGTTATTCAAAGAGGAACTGCAAAAAATATTAACAACTTCGATTTTCAAGTTGCAGGGAAAACAGGAACAACAAATAATAACCAGGATGCTTGGTTTGTAGGGTACAATTCGGAGATTACTATAGGCGTATTTGTTGGTTATGATGTTCCTAAGTCTCTTGGAAAATTTGAAACTGGTTCAAAAGTTGCAGCGCCAATCTTTCATGATTTAATGCAGAAAATTCACAAGAAACAAAAGCCTCAACCATTTGTCATTCCAGAAAATATAAAATTTATCAATGTTGATTTAGTTTCAGGAAAACCCAGTAACACTGATTTCATTACGGAGGCATTTAAAAATAACTTTGATTTTGACTTTGATGTTAACAATGATAATAAGAGTAATAAATTTGATTTAAGAGGATTTTATTGATGAGTATTGAAAGTTCAGATTTAATTATAAAGTTGCAAGGTTTGCTAGAGAACCTGAGGGGGTTCGTTTGAAAAAAAAGGCTTAGACAATGAACTAAGATCAATTGATTCAAGGCTTCAAGATCAGGAAAACTGGGAAAATCATGATCTTCTAAATCAAGATATGAAAAGAAAAAATTTCCTGACGAATTTTTTGAACTCTATTGACAATAATGAGCAAAATTTCAAAGATATCAAAGAACTGCTTACCATTTCACATAATAGTAGCGATAAAAATCTGCTTAATGATTTAAAAAATGAATTAATTACAATTGAAAAAAATTTAACAAAACTTCATTTAGAAACCCTTTTGACTGGAAAAGCTGATTCTAACAATTCTTTAGTAGAAATTCATTCTGGAGCTGGTGGAGTTGAGTCTCAGGATTGGGTAGCAATTTTATTTAGAATGTATTCAAGATGGTGTGATTCAAGAGGTTTTAATACGGAATTAGTTGATCAGAATGTTGGTGACGAAGCTGGATACAAATCTTTAACGTTTAAAGTAAGAGGGGAAAATTCATATGGATGGTTAAAGTATGAAAATGGTGTGCACCGGCTAGTAAGGATTTCTCCGTTTGACTCTCAGTCCAGAAGACACACTAGTTTTGCTTCAGTTTATTGTTATCCTGAGATCGATAATAGCGTTGAAATTATAATATCTGACAAAGATATTAAAGTAGATACATTTAGAGCGTCTGGAGCTGGCGGGCAGCATGTCAACAAAACAGATAGCGCAATAAGAATTACGCATTTACCTACAAAAATTTCAGTTCAGTGCCAAAGTAGTAGATCTCAACATAGGAATAAGTCATTAGCAATTGAGATGCTTAAATCAAAATTATATGAGAGACAAATAATTAAGGAAGAAGAGGAAAATAAAAAGAATAGAGATCAAAAAGGTGAGATTGGCTGGGGTAATCAAATAAGATCATATATTCTTCAACCCTATACAATGGTGAAAGACCATAGAACCAATAAGCAGATTTCAGATACGAGTAGTGTGCTTGATGGAAAGATTGATTTTTTCTTAGAAAATCAATTGATAAAATTTAGTTAGTCTAAAGACTTTAAAACTTCTTCTGCATGTCCATTAACTTTTACTTTTCTCCAAGATTTAATCAGATTCAGATTTTCATCAAACAAAAAAGTAGATCTTTCAATACCCATATATTTTTTTCCGTACATTGACTTTTCCACCCAAACTTTAAAGGTTTCGCATATTTTAAGATCCTCATCTGAAGCCAACTTAAGATTGAGTTTATATTTAGAAATAAATTTTTTATGTTTTTGGATTGAGTCTTTAGACACGCCAATAATATTAACATTTTTTTTATCAAACTCATTTTTGAGATTTGAAAACTCTAATGCTTCTTTTGTACAACCCGGTGTGTCGTCTTTCGGATAAAAATAAACAACGAGTTTTTTTCCAGCAAGATCAGAAGTAGAAATTGAGTTATCGCTATCAATAACAAATCTTAAATTTTTTAGCTTTTCTCCAATTTTCATAATTAATTACATTTTATGTATAGTTTTTTAACATCTAAGTTATATTAGTAAAGATATTATGACATCAAAAAGAAAAATTAGATTATCATTTATTATTTCAATAATTTTCTTGTTTTTCTTTACGTTAATTTCATCTTTTATATTTGTTATATCCCTTAAGCCCTTGAAAATAAACTTTTTAGATTACTTTGATAGAGAGAGCAAAATTTTTGAAAAAATTAAAGTTGAGGAAATAGGTGATATATTTTTAAGTTTTAATAAAGTTACTAAAAATTTTGAATTACTTGTCGAAGATCTTGTTTATGAGAACTCTTATTTTCCAAATATTTTGATTACTATCGACCCCACATTTGAAAAACAATTTTTCTATACTTCTTTAAAAATTTTTGATGGAGACATTAAAATCACACATTCAGGAAAATCTCAAAATAAAGAAAGTAATTTTTTAACTATTGAAAGGCTAAAATCAAACTTTGAGTTTTTAAAATATTTCTCAAATATTCAAATTTCAAATACGAAAGTTAAACTAGAAATTAATGATGAAGATATAAAAAAATATTCAATTGATTTTAATTTTAATAATGAAGAATTAAATCTCTCAGTTTCTGAAATGAATTTATTGGATAATTTTTTCTTGCTTAATGTATTAAATAAAGAAAAGGTAAATGAAATTAGTCTTGAATTAAGAAAATTTAATTTTGATTTTGTAAAGTATATTTTTGATTTTGAAAACATATCATTCAATAATTTAAATTTGTCTGGATCCTCTAAATTTTTAATTAACAAAGATAAACTAATTGATGAAATGATTTTTAATTTGAAACTAGGCGGTAATTTTAAATATCCAACATATAACGGTTCTGAAACCATAAGTTTTAATGGTTCGAAAATTTATGGAGAAAAGAATAAAAATTTTTTAGACATAATATTAAATTTAAAACATCAACAATCTCAAATTAAATTTGTTTTAAGAATTGACCCCAAACTAATGAGTTCTGCAACGTTTTTAGCTAATGTAGAAAAAATTTATGTCAATGAGTTGTTAGATCTTTGGCCAGTTAATTTTAAAGAACCAGTTTATGTTTGGATGAAAAATAATTCCAAAGGTCAAATATTTAATGCTTTGTTAAGTTTAAATATATTTAAAAAGAATGACACTTTTTTAGTTGAAAATTTAAAAGGAAAATTTGATTTTAACAATACAAAAATCAGATATATGGAATCTATGCCGATTATTGAAAATATAAATGGGTTTGCTAAAATTAAAAATCATGAGTTAATATTTACTATTAATTCAGGACAATCCAGAAATCTTAATATAAAAAGTGGAACTGTAAAGTTAAAAGATTTGGAAACTGATTTAGAAAATGCTGATGTTTTTTTAGAAATATTTTCAACCAATCAAGATGTAATTAATTATCTTGATATTTCTCCAATTAATAAAAAAAATTTTTCAAAATTAAGGAACATAAAAGGTAATACTTCGATATACCTTGATCTAAAATTTCCTCTTTTAGTTGACTTACCAACAGAGAAGATTAAATACAACTCAAATGTTACTATAACAGATTCTACATTCGAAGATATTTTAAGTAAGTATGATTTAAACGACTTTTATTTAAACATTGACATTAACAATTCAAAAGTGAAGTACAATGGCGGAGGCAGGATATTTAGTTCTTACACTGAGTTTAGTGGAGAACAATCGAATATTAAAGATGGATTTAAAGGCGAAATCAAAGGTAAATATACCATTGAACCATCTTTCTCAGAGTACTTTTTCCCAAATGGTGATTTCATAATAAATGGTTACGCCGAAATATCATATAATATTCTTGAGGACAATGATGGATTTTCAAAAATTGAAGGGTTTGGAAATCTTGAAAATTTGAATTTAAAATCAGATTTTCTTGGTCCAAATTTGGATTTTAACAATGGTAAATTAAGATTTCTAGTTAGACCATATGATAATTCTTTTTCTGGATTTGCAGATATAAAAACCAGAAACTTAAATTTAGAAGTTAATTCAATTTTTAATTTAAGTAAAATAATTGAGCTTGATGTTCAGACTTTTAAATCTCCTAAACAAGATTTCAATTTGAGGTATGAAAGTGAGAATAATAAATTTCTTATTAATGCAAACAAATTGTCACTTAATTCTATTGATATTTTTGAAGAAGATAATTTTAAAATCTCGAACTTTGAATTAGATTTTAAAATAAATAATCTAAGCTTTGGAAATATGAATTATTCAAATTCGACTATATATGCTAAAAAATTGAATAATTTTTTTCAGAAAATCAATGTTAATTTTGTCGGAGAAAATGATTTCCACACACTTTCAATTAATGATAGAGATGCTGATAAAGAATTTATTCTTGAATCAAATTATATTCCTGGTTTGCTTAATATTTTTAATTTAGACTTAAATATCAATAAAGGAAGTATAAAAATTGAAGGCTTAAAAAAAGAAAATTCTGATAAATATGAAGGGGCGATAGCTGGAAAAAATATTGTATTTTTTGATGCACCTTTTCTTGCTAATTTTTTTAGTATCTTTTCATTAGACGGATTTGCACAAAAATTAAAAGACGGTGGGATCATTTTCAACAACTTTAATGCTAATTATAAACTTGAAAACGATAAATTTAAGATTGTTGACAGTCTTCTAAAGGGAAGTGAACTAGGCATTCAATTCGACAGTGTTATTGGTTTGAATGATGATTATTTTTTAATGAATGGATCAATTATTCCAGCTTACACCATAAATACTCTGATAACAAAATTTCCTATCGTAGGCGATATTGTAACTGCTGGTTCACCTGAAGATGGATTAATAGGGGCAAAATTTAAGGTTGAAAAGGTTGATGGTGAATATGAAGTATTTTACAACCCAATATCAGTTTTTGTGCCAAATATAATTAAGAACTTTTTAGGAGACTAGTTCAATCAGTCCGTATTTTTTTTTACCCACAAACACAATTGAATAATAAAACTCTTTTTTATCTGGGTGTGCCATAAAATTTTCTTTTGTTATAAGAATATCTTTATCTTCTATTATATTTTTGTTGATTTTTACAGCACCTTGCTCAATTAGTCTTTTAGATTCACCATTTGAATTTGAAAGTTTGAGATCAACTAAGATTTGTTTTAGAGTAATACCTTTATTTAGAGTTTCTTTTCTAATAGATATTTTTTGTTTGCATTCATCTATTATACTTGAGTCAATATTCAAAGAATCTCTGATCTTTTTTGATTCTACTTCAACATTTTTTGATTTTTCTTTGCCATGGCACAGTGAAGTAACCTCATTTGCCAACAGAACTTTTAATTCATTCAATCCTGAACCTTTAAAATTTTTAAAATTTTCAATTTCACGAATTTCTATCTCAGTAAATAGTTTTAAAAATTTGATTACGTCCTTATCATCTGTATTTCTCCAATATTGCCAAAAATCCATAACTGAATATTTTGATTCAGAAAGCCAAACAGCTCCTGTATTTGTTTTTCCCATTTTTTTTCCTGTGGCAGTGGTAATTAGTGGAGAGGTTAATCCATAAACTTGCTTATTTTTTTCTTTTTTAACTAAATCTATGCCTGAAACAATATTTCCCCATTGGTCAGATCCCCCAAATTGAATTTCGCAGTTATATCTTTGATTTAGAATCATAAAATCATAAGCTTGAAAAATTGAATAGTTAAACTCCAAAAAACTTAAATGTTGCTCCCTTTTAAGCCTTTGTTTGATGGACTCTAATCCTAGCATTCGGTTGATGGAAAACTTACTACCAATGTCTCTGAGGAATGAAATTAGATTTAAAGTGCACAACCATTCGTAATTATCTACTATTAAAGCACAATTTGATTTTGATTTATCGAAAGATAGAAATTTTTTGAATATATCCATAAGTTTTTTTTTATTTGAATCAATATCATTTTTTTGCAGAATTCTTCTTGTTTCATCTTTTCCAGATGGATCGCCAATTAATGTTGTACCTCCTCCAATTAGGATAATAGGTTTGTGACCACATTTTTGGAAAAGTCTCAAAAGCATCAACGGTAAAAGGGAGCCAACATGCAAACTGTCAGATGTGCAATCGAAACCAATATAACCTGTTGTTTTTTTTGAAAGAATCTCTTTGATTCCTTTTTCATCAGTGGATTGATGAAGAAAGCCTCTTTCTCTCAGTAAATTGTAAAAATCTTTTAACATACTATTTGAGAACAGGTTATAATAATAAGGATGAAAAAAAAAGAATATTGTTCCTTAGGTATAATGAGTGGAACATCATTGGATGGCTTTGATTTTTCTCTAATAAAAACTGATGGTAAATTTAGCATACAAACTTTAGCGGATGAATATTATGAATTTAATAGTAATTTAAAAAAAAGCATTAGAAAATTAATTAATCAAATTAATAACTCTGATATTCAATTAATTAAAGATTCAGATGAACTTGCATATTTAAATCTCAAGTATAGTGAATTAGTTTTAAAACTAATCAAAGATTTTAGACTAAAAAACAAATCACAAATGAAAAACTTAGATGTAATAGGGATTCATGGTAATACAATTATTCATCAACCTGAGAATGGAATATCAATACAACTAGGAAGACCCAGTTTTTTATCAAAAAGTCTTAACACATTAATAGTTGCTGACTTTAGAGAGAATGATATTAAACTTAAAGGTCAAGGAGCTCCATTAGTCCCAATATTTCATCAAAGCCAGTTTTCAGAAAAAAACAAAAATATTATGGTAGTAAATATTGGTGGAATTACAAATTTTACTCTATTGAATGGTAAGACAAAATTATTTGCTTCGGACATTGGGCCCGGGAACAAATTAATTGACGAGTTTTGTATGAAAAAATTTAACAAAGATTTTGATGACAAGGGAAATTTCTCAAAAAATGGCAGATTATTGGAGGATCTTTTAAAATTATGGATAAAAAAACCTTTTATGAGATATCCATTTCCTATTTCATTTGATAATTCATTTTTTAATTTAGATGAGTTTTTAAAAAAAAACTTAAATAAATTTGATGCTTTGAGAACATTAACATATTTTACAGCATATCAGTTGTTGAATTTAAAATTAAGAATAAATTTAAAAATAGATAAATGGATTTTTTCAGGTGGCGGGGTAAAAAATAAAACTCTTATGTCTGACATTAAGCAACTATTATCTGGTGACATTGTAGAAACAACACTTAATTACAAATTGAATCCTTTTTTTATTGAATCTCAGGCTTTTGCATACATTGCTGTGAGAACTTTACAAAAACTACCTTCTTCTTTTCCAAGCACTACTGGTTGTTTACAAAGTTCAATATCTGGAAATATATATGCGCCAAATTAACTGTTTCCGATATACTTCTTTATTTTCTCAATAACTTTCTGTTCATTGTTCGAAAAAAAATGGTCAGCCGATTTGATAAGTTCATGCTTAACTTCGATTGATTTTTGCTTATTAAGTTTTTTAACTGCATCTAAAACAGCACTATTATCTACGAGGTTGTCCTTTTCAGCTGAGATTACCAATCCAGATGCTGGACACGGAGCAAGAAAGTTAAAATCATATTTACCAACAGGGGGACTGATTAACACAAATTTGGGTATTTCGGGTCTTCTCATTAGTAACTGCATACCAACCCATGCTCCAAAGGAGATGCCGCAAACCCAGTACTGCTTTGACTCTTGATTTTGATTCTGAAGCCAGTCAAGAGCAATTGCAGAGTCAGCAAGTTCACCCTCACTACCATCATGCTCACCATCAGACTTACCAACACCTCTAAAATTAAACCTAAGGCTGGAAAAACCTAGGTCAGAAAAAAATTTATGGAGTTTAAGCGATAATGGATTATTCATATTTCCACCATGTCCAGGATGAGCATGCAAAATTAGTACTGACGGTGCGTTGGCTAAGTTGTTGTGAGTGTATCGAGCTTCGAGTCTTCCGATTGGACCATTTAGGTGGATTTCTGGCATTTATACTTGACTAAATTGTTAGGATATAATAACTCTTTAGTATATAATACAAAAGTTTGATTATGTCAAAAAATTTATTAAGCCTGATTCATTCCGACTTAAAGGCTGCCATGAAAAGAGATCCAGCTGCAAGACATTATCTAGAAATAATTTTTACATACTCAGGCTTTCATGCAACATTAATTCACAGAATTTGCAATCTTCTTTGGAGGTTAAAGCTAAAATTTATTGCAAGAGCAATGAGCAGCATTTCACGTATTTTAACTTCAATTGAGATACACCCTGCTGCGAAAATTGATGAAGGTTTTTTTATAGATCATGGAGCTGGTTTAGTAATTGGAGAAACAAGCATTATTGGCAAAAATGTTACAATTTATCAACATGCAACATTAGGAGGACTTTCTCCGTCAGTAGATTCAGACTCCCAAAGAAACATTAAAAGACATCCAACTATCAAAGACAATGTTATTGTAGGATCAGGTGCACAAATACTTGGTCCGGTTGTAATAGGAAAAAACTCAAGAATTGGAGCAAATGCAGTTGTATTGAAGGATGTACCTGAAAACATAACTTACGTCGGAGTACCGGCAAGAAAGATCGAGTCAAGAAATTTAAAAGAATCATTCGACCCTTATGGAATATCTAAGGGTGTTATAGACGATCCCAACAAAAAAAGTATTCATGCCTTATTTAAAGAAATATACACACTTAATCAAAAAGTTGATGACTTGAAAAAACAAGTCGATCAGAGAATGAAAGTTCCAAATGAAATACAAATTAAACAAGAAAGTAAAGGTAAATCAGAAAAGCAAAAGTAAATAACTTGAAATAAAATTTTTATACTGAATTTTTATACATTATCGAATTTTAGTTATAAGGATAAGGAAAATGTGGACAAAATAGTATAAATTACTAAATGTATTAATAGTATGAAAAAATTAAAAAACATATATTTTGATTATCAAGCTACAACGCCTGTAGATCCAAGAGTTTTGAAAAAAATGATGCCATATTTCGGTGAAATTTATGGGAATCCTCATTCAAGAAACCATTCATTTGGCTGGGAAGCAGAGGAAGGCGTTGAAGTAGCGAGAGAGCATGTAGCAAAAATTATTAACGCCAACCCAAAAGAGATAATTTTTACATCTGGAGCAACAGAATCGAATAATTTAGCTTTAAAGGGTGTTTCAGAATTCTACGGAGATAAAAAAAATCATATAATTACGTGTGTGACTGAACACAAATGTGTTTTAGAATCTTGTAGACATCTTGCTGGTAAAGGTTTTGAAGTTACATACTTACCCGTGCGAAGTGACGGTTTAATCAACCTTGACGAATTAAAAAAATCAATTACTGATAAAACACTAATAGTTTCTATAATGGGAGTTCATAACGAAATTGGAGTTATCCAACCTCTGGAAGAGATCGGTAAAATATGTAGATCTAAAGATATCTTCTTTCATACTGATTGTGCTCAAGCTATCGGCAAGATTCCTTTGGATGTTGATAAAATGAATATAGATTTAATGAGCATCTCTGGTCATAAAATATACGCTCCAAAAGGCGTTGGTGCTCTTTATATCAGACGTAAACCAAGAGTGAGAATATCCTCAATGATTAGTGGAGGAGGCCAAGAACGTGGTATGCGATCAGGAACACTATCCCCAGCTCTTTGCGTTGGACTTGGAGAAGCTTGTAACATTTACTCTAACGAAATGGAAAAAGAGAATAAAACGTTAACAAAATATAAAGATATGATGCTTGAAGGCATCAGAAAATCTTGTCCAGACGTATATCTGAACGGATCAGAATTAATGAGAGTTCCTGGTAATCTTAACCTTAGTTTTGCTTATGTTGAAGGAGAATCTTTGATGATGGGTATCAAAGATCTTGCGGTTTCTTCTGGTTCAGCTTGTACTTCGGCATCTTTAGAACCCTCTTATGTCCTGAAAGCGCTTGGAGTTGAAGAAGAACTTGCTCATACAAGCTTAAGAATAGGTTTTGGTAGATTTACTACTGAAAATGAGGTAAAATATGCAACTGATGTTATTGTTAAGGAAGTCAAAAGACTTAGAGAGCTTAGTCCACTTTGGGAAATGGCCCAAGAAGGTGTGGATATAAGTAAAATAAAATGGGCTCATCACTAATAATACGAAAGGAGACATAGTCATGGCTTACAGTAAAGAACTTCTAGATCACTACGAAAACCCAAAAAATGTTGGGTCTATGGACAAGGAGTCTGAGCAAGTTGGAACAGGTCTTGTTGGAGCCCCAGCGTGCGGTGATGTAATGAAACTTCAAATTAAAGTCAATAATAAAGGAGTTATAGAAGACGCCAAATTTAAAACTTTTGGTTGCGGCTCAGCAATTGCCTCAAGCTCACTTATTACTGAATGGGTAAAAGGAAAAAATCTTGATGAAGCACACTCAATAAAAAATACAGAGATAGCTAATCATCTTGCTCTTCCCCCAGTAAAAATACATTGTTCTATCTTAGCTGAAGATGCAATCAAAGCTGCAATAGACGATTATAAAAAAAAGAATAGAAAAAATAGATAGACACCTATTAAGAAAATAATGATTACTGTTACCAGCAATGCTGTTAATCATATAAAAAAACTTTTATCCTCCAGGGATAACAAACCACTTGGGATAAAGCTTGGCATAGAGACAAAAGGTTGTTCAGGACTCTCGTATAGCATGGAGTTCGTAGATTCTCCCTGTGAAAAAGATGAAATTCTAAACATTGAGGACATCAAAATATATATCGATCCAAAAGCAACTCTTTTTCTTCTTGGTACAACTATGGACTATGAGGAGGGCGTTTTAGAATCTGGTTTTAAATTTATTAATCCAAATGAAAAAGGTAGATGCGGTTGTGGAGAGTCGTTTCACGTTTAATGCAAAATTATGTCTATAAACTCCATTTGCTGGAACTGCGAAAACGTTATTCCTCCAAATCTTTTCTTTTGTCAAAAATGTAATAAAATTCAATCACCTAAACATGTTGATGAATTTAAATTAATGGGAATATCAGAGACGTTTGATTTAGATTTAGATGAACTTGAAAAAGCTTATTTAAAATTGCAACAACTATTTCATCCTGATAAATTTTCACAACTATCGGATCAAGAAATTAAATATTCAACATTACTCTCATCAATGATTAACGAAGCATACCAAAAATTAAATAGTTCAATATCAAGAGCTACTATATTATTAAAATTAAATGGATTTAATCCTCATTCAGAAGATAAATCATTCAATGATCCTGGAGTATTAGAGGAAATAATGGATATACAAAATGAGTTTATAGAGGCAGAAAGTTCTGAACAAAAAAAGCTTTCTATTCAAAAACTAAATCTAAAAATTAGTGAGACAACGGAGAATTTATCGACATCATTTAAAAATAAAGAGTATGCAATTGCCAACAAGTTGAACATTAAATTATCATATCTTGAAAAGATAAGGACGGATTTTAAAAAGCAGTTATGAACTTAATCAAGATAAAAGAACCAATGTCATCTAAAAATGACGCTAAAATTTGCTTAGGAATAGATTTTGGAACAACAAATTCAGTTTGTTCGGTTAAAGTTAAAGATAAATTCCAATTTATTCTTGATGAAAAGGGTGAAAAACTCATACCAACTCTGATTTTATACAATGCAAAAACTAAAAACTTTGGAAATCAGATCATAAAAAATGAAAGCTATTTTAATTCTATTTTCTCTGTAAAGAGAAATTTTATTAAAGATTTTGATAAAAAAATATATGAAGACCAAAATGGAACTAAGATTTCCTCAATGGAAGTATCAAAGGATTTCTTCATTTATTTAAAAAATTTATGTGAGAAAAATCTTAATCAGAATGTTTTTGATTGTGTAATCACTGTTCCTGCATATTTTGATGAAAAAGCTAGGTCAGGAATAATGCGAGCTGCCTTTATGGCAGGTTTGAGAGTTAGGAGACTGATAAACGAACCAACAGCTGCTGCATTTGCATATGGACTTGAAAAAAAAAAGAAAGGCATTTTTTTTGTTTATGACTTGGGCGGCGGTACATTTGATGTTTCATTACTTAAATTATCAGATGGTATATTTAAGGTAATTGCAACAAGTGGAGATCCAAATCTAGGAGGTGATGATTTTGATATTCTTTACGCAAAATGGTTGGTTAAAAAGTATTTTAAAATTGATTTTGATAGTTTGAATAAAAAGGAAAAACTAAAATTAATTAAAAAGTCAAAATTACTAAAGGAAAAACTTTTTGAGTCGCAAGCTTTTAACGAAAAACTTAAAGTCAATGAATGTGTCAAAGAAATTGAAATCAATATTAAAGATTTTAATAAATCTATTAACAACCTAATTGATAGGACAATCAAGATTTCTTTGGAATTGTTAAATGAAGTTGATGTCGAAATAAACAAAATAGAGGGTTTTGTATTGGTGGGTGGTTCATCTAGAATGAAGTGTATTTCAGAAAAAATTAACGAAAATTTTGAAACTACAATTTTTGATGATGTAAATCCTGATCTTGTTGTTTCTAAGGGAGCAGCACTGCATGGCTATGAACTTCTTAATGGTTCTGACAATGTACTTTTGGATGTAACTCCCCTTTCTCTGGGAATTGAGACTATGGGAGGATTGATGGAAAAAATAATATCAAGAAACACTCCCATACCAGCTATAAAGGAACAGACTTTTACCACTCACGAAAATGGTCAGACTTCAATAAAGTTTCTTATACTTCAAGGAGAAAGAGAAACTTCGTCAAACAATAGAAAACTAGGAGAATTTATTTTGTCCAATATTCAGCCAAAGCCTGCTGGAATACCAAGAATAAAGGTAATGTTTTCCCTTGACGCGGACGGAATCCTCTTCGTCACGGCTACAGATGAAGAAACCGGGGTTGAAAATAGGCTTTCAGTGAAAACTAATTATGATTTAGACTTAAATGATATGAGGAAAATAGTTGAGAGTAGTATCGAAAATGCAAAAGATGATATACACCAAAGAATGGTGATAGAAGCTAAAGTAAAAGCCAAAAGTTTTTTAAATGAAATAGAATCAGTTAAAAAAGATATTGAATTACTTTGCTCAAAAAATGATATAAATGGTATTGAAGAAAATGTTAATTTATTGAAAAAATCTCTTGAAACTAATGATTGTGATATGATTAATCAAAACATTGAAAAATTAAATAAGGCTACAGAACCCTTTGCTCAAAAAAGAATTGAGAAAGATTTTTCTGAAGTTATTGGAAAAGATGTCGATAAAATAGATTAAATTATGGCAAAAATAACTTTTATAGAACCTGATGGAAAAGAAAAAGTAGTTGAAGCAGAGCATGGCTTGTCTCTTCTTGAAGTTGCTCATAATAATGGGATCGACTTAGAGGGTGCTTGTGAAGGTTCACTTGCTTGTTCAACTTGTCATATTGTAGTTGAAAAGAGTTTTTTTGATAGCCTTCCTGAACCAAGTGAAGAGGAAGAAGATATGTTGGATTTAGCATTCGGCTTAACCCATACTTCGCGATTAGGTTGTCAAATAATAGTTGATGAAAAGCTAGATGGCATGAAAGTAACGATTCCATCTGGCACAAGAAATATGAATGTAGAATAATGAAGTTAAAATGGTCAGATACAATTGATATAGCAATTCTTCTTGAGGAAAAATATCCTGATAAAGATAATGTGAATCTTAGGTTTACAGATCTTCATAAATGGATATTGGAGCTTGAAGATTTTGAAGATGACCCCGAAGCCTCAAATGAAAAAATACTTGAGGCAATACAAATGGCGTGGATTGATGAAAGAGATTGATAAAGAAAAATTTATTAAAGAAAATAACTTACCAGCAATCGGTAGTAGGATAACTGTTGCAATGTCTGGTGGTGTTGATTCCTCTGTGACCGCAGCACTGCTTAAAAATATTGGATACGAAGTAATTGGGGTTACGATGAAATTATATGAGGCAGCAAACAAAAAAAAATCCAAAACTTGTTGCTCAGGTATAGATATAGCAGATGCAAAAAATGTAGCAAAAAAATTAAACATAAAACACTATATAATTGACTACAAAGAAAAGTTTAAAGAATCTGTAATTGACAAATTTGTGAACAGTTACATTGATGGTCAAACACCTATACCTTGTATTTTATGTAATCAAACGGTTAAGTTTACCGATCTTATTGAATTTACAAAATTATTAAAAAGTTCAATATTAGCCACAGGTCATTATGTGAAGAGAATTGAGAATGGTGATGATATAAATCTTTATCAGGCTGATGATGGTTTAAAGGATCAGAGTTATTTTTTATTTGCCACAACACAGGATCAATTAAAAACATTGAGATTTCCACTTGGAAATTTTACTAAATCTTATATTCGAGAATTAGCGTTAAATCTGGGACTCTCTAATGCTGAAAAACCCGATAGTCAGGATATTTGTTTTATTCCTGATGGGAATTATAGAAAATTTGTGAAAGAAAAAGATACTAAATCTAATATAGCCGGAAATATTGTAAATATAAATGGTGATATCGTGGGAACCCATAACGGTATAATCAATTACACTATTGGTCAGAGAAAAGGCATAGGAATAGGGGGCATCAAGGGTATTAAAGATCAGCATCCTATGTATGTGTTAAAAATTGACAAGAGCAAAAATGAGATAGTTGTAGGTCCAAAAAGTAAATTAAAAAAATACTCTATATTTGTTAAAGATCTAAATTTTTTCACAAAAAACATATATGATCTGGAATTTGACGCATTAATTAAGATTAGATCTGGACAGAGACTAATATCAGCAAAAGTTGAGTTAGATAAAAAAAATCTCAATAATGGAGTTGTACAACTAGATGAACCTGAATTTGGAGTTGCTCCCGGTCAAGCGTGTGTTTTTTACAATAATTTCAAAAAAATGCTTGGCGGAGGATGGATTTCAGCAAGTGAGTTAAAATAATATTCAAATATTTAAGTGTCATAATAGATAACAAAATTTTGTCAATAATTTATTAAGATTTATTTGGTTGCAACCAAATTCTAACAACCCTATATTATATTTATATTTGCGATTTTGCATTTATGCAATTGACTAAATTAATTTAATATAATTAATAGTCTTTGTGGAGGAAGATTATGAAAGGCCTTTTATTAGGAATTGTAAGCCTTTGCTTATTTGTTTCTAAGCCCGCTTTGAGTGGTGATATCGATGCTGGTGAAGCTAGATATGCCCAAAATTGTGGAAATTGTCATGGTCCTGGAGGTATGGGACTTGCTAGTTATCCTAAGATTAAGGGTAAAGAGATACCTTACCTCATTGACAGACTTAAAACATACAGAGCTGGAACAAAAATAGGCCCAAATTCAGATCTTATGATTATGATGGCAATGCCGTTGTCAGATGCTGAAATTGCGAATTTGGCCGCGTATTTAAATGCGCAAAAATAATAACATTAACATTAATAATAAAGGGAGATTATTTAATGATTAAAAAATCTAAACTTTTATCAGCAGTGGCTATTGCAACAGCATCTTTTATGGCTGCACCCAGTCATGCTGATACTATGAATACCCCGGATATTAGTGCTATGTCTATCATGAATGGATTAGAAAATCCATGGGATATGGCATTCACTAAAGGTGGCGACATGTTTGTTACAGAGAAGTGTAAAGGTTTATCTGTAAAAACTAGTTCAGGTTCAGTCCACGCTCTTGCCGGTATGAAAGGCTCAAAAGGTTACGCAAGTACTTTTAACGATCTTTTCTGTTCTGGCCAAGCTGGTATGATGGGTGTTGCTCTGGATCCTAATTTTAACAAAAATAGAAGGATTTATGTAGCATCTACATCTGATAAATATCACGGTAACGGTTGTAAAACTAACGACGAAAAATGTGATGGAAACATCATCATGAGAATGGAAGTTAGTAAGGACTTTAAAAGTGTTTCAAACCGAGTTGATATTGTAAAAGATATTCAATACAAACCATTTGAGTCTAACCATCCATTTGGTGGTCCAGGTGCTCATAATGGAAACAGATTACGTTTTGGTCCTGATGGATATCTTTGGGCTACAACTGGTGATCGTCACAGAGGTGTTGTACCACAATCACCAAAACTATTAGGTGGTAACGTATTAAGAATTGATACTGATGGTAAAGCACACCCAGGTAATAAACCTCCAAGAGGTTTTGATAAGCGTATGTATACTTATGGTCATAGAAACGTTCAAGGTATAGATTTCCGTCCAAGCGATGGAAGAGCATTCACTGCAGAACACGGACCATGGCAAAACGACGAAATTACTGCCTTAGTCAATGGTGGTAACGGTGGTTGGGATCCGCGTCCAAACGTAGGTGGTCGTGGTGATTGTCCAGATAAATATTGTGGATATATGCCAAATCAAAAAGAAGGTATGCTTCCTGCAAAACGTGCTCAGTTCATGCCAATGAGTGACACACGTTTCAGTGATCTAATGCCGCCTGCATGGAATAACAATGGTCTATCTCAAGGAACCGGTTCTGCCGCATTCTTAAAAGGCAAAAACTGGGGTTATTGGGAAGGTAGAATGGCTGTTGGAATCATGGGTATTGGTTTCGGTGGAACACCTTCAGGTATGAGAATTGACGTAGTTGATATTGCCAAAGATGGCCAATCAATTAAGAGTGTAATTCACATGCCAACAGGTCTAACAAAGAGATTCAGAGGTCTAAGATTAGGTCCTGATAACGCTCTTTATGCTGCAGTAGATGAAGGAGAAATCTACAAAATCACTGCTACAGCTAAGTAATGTTATGATAGACACGCACTAACTATTTAGTGCGTGTCATCATTTTTAAATCCTTATTCAAATATAAATAGAATTTCATCTACTACTTGAAACTTACTTTTTTTTCAGTAAATTCATCTATAAAGATTAATCATTCTAACCTCAAAGTTATATGTTTTGTTATCTTAAAATGGCGGAGTAGCTCAGGTGGTTAGAGCAGCGGAATCATAATCCGCGTGTCGGGGGTTCAAGTCCCTCCTCCGCTACCATAAAACCTAGAGAGAGTAGGGGTTTTCGTAATCCTCATCACAAATAAAAAGTAAAATACATTATTAGACAGTAAAATATATAAAACAAAATATTCTATTAACTATCATAAATTGGTATTAAATTACTTATGATTTTTAGAGATTGCATACCAAAAAAAAAGAGACTATTTTATATGTGTTTTAAAACAGACGTTACATCATTAAAATTATTAATGAGATAAATGTCCCAATCATTATGAATCTAAACAACATAATTATTTTTTAATTACCTTAATTACATCTAAATGAGTATCACCATCAAAATCTTTTGGTAGTCTTACCATATCACTCTCTGCATTGTGATAATAGAAGTCATTAATATACTTTATTGCATCATCTTCATTTTTTACTTTGTAAATATTACCCTCTTTATCTGACATTTTTTCACCTAGTTTTACTTCCATACTGCCTGGAATAGCATTGCAATGTTTCTCAAAAAAAATTTCAAAATGGACAATAAACTTTTTCACTATAAATCTTTTTTATTTAATAATTTAAATTATTCATAGTTATTAGGTTGTACTTTACTATAATAATCTTTAAATTATTTTAAAATTAAATTATCAAAAATTTTAAATTGCTAATTTAAAATATATGAGTTACTTCAAAATATTGAGAAAAAAATTGAAAAGTACGTTTTTTTACAACGTAATTCAAAATTGGTTACATAAACCTATTAAATCATTTTCAGATTGTTTTGGAGAAGATCTTTTCGTTTATAATTACTTTTCCGATCTAAATAAAGGGTTTTACATAGATATAGGTTGCAATCAACCCAAAATTAATTCGTTGACATTCTTATTATATAAAAAAGGATGGAAAGGGATGAATTTTGATATCTCAGAGAGATGCATAGATTTATACAAGTTTTTTAGGAAGAATGATTTTAATTTAAACATTTCTATTGGTTCAAACGAAAAAAAAGTAAATTCATATATTTTTTATGAAAATTGTACAATGAACACTGTTGATGAGAAATTTAAAAAATATACTTCCAAGAGTGTCAATAAAGAGCCATTAATTAAAAAAATACAACAAACAACTTTAAACCAGATTCTTAGTGAGAATAGAATTACAACAATTCACTACCTGAACATAGATGTTGAGGGTTATGAAATGAACGTTCTGAAAGGTTTTAATATAAGAAAATATAATCCAAATTTAGTTTCAATTGAGATACATGACGAGAGCTGCCCACCACTCAAAAATAATATTTATAAGTATTTTATTAAAAATCATTATAGATTAGTTTCGATATATGGTTGGACTTATTTTTTTGAGAAAAAAAGAAATTCCAAAATTCATTTCAAAATATAATTGATTTTTTGTTTATGAAAGAATATCGTAAATAAAATTGTAGCAAAAATGACTTCTATTAATCTTTTCTCTAAAATATTTAGATCTTTAATCATTCTATTTTTCATATTATTTACTTTCTCCAGTTTCAATGTAAACTCTTATATTTTAGGTCAAGATAATATTTGTTCCTCTGAAAAAGACGATATTGATGAGAAATGTGAAAACAATTGTTTATGTGATAGAGATCAATTAATTCATGTTGTAGATTCTAGAAAATATTTCTTAAATAAATCTCAAATTAACAATCATAAAATTTTCCTTACTAAAACTAAATATATTGAAGAAAAGGCTAACTCACCGCCAATTATTTAACTTTCTTAATTTTTCTTACTAATTTCTTGAAAGGATAAATAATGTTTAATTTCTTTGTTTTAACTATATTAGTTACAATCTCATTTTTTATTAATGCAGATGAAATACAGTTGGCTGATAGCCATGGACCAATATCAATTATGGGAGACCATATGCATAAAAAAGATGAATTAATGTTTTCTTACCGTTTTGGTCAAATGAACATGAATAATGTTGGAAACGGAACAAAAAAAATAAATACAAATTCAGTGATGTCATCACCAAACGGTGCATCAAATAATTTAGGTAATTATATGAATGCTCCAATATCAATGAAAATGAATATGCATATGTTTGGCGGGATGTATGCTCCGTCAGACAATTTAACTTTTATGATAATGACAAGTTATCAAGAAAAAGAAATGACTCAACAAAGGATGCCAATGGCTGGTGGTTCACGTTTTAATGTTAATTCCTCTGGTTTTGGTGATACTAGAATTTCTACGCTGATCAATATATTTAACAATGATCTTACTAAAACTCACATTGGAACCGGATTTAGTCTTCCTACTGGAAGCATTGATCAAAGAGATATAACGCCAGCTTCTTCTAATTCGAGGTTAGGTTATTCTATGCAAAATGGTACTGGTACCTATGATGTATTATTTTTTTTGAATAATATTAACAAATTTGGAAAATTAAAAATAGGAGAACAACTGCTCTATAAAAAAGCATTATCGGGAAATAATTCTAAGAATTATAAATATGGTGATGTCTTTGAATTAAACATATGGTCGTCTTATCGCTGGATTGACATTGTTAGTTCTTCAATAAAGATTAGCTATAATTACCAAAAAAAAATGAATGGTTCAGACAATGAAATGAACCCAAGAATGAGCCCAGCAATGGATTCATACAATAAAGGACACAATAAAATAAATTTAGGATTTGGAGTCAATTTTGTAAACCCAAGTAAAATTTTTAAAAATCATAGAATAGGAATAGAAGGAACTTTTCCAATCTATCAAAATTTAAGAGGAATACAGATGCAAGAAACTTTCAGGTTTATAATTGGGTGGCAATATGCTCAATGAATAATTGTTGTAAAAAACTAAAATTTATAGATAATGAACTTATAAATATTGAAAATTATGTTGAGTTCACAAAGGTTATTGTTATTTCTTTTTCTTTTAATTTCGCTCAATTCAGAGAGAGTTGAATCATTCAATCTTTTTGAAATTTCTCTTATGGGAATTGGTGCAGGTCTTATTTTAGACCAACGTTTCGATAATTCAGTAGAATATTCAAATAATTTCGCTTTAAAAGAAGAAGTGTTTGATAAATTTCATGAAAGTAAAAAAAGAAAAGTTTCGCCTACTTATTTTCGTGAATTACCAATTCAACAAAAATTACTTTTGATAGAAGAAATTGAAAAATTTTAAAAACTAAACAAATTTGCAGAAAGTCGTTTTTATATTAAAATGGTTAAATTAATATTATTCCTATTTACAGTTTCATTTTGCTCTCAACTTAAAAGTAATGCTTTTAGTGAAGTTTTCGGTAGTGAGGGGGCATCAGGTATTGAAAATCCTAAAACTAGAAGTTTAAGTTACTCTTTACAGTATGCTACATTAGCTGGTTCAATTGGATATGTACTAAAGAGCCTTCACGATAGTAACTTCTTGGATCCTTTGGGTTTAACTCCAGATTCTATAGAAAATTTGTCAAAACTCGCATACAAGAAAAACTTTCTTTTAGACAAACACAATGCCAATATAATATCAGTTAATCAAAAAGTAGATAAATTAAATTATCTTAACAATTTAGAGAAAACCCTTATTGAAAAAAAATATTCTTCTAGAATGATAGAATTAAGAAATAATAATAATTTTTCAAAATCCATTGTTAACTCAAATAATAGAAAAATTGTAATGGAGAGATATTTTGAGGAATAAGTTTAAACTTATCAAAGTTATAATTATCAGTTCTTTTCTAATTTCATGTTCATCAAACGGAGATTTTGATAAAAGTACATTTATGAAAACTACATCTACTGCAGTTGGAGGTTACTTTGGATATCAATTAGGAGATGGAGATCTATTTGCTACTACAATCGGATCAACTTTAGGTGCAGTATTTGGAGCCACTTTAACAGAGTTTATTAATCAAGATGATTATTATTTTTTTAAAAAAGAAACATTAAGAGTTTTAGAAATTAATGACAATAACGCATATGTAAATTCTGGGTATTGGCGAAATCCTAAAAGCGGTAATAAAGGAGTTGTTAAAATTAAAGGATATTATGGTTCTCCAGAGTGTCGATTAATTGAAAATATTTACGTTGTTGACGATCAATCTTCAAATACTTTTGGAGCTGCGTGTAGAGAAAAAAGTGGCCAATGGGCCATGATGAAATAATATATTTAATTTTTTATTAATAATATTATATCATATACTTATGATTATTATCTCACCATCTAAAAACTTAGATTTGAACGAAGAAGTTCTCAAAATCAATCATTCTGAACCTCAATTTTTATCTGAATCAAGACAGCTATCAAAAAAAATTAAAAATCTAAATGCTAACCAAATAAAATCTTTAATGAAAATAAGTGATTCTTTGGCTAAAATAAATTTTGATAGATTTAAAAATATATCTAAAAAATCAAACATAAGAAAAGCCGCCGCTTTTATTTTTTCTGGTGATACCTTTAATGGATTATCAATCAGATCACTTGATTCTTCTTGTCTAAAGTACGCACAGAAAAGGCTCAGAATTCTATCAGGATTATATGGAATATTGAAACCATTTGATTTAATAGAACCTTACAGACTCGAAATGGGTGTTAAAATCAATGATTTAATTGGTAAAGATTTATACAAATTTTGGAGCAATAAATTAACATCTACTCTTAATAAGGAGATAAAAGATAATAAATTCAATTTTCTTTTTAATCTCTCATCTAATGAATATTCTTCAGTCATTAATTTTGAAAAAATAGAAAATGAAGTGATTAGTTTTGATTTTAAAAAAGTAAAAAACGAAAAGTTAGCAGGTATCGGTATGGTTATAAAAAAGATGCGAGGCGCGATGGCTAACTATATCATTTCAAATAAAATCACATGTCTCGAAAAAATAAAAAAATTCAATCAGTTTAAATTCAAATTTTATGAATTTGATAACAAAAATAATAAATTTCTATTTATTACTAAGTAATGAAAAAAAAAATTGTCGTACAAATTCCTTGTCTCAACGAAGAGAAAGGGATAGCAAATGTTATTAAACAAATAAAAAAAATAACACCCAAATCAAGAATTATTGTTTATGACAACGGATCAAAGGATCAGTCTGTTCAGATTGCAAAAAAAAATGGTGTCGAAGTGAGGTTTATAAACAAAAAGGGTAAAGGGAATGTTGTAAGAAGCATGTTTTCCGATAAAATTGATGCTGATTATTTCGTAATGGTAGATGGAGATAATACTTACGATTTATCAAATTTAAACAAGATGCTTGAATTAATGGAAAAATTTAATTACGACATGATTGTAGGAAAAAGAGTCCATAAAGATACGCAAGCTTACAGGAAAGGTCACGTAATTGGTAACAAATTTTTTTCAAATTTTGTTAATCTCTTTTTTGGTAAAAACATAACTGACATTTTTTCTGGATTAAGAGTTTTTTCAAAAAGATTCGTTAAAACTTTTCCTGTATATTCAGACGAATTTGAGATTGAAGCTGAACTTACAATTCATGCTTTAGAGCAGAAACTAGCAGTTTCTGAATATGAATGCAACTATAGCGCAAGAACTGAAGGTTCTTTTAGTAAACTAAATACATTTAAAGATGGTACTAAAATACTTAAACTCATATTAATTCTAATAAAAGACGAAAAACCACTTTTATTTTTTAGTATGTTTAGTTTAATCTTTCTTTCTTTGTCCTTATTTATAGGCGTGCCAGTCGTAACAGAATTCTACTATACCGGTCTTGTAGAAAGGATTCCTTCAGCTATATTGGCTGGCTTTCTTATGATACTCTGTTTTCTTAGCTTTTTCTCAGGACTTATTCTAGATATCATAAAAAAAGTAAGATATGAAAATAAAAGAATGAATTTTCTTCTCTTCAAAGACTAATTTATTTAACGAATTGGAATCTTTATAGTTTTTTTTGATAAGGTTTTATTTTGGTTTTCATCTATAATCTTTTTTTTATTTTCATTGATGAGCCATACCATTTGCATCGCAAGTGCATGTAATCTTTTTGCTTTGGATTCTCCAGATAAGATTCTCGAAAACTGCCTTTTACTAACTCCTAATGCATCTGATGCATTTCTAATATTTAAATTATTTAATTTCATCCATTCTCTTATTTCACTCGGGGTTGGCTCGTTAATATTTAGAAAAAGCAACTTGTTACTCCCCTAGATAAGCTTTTCTGGTAAGCTTTTCAAATTTTTTATGATTCTCAGTTTTTTTTGTTGTTTTATCCATAATTGAAATTACAAATATTGCCAAGAACGAAATACTTACTGTAAAGATTGCTGGGTATTTATATGGAAAAATGGCTTTCTTAAAACCGAATACCTCTACCCATATTGTTGGTCCTAATATAACTAATGCTATTGTAGTTAAAAGACCAATCATACCACCATAATAAGCACCTTTTGTAGTTAAATTTTTCCATATAATTGTAAGAAAAAGAATTGGGAAATTTGTACTTGCTGCAACTGCGAACGCCAAGCCAACCATAAAAGCTACGTTTTGCCCCTCAAAAAATATTCCAAGAACAATAGCAATTATACCTATAACAACGCTCGACACTTTAGAAACTTTTAATTCAGTTCTTTCGTCTGCATTACCCTTTTTTATAACATAAACAAATAAATCTCTCCCAATTGCTGAAGCACCTGCTAACGTAAGTCCAGAAACAACTGCTAATATTGTCGCAAATGCCACTGCTGATATAAATCCAAGAAAAACATCGCCTCCTATTGAATGTGACAAATGTATTGCTGCCATATTATTTGAACCAATCAATTTACCGCTCTCATTTAGATAAATAGAGTTATCGGATAAGAACACAATTGCACCAAAACCTATTACAAAAGTAAGGATGTAAAAATATCCAATAAATGTGGTTGCATAAAGTGCTGAGATCCTTGCACTTTTAGCATCGGGTACTGTAAAAAATCGCATTAATATGTGGGGTAAACCAGCAGTACCTAAAATTAATGCAATACCCAGCGAAAAAGCTGATATGGGGTCATCAATCAGTTTTCCAGGAAATAATATTTCCATTTTACTTTCATGTACCTTAACTGCTTGTTCCAATAAACTACTTAAATTAAAAGCAAATTCTTTAAAAACTAAAAAGGCTAAGATTGATGCTCCAAAAATTAATAAAAAAGCTTTGATGATTTGAACCCAAGTAGTAGCAATCATTCCACCAAAGCTAACATAAATTATCATCAAAATACCTACAATCCATACTGCAACTTCATAAGGTAATCCAAATAGTATCTGTATAAGTGAACCTGCCCCAACCATTTGTGCAATTAAGTATAAAGTAATAGTTACTAATGTTCCTGTAGCAGAAAGCATTCTAATCTTTGATTGTTCTAATCGAATTGATGTTATATCTGCAAAAGTGAATTTACCTAGGTTTTTTAATCTTTCGGAAATTAAAAACAGAATTATTGGCCATCCAACTAAAAAACCAATTGAATAAATCAATCCATCAAAACCCGAATAAAAAACTAATCCAGAAATTCCTAAGAATGAAGCTGCAGACATATAATCACCTGCTATAGCTAAACCATTTTGAAATCCAGAAATTTTTCCTCCAGCAGCATAATAATTTTCTTTAACATCCGTTTTTTTTGAAGCAAAGTAAGTAATCAAAAGTGTAACAACAACGAATAAAATAAAAATTATAGCTGCAAAGTAACTGCTTTCATTATTACTTGCTAGAACAAACGACGGAAGAAGGGTTGTAATTATTGAAAAAAAAAAAATCATTCTTTCAGTTTTTCTTTAATTTTATCGAGGAAATTGTTTGAGATTAGAGTATAGACTAATGTAAGAATGATTGAAAAAAAAATTATAGAAAGTCCACAAACAATTCCAACTGTAACATAGCTATTATTGAGTACAATACCTAATATTTCTGGTTTAAACCCAATTATAAAAATAAATGCAAAGTAAAAAGAAAGAATAAGTAAGGAGAAACTAAATGCTATCAACTTATTTAAAAAAATAAATCTATCGTACAGTATTTTTTTACTCAATTATTAGCTTTATTAAAGCCAAGCATCGAGATGCTTGGCTTTTTTTTAATTTAGAGGTTTACAGTTACAGCTTTTAGTTCTGTATAGTTTTTTAAAACTTCATGACCCATTTCTCTTCCCCATCCGGATTCTTTATATCCTCCAAACGGCAGAGACGCATCAAATATATTATGACAATTTACCCAAACTGTTCCTGCCCTTATTTTGGCAGCTAACTTGTGAGCTGTGCTGATGTTTTGACTCCATACACTTGCAGCTAGACCAAATGTGGTGTTATTGGCTACTTCTGCAATTTTGTCTAGATCTTGATCAGAGAATGGTTGAGCACAAAGTACTGGACCAAATATCTCTTCTTTGACTATTGACATGTCTTTATCAGTTTTAGCAAATACAGTTGGGTGAACAAAGTGTCCCCCCGAGGAGTTATCATACTTACCACCAGCAATGATTTCACCACCTTCGGATTTACCAGATTCAATATAACCTGACACTTTTTTAAATTGCTCGTCTGAAACTAAAGGCCCCATTTCTGAAGATGAGTCCATTCCAGGACCAACTTTGATATTCGAAGCTATCTTTGAAATACCTTCGGTGACTTGATCGAAAACTTTCTCATGAGCCATTAACCTCGATCCTGCACAACAACATTGTCCATGATTGAAAAAAATAGCACTTGCAGCTCCAGCAATTGCTGCATCAATATCGGCATCTGGAAAGATTATAGTTGGAGATTTTCCACCAAGCTCAAGTGAAACTTTTTTTAAGTTACCTGCCGAAGCTTTTGTAATCAGCTTACCAACTTCTGTCGAGCCAGTGAATGCAACTTTGTCAACATGTGGATGAGCAGCTAAAGGAGCTCCAGCATCTTCACCTAAACCAGTTACAACATTTAATACTCCTTCAGGTAGAAGATTCGAATCGTTTATAATCTCAGTTAACCTTAATGCAGATAATGGAGTTTGCTCAGCTGGTTTTAAAACTATTGTACATCCAGCCGCAAGAGCAACTGACAATTTCCAAGCTGCCATTAAGAGTGGAAAGTTCCAAGGTATTATTTGACCAACAACTCCAACAGGTTCTCTGAGTGTGTAACTATGATATTGTGCTCCAGGAGTATATGGTACGGAAATGGGTATGGTTTCACCTTCAATCTTTGTTGCCCATCCTGCCATGTATCTAAAAATGTCAGAAGAGAGAGCAACATCAGCACCAGCTGCAATTGCAACAGGTTTACCGTTATCAAGAGATTCTAACTGAGCAAGCTCCTCTGTATGATCATCTATAAGTTCAGCGATTTTCCATATTATCTTGCCTTTTTCATTCGGTGGAACACTGTGCCACTTACCCGAGTCGAAGCATTTTCTCGCAGCTGATACTGCTAAATCTATATCGTTTTTGTCTCCTGCCGCACAAGTTGATATTTTCTTGCCAGTAGCAGGGTCTTCAACGTCAAAGGTTTTTCCTGATTTAGAATCGACCCATTTGCCGTTAATGTAAAGCTTTTGTGTTTGGTTTAAAAACTTTGCAACATTGTCGTTTACTGTGTAATTAAGAATTGATGCGTCCATTTTTACTTCCTCCAATAAATATTAAATAAACTCTATAAATTGTAACACAGTGATATTCAATTACAACAATTGTTGAATATAAAAAGAAAATAAGGTTTGGGTATTAGTTATAACTTTGTAGGGTTAGGACTATTGCCATAAACCTGTAACGGATCAAAGACTTTTTTTTTTTCTGTAAACTCGAGTTTATCAATATACTGACCTTCTCCTGAGGTTAGTTTTCTATAAAAACACGATTTATAACCAACATGACAACTAGCCTGTAAACCACCGAGTTCAACTTTAAAAATTACACAATCTTGGTCATCGTCTATTTTAATTTCTTTAATTTTTTGAGTTAACCCACTAGTTTCACCCTTTTTCCAGATGCATTTTCTACTTCGAGACCAATAATGAGCTTCTTTTGTTTGCATTGACAGTCTGAAAGCTTCTTGATTCATATATCCATGCATTAATATTTCATTATTTGACTTGTCTACGGTAATAACAGGAATTAAATTATTCTGGTCAAATTTTGGTTGAAGAGTTTGACCCTCTTCAACCTCTTCTACGGATTTTCTTATAGAAAATTCTTTAATCATCAATTTGAAATGTAATTTAAAAATTGTCTTTGAAGATCATTGTTTGTTTTAAAATTACCTAGAAAAGTATTTGTAATTGTCGATACATTTGGTTTTTCAACTCCCCTAGTTGTCATGCATTGATGAATTGCTTTTATGAAAACTGCAACACCTTTTGGTTTCAAGGCACTGTGAATAGATGATGCTATTTGTTGTGTCATGGTTTCTTGTGTTTGAAGTCTTCTGGCATAAATTTCAACTGTTCTTGCCAGTTTAGAAATGCCGACCACTTTTTTTGTAGGTATGTATGCGATATGTGCAATGCCGATAATTGGAACCATATGATGTTCACAGTGTGAATTAAATGGAATGTCTTTGAGCATTACCATGTCTTGGTAACCTTGAACATCCTCAAAAGTTTTGGAAAGATACTTTTCAGCAGATTCTTTGTATCCAGAAAAAAACTCTTCAAATGCATTAATCACTCTTTTTGGCGTTTCACGCAAACCTTCTCTTTCTGGATCGTCTCCAGCCCACTTAATAAGTGTTTCAACCGCTTTTTCTGCTTCTTTTCTTGTAACTTTGTTTTGCAATGCTATTTTAACATTCTTAGGAGAGCTTGAGTCCATGATTACTTTCTTTTCAAAATTAGTATATTTATATAAATTATCTTGTGTTTAAAAAAAAAATTTAAAGTAATATATTTAATACTACTTAAACGTAAAATTTGCAAAATGAAATTTAAAATCGTAAATGGGAAAGTTATCGATCCTACACAAAAATTAAATGGAAAAATTCAAGATATCTACGTTGAGAACGGACTTATTACAAATCCTTCTCCTGCAGAGTCTTCAAAATATAATATTGTTTATGATGTCAAGGGTATGGTTGTTATGGCAGGGGGGATAGATATACATTCACATATAGCAGGTGGAAATGTAAATAACGCAAGACTTTTATCTCCAGAAATTCATTCCAACTTTCTAGAAAATAATCTTAAAAGAAAAAGTTCTTTACCTGGATTCAATTCTAGATGGACTTCAGAAGGTACTGGGTATAGATATGCAGAAATGGGTTTTACAACAGTTATAGAACCCGCGGTAACACCTATTAACTCCTTTTTAACGCAATTAGAATTAGAAAAAATACCCATGATTGACAAAGGTTGTCTTGCTATAGTTGGAAATGATAATTTTTTACTTGATGCTTTAAACCAAGAAAGAGGACAATCCTATATTGACGATTACGTTGCATGGAATGTCAACTCTTCAAAAAGCATAGGTCTTAAGGTTATAAATGCTGGAGGAACCGAATTATTTAAATACAAAGGAGAATCTGAAAATTTTGGTTTAGATGATATAGTACCGCAATATGGTGTTAGTTCTAGAAAAATTCTTGAGGCTCTAAATATTTCAAACGAAAATTTACGAATTCCTCATCCAATTCATGTACATTGTAATAATCTTGGAATGGCAGGAAATGTCGATTCTATAATAGACACAATAGATGCAGCTCAGGGGAGAAGAATGCATTTAGCGCATATCCAATTTTATGGTTATGCAGATGAGGGAAAGAGAGGTTTTTCGTCTGGAGCGTTGAGATTAGCTGAAAAGGTTAATCAAAACCAAAACATTTCAGTTGATATTGGACAAGTTATGTTCAAACCAACTCTTACAATTTCGTCAGATATTTGGAAACAAAATCAAGCTAAATCAAATGCACATCCAAAAAAATGGGTAATTTCTGAAGTTGAAGATGGAGGAGGGGGTATAATACCGTATGAATATAAGCAAAAAAATTTTGTAAATGCACTTCAATGGTCGATTGGTCTGGAACTCTTTTTAATGATAAAAGATCCCTGGAGAGTTTTTTTAACAACTGATCATCCTAATGGTGCACCATTCACATCCTACCCTGAATTGATAAGGCTATTAATGGACTCGGATTTTAGAAATTCGGAAATAGATAAGATTAATATTAGTGCCAAAGAAATTGGCAACATAAAATCAATAAAGAGAACCTATAATCTATATGAAATTGTTATAATGACACGAGCTGCTCCAGCAAAAATTTTAGGTTTAAAGGACAGAGGTTCTTTAAAGCCTGGTTCGGTAGCTGACATATCTATTTATAATCCTAATAAACCGATCGATGAGATGTTTAGATCCGCCGAATATGTTTTTAAAAACGGTAATGAAATTGTCAAAAAAGGTAAGATTTTACGCCATATGAAAACATCCACAAAATGTTTAAATTTAACATACGATGCTAAAATTCATAAAAAAATAAAAGCATGGTTTAATAATTATTATTCCTTGAGTCTAGACGAATTTGAAGTTGATGAAAATTTTTTTGATGAAAATAACTTTCAAGAAATTAGATTCTAATTATTTCACTAATCTTTATCTAAAACTTTAAAAAAAAATGGAGTGAAAAGTAAAGTTAGAATTATTGAGAAAATTATACCTGTAACCAAAACTATTCCAATGGTAAGTCTAGATTCATAGCCTGCTCCAGATCCAATAAGAAGTGGAGCTATCCCAATTACAGTTGAAAAGCCTGTCATGATAATCGGTCTAAATCTCATTTTACATGCATCAATTATGGAGTTGTAGGAATTTTTTCCTTTTATTTTCATCTGCCTTGCAAACTCAACAATTAAAATACCGTTTTTAGCCGAAATACCGATTAGAATTATTAATCCAATTTGACTAAAGATATTTAATGAATTTTCAAAAAGAATAATTGCCGCGAGTGGTGCCATTAATGTCAATGGAACTGATAACATTATTATTAGTGGAAATTTAAAACTCTCAAACTGTGCGCATAAAACTAGATAAACAAACAAAATAGAAACAAGAAATAAAAAGTAAAATTGATTCATTGATTTTTTGTATTCTTTGCTTTGTCCTTTAAAGTCAATTTTATAATTTCCTTTAAGTTTATCCTTTGAGATTTTTTCAAGATATTCAATGGCTTCTCCAAGCGAATATCCTTTTTTGAGACCTGCGCTTAGCGTTATCGACCTCATTTTATTGTATCTATTTAACTCTTTTGCTTCAGTTACTTCTTTAAATTCCAGTAAATTATCTAACCTTATATATCTTCCGTCTAAATTTTTTACTTCAAATGCGCCTATATTTTTTATATTCTTTCGATTCTCTTTTTTTGATTGAACTATAACATAATATTCCTCACCATTTTCTATGAAAGTATTGATTTTCCTTCCTGCAAGAAGTATTTCGAGAGTCCTCCCAATCTCACTATTCGTTACTTTAAGATCAGAGGACTTATTTCTATCAATTTTAACTCTAAGTTGAGGTCTATTCTTTTTGTAGTCAATTCTTGTAAAAAGAAAGTTTTCATTTGTTTTTAATTCATCTAATATAATACTCATATTCCTATTTATGTCTGAATAATTATCTCCAGATATAACAAATTGAAGTTGCTGGCCTGATCTTCTTTGTCCCAAGCCTCTTGGAGGAAAAATTATAATATTTGAATCAGTGATATCTTTTGAAGCCATCCTGAAATCCTTTATTATTTCCCAAATTTTTCTGCGTTCGTCCCAATGATTCAGGACTATAATTCCTAAACCATCACTAAAGTTTTCTGTGCCCGAAAAACTTCTAGGTACTCTTAATAAAATCCTTTTGGCTTCATTGTTTTCATTCAAATTGATTAATTTTTCTTCCAACTTAAGCATCTGATTAACAGTGTTTTCAAAAGTACTTCCTTCTGGAGACTCCATCACCATTATAAAAACCCCTCTATCTTCTTGGGGAGCGAATTCTTTAGAGATTTTTTTATAAAGATTATAGGAAAAGAAGATTATTGGAATAATTATTAATACATAAATAAACTTATTTTGAAGAAGAAATTTTAGTAATTTTAAATAAAATTCTAGAAAGGGTTTGGATTTTTTTTTTTGTTTTGAATGATCTAAAATTTTTGAACATAGCATTGGTGTTAGCGTAATTGATACTATTGTAGAAAAAAAAACAGCAGAAATAATTGTTATTGATAATTCTAAAAATAACTTGGCAGTGTCTCCCTCTAAAAAAATAATTGGCATAAAAATGCTAATTAAAACAACAGATGTTGATAATATTGCAAATATTACCTCCTTTGAGCCATTAATAGATGCTTGAAATTTAGATTCACCTTCTTCAATTTTCTTGTGAATATTTTCTAGCATTACAATCGAATCATCTATTACCAACCCTGTACATAAAACAAGTGCCAAAAGTGTGATTAAATTTAAAGAAAAACCAAAAAAATTTAGAAATATAAATGTTGATATTATAGAAATTGGAACTGTAACAACTGGAATCAATGTGCTTTTTATGTTTTTGAGAAATACTAAAATTATTATTGTTACCAAAAACATTGCAAAACACAGGGTAAATATTACTTCTTGAAGTGCCTCAGATACAAAAAGAGAAGTATCGTAGCTTTGGTAAATTTTTATATTTTTTGGAAGTTCATTTTGAATTTTTTTAAATTCGTCTTTAATCCTATCTGTTACATCTATCAAGTTTGCAGTTTTTTGTTTTAAAATACCAAGTCCAATCATTTCCTCAGCATTTCCTCTAAAAATTTGTCTAGTTTCTTCTGGACCTATTTCAATTTTTGCAACATCACTTAGACGCACGAACGAAAAATCGTCAACTTTTTTTATAACTAAATTTCTAAAGTCATCAGCAGTTTTGTAACCACTTTCGAGCTTAACGGTATAGTCTCTAAATTTAGATTCTATTCTTCCCGCAGGAATTTCAACATTTTCACTTAATATTTTTTGTTCTATTTCATTTACCGAAATACTATATTGTGAGAGTTTAACTGGATCGACCCAAACTCTAAGTGATTTTTTTTTTCCTCCAGATATTCTAACTTTTGCAACCCCTGGAATTACTGAAAGTCTGTCAATTAAAAACCTATCAGCATAATCAGTAAGTTCAAGTTGATTTATATCGTTAGATGTCAAATTGAGCCACATTATTGCATTTGCATCCGAATCAATTTTTGAAATCTCTGGAGGATCAGAATCTTTCGGAAGATTATCTGAAATTCTTGCAACTGCATCTCTTACATCATTTGCTGCTTCATTAATTTCCTTATCAATTTTAAATTCAATTGTTACTTTTGATCTCCCATCTCTGCTAACGGAGGAAATAGATTCAATTCCATCAATACCACTTATCTGACCTTCAATTATTTCAGTTATTTTTGTTTCTATGATTTCCGATGCAGCGCCGGGATATATTGTGTCTATGGTTATCTCAGATCTTTCTATGTCTGGGAATTGTCTGAGAGGGAGTTCTTTTAATGAAAGAAATCCAAGTATAACAAGAAAAATTGCTAAAACTGAGCAGAATACGGGTTTCTTAATAAAAAACTCTGAGGGGTTCATTTTACTTTTACCACAGAACCTTCTTGTATTTTATTAATTCCTTCAAAAACAACAATATCATTAGACTTAAGTCCATAAATAATTTCAACCATTCCGTTATTTCTAATTCCTAATTCTACTTTCTTTTTTATTATCTTGTTATCTTTATTCACAAGAAAAACATAAGAAATATCATCTTCATTAATAATTGCATTTTCTCTTATGACAAAAGATTTTCTTTCATCTAAAGGAATTTTTAAATTTACCATCATTCCAGGCTTTATTTTATTGTCTGGATTTTCAATTTTACCTAAAACCTTAAACGATCTTGTATTTTTATCGATGATTGGATCAATTACATAAATTTTCCCACCTGTATTTTTTGGGATATTTTTGCTTTTATCCAGTAAGAAAGAATCACCTTTTTGGATTTTATTAGAAAAACTTTCAGGTACGTAAACTTGAATTTTTAGGGTTTTTATATCGTGTAACTCTGTGATTATATCGCCTGGTTTAACAAATGAACCTTCACTAAAGTTTCTAATACCTGTAACTCCATCAAACGGTGCTCTAATTGTATGATCTTCAAGAAGAGCAGTAATTTCATTAATTTTTCCTGATAATTTTTTTTTAACCGTAAGTCTATTATCTAATGCAGTTTGTGAAATATTCCCTTTTTCAGATAGTTTCAATGCTCTGTTATAATTTAAGTTAGCCTCTTCCAACTCTGCATTTACTTGATTTAGAATAGCCTTTTCTTCATTATCCAACAACTCGATTAAAAGCTGATTTTTTTTAACGAACATACCTTCTTCAAATAATATTCTATTAATTTTTTCAGACACTACGCTTGTTATTTTTACACTCTCATTAGCTAAGACTGAACCAGGAAGTTCTAAAATTTCGGATATCTGTTCTACTTTTGGCTCTTGTGCACCTACAACAACTTCATTTTGAGCAGAAGCTTTATTAAACAGAATCGCACTAAAAGCTAGTAGTTTAAATAAATGTAAGGTCATAATTTTTTGAAGTCTTCAATAATGTTCTTGTACTTTTTAGAATTAAAAATTGTAGACCCCGAAACTAAAACGTTTGCTCCTGCATTTACTGCTTCTCTACCTGTGTCTAGATTAATTCCTCCATCCACTTCTAGTTCAATTTGTCTGCTTCCTATCATTTTTTTAATATCAGAGATTTTTTGTAATTGATTGTGCATAAAATTTTGCCCTCCAAAACCTGGTTCAACTGTCATTACAAGTATTAAATCAATATGCTCTAGGTATTTTTCAAGTAATTTTGCAGATGTTTTGGGTTTGATAGAAATACCCACTTTTTTTTTTAATTTTTTGATTAATGAAATTGTGTCCATTACGTTTTCACTTATTTCTTGATGAATAGTAATTATATCTGAACCAGCTTTTACAAAATCGGGTATATACTTTTTTACAGGATCTATCATTAAATGAACATCAAAAGTTTTTTTTGTAAAATGTCTTATTGATTTTATTACATTAGGTCCAATTGTTAAATTAGGAACAAAATGTCCGTCCATAACATCAATATGGATGTAATCACAATTTGTTTTGTCTAAGTTGGATATTTCTTTTCCAAGTTTTGAAAAATCAGCTGAAAGAATAGATGGTGCAATTTTCACCTTTTGATTCATGTTTAAATATTCTCTAGATCTATTGAATACTCGCCTAGAGTAGCACTAGAATTTAGATTACTTCTTTTGTAAAGTGCATCTTGAGAAATCTTGGTATTTTTACTTTCTCCTTGCCATGCAGTTAACGCCGGTTGTTGTAGAGCTCTCCCATATGAAAAACTTAAATTCCAGGAAAAAGTTTCAGAGGATTTATTCATTTGATTAAGATGTTGTGTTGCCAATTCATTTGATTGTCCACCTGATAAAAAAACTATACCTGGAACTTGGTTTGGAACATTTTCTTTTAAACATTTAATAGTTTGAGAAGCTACCTCTTCCACAGAAGCTTGTTCAGAGCATTTTTTTCCCGCAATAACCATATTTGGTTTAAGGAGTACACCGGTCAAGTCAACGTTATGAAACTTGAGAAAATCAAATAGACTTTTGAGTGTTTTTGAGGTGATATTGTAACACATATCGATGTTATGATTCCCATCCATTAATACTTCTGGTTCGACAATTGGTACCAAACCATGGTCTTGAACTATTTTTGCATATCTTGCTAAATTAAAACAATTTAAGTCTATAGCGTAATCTGATGGAATTGAGTTTTTGTCATCGATATCAATGATTGCTCTCCATTTAGTAAAAACTGCCCCTAAATTTTTATATTCTTCAATTCTTTTAGCTAAACCATCAAGGCCTTCAGTAATTTTTTCATGAGAATCAAATTTCAAAGGTAAAGCACCAGTATCAACTTTTATTCCAACCAAAATTCCTAAATTTTTAAGAAATTCGCTAAATGGTATTCCTTCACTTGTAGATTGACGAATTGTTTCATCATATAAAATGACTCCACTGATAAACTTATTTAAGTCGTGTGTTTTAAACAGTAATTCTCTATATTTTCTTCTATTTTCAAACGATGAATCAACATTGATACCATCAAACCTCTTAGTAATTGTGTTGGTGCTCTCATCAGCAGCTAAAATACCTTTTGGAGGTTTGGAAAGAGTAATAGCTATTTTTTCCAGATTATTTTCGTTCATAAATTCAATGGTTTAAACTTGTAAGTCCGGGCATTGACGAACCTTGCACAAATTCTAAAAAGGCTCCTCCACCTGTCGAAACAAATGAAAAATCATTTAAACAATTAAGTTGATTTAATATTGCAATAGTATCACCTCCACCAGCCACAGAAAAGAAATTTTTATTTTTATTAGATCTGACTGCACCTAAAACGTAATCTGTGCCTTCATCAAATGGTTTTTGTTCAAAAAGTCCAAGAGGACCATTCCATAACAAAGTATTTGTTTTTAAAACTTCGTTGTAAAAAAGCATTCTGGATTGGGGGCCAATATCAACGATCATATCATTTTTATCAATTTTTTCGACATTTTTTGCTTTGGGTGCTTTTTTAAATTTTTTGTCTATAACAATAACATCAATTGGCAATAAAATTTTTTCTTTATACTCTTTCATTAAATCATCGCAAAACTGACTCATTCTTTTTTCATGCAAAGATATTCCAATATCAATGCCTTTAGAATATAGAACTGTATTAGCCATCGCCCCACCAACTAATACTTTTGAAAATCTCTTTGCATAAAACTCTAAAAGTTTAAGTTTTGTTGAAATCTTAGAACCACCAAATACGGCTACACCTTCATTTTCATTTTTAACTAGGAATAGATTTTTTAGGTTTAAAATCTCGTTTTCAAGAAGTTTTCCAGGAAAAGATGGGAGAAATTTAGGAACTCCTGAGATAGATGCATGGGCTCTATGGCTGCAAGAAAAACATTCATTGATAAATATATCGGCAAAAGAGGATAACTTCTTTACAAACTTTTCTTCATTCTTTTCCTCTTCAGCGTAAAATCTAATATTTTCTAGCAAAATTAAATCATGATCTTTAAATTTTTCAGTGATATCTTGCCTTTTAACATTTTTAATATTGTTTTTAAAAAAAAGAACTTTTTTTTCAGTAAGTAATTCAATTTCTTTAACTAAAATTCTTAGAGATAAATTTTCATTCCAGTCGCCTTTAGGTCTTCCAAGGTGTGTAACAATAATAATTTTGGCTTTTTGTTCTAGAAGTTTTAAAATTGTAGGAACTATTTTAGATATTCTAGTTGAATCACTTATTTTATCGTCACTTATTGGTACGTTCAAATCAACTCTCATCATAACTGTTTTATTAAAAACAAAATTATAAGAGTCTGAAAATTTTTTCTTAAGTGTAATCATAGCTTAACTTTCTTTATAATTTTATTTACTACTTTTTCAGTTGTTAATCCAAAATAATCAAATAAGTCCTCTGCTTTACCAGATTCTCCAAATTTATCGATTCCAAAAATTAAGTCATTCTCTCTTGCAAATTTGTACCAGCTTTGAGTGCTTGACGCTTCAATTATAACTCTTGTTTTGTTTCCAAGAACTTTTTCTTTATATTTTTTATCTTGCTTATCAAATAATTCTAAACACGGAATAGAAACCAAATTTGACTTAATTTTTTTCTTGAGTAATGAATTTTGAATATTAGATCCCAAAGAAACTTCAGAACCAGTTGCAATCAAAGTAATTTTGTTATTTTTGTGTTCGTCTAAGATGTACCCACCTTTAATGGACAAATTTGTCTTAAATTTTTTTCTTAGCAACGGAAGTTTCTGCCTTGATAAAGCAAGAACTGTCGGAGTACTCTTGGAGTTAAGTGCTATTTCCCAAGCCTCAAATGTCTCAATCGCATCACATGGTCTAAAAACATTTAAATTGGGAATTGCTCTCAATGCCGGCAAGTGTTCAATAGGCTGGTGTGTTGGACCATCTTCACCGAGACCAATTGAGTCGTGTGTAAACACATATATAATTTGTTGTTTCATCATAGCTGAAAGACGAATTGAATTCTTACAGTAGTCCGAGAAAACTAAAAATGTTCCACCATATGGAATAAATCCTCCATGAACAGCTAAACCATTCATTGCTCCGGACATTAAGTGTTCTCTCACACCATAGTGAATATAATTTGTATTTTTTCCATGCAAATTTGATGAAGAAGTCTTTGTTAGATTTGATCCCGTAAGATCCGCAGAACCACCAATAAGATTTTCAACCTTATTATTGAAAAATTCTAACGCATTTTGGGAAGATTTTCTAGTTGCTTCATTTTTAATATTTTTTGATATATTTTTTAAAAATAAAATAGCATCATTAGATCTTTCAAATTTTATTTTCTTCATTTGTTTAAGAAGATCTTTTCGATGTTGTGAGTTTTTCAATTGAATTTCCCATTTTTCTCTATTTTTTTGTCCTTTTGTTTTTAATCCTCTCCAATTTTTAAGAATTTTATCTGGAACTACAAAACTTTTTTCTATTAAATTAAGGTTTTTTTTTGTAAGTTTTGCTTCAATATTTCCAAGTGGGGCTCCATGAGAACTTTCTTTTCCAGATTTGTTTGGAGAACCATAGCCGATAACTGTTCTGCAGCAAATAAGAGTTGGTTTTGAAGATTTAGTTGCTTGTTTTATTGCATTATCAATTTCACTAAAATCATGACCACTTATCTTGATTGTATTCCAATTACTAGCTCTGAATCTTTTCTCCTGATCATCTGAACAAGTTATTTCAGTTGAACCATCAATGGAAATTTTATTGTCATCAAATAAAACAATTAGTTTATTCAGCTGTTGGTGCCCTGCAAATGAAATTGCTTCCTGAGAAATTCCCTCCATCAGGCAACCATCACCAACAATTACCCATGTTTTATGATCTATCAATTTTCCAAACTTTTTATTTAAAATTTTTTCTGCCAGAGCCATGCCAACGCCGTTAGCTAACCCTTGTCCGAGAGGTCCAGTAGTAGTTTCAATGCTTTTTAACAAACCGTATTCAGGGTGACCAGCAGTTTTACTGCCAAGTTGTCTAAAATTTTTTAATTGATTGAGATTACAATCCCTATATCCAACCAAATATGAGAGTGCATAAAGTAGCATTGATCCATGACCCGCTGATAATACAAACCTATCTCTGTTTAACCAATCAGGTTTATAAGGATCAAATTTAAGATATTTTGAAAATAAAACCGTTGCTACATCTGCCATTCCAAGTGGCATTCCAGGATGGCCAGAATTTGCTTTCTCCACAGCATCTATAGAAAGTCCACGAACTGCATTAGACATGTATTGTAATTTTTCTTGTTCAAATTTATTCATTTCATTTTGTTATTATAAAGTTTCCAAATGCTCTTGGTCCTCCAGATGTCTCTATCCTCTTTTGTAAGCTAAAATCATCTAAGTCAATTAAAATAATATTGTCTTCAAACCAACACGCAACAACAATTAAATTTTGAGTGTAACTTATATCAATTCCCTCTGGATATTCACAAACATCAAATAATGTTTTGACATTTTCTATTTTGTCCATGTTAATTATAGAGATACTGTCATCTCTTTGGTTTGTAATGAATAAATGATTATTTTTTTTATCGTGGACTGCAGAATATGGCCACTTCCCAACTTTTATATTTTTAAGTAGATTAAAACCCTTCTTTTCAATAATCGATATTGAACTGGATTGAACATTTGTGACAACAATATAGTCTAAATAATCTTCAGAATAAACTCCAAATGGCGAATTTTCTACACTTAAAGATTTTAATAATTCAAAGTTTTCGGTGTCAATCAAGGAAATATTATTGCTTTCTCTATTGGCAACATAAAGTTTTTGATTTTTTTTATCAAAATAGATACCGGCTGGTGATTGTCCCACCTTAATTTCATTCTTTTTTTTTTTTGTTACCAAATCTATAACTGAAACAACATCATCGTACCAATTAGATACGAAAATATTGTTTTTAGAATTATCAAATGAAATTCCAAGAGGACTGTTTCCTGCTTCAACGAAGAAATGTGAGTCGTCGAGTAGGTCTAAAACTGAAATATTATTACTATCAGGGTTTGAGATAAAAATCCTTCTTGATTCTGAATCAATAAATATTGCAGCAGGTTTCTTTCCTAACTCGATCTCCTTAATCTTTTCTTGAATTGTTAAGTCAATTACATCTAACTTATTACTTTCTTGATTAGTAATAAACGCTAGTTCTTTTGGGATCAGTGGACTGAAACAAATAATAATTAATGAACAAAGAATATATCTAATTTTTTTCAATAATTTTTTTAAGTCCATTAAGATTTTCAACAATAAAGATTTTTACTTTTTTCTTTGAGTTTTCGTCATTTAGCTCTGCTGGAGGATCATTACCCATGAACCCCCTATAAAACCCACTCTTATAGATAACCTTAGTTTTTTTATCGTTTGGTTTAACAAAAATTTTTGCAGAGTAACTGTTTACTGGTAAAACTTTATTGTCAGTTTCAATTATTCTCCAGTTAACCATCATTTTGCTTTCATCTATTTTTTCAAGTTTTTGTTTAATGCTTTCACCTGATTTGAAAAAAATAGTTCTCTCTGCACCAACATCATTTGAGTTTGCACTTATTTTCTCTACGCTTTTATTCCAATTAAAGTTGTTAAAATCACTTACAATTTTCCATACTTCTTCTGAGGAAGCATTAATCTCGATGGATTCTGAAACTTTTTGCCTGGAAGGACCATGTCCATAAATAGGACTTGAGAGTAGAAGTACAACGAAAAGAGTTATTGAGTTTTTGAGATATGTCATAATAAATCCTCTTAAATTATAAAACCTTAAACTTATTTTTATCTTCTAAAACTGATAATGCAACTAAGATTTCTGAATTTTCGTCATTTATTTCTGCTATTACAGCATGAATGACTCCAGAAATTGTTTTTAGTCTCTTAACTTTATATCGTGTTCTATTGATTTTTTTTTCTGAAACTTTCTGCACTATTTTATTTAGTATAAAATCCATAAAAAAATATGTTATTTTGTTTTCATTAATTAATAGTATTATTAATAATTTACAATGAAAAAATTATTAAGCATAGTTTTAAAAAATCCAAAAAAAACTTGTTACTTATTTGTTTTTATTTCCTTAATTTCTTTAACACTCATCTCTAATCTTCAAATTAATACTTCAACTGATTCACTTATAAATGAAAATTTAGATTTTAAAAAAAATCAAAAAAAACTTAAAGACTCCTTTAAAGTCCTTAACAATAACATTTTAGTAAGAATTAAAGGCGAAAATTATAATAATGTAAAATCTGCAAGTGAAAAGTTTGTGAAAAAGTTAAATGACTTTGATGGTGTGTCTTTTATTTTTTCACCAAATCTTGATAAAAATCTAAAAAAAAATTTTTTTCTTTTTCTTAATGATTTAGAAAAAGAAACTTTGATACAAAAAATTTATGAATCACAACCCTTTTTATCTCAAATAAATAATAATGAGAATAAACTAGAAGGTTTCAATAATATTTTAGAATTATCATTAAAATCAGATTCAATAGAGAATAAAGAAAGCTTTTCCAATATATTTAAAATCTTTAATGAATCTCTCTCATTAAAAGAAAAAGTTGAGTGGACAAATATTTTATCCTCTCAAAAAAATCAATTTTTCGTTCTTTTTGGGTTATCTGACGAATTTCTCAAAAAAAATTCATTTAAGGTTATTTACGAATCACTTATTAATTTTAAGTCTGAACAAAGCCCTAGTATTGAGGTGGATTTCACAGGAGGGTTATTAATTGACTATGAAGAAGTTGCTTCAGTTTCTTCTGGCACATCACTTTCTGGTTTGCTAAGTTTTGTATTGGTAGCAATATTACTTTGGTTAGCATTTAAAAACTTGTATTTATTGTTTTCGATTGTTTTAACCATTATTCTGGGTTTAATTATTACTCTTGGTATTACAACACTGGTAATTGGTTCATTAAATCTAATCTCTGTTGCATTTGCTGTACTTTTTATTGGTCTTTCTGTTGATTATGGGATTCAAATTTGCTCAAGAATTAAAGAAAAGAATTTTTTAACAAATGAAACTATTAAAGAAAAAACAAAAATAATTGAGTCAATTGGAAGAATATTATTTATAGCTTCAATTCCTTCTATAGTAGGTTTTTTGTCCTTTATTCCAACTGATTATGTTGGTTTGTCAGAACTTGGTGTTATTTCAGCAATCGGTTTGTTAGTTGGACTAATCTTAAACACATTTTTTTTACCGTGTTTACTTGGACTTTTTTTAAAAAAAAAAAAAATTGGTTTCATACAGTTGAATTCGAATCTTTATGAAAATCTTTTATTTAACAATAAAAATAAGATATTAATAATTTTTTTTATAATTGTTATTTATTCGTCTTTCAATTATAGCAAGATAACCTTTGATTCTGATGCTTTAAACTTAAAAGATCAAGAACTGCAATCCGTGAAACTTGCTAAAGAGTTAATTGAAAACAATCCTACATCGGATTACGTTGCTTCGGTAATTTTTACAGAAAAAGAATTAAAGAGTTTCAAATACGATCATCCAATTTTTCAAAATGATATTGTGAGTGGTCATTTTTCTTATGAAAAAATCTTTGAAAAGTATGAATCAGATGATTTGGATTATCTTAAGTTTTTACTATCTAATAAAAAGTTTGAAAAACCTTCAAATGGGGACGACCAAATAACAAGATTTTCTTTTCTGCTTGATAAGTATATTCAAGGAGATTTTGGTCGAGTTTCTTTCAATGCAAAACTCTTAAAAGATAATATTTTATTATATCAAAGTGATAAAGGTTCATACCTCGAGATTGAAGAAATCTTTTTTGACAAATTTGATGATCTCATATCAAGTATTTTAAATCTTGGTTCTATTCCAGATAATTTTTCAAGTCAAATACCTGAAAATTTTAGTAACAGATATATTTCTGGAAATAATTTATATCGTGTTGAAATTTTTCCAAGTAAGGACTTATCCAAACCAGCGGATCTAAGAGAATTTGTAAGTACCATAGAGACTTTTTTTCCAGATGCTACAGGTATGCCTATAGTCCAATATAATGCAGGAAAAATAGTTGTCGATTCGTTTAAAAAAGCTTTAATAATTTCACTATTTTTCTTAATTCTATTTTTATTTTTAATTTTTAAAAAGGTGTATTATGTATTTGTTTGCTTATGTTCTTTGGTTTGTGCATTTATTTTAACAATCTTTTTTATGATTATTTTAAAGTTAAACTTTAACTTTGCAAATATGATTGCGATTCCCTTGCTTTTTAGTTTAGGTGTAAGTTATCCAATATATTTTATAAAGCGATTTGATGAACTGGGAGATTTTAAAAGTTTATTTTCCTCTAACACACCTCTAGCAATTTTATTTAGTGGTTTAACAACAATTTTTTCATTTAGCACTTTATATTTCTCTTCACATAATGGAACATCTTCAATGGGCCTTTTATTATTTATCTCATTATCAAATACGTTGATAACTAGTCTTATTTTACTACCAATTTTCATTAAAATATTTGGAACTAAATAATTTCCCAATTTCCGTCTTTATTTCTGCATGCTGTAGAATTCTCTTCAAATACTTCATCATTTTTTTTAATAATCTTTTTATAATCTCTACAACTTCTATTCTTAATTTTATAATTGTTAAGTGGGATTACTTCGCCAGATAGATTCTGATTCTCATCACTTTGCCAGGATTCACTTGAATTATCGGGTGTATAATTGAGAGAATTTTCAATTACATTATTAAACTCTTCTTTCTCCTTTTTACTTAAAATTTCTACAATTTTACCACCTAAGATGTATCCAGCTGCACCACCTAAAATAACAGAAATATCTTTTGTGGCTCCAGAACCGATCTTGGAGCCAACATATCCTCCGACTGCTGCACCAATAATTTGACCGAATACCTTTTTATCGTTTGTATTCTCACATGAAACAATAAAAAAGATTAAGCAAAATATGCAAGTTTTAAATCTGTACATTTTATATACTTAATAATTTTAAAATTAACTACAACTTTTCCTTAGTATCAAATCCTCTGAAACATTTGAATCGTGGAAATCTTAAACTCCAGTGTTCACCATCCTGACTTTTACTAATAGAATCTGCCTTGATTTCTACTATTTGACCAATTAATTTTTGTTTATCCTTCCAAAAAGATTCTCTTTGTTCGTCTGAAAATCCAGAACCTATATTCAATTTAAAAAACTTATCATTGTCAACGCCCTCAGCTATGATTGCTCCTAATTTACCTACATTTCTTCCAGTTCCTTCTTCAAGATCTGTTACTTCAAGAGATATTTCAATGACTGGTTTTAATTTTAACCAGGTTGTAGATCTTTTACACTCATAAAAAGATTCTGGATCTTTTATCATAATACCTTCGTAACCTTGAACTATTGATTTATTGTTAAAATTTCTAAATGCTGACAGGCCCTCTGAACAATCAAGATTTATAATTTTTTTTTCAATTAATTTAATTTTATCTGAATTTTTAATAAAGCGATCGTACCAATTTTTTAAATCTAATGTTCTTAATTTATAAGTTTTTTTATAGATACCAACTTTAAATTTTTCAAATGGAAGAAAATCAAATAAAAAAAGTGTTGCGT
>CACBON010000004.1 GCA_902540805.1 uncultured Alphaproteobacteria bacterium | reverse complement strand
GCTAAAATTTTGGCATTAATATTTGAAATTTGCGTTGAAATTAAATTAACTGATGTTACCGCATTTTTGGTTTTGTCAAGGATTTGATCTTTAAGGTTCTCAATCCTATCTGAATACATATTAAATTGTGCTGCTAAATCTTTTCCTTTTTCTATAGCCACTATTCTTGATGCTTGGTCATCAGGATAGGCTGCAATATCTTGGAGTGAATTGAAAAAATCTCCAATTGCTGAACTTAAATTTGAATCCGTTGGAAGGAGTAGATTTTCTAAACTCTTGACTTCATTGGAAAATGAGTCGGCACTTTTAAAGTTTGATGAAGCTTGTCTTGCCTTATCAATTAAAAACTCATCAAAAGCCCTTCTAATTTTTTCAACTCTTACACCCAGACCTGTTTGATCTGATATTTCAGTGACCCCTCCACCTGCACCTGACACTTCTTCTAATGCAACGTCTCTTTTTTTATAACCCTCAGTGTTAACGTTTGCAATATTCTGTCCAGTTACCGCCAGTGACTGTCTGTATGCCTGAAGTCCACTTTTTCCAATATCAAATAAACTTGGCATGACTATTTACCTCCAAATTGCCTCAGCAATGCTTCCGCAATTCCAAAACTATGATTTTTAGACAAAGTTTTTGCATACTCTTGATCTAAAAGAGATTCATAAGTTTCAGTTCCTTGATTAGAAAATAAACTTTCAGAGAGTTTTGCTTTTCTTGCATTCTTTAAAAGTTGATATACAAATAAAGATTCAAACTCCTGTGCAACATTCTCCAAATCTGCTTCCTTTTCAATTTTTTTTACTCTCGTAGTGTCTACCTGATCGGCAAGAATTGGTTTTATACTTTTTATGGGATTGTTATTCATCATTTACCCATTAATTTAAATAATTATAAGTTCAGCTCTCAACGCACCTGCTTCTCTCAAAGCTTCAAGAATTGCAACCATATCCGTTGCAGTGGTTCCGGTTTCATTGAGTGCATCAACAAGTGTTTGCAATTCGATACCAGGATCAAAAACAAAAGCTCTTGCTGGGTCTTCATCAACTTCAATCTGAGTGTCTGCTGCTGTAGTGGCAGCAGTACCTGATACAGTCGCTGAGGTACCAACTACAGTTCCTGTACCTTCAGATAATAATTTTGTGTCTTCTTGTATTTTTACTGATAGACTTCCGTGTGCAACTGCTGCAGGAGATATTCTTACATCTCCTCCGATTACAACTGTTCCAGTTCTAGAATTTACAACTACCTTAGCTTTGGGTGTAACTGGTTCAAAATTTATATTTTCTAACAAACCGATAAATGAAACTTTCTGAGCTGGATTTTCTGGAGTTCTAACTTTTATTGAAGTGGAGTCCATTGGTATTGCAACCTCTGGTCCAAATGTTTCATTAATTGTATTTGCAATTCTATTGGCTTGGGAAAAATCCGCTTGATGCAGGTTTAAAACAATATTCTCTTTTTCTAAAAAAGTATTTTCTACTAATTTCTCAACCGTGGCACCCCCTGGAATTCTTCCAACTGTTGGTGTACCTTGAATTGTAGTTGACCCATCAGCACCTTCGACACCTAAACCACCTACAACTAAATTTCCCTGAGCAATTGCATATACCTGACCGTCTGCGCCTTTTAGTCCAGTCATTAACAATGTTCCGCCCTTTAAAGATTTTGCTTTACCAATTGTTGAAACAGTTACATCTATAGTTTGACCTGGTTTTGCAAAAGGGGGTAAATTTGCTGTTACCATAACATTTGCCGAATTGGTTGCATCGATATCCGCAGTATCTGCAATTACTCCAAATTGCGCAATCATTGCAGCAATACTTTGTTTTGTAAGATTTACACTACCGTCACCGGTTTTTGCAAGGCCAATAACTAAACCATATCCAACGAGTTGGTTTGATCGGACCCCTGCAAGTGAAGCCATATCCTTTATCCTATCGGCAAAACAAAAGCTATTTGATAAGAAGATAAAAGTAAAAATAAGTGATATTAAAGATTTCATAATATTAAAATGGTGAAACATAGGCAAAATACCTACTTAACCAACCCTTTGTTACACTATCATTCATATCGCCTGTACCTACATAAGAAATTTGAGCGTCAGCAACTTTTTTTGAGGAAATAGTATTTGAAGATGAAATGTCGTCTGGTCTTACTACTCCGGAAAGTCTTAGATATTCTGTTCCACTATTATATTCTAACTTTCTCTGTCCTTTGACTTCAAGATTTCCATTTGGATAAACCCTCACAATTGTTACCGAAATAGTTCCAGTCATACTGTTTGATTGAGCTGCTGTACCAGAACCAGTAAAATTTTGCGTTGTCCCACCCTGTAAATTGCCTTCTTTAACACCTCCGGGGAAAAAAAACTTTCCTATCAAAGAAGATGGACCAAATAAAGCTTCGGGAAGATCAAATGTGTATGCATCACTTTTTGCAAGTGTTTCAGATCCAGAGTTTGCAGCTGTTAAAGTTTCTTCCAGTGTAATAGTAATGATATCACCTACTCTATTAGCTCTTCTGTCAGAAGCAAAGAGTCCACCATCTCCATCATAAACTGCCCCTTCTGTGGCATTATTAATATTTTCAAAATTTGAATAATCAGGTTGAATACTTTTAAATTCTTCCCCAATTTTATCCTGCATATGGGTAGCACAACTTTGAAGAACAAACAGAGCTAAGATTAAAATTATTTTCATGTTAAATCCTATAAATTGTTACTTACAAATCTAAGCATTTCATCAACTGAAGTAATTGCTTTTGAGTTAACTTCGTATGCCCTTTGAGTTTCAATCATATCTACTAATTCCTGGACTACGTTTACATTAGAACTCTCTAGCGCTCCTTGAATAATTTTACCAAACCCTGCAGCAAATGGATTTTCAATAACAGGAGGTCCACTAGAGGTAGTTTCTACATAAAAATTTTCGCCTATCGGTTGTAAGCCCGTTCTATTTTGGAAATCAGCTAACTGTAACTGTCCAACTTCTTGAGCCTCTACCTGCTCTGGAATTTGAACAGAAACAATACCGTCTGCTGAGACGTTTATTTTTGTAGCTTCAGCTGGAATGGCAACTTCTGGCTGAATTATAAAACCGCTACTAGTTGTAAGAATACCTTCATTATTCCTTGAAAATGCACCGTTTCTTGTATACACAACTTGTCCATCTGGAAGTAAAACTTGGAAAAAACCTCCGCCATCAATTGCTAAGTCTAAAGAATTATCTGTTGAAACGATACTACCTTGCGAGTGAAGTTTATTAGAATTGACAATATTCACACCGGTACCGACCGAAAAACCTGAAGTAAGTTCAGTATCTACTGAGGTTTGAGCTCCACTACTTCTTATAATTTGATAAAGTAGAGATTCAAAATTTGCTCTGTCTCTTTTAAATCCGTTAGTATTTACGTTTGCAAGATTGTTTGAAATAATTTGCATTCTTACTTGTTGAGCATTGAGTCCGGTTTTTGCTACGTGCATTGCATTAATCGCCATTGTAATCCTCTTTCTAGGTTTAAGTTTGAAATTATAACTGCAAACACCATGCCACGTATTATTTAATTCAATAATAAAATATTTGAATTAATTATTAAAAAAAAATTTAATCAAAGAAGTTTTGGATCAAGGAATTTATAGGATTGAACATTACTTTCATTAATTTCATTCCACATATATATATCGAAATTAATGGAAAAAACTGAAGAAGTTACAATTCCCAAATCTTTAGTTTTTGCCCAAAAATCAGTTTTGGATAGAAAGAAATCTTTAAAAAATAAAATTTGAGGTTCATGTGTTACAACTAAAATATCTTGATATTTTGTTAAATTTCTAACTCGTAACAAAAAGTTTTCTGAACAGCCTTCATAAAGATTATAATCATAAATAACTTCTATGGTTTTCAAATTCATTACTGAAAGAAAATAACTTGAAGTTTGCTTCGTCCTTAATGCAGGAGAACAAAATAGAAGATCATATCTAATATTATTTTTTTTTAAATGTTCTGCACAAATTTGCGTCATTTTTAAACCTGATTTTTTCGTTGGTCTATCAAAATCATTACCATGAATATAATTAGGGTCTGATTCTGCATGTCTCATAAAACTCAAACTTTTCATCAAGAAAGTTTATAAAAAATTCCGTAAAGTTTTAAGAACTATTTTTAATTGTCATTGAGGTTATTATTCAAATCATCCATAATTTTTAAAAGCAGATATTATGCAAAAGAAAAAAACAAAACGTAATGAGATTGACCTTGTAATATTTGATGTAAACCAGACGATGTTTTCTTTAAACGCACTAAAAATAAAGTTTAAGGAATTTCGGCTTAAACAAAGTTTGGTAAACAGTTGGTTTTTATCAGTTCTCAAAGAAGGTTTTTCGAACTCTTTGAGTCAAAAATTTGTGAATTTTAAAACAATAGGAAAAAACGAACTAACAAAAATTTTTTTACAAAATAATACTTATTATAATCGTAAAATTATCAACTCTATATTTGATGAATTTGCAAACTTAAAAGTTCATCCTGATATAAAAACTTCTCTTGAATGTTTAAAAAAAAATAAAATCAAAATAGTTACTTTAACTAATGGATCAGTATCAAATACGAGATTACTTTTAAAAAAAAATAATATAAATAATTTCATTGATGGATGTTTTTCAATTAATAGTTTTAAAATGTGGAAGCCAGCAAGAGAGGTTTATCTAAAAACATGTGAAAAAATGAAAATAAAGCCTGAAAGAACTTTAATGATTGCTGCTCATGGATGGGATATCAATGGAGCTAAATTAGCTGGATTAAAAACGGCATACATAACTAGATATGAAAAAAAACTTAGTGATTTTTATAATAAACCAGATTACGTGGGAAAAGACTCAAGAGAAATTATTAAAAAATTAGATTTTTAATTTTTCCATTTCACACTACAACCTGCACTGGGGTACTGAATCTTTGGACCTTTATTTGTTTTACTAATCATTGTCATTGCATCGAGTAATTCGTTCTTCTCATTAACAAACTTTAAATTATTCATTTCACTTATTCTACCTCTATAGTTCAACAATCCCTTTTTGTTGTATCCAAAAAAATCAGGAGTGCAAACCGCTCCAAAATCTTTTGAAACTTTTTGAGATTCATCAATTAAATATGGAAAATTAAATTTATGTTTTTTTGAAAAAATACACATGTTTTCAAAATTATCTTCTGGATATTTTATAAAATCATTAGGCATAATCGCAATTGAATTAATACCAATTTTTTCTAGTTCTCTAGTTGTTGTTACAAGTTTTGTAATTATTGCTTTAACGTAAGGGCAATGATTACAAATGAACATAACGAGAGTTCCATTTGAACCAACTAGATCATTGAGTTTATAAATCTTTTTATCAATGTTCTTTAGCGAAAAATTAATTATTTTTTTTCCGAAATCACATAAAGGAGAACTTAGAAGTGCTATTTTAATCACCTATAAAATGTAGTTGAACTTTTCTAACTTTATCAGAAACTCTGTGTTCTAGCAAGAATATACCCTGCCATGTTCCCAGAATTAATTTTTTGTCTTTAAAACTAAGACTAATATGTGTTTGTGTAAGAAGTGATTTTAAATGGGCTGGCATATCGTCAGCTCCTTCAGAGCTATGAATATAATTTTTTTCTGGAGCTATTTCTTCTAAGAAATTTTTAATATCTAATTGTACAGACGGATCAGCGTTTTCTTGAATCAATAATGAACAACTGGTATGAAGAACAGATATATTTATTAATCCGTTTTGCATTTTTAATGTTTCTAATTCTCTTTTAATATCACTTGTAATTTCAATAAAGTTTTTTTGAGATGAATTAAATGTAAGTTTCTTAAACACTTGCGGCATAAATATTCTCTATTGACAGTAATGATTGCAAAGCATAATATAAACCCTTTAGAAGGAAATTAAATGTCAAAAAAAATTAAAGTTGACCCTAAAAAAGTGAAAAAAGAAGAACTTCAAGGAATATTTTCTAAAGTTTTAGATAAATTAAAGAAAGGCTAACTTTTTCCATGGAAAAATTGTGGATTGAGTGTCAGAAATGTGGCTCAGTCTTTTGGGTCTACTCCGAAGAAATTTCCACAGTTTACCCCAAAAAATCGATTGATTATCAAATTTGCACAGCTTGCGAACAAAAGATTATTGAAAATAAATGAAGGAATATTTTATTTCTCTGCAAAATGAAGTCGGCTTTTACTTTAAGATATTAAAATTTATTATATATTTTTTAGTTGGTTCAGCTTTTCTTATTTTAGTAAATAAAATGGTAAGATTCTTTACGTTTGTGTTTTCAAAGTTTAGTAAAGAAATATTTTTAAACCGTTTAAACTTGCTTTTAAAACTTTTAATATTCGTTTTCGTTTCAACTCTTACAGGGTGGACGTTAATTTATATTTTTTTTTAAATAATGAAAATACTTGAAAATTTCGCAATAGTCTTTTTAGGATTTTCATATTCATTTCTAGTCTACAATAAAATTGCATTTGGTATCGCTTTGGGCTTAGGTATTTTGTTATTAATGATTACAAACCTCAGTACTTTGACTTACCAAGTTAAAAAAATTTTTGAACAAATAAAAAAATTGGATCTAGCTATCATAACACTAATGATTGTTTCATTTTCTATTTCTTGTTTTTTATCTATTAAAAGTGAAAGATCATTCGCAGTTTTAATATATCTAATTTTATTCATTATTTTTTCAATTTTCGTTTACACAATATTAAAAGAAAAGGATGAAGTCCTTCGATCAATTTTAAAGTTTTTTACAATTAGCATTTTTTTAAATTCGTTAGCAATCCTGATTTACAACATCAGTAGTTATGACGGAGGTGAATTAATAAAATTTAAAGGAACAATGAATATAATAACCTTATTGACGATTATGAATTTTTATTTTTATAAGTCTAAACTAAACTATTTATCTTTGATTTTATTACTACCAAATATTTTTTTTACTGGTTCTAGTGCCTCAATTCTTGGTGTAATAAGCGGGATTTTTATCTGTTTTATTTTTTTTATCTTAAGAAAATTTTTGAAGAATATATCTATTAACTTATCCGTATTAATAATTTTTATTGTTTTGATAACTCCTTTATTAATTATTTTTTCCAAACAACTGCCTCAAAAGTTTGACAGGATTTCCATTGATAATTTTCAACACTCTATTTCACCACAAATCGTTGACATACATCGTCAGTTTATATGGGGATTCTCAATTGAAAAAATCAAAAATAAATTTTTGTTTGGTTATGGTCCTGACACGTCAAATTTCATTGAAGGAAGTCAACGAGAAATTGGTTTAAAAAACAATGATTACAATACTGGTGATATGAACTTTATTCCAAGTCATCCGCATAACTTTATTGTGGAGTTGATTTTAGAAACAGGTACAATCGGGTCATCTTTGTTTATTTTATTCATTTTAATTATAAATATAAGAGTTTTGAAACTTTGTAATTCACTAGAATCAAAAATATTTCTTATATTCTTAAATGCTTATTTTTGGGGGTCTTCTCTTGTAAACTTTTCTTTTTGGCTTGGGTGGTGGCAAGGAAGCTATTATTTGCTTTTAAGCTTAGTAGCGTCCAAGGTGGAGCAGGCTAGATCCAAATTTTGATTTATTAATCATCTATTTAATACAATACAAATTTTATTTAAAACTGGCATGAAATTTGTATTTATTTTTATCATATTAATACAACTAAATAATAAATAAATGGAATCGAACATCTCTCACTCTGAAATTATTTCTAACTTTGCAAATTCCATAAAAGATAAATCAAATTTTGACTCAGTAAAAATGCAGGGAGATTTTTATTATTACGATAAGTACAAAAAAAAAAATAAATATGATGTTGGCAATCTAATGATGGCATCACATGATTTATCAAGCGGCAATCTTATAAGTTCTATTAAAAGACTAGAGTATATTATAAATAAACAACCAGAATATCATTCGGCTTATCTTTTTTATATTCAGATACTGATAAAATTAAATTTAGAATTTAAAATTGAAAAAACTATTAAAAATGCACTAAAACATCATCCACGAGACTCACTATTTTTAAACCTATATGGAAAAATTCTTCTTTTCAAAGGAGAAAAATTTAAAGCATTAAAAATTTTTGAAAGATCAGTTGATAAGAGTCCACATAATTGTTCTTTTTGGTTGGACTTAGCTTTTTGTTATTTTACTTTAAGAAATTTACAAATGGCAGAGTTGTGTTTATCAACTGCTCAAAAAATTAACTTTGATCACAAACGATGCTTTATGCTCTCTGCATTATTATTTCAAGAGAAGTCAATGCATAAAGAAACTTTAGAAATTTACAAAAGGGCAATGGAACTATACCCAAATGATAATGAAATAATGACTGATTTGGCTGTTTTTTATCTAAGAATCGGTAAAAAACTCGAGGGATATGAATTATATAATCACATTAATTTATCAAAAAGAATAAATTTATATAATCTAATCGACACAGAAAAAATAAGTAATGATAACAATCCTCTAAAAGCAATACAGAATTTAGAAGATCTTAGTAAGTTTCATATTACTTCAAAAAAGTCATATAATATTTTGGTTTTCATGGAACAGGGTTTTGGTGATATTATTAATTTTTTCAGATACTTACCATATTTACAAAAAATGGGACATTCTATTACAACTATTGTATCACAAGATTCTATGATTCCTCTTCTTAAATGCTTATTAGGAAGCGAAAAAATAAGATTTTTAAAAAAAATTAATTACAAAGAAATAGCAAATTTTGATTTAAAAACAATTGCACTCAATTTGCCTTATATTTTAGATACTGTAAATAAACCTCCTGCACCTAACAAATTTAATTTTAAAAAATTAGAAAAAAATAAAGTTACCCTTATTAATAAATTGAAGAAATTAAAATCAGACGGGAAAGTAGTCGGGGTATCCTGGAAAGGTAATAAAAAACATCTTTATGATGAGTCACGGTCAATAAATTTAAAATTATTTAGTAAACTTTTTAAAAATAAAAAAATTACTTTCTTAATAATAGACAAGGAAGTCTCCAGTAAAGATAGTAATTTTCTTAAAAAATTTAGTAATGTTTTATTATGCGATAATCTTATAAAAAATTGGATAGACACAGCTATCATTGTTTCAAGATTAGACAAAGTAATTACTGTAGACACATCTCTAGCTCATATATCCGGTGCACTAGGAGTCCCAACTAAAATTTTAATTTCTAAAGTTCCTGATTGGAGATGGGGATTAAAAGAAAAGAAAACAGAATGGTATAAATCTGTAGAACTAATCAGACAAGATAAAAATGGAGATTGGAAAAGTATTATTAATTGCTTGGCCAATGAACTTTAATTTTATTCAAGATTTAAAAAAGTAAATATTAAAAAATAAAATAGAATCACACCTAGCGTTTTTATTTAGTGTGGCATAACATTTGCTGTACATCTATAAGAATTTTTGATGGAAAAGAGAAAAGTGGAGAAATTAAAACTTGGAATTGCGATTCCTACCTATAACAGATTAGAAAAACTTAAAGTTTTATTGAATTCGATTGATAAACAAATCTTCTCGAAAAACTTAGATTTATCTTTATTTATTTCAAATATTGCTTCTACCGACGGAACAAGTGAATTTTTAGAAGAAGAAGTTCAAAAAAGATATAACTTGAAAGTTTATAATAGACCTGAGGATCAAACTATCAAACCAAATATATTTTATCTTAATAAAATTATATCATCAGACATTGAATGGGTTTGGTTTATGGGAGATGATGATAAATTATCAGAAAAGAATTCTCTTCAAAAGGTTTATGAATGCTTGAAGGAAAATAATATTAATGATTTAGAATTCTTCTGTGCTTGTGAAAAAAGAAGATCGAGAAATACATCCAAAGTATTCATCGATAAAGTTTTTAATCTTTGTAACAAATTTGGCTATCATGAAATGTTGGGTTGGATTTCTAGTATAATTTTAAAAAAACAAACTTTTCAAAAGGTTTTTGATGATATCAGTCAATCTATTACTACACAATATCAGAATTTTGATGACGCAATAACTTCAGCATATCCTCATTCAGCATCAATTCTAAAATACACACACGATAAAAACGGATTATTTTATGATTTTGGTTTAGTTGAAACTCAAGATAAACTTCAGACAATAGAAACACAAAAAAGATGGGAAGAAGAAAACATGTTATGGCGATATTTCCATGTAATTGATGATATTGAAAATCTAATAAATCAAAAAATTCTTGAACCAAATAGCTTAAATCTCACTTTTTTTAGATATCATGCATATTTTCTGTGGGATCATTTGATTTTTCTTACTTTTAAAAGGTTACCTCAATACATTCGTTCTAGATCGGACATCAACGATATCAACAATCATATACAAATTCTTTCAAATAATTTATGTAGATTACTGAAAGCAGAAAATTTTCTCAAAAATGTTAATGATAGAAAAGATTTAACCTTAAAAGTAACTATGTGCATTAACTATTTACAGGTATATGTATCTAATAATTTTTCAGAGGAAATTAGAACCAATCTATTTGACAGTTTAACAAATGTCATTGCAATTCCAAACTTTCCATCTCAAATTTGTCTAGAGTAGTTATGGAACATTTAAACGACATTAGAAAAAAAATTTCAGATTTAGTTATTCACTACTCGAATATAAAATACTCAAAAAAAAAATTTACTCCTGGACTTGATCAAGTTCTAGTTTCAGGCAAAGTGTTGGATCATGAAGAAATCGTAAATATGGTTGATGCTGCTTTAGATGGTCATTTAACCACTGGACGATTTAATTTTGAATTTGAAAAGGAATTATCAAAATTTTTAAAGACCCGCTCTTTAATTACTGTGAATTCCGGATCTTCTGCTAATTTAATTGCTTTCGCTAGTCTTACTTCGCCCAGACTTGGTTCAAAAGCCATCAAACCAGGAGACGAGGTCATCACAGTTGCCGCAGGATTTCCTACAACAATTAATCCAATACTTTTGTATAAAGCAATTCCTGTTTTTGTGGATGTCAAAATGGGTAATTATAATATTGATGAAGAAAGAATTGAAAGTGCAATTACAAAAAAAACAAAGGCAATAATGCTTGCCCATACTCTTGGAAATCCATTTAATTTAAGTGCAGTTATGAAAATTTGCAAAAAATATAATTTATGGCTGATCGAAGATTCTTGTGATGCACTTGGCTCAAAGTTTAATGGTCAAAATGTTGGTACTTTTGGTGATTTTGGTACTTTAAGTTTTTATCCAGCACACCACATTACGATGGGAGAAGGAGGAGCAGTTTTTTCAAATAATTTCAAATTAAAAAAGATAGCAGAATCGATAAGAGATTGGGGTAGAGATTGTTTCTGTGCGCCAGGTAAGGATAACTCATGTGGAAGAAGATTTTGTTGGAAACTTGGGAATCTTCCAGAAGGTTATGATCACAAATATATTTATTCTAATCTAGGCTTTAACCTAAAAATCACAGATATGCAAGCTGCATGTGGTTTAGGACAATTGAAGAAACTATCTTATTTTATAAAAAAAAGAAATTATAATTTCAATTACTTATTAAAAAAATTTAGAAAGCTAGAGGAATTTTTTATATTACCGGAAGAAACAAAAAATTCGGAACCATCATGGTTTGGTTTTCCAATAACGATTAGAGAAAATAAATATTTTAATAGAAACGAATTAATTAGGTTTTTAGAACAGAAAAAAATTCATTCAAGGCTTTTATTTGCAGGAAATGTTATAAAGCAACCATATATGAATGAACAAAAATACAGAGTTGCAGGAACATTGAGAAATACAGAAAAAATCTTGTTTGATACATTTTGGTTAGGAGTTTTCCCAGGTTTAGAAACTAAGATGCTTGATTTTATAGTAAATACAGTTTCTGATTACATATATACAAAAAAAAAATAATTTTTTTTAAATAAATATTAATTATTATGAGATTAAAAAAAGATAAAAAACAGAGAAAATATATTGATAAAAAAAATAGTATTTTTATTATAATTCCCGCAAGGGGCGGATCAAAATCAATTAAAAACAAAAATCTTCATATTGTAAATAAAAAACCATTATTGCAATGGATGTTAGAAGAATCAAAAAAAGTTAAATCAGTAGATAAAGTAGTTGTTTCAACCGATTATTATAAAATAAAAAAATTTGCAAAAAAATTTTTTGTGGATGTCGTTGACAGACCCAAAGAAATCAGTGGTGATGACTCATCATCTGAAAGTGCAATTCTTCATACACTTGAATATTATAATGAAAAAAATGTTTTACCGGAAATTATTGTTTTTTTACAATGCACTTCACCACTAATATCATTTTCTGATATTGAGAAAGGTATTGAATATTTAAATGATAATAAGCTTGATTCAACATTTGCATGCACAACTTTCGATGGATTTATTTGGAAAAAGAAGAACAAACAATTTATAGGAATAAATCATAATCATAGAAAGCGTTTAATGAGACAAAAAAGGTCAACGGAATTTTTAGAAGCTGGTTCTATTTATATTATGAGAACAAAAAGTTTTTTGAAAGAGAAATATCGTTTTTGTGGAAAATGTGAGCCCTTTTTAATTGAAAAAAAAAAGGTGTTGGATATAAATGATTATCAAGATGCAGATTTAGCAGAAATTTATCTAAAAAATATTATTGTAAAAAAAAAAAAAATTAGCAAACCAAAAGCATTAATTATGGATTTTGATGGCGTACATACTAATAATAAAGTTTACTTAGATTCTAATGGAAATGAGTTAGTTTTATGTTCAAGAAGCGACGGCATGGGGTTAAAGCAATTAAAAGAAAATCTAATGATCAAGTTATTAATTCTTTCAAACGAACAAAATAAAATAGTAAAAAAAAGAGCAGAAAAATTAAATATTGAATGTATACAGACTAAAGGGAGTAAGATTGAAACCCTAGATTGTTGGTTAAAAAATAATAAGCTCAAATATAAAGAAGTTTTTTTTATAGGTAATGATATTAACGATATTGAATGTATACAAAAAGTGGGAACAAGTTTTTGTCCGAATGACGCAGAGAGTTTAATTAAGGAAAAAGTTGATCACGTTTTAACCCAGAATGGGGGTAATGGAGCAATAAGAGAATTAACGAATATTATTTTATCAGGAATAAATGATTAAAATTGGTAAACACACAATTGGTCACAAATATCCAACTTATGTTATTGCTGAAATTGGTATCAACCACAATGGAGATATGCAGTTAGTAAAAAATCTAATTGATGAAGCTCATTCAGCGGGTGCTGATGCTGTTAAATTTCAGAAAAGGACCCCAGAGATTTGTGTTCCAGAGAACCAAAAATCAATTGAAAGAGATACCCCATGGGGAAGAATCACTTATTTGGAATATAAGCAAAAAATTGAATTATCTAAAGAAAATTACATTTACATCAATGACTATTGTAAAAGAAAAGAAATAGATTGGTTTGCTTCATGTTGGGATCTAGAATCACTCAAATTTATAAGAAACTTTAATCCTGTTGCCTACAAGATTGCATCTGCTTCACTTACTGATCAAAAACTATTAAAAGAACACGCTATGCTAAAAAAGCCAATAATTCTTTCAACTGGAATGTCTACTATGAAAGAGATAAAAAAGGCAGAACAAATTTTGAGTGATGCTAATTTACTTATTGCACATTCAACTAGCGCATATCCTTGCAAGTCTGAGGAACTAAATCTAAATGTTATTACAACATTAATGAAAGAGTTTAATCATCCGATTGGTTATTCTGGACATGAACTTGGAATTCAAACAACTTTGGCTGCATGCGTATTAGGTGCTTGTTTTATCGAAAGACACTTTACGTTAGATAGATCAATGTGGGGCACGGATCAAGCTGCATCTCTTGAACCGCCTGGTTTAAAAAAATTAATCAGAGATATTAGAGTTTTAGAGAAATCTTTAGGCGATGGAGTTAAGAAAGTTTATGATTCAGAAAAGTTAATACGTAATAAATTAAGATTAGTAAAATAATGAAAAAAAAAGATATAAAAAAAAACTTTGATTATGAAAATGCTTTTATGCTATCTGCACCAGTAGAAAGAATTGGAAAGTTAATAACTAGATTTGAATTATTTAGTAAGATTAAGAATATACCGGGTGAAATAATAGAATGTGGAGTTTTTAAAGGTTCCACTTTGTCTCAATTTGTAAAATTAAGGGCGCTTTATGGACACTCATCATCAAAAAAAATCATAGCATTCGATACATTCGGTAAATTCCCTGAAAAATGTAACCCTGATGATAAAAAGTATTTGAATAGTTTTACGAATCAAGCTGGTAATCAATCTATTAAAAAAAACGAATTATTAAGAATATTTAAAAAATTAGGTGTTGATAAAAATTTAGACTTAATAAAAGGAAATATCCTCAGAACACTACCTCATTTTATAAAATCAAATAAACATTTAAAAATCTCTTTATTACACATCGATGTTGATACCTATGAACCCACTAAACTCTGTTTAGAAATTCTATATCCACACGTTGTAAAAAATGGCGTAATTATCCTAGATGATTATGGTGCTTTTCCAGGTGCTAATAAAGCAATTGATGAATTTTTTAGTAATAAACCAAATATTATTAAAACTCTACCTTTCTCAAGTTATATAAGTTATGTCATTAAATAGATATTTAAAAATTCTAGAAAAATTTGATAGTAATAATAATCACAATGCCAACCCAAAAAAAATTTTAATCCTTTCTATAGCTTCTAATGACTTTATAATTAACTGTTCTATTGCTCATGTTCTAGTTAAACTTGGTCATCAGGTTACTTTATTAATCCAAAAGCCCAGTGAAAAACTCACACAACACTTCACTGGATTATCATTGCGAAAAATATTTCCATCCATAATCAAAGTTATAAAGAAAAATGAAATTAAAATTGAAAGCCTAAAAACACTAAAAGAAAAGAAAACAAATGTTTCTGTAAAATTAAAAAAAGAAATTTATCGTCAAACTGAAGAGGATATTAAAAGAATTTTAAAAAATCCTCTTTATTTAAAAAACCAAAAAAATAAAAAATTATTTGAGACAATTAAAATGAATAATTTTAATTTTGCTACTACGTTTGAATCATTCGTAAAAAAGAATAACTTTGATAACTATATCATCGACAGTGGGTCATGGGCAGAGTATGGAGTGGCATTTACGATTCTACGAGAACTAGATAAAACAATAACTTGTTATGGCTACAAAAATGATAAAAACACCATTATGATTTCAAAAAATACACCCTTTAATAATTTGAATATTGAGGAGGCTTGGAAAAGAAATAAGCATAGTTCTATTAGCAAACCATATCTAACAATTGAGAAACTTTCAAAAAAAGAATATTATAAAAAAAATGTTTTCTTAAGCTTCCATACTGAAAATCCATTGAATAAAGATATAATTTACAAGAAATTATCTTTAAATAAAAATGCATATACAATTTTAATTCTTACCAATCTGGCCTTCGATACAACCGTTCTTACAAGAAAAACCAATTACTTGTTTAAATCTCACTTTGATTGGTTAAAAGAAACTATTAATTTTTTATTACCTAAAAAGAACTGTAACATTATAATTAGACCTCATCCCGCAGAAAAATTAACAAATTGTAACATGTCATGCGAAAAATATGTCGATATGTATTTGGATAAGTTAAGTGATAATTTTAAAATACTCCCAAGTAGCACTTCGATAAATACATATGGTTTGATAGAAGTAGCAGATTTGGGAATAGTATATTCCTCAGATATAGGCTGGGAGATGATTTTAAAAAATAAACCAGTAATTTCAGGAGGCATGGGAGCTGCGTGGGGTAAAAACATCCAATACGATCCAAAAAATTTAAAAGAATATTTTAGTAAAATTGATTTTTTTATTAAAAGAAAAAAAATTACAATTCCTAGCGTCAAAAAAAAAAATGCAGAAAAGTTTATGAACTTCTATATGAAGGAAGTACCTAAAACATTTCCTTTTCCTTTGTTTGAATACTGGAATAATCATACATTTGATGAAGTAGAAAGAATTTTTAAAAATTCAAAAATTTCAAGTAAATATAAAAAAACTTTTGAAATTCTAAGCGAATCCCTTGTGAGAGTAAAAGGCGTTATTTAAATAAATTAATTAAATATAAACTTGTCATAATCCGGAAGATTATTTGGATCTATTCCAAGGCCTTTTTTTAGCAAGTTTTTATTTCTTTTATCATTCAAATTATTATCAACACTTCTTATTAAATCTTTACAGAAGTAGTCAATCATAATTTGAATATTCTTTAAACCAAATTCTTTTAAATTGAATGATTGGTTTGTTCTTTGTTTTTCAATGAGAAATTTCGCAATATCGTAATCAATTTCAATTATATTTCCATATTTTATACTGCATAAATAAAAACTTTCCTCATATCTAAATCTTGCTTCTTTACTAACAATAAACTCACTATTTTGAACTATTTCTCTGGTTTTTTTATCATAGGTAATTTTAAATGGTACAAACTTTCTTAACGATCGTCCATGAATCTTTCCGTTAATAATAGGACCAACCATCAGAGGATCTTTCCCATTGAGTTTTCCCGAATAAGCTTTTGCGTCAACTCTACATCCACTGTTGCAAACATATTTATAATCACATTTTTTGCATTCGTTAAAAGCTAGTGATCCATCATGCCATTTCCTAAGTTTTTTATATTGCTCAGACAAATCAATATTATCTCTAAAGACATTTCCTAATCTTTCTGAAGAAAGATGTACACAAGATCTTATGTCTCCATTAGGCAAAATATTTAACCTATGGCCTCTTTGAGTGGGACACCCTCTTCCAACAAAATCTGCGTATTTTTGAAGATCACCAAGCAAACAAAGAGGATAGCTTACTATTGTACTAACATCGATTCCACATTCATCCCGAGCTTTTATAAGTTGATCTAAACAATCTAACGCTGATTTTTTTGACAATATATTGGGATTTTCATCACTTGTATTTTCATAATCTACTTCAGTTTCATAATCAGGTCCAACTATTCGTGTTGCAAATATTCTTTGGCATCCCAATTCACTTGCGAGTTTTGCTGTAAGATATACCTGATTTTTATTAGAGTTGTGTACGACCATGTTAGCACTAATTCTAAATCCGATTTCTACTGCATCCTTAATCCCGCTTGTTATTCTATCGAATGCATTTTTGCTATTAACTAGTTTATTTGTTACATCAGGTAGATATGAAGGTAAACTTGTTAAAATGTGATCACATCCTGAATCAAATAGTCTTTTCAACCTTTCTTTTCTTTGAGCCTTAATCGAGAGGTTACTATTAACTGAAGTTGAAATATTATTTTCTTTAAGCTTTTTATTTAGATATAATAGCATCTCAAAATTTGCAAAAGCTTCGCCACCGGAGGAAATCACATGAAACACTTCAAAGTTTACAAATTGTCTAACTAAATGGTCTATTTTTTCTTTATCAAGTTTCAAGGATCCCATAGAAAGATCTCTGTCGAAGTTAAAACAATAGACACATTTTTCATTACAAATATCGGTAATTTCTAGATCTACTGTCGTTGGAGTTCTGTAAATTCTTCTAGGTCTCATTGAGTTATTGATCAAAATCCTTTCTACAAACAATCTGCATCAGGGAGAAGTTTCCCTCAGCCACATCAAGTTTTCTAAAGTCAACCAATTTAAGTTTACATTTTTTTAATAATTTTAATATTGATTTTTTTGAAAAAAAGTTCACATGCTCATGCCAATGTTTTTTATCTTCGTATGATTTTTTTTTATTCTCAATTTCTATAATTAGTTTTTCGTAAGGAAGTTCAATGTACAGTAATGATTTTAAACTCATATTTTTTTTTATATCAAAAAGAGTCTCAGAAGGATAAGAAACATGTTCAAGCACATTGCTGCATACAATTAAATCGTATTTTCTATTTTTTAAATTGGATTTACTTACTTTTATAGTTCCATTTACGGTTTTTGAGTTTCCTACATCATAAATATGAATTTTTTTACTATGATTTTTAAAAGGTGTATTTTTTCCAGTATCACCTCCCCAATCCAATATTGATAGTGGTAATTTTGTATTTTTTAAAATAAATTTTTCTACCTCATCTAAATAAGTTATTCCTTTTATTAAATCTCTATTTCTTTTTTCATAATTCTTTTCGTATTTTTCTCTGAGTTTAGTGTATTTGACACCTCTATAATTATTGTAAAGATTTGAAAGTTCTTTGTCTGAAAATCTAATATCTAAAAATACAAAATTGCACTTACTACATAACAACGTATTGCATATAGAATAAGTTTGTCCATTTTGTATTGTGTTAAGTCCCCAGGTTTTGTCTATTTTAATTTGCTTCCAATTAAAGACTCGTTCAGCTACAAAAGGCATTAAAACTGCAGGACTATTTTTTAATTTTTTTGATCCACAACAAATACAAAAATCCGCAATTCTGTCCTTGGGTAATTTTTCAAAGCTTTGATTAAGTTGTTTCATTTCTAACTTCTCTCATTGAATATGATCTCTGATCGATTGGGCCTGGGATAATTTTTTTTAATTCTTCAATCTCTATTAAAGGTGTCATATCTTCAATTGGTGATGAAACCATTGTCCCATTGTCCAATTTATATGCCGAACATTTAGGAATTAATTTCTCATCTTTATTTACAAAAATTTCATAAATAATAAGTTCGTCTTTGTCTAAGGTCTTTTTGATTTTATTAAAATCAGAGTATTTCTTTACTACATATGATTTAATACCAATTGCCTTGGCAATTTTCGATATAGACGAAGTTTCCATCCCCGATTTTTTGTTAATTCCTACAAACCTTCCTCTAAAATAGTTTTTTTGGGTATTCCTTATGGATACATAACCTTGATTATTTATGAGAAAGATTTTTGCTTTACAATTGTTAGTTTTTAAAGTTTGCAACTCTTGAAGGTTCATCATCGCACTTCCATCGCCTTCATACAAAAATAATTTTTTTTGGATTTGTGTACTGGCACCAACTAAAGCCGGAAATCCATAACCCATTGAACCTAAACCTGTTGTAAGAAATGTTTTTTGGTTCTTTTTATTTTCAAAATGTGTATAAAAAACTTCAATACATAGACCAGAACTTCCAGTAACGATGGTGCTATTAGGTGGTATTATTTTGGATAAAAAATTTACAGTATTATAAATACTCATACTCTTTTTTTTTCTTGACTCACTTTTGCCGTACTTTGTTTTGAGATTTTTACAAAAATCAATCCATTTAGTATTTTTATTTTTATATTTATTATTCTTTAGTTTAATCAATAGGTCTGACAAAAAATATTTACAATCAAATTTGATTGTTTTAAATCTTTTTGGATGCTTCTTTAGTTCAGCCTTGTCAATATCTATACAATAGATTTCTGCATTTTTTGCGAAATTATCTGAATTGAAAGCCGTAACAATTCTATCTAATCTTGCTCCTATACTAATTAATAAATCACAATTTTGTATTGTTAAATTAGCATTTCGTTTTGCTACTACCCCAGGCCTTCCGACGTAAAGTGGATCATCAAAAGCTAGCAGATCTATCATTGGCCAGGTAACACACACAGGGATATTTGAATACTTAATCAGTTCTATAGCTAATTTTTGTGATTTTGAACTTTTTATACCATGTCCCATTAAAAAAAGTGGTTTCTTGGATTTTGTGATCTTACGTATTAATTCATTAGGTATTTGTTTTTTAACTTTAATTATTTCATTCTTTAGGAACGGTTGGTAGTCGAAAGGTATTTTGACTTTTTGAGATTGAATGTCTAGAGGGATATCTATTAGACATGGCCCTGGTCTTCCATTTCTTGAAAGATTTATAATTTTGCTTAGTTTTTTTAGAAAATTTTTGTGATCTGTAATTGTTTCAGAATGCTTTGTTATACCTTTAACCATGGAAACTATATCAACTTCTTGAGGGCCTTTTTGCCTCAATTTTTTTTCAAAATTGATATCATCAATTTTAACCTGCCCTGAAATAACTAAAAGAGGAATAGAATCAATCCACGATCCTGCTATACCTGTAACTGAATTTGTAGCACCTGGACCAGTTGTTACCAACGCAACCCCTATCCCCTCATTAAGTCTTGAGTATGCTTCGGCAGCAATTACAGCAGATTGTTCATTATGAGTACAAATACATTTGATATCTGGATGTCTTCCTACTGCATCGACAAGAAACATGTTTCCACCTCCAGGCACAAGAAAAACAGCTTTTGTTCCAATTTTTGAGAGATAATCAAATAGAAGATATGAAAGAGTATCTTCTTTTTGTTTAAAATTTAATCCTCTGAAACTAAAGTTTTTTTCTTCCGGATTATTTATTGGAGGTTCTTGATTATAGTTAATTTTATCCATTTAATTTGTTTAAAAAGTGTTTATTTGCTGCAATTATAATGCCATACTAATCTGTGTGAAGCCTGAAAAACGCAGCATTTTTAATATTTGTAATGATGATTTAAAATTTATTCTATCTGAATTAAAAACATCAATTATAAAACTTAAAAACGCAAAAATATTGATAACTGGAGGAACAGGATTTTTTGGAAAATCTATTTTGAGTAGTCTTTTACATTTAAATGCATCATTAAATTTAAATATTAAAATTTTTGTTTTATCAAGAAATCCAAGTAAGTTTAAAAACAAGTTTCCTGAAGTAAGAAATTATAAAGAACTTTTTTTTATTAAAGGAAATATTGTAAATTTCACGACAAATGAAAATGATTTTACTCATATTATTCATGGCGCTACAGAAGCTACTATTGAAGCACACCAAAATATTTCTAACCTATCAGATGTAGTAATTAATGGTACTAAAAACATTTTAAATTTTGCTAATAAAAAAAGAATCAATAATATACTTTATATTTCATCAGGTTCAGTATACGGAAAACAGCCTGCAAAAAACTTCACAAAAATTATTGAAAGTTCTGGATTTTACTTAGACTCTTCAAATACTAACGATGCCAGTGGTATTTTTAAGAAAACTGCAGAACTACTTTGCAATTATTGGGCAACAGAGACAAATGAAAAAACGATTAAAATTGCCAGATGCTTTTCATTTGTTGGTCCATGGCTTCCAATTGATACTCACTTTGCTATAGGTAATTTTATAAAGTCTGTAACAACTAACTCGGATATAGTTATTCACAGTGATGGATCTTCAGTAAGAAGTTATATGTATACATCTGATCTTGTAATTTGGTTATTAAAAATTTTATTAAGTGAAAAGAAATTCCTCACTATAAATGTTGGATCAGATGAGGCTTTTTCATTGTATGATGTAGCTTGTTTAGTAAAAAAAGTTACTAAAAGAAATATTCAGATTTTAACTGAAAACAAACCACAATATTTACCAACTGCCTACGTTCCCGATATAAGCTTAGCAAAAAAAAATAACTTAAAAGTCTTTACAACTCTTGAAAATTCCATAATAAAAACTTTTAAGTTTTATAACAGTCTTTAGTAAATTAAGTTCTGAACCAGCCTACATTACCATTTTTTTTTCTTCATAATAATTTATTTGATCTTTAATGATTTGCGATGGTAATTTTCCACCTTCTTTTTGCTTGAACCATTGTGACGTAAGTTGTATTGCTTCATTAATAGGTAAATATGGCTTCCAACTAAGTTTTTTGATGGATTTTGAAATATCCAGATTTAGAGATTTTGATTCATGATCATTAATATGATTAGAAGTATCAATAATATCAAAATTATGTTTTTTTTGAAATTCATTAAGTATCCATTTAACTTTTTTACAGTCTTGAGATCTTGGCCCAAAATTCCACGCTTCAGAGTACTTTTTATGATTATGGTAAAGCGCTTCTGCCAGAATTATGTATCCATTTAATGCTTCTAAGACATGTTGCCATGGTCTAGTAGATCCTATATTTCTTACTTTTATTGCTTTTTTCTCCTTTATAGATCTAAATATATCCGGTACTAATCTATTCTCTGAATAATCTCCCCCACCAATTACATTTCCAGCTCTAGCTGTGGCAATCCCAATTTTTAAATTTTTATTTTGAAAAAAAGAAGATCTATAACAATTTGTTATAATTTCACAACATGCTTTACTGCTACTATACGGATCAAAACCACCCAGTGAATCAGTCTCTTTGTATCCCTCTTTAATTTCTTTATTTTCATAAACTTTGTCCGTTGTGACAATTACGACGGATCTGATATTTTTAGAATATCTTAGTGATTCTAGTACATTTATTGTTCCAGAAATATTAGTTGAAAAGGTATCTAATGGATTAAGATAAGACTTTTTCACTAATGGTTGAGCAGCAAGATGAAAAACAACTTCTGGAGAAAAATTGTTAATTTTTTCACATAAAACTTTGTAATTTAGGATATTTGCAAAATTTGATTCTATGCCTTTTGAAACGTCGGCTTCATAAAAAAGAGATTTCTTAGACTCAGGTTTTAAAGCATAACCACAAATCTTTGCTCCAAGACTTTTTAACCATAAAGTCAACCAACTACCTTTGAAACCAGTATGTCCTGTTATGAAAACCTTTCTATTATTCCAGAAGGAATTATTCATGACCACGTTTTCCAGGGAGCATCACCATTGTTCCATAATTTTTCCAATTTTATTTTATCTCTTAATGTGTCCATTGGTTGCCAAAATCCATTGTGAAAATACACAGAAAATTGTCCCTCAGACGCTAAACTCTCCATAGGTTTTTCTTCCCATGCACAATTATCTCCATCAATTCTGTCAATAACCTTTTTTTTCAATACAAAAAATCCTGCATTTATCCACTCAGCTGGTTTTTCTTTAAAACTTTTTATTTTCCCCTTATCTATCGAAAGTGAACCAAATCTTCCTTGGGGTTGAGTTGCCGTGACGGTAGCTAACTTTCCACTTTTTTTATGTTCATTAATTGCTTTAGAGATGTTTATATCACCAATACCATCTCCATAGGTAAAACAGAAATCTTCTTCACTATCTAAATACCTTGAGATTCTCTTAAGTCTTCCACCTGTCATTGTTTTTTCGCCAGTATCTACCAATGTTACATTCCAATCTTCAGCATAATTATCATGGAACCAAGTCTGGTTGTTCTTTGTATTTATGGTGATATCAGTTAAATGAAGTGAATAATTATAAAAATATTCTTTTATTAAATACCCCTTATATCCACAACAAATTATGAAATCATTAATTCCATGCTGAGAATATTGTTTCATAATGTGCCAAATTATTGGTTTGCCTCCAATTTCAATCATTGGTTTGGGTTTTAAATGAGTTTCTTCAGAAATTCTAGTTCCTAATCCACCTGCTAAAATCACTGCTTTCATAAATGTACCTTTGGAGCAAAAATTATAATAAATTTACTTTCTATTCGTTAATCTTAATTTCATTATAATAATTAAATAGTGAGCAATAATTATGCCACTATTTATAAAAAAGCCTGCACTTCATTTAATCTATATTATTGAAAATTACTAAATAAAATCTTGGGTATGTTCTAATTTAATAACCATAAGAAATTTTGGCATAATACTTGAACAAATATAGAAATGGAAAGGTTTAATAATACTTACTCAGATATCCTTAACTCAAAACCCTACATTTTGTATTCACAAGGTGATTTAGTTGAAGGGATTAACTTATTTAGTAATATTTTACAAAAATATCCTCATGATTCCAATATTTGGGTAGAACTTGGATTTGCTCACCTAAAGAACCTTGATTTCGAAATGTCATTTATGTGTTTTGAAACTGCATACAAAATAAATCCGAAAAATCCTAATGCTACATGTGCCCTTGGTCTTTTTTATTATGAATCAAATAAATTTAAAATGGCAAAAGAATTTTATAAAAGGACTCTAGAAATTGATAAAAATTCTGAATGGGCTAAATTGAATCTTTCAATCTTAGAACAAACTTCAGGAGATTACTGTAAAGGATTATTATTGTATGAAGAAAGGGATAAAGAAAGATGTTTGCTATTACATGAAAATTATAAAGAAAACCATCTTCAAGAGGTCACGGATTTAAAACAAATAAATAAGAATAATAAAATTCTAATTATTGGTGAACAAGGTTTTGGAGATCAACTTATGATTTGTCATTACCTATCAAGACTTTCACTATTAGGTTATAGTATTACATATTTGGTGAGTGATAAATTATATAATTTTATCAGAAATATTAAAGGGTTAAAAAATATTAAAATCATAAAGAATGTTAATAAAAACGACTTGAATTTGTATAGTTACAAAATTTATAGTATGAGTTTGCTCTTTCTTTTTTATAAATCAAAAATTAAAAGAAAGCCTTTAAAAGTCGATGATATCAATCTTACAAAAGATTATAAAAAATATCCTAAAAAAATTCTTAAATTAATGGATAACAAGAAACTTAATGTCGGAATTGCATGGAGCGGCAGATGCAGTCAAACGAGAAATTCTTTTAGGTCTGTTCGATTGGATTTTTTAAAACAAATACTTAATAATAAGAACATTAATTTTTTTGTATTACAAAAAATAACAAATGTTAAAGATCATGAGATAATTGATCAAATTAGTAACCTTCATGATTTAAGTAATTATCTGGATGATTTCACTGACACAGCATCTTTTTTATCTCGAATGGATCTTGTAATTTCTTCATGTACATCTCTTGTACATTTATCAGCAATGTTAAATAAAAAAACCCTTCTTCTGCTATCAAAAATACATGATCCTAGGTGGAATGAAAAAAATAACGGTGTACTCTATAAATGCGTTAAAAAATTCAAACAAAAAGAATTAAATAACTGGCATCATCCTTTAGAAGAAATTAAAGAGTTTTTGAAATTAAGAACAAACTGTAAGTAATTATAAGTTATTAAATTTTAAAAAATTTCTTATTTTTACTATTATCACATGGCATATAATTTGCTGTTATTCAATTATGGATCATAATAATTTGTTATCAAATGACTCTACAGTTTCTTCTATTAATAAACTTATAATAGAAAATAGAAAAATAGTAGATCAATCAAATTTACAGAGCCAACTCTTAACAATTATTAAAGATCTAATTGTTAAAAACGGTTATGTATCAAGAAAAGAAAATTGTAAAAATCCATTTAATAAATATGGGAGAAAATGTTTTTCTCAAACTGATGAAGATGGGATTACATTCGAGATTATAAAAAGATTAAATATTAAAAAAGGGAGTTATGCAGAATATGGAGTTGGAGATGGTCTTGAAAATAATACAATTTTACTTGCAGCTTTGGGCTGGAAAGGTTTCTGGGTTGGTGGTGAAGATTTAAATTTTAAATACAAACCAGGTAGTAGATTTAATTATTCAAAAAACTGGATTACTCTAGATAATATATTAGAGATTACAAAAAATAATTTAAAGAATATGAACATTAAAAATCTAGATGTAATTTCGCTAGACTTAGATGGAAATGATTTTCATTTTACCAAAAAATTACTGGACAATAAAATTTACCCCAAGCTTTTTATAGTTGAATATAATCCAAAGTTTTTTCCACCAATTGAATTTATAATGAAGTATAACCAATTTCATAACTGGGAGTTAGACGATAATTATGGCGCTTCGTTGGAAAGTTTTAACAAGCTCTTTAAGAATCACGATTATAAATTAATTTGTTGTAATTCTCATACCGGATCGAATGCTTTTTTTATAAAAGAGGAGTTCAAAAAGAATTTTGAAGAAATCCCAGAAGATATAAATGATATTTTCATGGAACCAAACTTTGATTTAGCATGCAAATACGGACATTTTTCTTCAAGTGAAGTGGTAGAAAATATATTTTCTAAAAAATGATTCATATCAAATATTATAGCATCAAGTTGTTTATGGAATAATATTTTGAAAATCTCAACTGTAATTTTTTAAATTTATCAATTACTTGTAAAAAAAAAATACATAATATTTCTATTAATGTTTAATCTATAACTCTAGAATCGTGGGGTAGGGTCATATATTAAAGTGGAGTGATTTAAGTTATTTTAGATTAGAGGTTACTTTTTAATCAAAAAGCAAGAACAGAGCGTTAAAGATATTATTTTTATCAATTTTTTCTAGCATCGCACAAATTTCTGAATCAAATTTGTATTCTTGATTTTCATCAACGTTAACGAAAGCTGAAAAATTTTTAGCTACTTTTTGTATTGAGTTTATCAAAATATCTTCTTTATGATTTTTATTTGGATTTTCTGAAATATTTCCAATGGTTATAATTTTTGAGACTATTGCGCATAAAATTGTCAAATAGAATCTATTTCTGCAATTAGGTGTTTGATTGGTAAAAATTTGGGCATGTCCCAATATTTCATTTAAAAAATAATTCCTAAAAATTCTATAATTTTTTTTTTCAAAGTTTTCATATTTCATTTTATTAATAATTTTAAAATTATTTGATGCTTCTTCGAGATTAGAAAATTTTTCAACTAATTCATTCTGAGTTTTTGATAATATTCCACTCAACGAACTTTCTGGTAGTGTTTTTTGAAAGAAAATATTCAGATCATTCAAAAAATTAAGTTTTAGTGTTGATCTATCAAAATTTAGAAAATCTAATTTTTTAAATTCATTGACCAAAAAATCTAAAACACTATCTATTTTGTCAGGATTAACCTCAAGATTTTTTTGTTCATTTAGAATACTCTCGCAAATAAAAAGTAAATTTGGAATGTGCAATTTTTTTTTCTTGAAAAGATTGTAAATTCTATTAAATAATTGCTCACCTACTCTTGTGTAAGAATTGTGCAAATGATCAGGAACTATTTTAAAAAAATTAACCTCTTTTTTTTCATTTAAAAAAACTTTCATCGAGTCTTTCTGAGTAAGACATAATCTTGCTACTTCTGGACAAGCCAGAGACAGAGTTTTAATTTGAATTGTGTCAAAATTAACTTTTCTCCTAGGAAAATTTTTACATGTTTCTGGTAAATAATTTTCACCATATTTTTTTTGAATACCACATAGTTTGTTTTTATCTAAAAAAGGACAGAAACCATTCTTTTTCATATTAATATATGAAAACTTATCATGTGTTGGATCTGTACTTTTTGTTAAAAACTTTTCAATCTTTTCACCATATTTTCTACTTAAATCATGTAACTTAAAGTGAGAATTATGATCTACATCAATGTTCCAACCCTGACAACATGTTTCAATACATTCAGAGCCCAAACATTGAAATTTATTATAATAATTAGGATTTAAATTACCCATACAATTGTAAAGCAATTTACATACCAATTTTTTAAAAAAAAATTGGAGCAAACTCAATAAAAATCAATTAAAATTTAGCTAATTAAAAAATACAATTCAAATGGAAGAAAAGAAAAGATTAATTCTAAATTTAGAACTCAAAAATTTTTTTTTTAAACAATTATCTCAATCACTTAAAACAGCATCAATGGGCTGGATATATTCACTAAGTCATGATAAAGAATTTTTAATTGATAACCTTGAAGTAAAAAGTTGCAATATAGGGAAGTTTAAAAAAGACAAAAAGAATTATAACCTCCCATTAACACAAGCAGAATTTTGTCTTTTTCAGAAATTGCAAAGTCTTGTAACAGTTGAGTCGAGATGGAAACTTATGAAAGAAATAACTGCCATGAGTAACTGTAGTCTTTTAAAAGATAGTTTTGAAAACCAAACAGATGAACAAGCACTTCAGTTGGCAAAAAAATTTATTTCGTCAAATCAAAAATTTAACATCGTTGTAATAGGCGCTGGTTGTTGTGGTCTTTTTTTTGCTAACAATTTAAAAAAAAAACTTGGTGGTTTAGTTAATATACTTGTTTGTGATAACAGAATTCAAGAACCGCGTGTAAAAGAAATTTATTCTAGAAATTGGTTAACAAATCTTCCAAAATTTCTTTTTAATTCTAAAGTAGACAAGAGCATAACAGAAGTCTTCGACTGGTTTTCTAATAGTGATTACATCGGAGTAAATTTAAATATGATGGAAGTACTATTATTACAGTCATGCAAAAAAATTGATGTTAAATTTCTTTTTAAAAAAGATCCTTATGATGAACTTATAATTAACTCCGGCATTGATTTAATAATTGATGCGACTGGTGGAAAAATCTATCAATATTATCCTGAGCATGAAACAAAAGAAATTTTACTTAATATACCGACCAATGAAAATAACACTGAGAATTTGTCATTTCTCTTGAAAGAAAAAAATAATTATCATTATCCGTTTTTTCTCGATAAACCGATAATTAATTATCAATTCAAAATAGTTGGAATTACAGAAAATTTAAACACTATAATAACTGATTACGTAAATAAAAATAATCGTGATAATCTTTTTTATGTTTGGATGGGGAAGTTAATTAAAGAACTTAATGAAGTTCTAATTATAATTAATATAAAAGAATCGAATATAAAAATATTTCAAGATTTACTTAAAAACAGAATTCATATCAATGAATTTGCACAACTTGAAGAAAAGATTAAATTAAAAATTGACAGCAGAATAATTGAATTGATAAATCTTATATTGAAAAACAAACCCATAGACAGCCAAATTTATTTAGAGCCTCCTTTCGCATATATTCCCAGAGTAAAATTATTTTATAAAGATTTGCCTAAATATCATAATAAAATAATTTATCCTATAGGTGACTCCTTTTACAATGGAAATGCAAAAGTAGGTAACGGTCTTGGGATGCACTTATTACATATCGAAGAGTTAACGAAAACTATTGAGAAGAGCTTACTAAGTTAACTTTATTTTGTACGCCGAGTCCAACTCGCTCGATCATTAACCGAAGTTCAACAGATTGTGAATCAGTTGCATTTGATTGTAAGTCATTGATTTAAAGACAATTTGAATTTCATCTGTATTTGTTTATTTACCAATTACTTATGTTTAAAAAAAACAAACATAATGTCTTTTGGCAAAAATTTTTGAAAGAAAAAAAATAAAAAACAGAAAATTGAAAAGACAATTCTTTTAAAAACGGAATCAAAGAGATTATTAAACCTTGAGGAATTATTAATATCCAATGAATTAAGATTACCTGAGATAAATTCATAAAAATTATGTTTAGAAAATAATAGATTTAAGTTTTTTTTATTGAAATAACTTAAATGAGGTGAATTCATATTCTTCTGCCAGAGTCTATCATAAAACTTTGTAAAACCTAAGTTCATTAAAAATAACGAAAAATTAAAAATTATTCCGTCAGATGTTGGAGAGTTTATTATAATAATGCCATCTTTCTTTAAAGCCAGTTGCGAAGTATTTATAACTTTATGTAGATTAGTTAGATGTTCAAAAACATCATTAAAAACAATAAAATCAAATCTAGTTTTTGTTTTTTTAATTATCGATTCTGGAAGAGAAAGATTAAATATTTCTACCTTGTTTTTAAATTTTTTTTTTAAACTCTTTAAACTGTCCAAAGACGCTTCAGATCCGAATATAGAAATATCAAAATTAATACATTCTTCAATGAAATAACCATCGCCTGAACCAATTTCTAGAATTTTGGGATTTTTTTTTAAATTCATAATGATATTTAATATTTTCTTGAAATTTTGTTTACGAATATGTTCAAGACCTTTTACATCCTGACCATAACCTGAAGAAAGAGTTGAAAAATAAAAACCACATTTCTTACATTTATGTGAGTAACTATTTATCTCTTTTACAGATCCACTGCAAATTAAGCATAACTTTTTCATTCAAATTCAATTGTTCCAGGTGGCTTAGATGTAATATCGTAGCAAACTCTATTTATTCCAGGCACACGATTAATAATTTCATTTGCACAACGCTTTATAAAATCATCGTTGAATTTATAAGTTTCAGCCGTCATCCCATCAATAGACGTTACTGCTCTTAGCACACAAATTTTCTCATAGGTTCTATTATCACCCATTACACCGACGGTATTTATTGGAAGTAAAACACAAAATGCTTGCCAAATTTTGTCATACAAACCCTCTTCTTTTATTAATTTAATAAAAATTGAATCAGCTTTTCGGAGAATTTTTATATTTTTTTCATCCACACACCCCAAAAGTCTTATTGCTAGGCCCGGACCAGGAAAAGGATGTCTATTCAAAAAAGCTTCTGGAACGTTGAGTTCTTTACCTAATAACCTAACTTCATCTTTAAATAATTCTGATAACGGTTCGATTAATTTCAGTTTCATTTTTTTTGGCAATCCACCAACATTATGATGAGATTTAATTGTAACTGAGGCCTTACCAACTTTTGAAAGTGATTCTATTACGTCCGGATAAAGTGTTCCTTGAGCTAAAAACTTTACATTTTTTTGTTCAAGTGCAAATCTTTCAAAAATTTTTATAAATTCTTTTCCAATAATTTTTCTTTTTTTTTCAGGATCACTTTTACCTTTTAGTTTTGAAAAAAAATCATTAGCACTATTAATTACCTTCAATTTGATTTTAAAATTTTTTTGAAAAAGATTCTTTATTTCCTTTCCTTCGTTTTCTCTCATAAGACCAGTATCAACAAAAACACAAATTAGATTTTTTCCAATTGCAGAATTTATTAAGGCGGCTGTAACTGTTGAATCAACACCCCCTGACAATCCACATATTACTTTATTTTGTCCCACTTGCTTTTTTATATCTTCAATTATTTTTTTTTTGAAAAATTTCATATTCCATTTTGCAGAACATCCGCAAATATTTCTTATAAAATTCTTAAGTATTTTTTTTCCTCCAATGGTGTGAACCACCTCTGGATGAAATTGAACGCCGTAAAGTTTTTTTTTTTGATTTTGAATTACAGCAAACTCACAATTGTCTGAGGATGCTATCTTTTCAAAACTATTTGGAATTACTGAAATTTTATCTGAGTGACTCATCCACACTTGAACTTGTTTGTTTGGAATAAGAACATTTTCAAGAAGCGGAGACTTTTTGTTTAATTTTATTTGTGTTTTACCAAATTCTCTGTCTTTTGACGGAGTTATCTTTCCTCCAAATTGTTTGGCAATTAATTGAAGTCCGTAACAAATACCCAAAATTGGGATTTCTTGTTCGTAGATATAGTCGTCAATCTTGGGTGAGTTTTTTTCATGAACTGATTTTGGACCACCTGAGAAAATAATTCCTTTTATAGAATTATTATTAAATAAATTTTTTGTAACTTGGTTAAAAGGTATTATGTTGCTAAAAACTCCGAACTCTCGAATTCTTCTTGCGATTAGCTTTGTAACCTGTGATCCAAAATCAATTATTACGATTGACTCGTTCATTTGTTAAGCTGATAATTTGGAGATTCCCTTGTTATTGAAATACTGTGTACGTGACTTTCATTAAGACCTGCTGAGGTAATTTTTATAACTTTTGTTTTATTTTTAAAATCTTTAATAGTTTTATTACCAGTGTAACCCATCGAAGCTTTTAAACCTCCGATCAGTTGTTCAATTATTTTAACAACACTTCCTCTATATGGAACCCTTCCCTCCACTCCTTCTGGAACAAACTTATCATCATTTATTATTTCCTCTTGAAAATATCTATCTGCTGAACCGCTTCCCATAGCACCCAGTGAGCCCATACCCCTGTATGATTTGTATGTTCTTCCGTTTGATAGAAATATTTCTCCTGGTGACTCGTCTGTTCCAGCAAATAATGAACCTATCATAACCACATCAGCACCAAATGCTATTGCTTTAGCGATATCACCTGAATATTTTATGCCACCATCTGAAATAATAGGTATATTATTTTTTTTTGCTATTTTAAACGTTTCGGAAATTGCATGCAACTGAGGCACACCAACACCTGCAATAATTCTTGTTGTACAAATAGAGCCCGGACCAATTCCAACTTTTAAAGCGTCAGCGCCATTTTGTATTAGTTCTTTCGCTGCTTCCGCTGTAGCTATGTTGCCAACAACAACAGGTAGTTTCGGGAATTCTTTTTTAGAAATTTTTAGTGTTTCCAATACATTTTCAGAGTGACCGTGAGCGGTGTCAATTACTATAACATCAACACCAGCCTTTTCCAGGGTTCTAATCCTGTTTATGCCTTCGCTCTCTCCAACACCAACAGCCGCTCCAACTAGTAGTCTTCCCATCTTATCTTTTGAGGCAAAAGGAAATTGTTCTGCCTTTTCAATGTCTTTAACCGTTATTAAACCCACACATTTAAAATTTTTATCTACTACTAATAACTTTTCAATTCTATGTTCATGTAAAAGTTTTTGTGCATTATCCATAGAAATATCTTCAGAGACAGTTACTAAATTATTTTTTGTCATTAAAGTACTTACTTTCTGCTGAAGATTCTTTGCGAATCGCATGTCTCTATTAGTCAGTATACCAACTAACTTCTGTGATTTATTATCTACAACAGGAATTCCGGAAATATTATATTTTTCTTTTTTTTTTAAAACATTATTTAGAGTCTCGTCAGGTGAAATCGTTACTGGATTTATTACCATCCCAGATTCAAACCTTTTTACTTTCGATACCTCCAAAGCTTGATCAACAAAATTTAGATTTTTATGAATGATTCCGAGTCCACCCATCTGCGCTATTTTAATAGCTAGATTGGATTCCGTCACAGTATCCATAGCTGCTGAAATTAAAGGAACATTGAGTTTTATATTCTTTGTTAACTTGGTTGAAATGTTAGCTTCAGACGGTCTGATTGATGATTTTGCTGGTACAATGAGAACATCATCAAAAGTAAGAGCTTCTGTTAAATACTTCATAAAACAATTTAATCTAATCTTGTAAAATTTTAAACAAAATAATTAATTTTTTTTTGCTATTAAATAGGTTTCAGATGACTCTTTTCTGGAAGCTCTCGGTTTGAAATATTTAATATCACTAAGATCTTTTTTCATTTTGAAAATAAGATCTCCTTGCGCACCACCTTGAAAAATTTTAGAAATTAAAAAACCTTTTGGTTTGAGGACCACTTTTGTTATTTCTAAAACTCTTTCTATCAGTGAGACAATTCTCAAATGATCAATTTTTTTGTTACCAGATGAGTTAGGGGACATATCACTCATCAAAAGTTCAACTTTATTCGTAAAATTTTTTTGGATTATTTCTTCTGTATCTTCATCAAATATATTTTTTTCGATTGTCACTACATTATCTATTTTTTCAATCTTTAATAAATCAATTCCAACTATTTTGGCATTTTTTGGTCCAAATTTTTTTGCAACTTGGAGCCATCCACCTGGAGCGCATCCAAGGTCTAAAATATTTTGTGAGTTTTTTAGAAAATTAAATTTTTTTTCAATTTCAATTAATTTATAAGAAGACCTAGATCTGTAACCTTCAATTTTTGATTTAATTACAAATTCATCATTCAAATGTCTTTGAAGCCATCTAGAACTATTTGAGCTAATATTTTTTTTTTTTAATTTAATTTTTTTCATGTGCTAAAAGTAACTCACGCAACATTCCTTCTCTCAAACCATTTTGAGAAGCTATTACTTTGTTAATTGGAAAGATATCTAATATTATTTTTAGAATTACAATCCCATTTATCAACAGTTTATACCTTGAACCAACGCATGACATTTTTTTTAAATCTGTTAGCTCTAGATTATTTATAAAATCAATTGAGTCCATGATTTGATTCTTATTCATTAAATGACCTTCAATTTTATTTAAATCAAAAAAATCCAATTTTTTATGAATAGCACATAAAGTTGTAATTGTGCTGCATGATCCAATGGACACAAATTCATAATCAAATAAATTTAGGAGAGTATTTTTAAAAAAATTAAAATGGTCTTTAAGTTGCTTTATAACAACCTCCTTTCCAAATATATCTTCTTTTTCTGATAGATTAATTACTCCGTATGAAATTGATTTAGAATGAAAAATTTTTTTTTTAAAATCAAAAAATGTTAATTCCGTACTGCCGCCGCCAATATCAAAAATTATTCCTCGATTTTTAATTTTAGTAAAATATTTTTGACAACTTTTTAAACTTAATTTTGCTTCCTCATATGATGAAATAACCTCGACAGAAATTCCAGTTTCTTTTTTTACCTTTTTAATAAAAAATTCAGGATTTATGACCTGTCTACAGGCTTCAGTAGCAATACATCTGTAGTGATTGACTTTAAATTTCAAAAGTTTTTCTGAAATTTTTTTTAAACACTTAAGAGTTTTATATATATTCTTGTCTGTAAATTCATTATTAAAAGTTAAGTTTCTTATTAAATTAGTTGCGTAAGAAAAGTTATGGATTATTTTAAAATTGTCCTTAATTTTTTTTACAATTGTTAATCTACAGTTGTAACTTCCAATATCTATTGCCGCAAAGATTAAATTTTTCAATTTTTTAATTTATTTGTTAGACTTTATTTTATTAATAATTAATTATTTAATCAAATTCGTATTTTAATTTCAAAGAAACAATGAAGATAACTGCATTAATTATTTTGTTCTCACTAGGTTCGGTTTTTCTCTTTTTAAAAAAAGAGGAAGAAGTGGACTCAATTCAAAACATTGAAAAAAAAAAACAAGTTGAAGTTAAAATTTTTAAAAAATCTAAATTTTCAAAAAAAATAAAACTTAGAGGATTTAGTGAAGCTTCCAGAACTGTTATCCTTAAAGCTCAAGTAGATGGGAGAATAAGCACGAAACAATTTGATAAAGGAAATTTTTATAAAGCAGGAACACAAATTCTATTAATCGATCCAGAAGATAAAGTAGCAAAAGTTAAAGAGATGGAAGCTTTACTCAATCAAAGAAAAAAAGAATACGAAGTAGCAGAAAGTTTATTTAAAAAAGGGTTTAGATCAGAGGTAAAATTAAGTCAATCACTTACTAATTTTGAAAACGCGCTTGCTCTCTTTGAAAAGAGTCAGGTTGCTCTAAATAATACTAAAGTATCTATGCCCTTTGATAGTACAATAGAAGATAGTTATGTAGAACTAGGTGATTATTTAAAAAAAGGTGATTCCATTGCTAAGGTAGTTGATTTGGATCCAATTTTTGTGAGCTCTACAGCCAATGAAAAAGAAATTAATAATATACGCATCAACCAGAATGCTCGTGTAAAAATTGGTGATATTTTTTTTGATGGGATGGTTAATTATATTTCCAAAACATCAGATCCAAATACAAGAAGCTTCAAAATACAAGTTGAGGTTAAAAACGAAGATTATAAAATACTCAGTGGACTAACAAGCGAAATACAAATACTTGGCCCTGCAACAGAAGCTTATTTTATACCTTCATCTTTAGTAACACTCAATAATGCAGGAAAAATTGGTGTAAAAATTATTTTAGATAACAAGGTTAAATTCATTCCTATTAAAATTGTAAGTGATACTGGCAATGGATATTGGATCAATTCAAAAGAACTTAAAACAAAAGAGTTTATTGATATAATTATACAGGGACAAGACTTCACAGTCGACGGTGAACAAGTTGAAATAATTAAAAATGATTGAAAACTTACTTTCTCAGAGAAAATTAATATTAACTTTTTTATTTTTCTTTATTACTTTTGGAATGTATAAATATATTTCTCTTCCTAAAGAATCAGATCCAGATATTAGTCTTCCAATAATATATATTTCTTTATCTCATAAAGGTATTTCACCAAAAGATTCTGAGCGTCTACTAATAAAACCATTTGAAAGAGAACTTAAAAACATTGAAGGTGTAAAAAAAATTTCATCAACAGCTTATTTAGGTGGTGGAAATATAGTCTTAGAATTTGATGCAGGATTCAACTCAAATAAAGCACTTTCTGATACAAGAGTAAAAATTGATATAACAAAAAATAAACTTCCGGATGAGACAGAAGAACCTCGTGCAACTGAAGTAAATTTATCACGATTCCCAGTTTTGGCAGTTGCAATTTCTGGAAATTTAGAAGATAGAGTTATCCAGAAGTATTCCAAATATTTAAAAAAAAAAATTGAAAGTTTTTCAGAGGTTTTAGAAGTAACTACACTTGGAGAAAGTGATCGAGAAGTTAAAATAATCGTGAACCCTGATATTGTTAAAAATTACGGACTTACCAATAAAGATGTTCTTGCATCCATAGCAAAAAGTAATCTCATGATTCCAGCAGGAACATTGAGTAATGATAAAGGGAGTTTCAATTTAAAAATTCCAAGTTTAATAGAAAATAGAGTAGATCTTTTAAATATTCCAATAAAATCAAACAAAGATTCTGTCGTAACTCTCAAAGACGTGGCAGAGATTAGGGACTCCTTCAAAGATAAATTAGGTTTCGCAAGGAATAACGGACAAAATGCAATAATTCTAGAGATTTCAAAAAGAACTGGCGAAAACATAATTGAGACAATTAACAAAATTAAAGAATTAATTATAAATGAAAAAAAAATTATCCCTAAAGCTTTAGATATTGAGATTTTTCAAGATGAATCAGAAAAAATTAAAACTCAAATAAAAGATCTAGAAAATAATGTAATACTGGCGACTTTGATTGTCTTGGTGATTATTATTCTTTTTATGGGCTGGAAATCAGCTTTTTTAGTTAGTGTTTCTATTCCTTCATCATTTTTATTATCGATGATTATTCTATCTTTTTTTAACGTAACAATTAATGTTGTAGTTCTTTTTGCGTTAATTCTTTCAGTTGGTATTTTAATAGATGGAGCAATTATTGTTGTAGAATATGCTAATAGAAGGGCAAGTGAAGGGATTGATAAGAGAAAAGTCTTTATATTATCAGCAAAAAAGATGTTTATACCTGTTCTAGCGTCAACACTAACAACCTTGGCAGCTTTCTTTCCACTAATATTTTGGCCAGGTGTTGCAGGAGAATTTATGTTTTTTCTTCCAGTAACATTATTGGCAGTTCTTTCTTCTTCATTGCTAATGGCATTAATTTTTATCCCAACCATTGGTGGAATTTTTGGCTTTGATAAATCTTTAAACCAACAAAATTTAAAAAATCTGACTCTTTTAGAAAGTGGAGATCTTAATAAAATTACAGGTTTGCAGGCAAAGTATATAAAGCTTATTAGATATTCACTGAATAACCCAAAAAAACTAATAACATTGACATTAGTTTTTTTAGTTTTTACACAATTTTTATACTTGAGATATGGAAAAGGAGTAGAATATTTTCCACCGATAGAACCTGATTATGCTGAAATTATTGTTCATGCTAGAGGTAATTATTCACCAATCGAGAAAGATAAAATTTTAAGAAAAGTTGAGAATAAAATTATCGAAAATCAATACATAAGGAATCTTTACTCAAGAAGCGGAACTGTAAAGGGTCAAAAAAGAAGTGAATCTGAAGACGTTATCGGAAGCATTAAAGTAGAATTAATAAATTGGAAAAAAAGACCCAAAGCAAATCAAATTTTAAATGATTTAAAAATACAAACTAAAAATTTTCCAGGAATCTATATAGAATTTATTGAAAAAAAAGATGGTCCCCCAAAAGACAGAGATGTTGAAATAAAGATATTAAATACTGAATTAAAAAGTTTAAATTCTGATTCACAAAGTCTTTTAAATTTTCTAAAACAAAAAACATGGATAAAAAACATTGATTCGGATATCAACAACCCTGGCATTGAATGGGAATTAATTATTGATAGAGAACAGGCAGATAAACATGGTGTAGATATTCAAACAGTTGGAGATGCAATACAAATGTTAACACACGGTTTAAAAGTAACTGAATTTATGCCTGAGGATAGCGATGAAGAAATAGACATCGTTGTAAAATATGATAAACCTTTTAGAACTTTGGACGAACTAGATCAAATACTTATTGAAGGAAAAAAAGGGGCTGTATCTCTAAGTTTATTTGTTAAAAGGATTCCCAAAAAAAAAATTGGAAAAATAACCAGATACTCAAATAGCAATTCAAAAACAATAAGGTTTGATGTAAAAGAAGGAATTGTTAGCAACAATAAAGTTAAAGAAATTAAATCATGGTTATTTAATAACAAAGACTCTTTTGAATCGAAAATTATTTTTATAGGTCAAGAGCAAGACCAAAGAGAAGCAAAAGAATTTCTAATTAAGGCTTTTTTTATTTCAGTTTTCCTAATAACAATTATCTTAATTGCAACTTTTAATAGTTTCTATTATTGTTTGATTATCTTAACTGCAATAATCTTCTCAACTATTGGTGTAATGATAGGATTAATTTTAACAAATAAACCCTTTGGAATTGTTATGAGTGGAATTGGAGTTATTGCTTTAGCTGGTATTGTAGTCAATAATAATATAGTTTTACTAAATACATATAAAAGTTTGAGAAAAAAAGGTGAAAGTGTTCGTGAAGCTATAATTAGAACAGGAGCCCAAAGACTGAGACCAGTTTTGTTGACCACTCTTACAACTTTTTTTGGACTAATTCCTATGGCCATTGGACTAAACATAAATTTTATAGATACTGAGGTTAACTTTGGCAGTCCGAGTTCCCAGTGGTGGATTCAGTTATCAAATGCCATGGTTTCCGGAGTAATGTTTTCATTTATTTTAACTTTGATTATTACACCATGCTTGATTTATGTAGGAGAAAAATCAAAGATATTTAGGTCTTTTTGAAGTCAATTATTGCAAATGGAATGCTCAGAAAATAAACGATAATTAAAATGATCATTGCTAACCAAAAGTCAGTAAGTAAAAGAGATAGAAAACTTGCCAACAAAATAATTATTAGGGATATAATCTTTTTTTCAAACTTTATACCTTTAAGTGAGTAAGTAGGAACGTTAGTTATCATTAATATTGCTGGAATAAATAAATAAAACTTCATTATAAACTCATTTGCTTCAAGTGGAGTATTAAACCTAAAAAAAAACATCAAAGGAAGAAGTGTTAGTCCTGCTGCAGCAGGAGTTGAAACTCCAGAGAAGAATTTTATTTTTTTTAAGTCATTTGTATCTTCAAAATTTGAAAGGTTAAATTTCGCAAGTCTGGAGGAAGAACAAATTGCATAAAAAATTACAACGGCCCAATTACTTTCCATGAACACAGACTTGGACCAAAGATAAACAACAATAGCTGGAGCAATTCCAAAACTTATAAAATCTGATAATGAATCTAACTCAACTCCAAAATCTGAATTAGTTTTAAGTAAACGAGCTAATTTTCCATCAATATTATCTAAAAATGAAGCAAAAACGATCAGTGAAACTGAAATCTGCCATTTTTCGTCAATTGCAAATTTGATTGCGGTAAGACCAAGAGTTAAAGAAATAAAAGTAAATAAATTCGGTATCAAACTTCTTAAAGGCAGTTTTTTCATTTTTTACTTTTTTACATTTTTATTGTCGAACTCTGCAAGTATGGTTTCTCCAGCCACAGAAATTTGATTCTCCAATGAATTGATTTTAAAATTTTCCGGGATATACAAGTCAACTCTACTTCCAAATCTAATTATACCAAATCTATCCCCTATATTCACCGACTGATTTTCTTCTAATTCGCATTTAATTCTCCTGGCTACTAATCCAGCAATTTGAACAACATAGACGTAAACATCTTTTTTAATTTCAATCTTAGAAATCATTCGTTCATTTTTTTTACTCGATTTATCTAATGAAGCATTAAAAAAAGCTCCAGGTATATATTTTAGCCATATAACTTTTCCTGAAACAGGCATTCTGTTTACATGGACATTAAAAACATTCATAAAAATTGAAATTTTTTTCATTTTTTTTTCTTTGTCCTCTGTAAGATTTTCTGGTGCTAATTCAGTTGAAATAGACAGAATTCTACCATCAGCAGGTGAAACGAGTATATTATCTTTTTTTGGAGTCACTCTTTCTGGATCTCTAAAAAAATATACACACCAAATTGTAAGAATAATACCCATCCATCCTAGGAAATCCGAGAAAATAGAGAAGATTATTGTACCGGCAATAAACAATATAATAAAAGGGTATCCTGCTTTATGAACTGGAGGAATAAAGCTTTTTAATAAATCAATATCTTTCAAAAATTCGCTGAATTTATCAAAAAAATCTTTTTGTTTACTCATATATTTATCTATTTCTTTTAATTGGAATATTAAAAACTTGTCCAGGATAAATTAGGTTCGGGTTTTTAATTTTTGCTAGATTATTCTTATAAATTTCTGTATAGAATATTCCCCCACCTAAAGTTTTTCTAGCAATCCTCCAAAGACTATTCCCTTTTTGAACAACGATTCTATCATCATAAAATTCAAAATTTGTGTTTTTAAATCTTCTCTGAATCTCAGCCTGATCATATGTAAGTATTAGAGTTTCTCCATTTATTGTTGTTTTTATAGAAATTTCTTCGTTTGCATAATCATTTTTTTTAATTATAAATTTCCATACTCCATTTTCGTCTGATTTTGTCTTCCCAAGAACTTCTGCAGACTTAAGAATTTCAATTTCAGTATTGGAGATAGTCCTTCCAGAAAGAATAATAAGACCATTAGGAGAATAACTTAAAAAATCAAGTGTTATGGCATCATTAAGTTTTTCAAGATTTAGCATATCGATATTTTCAACATCACTACTAAAAACTCTAGCGACTTTGGGAACACTATTAGATTCATTATCAACTAAAATAATAACTGTTTGATCAGAAATTGAAGACTTGTTGAGATTATTTTTATATTGTAGCTTAAATTTTTTTATTCCACTCTTTGTAGTGAGTTCACTAACCCATATCCACTCTCCATTTTCGTCAGAAATAACTTCAGCAATAATCTCTTCTCCATCTAACAATTCGATGGTTTCATTTGGTTCAGACTTTCCGGCTATCACTATATCTCCAGTTTTAGAAATCCTTACAATATCAAAAGTTAGGAATGAGGTGTTATAGTTTTGAATTGTCTGAGATGTCTGATCAAAATTTAGATCCTCCCTATTACCATCATTAATTTCTTCTTTATAAATGTTTTCTTGTAAGACAGGAAATAAAAAATAGAATAAGACTAAACCTGCAGATAAGATTGATAATGTTGTAAATTCTTTTTTCATAAACGTTTATAAATTTATAATATAATGTAATTCTTAGTTTCCAATGTTATTTATTTTTTTTTTGTAAGTTATTTATTAAAAATATATCTGAACGAATTTAGGATTTTAAATTAAAGTATTTAGTAGAATTTTATTAAATTATATATGCCAAAAATTGTTGTAAAAAATAAAATCGTTAATCTCAATGGCGATGAAATGGCAAGAGTGTTGTGGAATAAAATTGAGAATGAATTAATCCTACCTTACTTAGATCTAAAGCTTATTAATTTTGATCTTAGTATTACCAATCGTGATAAAACAAATGATCAGATTACTTCTGACGCTGCTCTTGAGATAAAAAAGATAAATGTTGGTCTCAAGTGTGCCACAATCACCCCTGATGACAAAAGAGTGAGAGAATATAATTTAAAAAAAAAATATCCTTCACCGAATGGAACTATAAGGAATATTCTTAAAGGAACAATTTTTCGAGAACCTATTATGATTAATAAAATTCCAAAAATAGTTAATCATTGGAGCCAACCAGTAATCATAGCCCGTCATGCATTTGGTGATATTTATAGATCTCAAGAAATAGTAGTAAATAAAAAAGGCAAACTTACAATTTGTTTTGAAGATGAAAAAGGAAATAAAGAAGTAAAGTTGATTCACAATTTTGAAACAAGCGGTGTTGGTCTTGCGTATTTCAATGTGTTTGAGTCTATAAATGATTTTGCTAATTCTTGTTTTAATTTTGCTTTAAAAAGAAAAGTATCTCTATTCTTATCAACAAAAAATACTATTTTGCAAAAATATGATGAAAGTTTTAAACAAATATTTGATGATGTGTTTAAAAGATTTAAAAAAGAATTTGAAAATAATAACTTAACTTATCAACATAGACTGATTGATGATATGGTCGCTTGTCTTATGAAATGGAGTGGAGGATTTATATGGGCATGTAAAAATTATGATGGTGACGTTATGTCTGATCTCGTTGCTCAAGGCTTTGGCTCATTGGGATTAATGTCTTCTGTTTTACAGAGTCCAGATGGAAAAATATTAAAGTCTGAAGCAGCTCATGGTACAATCACTAGCCATTTTAGACAACACCAGCAAGGCATCCAGACGTCAACAAATCCTATAGCTTCTATTTTTGCCTGGACAAGAGCTTTAAATCAAAGAGCAATCATTGATAATAACTCTGATTTATTAAAATTCTCTGAAAATTTAGAAAATATTTGCATAGACACAATTGATAACGGTTTTATGACAAAAGATTTAGCTCTGATGTGTGGTCCAGAGCAAAAATGGATTACTACAAATAAATTTTTCGACATTATTAAGAACAAAATCGAAAATTAAACTATTATTTTTTCTAAGTTATTTTTAAGTTTTTTAAATTTTTCATTTAGTGGAGCTCCACCTTGTGAAAGATCCTTTCTTCCACCCCCCCCCTTGCCACCTAAATAAGCAATTATTTTTTTTATTATAATAGTAGAATCAAATTTACCTAAGAGATTTTCAGTAATAGATACCACAACTGAAACTTTGTCACCTTCTTGCGAGGTTAATATTATTATTCCTGATTTAAATTGTTTTTTTATTGAATCAGAATTATTTCTTAACTCCTTTGAATGACAATCTATGTTGTCAAAATATATCTTACATTCTTTGGTACTAATGATTTTTAGATTTGAATATTCAATTTCATTAGAAATTTTTATTTTATTTGTAGAACTATTTTTTAAATTTTTAATTTTTTCAACAATATTCTCATCAGAAGCTTTTAAAATATTTTTTATCTCAACTAAAGAATTTATTTTATCATCAACATAATCATGTGCATCTTGACCCGTTAGAGCCTCTATCCTTCTGACACCCGAAGAAACAGAAATATCACTTAAAATTTTAAAGAAACCAATTTGTCCAGTTTGCTTAACATGAGTTCCTCCACATAACTCGATTGATGTCAATGTCTGCTCATTTTTAAATTTACTTTTCATGCTTACAACTCTTACTTTATTAGGGTATTTTTCTCCAAACAAAGCAATAGCTCCCAACTTAAGAGCTTTATCCAAACTCATTTGATTTATTTCAACTCCAATATTTGATCTAATTGAGTTATTAACTAAATTCTCAATTTTCTTATGTTTTTCCAATGACAATTGCTCATTAGATGAATAGTCAAATCTAAGTTTTTTTGAACTAACTAATGAACCTTTTTGACTCACGTGTTTCCCAACGATTTGTCTTAAAGATTCGTGAAGTAAATGAGTGGCAGAATGATTATTACTAGTTTTAACTCGTTTATCTTTATCAATTTCTAAAAAATACGATTCATTTTTTTTCAATTCGAATAAGCATCGATTTACGAAGTGCAAATAAATTCCATTTTTAATTTTCTTAGTATCAGAAATTTCAGCTACAATTTGTCCTTTAGAATTGTATATATTTCCTGAATCCCCAAGTTGACCTCCAGCTTCTGCATAAAAAGGGGTTTTGTCAAATATTAATATTACTTCCTCGTTTTTTTTTGTTGAATCAACCAACATATCATTTTTGATAATATTTAATAATTTTGAATTACATGCGGTCGTCTCATATCCACAAAATTGTGTACTAGGAAAATTCTTAAAAATTTCTTGATAATTTTTTTTATTATCTTTATTGCCAATTCCAACCCATGTTTTTTTTTGCAATTTTTTATGCGCTTCGACAATAGATTTGTATTTCTTAATATTTAAACTTAATTTCCTATCATTTAAAATCGACTCAGTCATATCGACTGGAAATCCATAAGTATCATAAAGTTTAAAAGCTATTTCAGGTTTAAATTCTTTAGTTTTAATTTTTTTAATTTCTTTGTTCAATAGTTCAAGTCCTACTGATAAAGTTTCAGAAAATTTTTCCTCTTCATTCTTTAAATTATCTTTAATAAAGAATTCTGCTTTGGTTAATTCAGGATAGGTTTTTATATATTTTTTTATTACATCGTCCACAAGTCTGTTTAGAATTATTACATCTGGATTAAGTTTATTAACATTTAGAAGAGCTCGTCTTATTATTCTTCTCAATACATAACCTCTTCCCTCGTTAGAAGGTAAAATACCCTCAGACATCATAAAAATTATCGACTTCAAATGGTCAGAAATTATCCTGAAAGGTATCAATAAATTTTTATTTAAATTTGTTTTAGTTTCCTCTTCTATTCTTTTAAAAACATATTCAAATAAGTCAGTATCGTAATTGTTAACTTTTCCATTTAAAACGGCCAATATTCTTTCTAACCCCATACCTGTATCAACAAATTTACCTGGTAGTATTTCTAAAGTATCCCTTTTTTTTTCATATTCCATGAAAACAAGGTTCCATATCTCAACAAATCTGTCTCCATCCTGATTTTTGGTACCAGGCAAGCCTCCTTTTATATTTTCACCATTATCATAGAATATTTCGCTGCAAGGACCACAAGGTCCAGAGTCACCCATGGACCAAAAATTATCGTTGGATGAAATTCTTATTATTTTTTCGTCATTAAACCCTGAAATTTTTTTCCAAATTTTAAAAGAGAGTTCGTCCTCCTCATATACAGTAATAATTAATCTTTTTTCATCTATTGAATATTCTTTTGTTAATAAATCCCATGCAAGTTTTATTGCTTCTTCCTTGAAATAACCACCAAATGAAAAATTACCCAGCATTTCAAAAAAAGTATGATGTCTTGGGGTAAAACCAACATTGTCGAGGTCATTATGTTTACCTCCTGCTCTCAAGCATTTTTGTATAGAAACAACATTCTTATTTTTTGGATTTTCTTCACCAGTAAACCATTTTTTAAATTGAACCATCCCAGAGTTTACAAATAGTAAAGTTGAATCATCATTAGGAACCAGAGATGATGATTCAATCTCTAAGTGTGAATTTTTTTTAAAAAAATTTAAGAATGTTTCTCTTATTTTGTTTGAATAATCATTTGAATTTTGCATTTTTCTAAAATGATTATAATTAAAAAGTTAGTAATTAATCAACTTTCATTTCTTTATCTGGCAGATCTTCTGTATTATCGTTAACATCATCTTCGGCTTTTACAACTTGTTCTTTATTTTGAGAGCGAATCGATTCCTCTATTTCAAGAGCTACTTTTGGATTCTCTTTTAGATAAATTTTTGCATTTTCTCTTCCTTGACCAATTCTTTCACCATTGTATGAGTACCACGCACCTGCCTTTTCAACCAACCCGTCTTTAGTTGCTAAATCTAAGATTTCTCCATTTTTGGAAATTCCTTCACCATACATGATATCAAATTCAACCGTTTTAAATGGAGGGGCAAGTTTATTTTTAACAACTTTTACCCTTGTCTGATTACCAACAACCTCGTCTCTATCTTTAATTGCACCGATTCTCCTAATATCCATTCTAATTGAAGCATAAAATTTAAGTGCATTTCCTCCTGTGGTTGTCTCTGGATTTCCAAACATTACACCAATTTTTTGCCTGATTTGGTTAATAAATATGACCAAAGCTTGAGACCTTGAAATTGATCCAGTTAATTTTCTTAAAGCTTGGCTCATTAGTCTTGCATGTAATCCCATATGAGAGTCTCCCATATCACCTTCAATTTCAGCTCTCGGAACCAGGGCAGCAACGGAATCTACGACTAAAACATCAATTGCATTTGAATTTACAAGAGTATCTGCAATTTCGAGCGCTTGCTCACCGTTATCTGGCTGGGAAATAAGCATCTCATCAGTGTTAACGCCTAATTTTTTTGCGTATACTGGATCCAATGCGTGTTCAGCATCTACAAATGCACATGTCCCACCTTTTTTTTGAGCTTCGGCAATAACATGAAGTGCTAGTGTTGTCTTACCGGAACTCTCGGGACCGTATATTTCGACTATTCTACCTTTTGGTAATCCTCCGATGCCCAATGCTACGTCAAGACTTAGTGAACCTGAAGATATTGCGTCAATTTCGACCACTTCTCTTTCTCCTAATTTCATGACAGAGCCTTTACCGAAGTTTCTCTCTATCTGACTGATGGTGGATTCTAATGTTTTTAATTTATCCATAAATGTTCTATAAATGTTCTTTTTTATAATGTAGCATTAAAAATGATTATAGCAATAGATTAATTAATATTCTTTCTCTTTATAAATCTTTTCTGATTTTTCATGAGATTCCTGTGCCTCTAATGACAATGTTGCTATTGGTCTAGCTATCAGTCTTTTTAAAGAGATAGGTTGATTGGTTTCTTCACAATAACCATAGGTTCCATCCTCAATCTTTCTGAGTGCTTTATTTATTTTACTTATTAATTTGCGCTCTCTATCTCTTGTTCTTAGCTCCAAACTTCTCTCTGACTCAATTGAAGCTCTGTCAGCATTATCTGGTTTATTAGAGGATTCTTCTTTCAGATTATTTATTGTAAGAGATGAACCCTGGAGAAGGTCATCTTTCCAATCACTAAGTAACTGTTTAAAATATTTCAACTGCTTTGCACTCATGAATTTTTCTTTTTCAGATGGTGTGTAAGAACCGTTAATTTTTTTTTTTTTAACCATATTTCAACATTATAATTTATTGCACTATAATTATATTTGAAAAAAAATGAATCAAGAAAAATTTAAAAAAATTAATAAAGCATGCTTTTTAGATAGAGATGGAGTCTTAAATGAGGACATAGGTTATCTTCATAAAAGTGAGGATTTTAAATGGATTGATGGAGCTGTTGAGGCTATAAAATTATTAAAAAAAAACAATTTTCTTGTGATTGTAATAACGAATCAATCTGGAATTAGTCGAGGCTATTTCACTTCTAAAGATGTCACAAATCTGCATAAATGGATGAATAAAATCCTAAAAAAAGAAGGTATCCAAATTAACGATTTTTTTTTTTCTGAAGATTTACCTAACAATAACCCTGAATCGAGAAGAAAACCTTCACCTAAAATGATAAACGAAGCGGTTGAAAAATATAATTTAGATAAGACAAGATGTTTTATGGTTGGAGACAAAAAAACTGATTTAATTGCAGCAAAGAATGCCTCAATCAAGGGGTTTTTGTTTAAAGAGGGCAATTTGTTAGTAAAAATTAGTAAAATTTTGAAAGATCATCTATAGTATTTCTAGAAAATCGATATATATATTATATATAATTGAGATACTTAAAATGTTAGACATTAAAAACAAAAACTTTTATCCAAAAGGAAGAGACTCTAAAGATTCAGATATTGCTGAAATAAAAGATTTAATAAATCATCTCCCTTTAAAAAGAGATATGCTAATTGAATATCTTCATTTGATACAAGATAAGTATAATCAAATCCGCAAAAAACATCTTGCTGCTCTAGCTAACCTCCTAAAAATACCAATGGCTGAAGCATTTGAGGTTGCCACATTCTATGCCCACTTTGATGTTATCGATGATGAAGATGAATCGCTACCACCTACTACAATAAGAGTATGCGATAGCTTAACATGTGAATTGTTCGGGGCTAACGATCTGATGAAAAAGTTAGAATCAACATTAGATAAAAAGAAAGTAAGAGTTGTAAGAGCACCGTGTATGGGCTTATGTGACAAGGCGCCCGCCTGTGAAGTTGGTCACAATCACCTTGAAAAATTCTCTCTAAAGGATGTAGAAAAAGCGTTGTCAAAAAATGAAGTTCATCCAAAGGAGGTAGGAGGAATCGACTTTAGCAAATATACTCAAGATGACGGTTATAAAACTTTATTAAAATGCTATGAGGGAAAATTAAGCGTAGATGAAGTTATAGACGAGTTAAACAAATCTGGTTTAAAAGGTATGGGAGGAGCTGGTTTCCCCTCTGGACAAAAATGGAAATTTGTCAGAATGGAAAAAGGGCCAAGACTTATGACAATAAACGGTGATGAGGGAGAACCAGGAACTTTTAAAGATAAATTGTATCTAGAAACAAATATGCACAAATTTTTTGAGGGAATGTTGATAGCAGCTTGGGCTGTAGAAGCAAAAAAAATATATATTTACATGCGAGACGAATACCCTGGTATCTTAAAAAAAATGAAAAATGAATTAACAAAACTAGAAAATAGTAAAATACTGAGGGAAGATACAAAAATCTATGTCAGAAGAGGTGCTGGTGCTTACATTTGTGGCGAAGAATCTGCTATGATTGAATCTATTGAGGGTAAAAGAGGTCTTCCGAGGCATAAACCACCATTTGTTTCAAAAGTAGGTCTTTTTGGTAAACCCACACTTAACCACAATATTGAAACTGTATATTGGGTTAGAGATATTCTTGAGAAAGGTCACAAGTGGTATAGCAATCAAGGTAAGAAAGGTCACAAGGGGCCGCATAGTTATTCAGTATCGGGTAGAGTGAAAAATCCTGGTGTCAAGTTAGCACCAGCAGGAATAACAATGAATGAGTTACTAAATGAATATTGCGGAGGAATGCAAGACGGTCACAATTTTTTTGGATATCTTCCAGGCGGTGCCTCAGGTGGTATTCTTCCAGCAGAAAAAGCAGATATTCCACTTGACTTTGGTTCTTTAGAAAAACATGGTTGCTTTATAGGGTCAGGAGCAATTGTTGTCTTTTCACATAAAGATAGCATCAAAAATGTTGTTTTAAACTTATTAAAATTTTTCAACGACGAAAGCTGTGGTCAATGTACCCCTTGCAGAGTAGGAACTGAAAAAGCTGTAAAGTTACTTGAAAAGAATATCTGGGATGAGAAGTTACTAAGAGAACTTGTTGACACAATGAGTGAGGCCTCAATTTGCGGATTAGGTCAAGCTGCAGGCAACCCAATAACTTGTTCTTTAAATTATTTCAAAGACAGAATATAGTATATTATGGTTGAATTTTTTCTTAACAATAAAAAAGTTGTCGCTAAGGATGAAGAAACAATATGGAGCGTTGCCAAAAGAGAGGGCATAACACTTCCCCACCTTTGTTTTGCAGATAAACCTGGATACAGAGCCGATGGTAATTGCAGAGCATGCATGGTTTCTATTGAGGGAGAGAGAGTTCTAGCTGCTTCTTGTATAAGGAAACCAACGGAAGGTATGAAAGTTCTAACAAACGATGAAAGATCCATCAAGTCTAGAAAAATGGTTTTAGAACTATTAGTTACAGATCAACCAGATAGAGATACTTCTCATGACCCCGACTCACATTTCTGGAAAATTGCTTCAGATATAGATGTTGAAAAAAGTAGATTTGAAAAAAGAGAGAAAAAAATAGTTCCTTGTGAAGACTCATCACACGTTGCGATGTCAGTAAACCTTGATGCTTGTATCCATTGTAATCTATGTGTAAGAGCATGTAGAGAAGTTCAAGTGAACGATGTTATTGGAATGGGTAACAGGGGGCATCATTCAAAAGTGGTTTTCGACTTTAATGATCCAATGGGTGATTCATCTTGTGTAAGTTGTGGAGAATGTGTTCAAGCATGTCCTACTGGCGCATTAATGGAATCTAATTTATTAGATGATAATGGAACCAAAAATGCTAAACCTGACAGAAAAGTCGACTCATTATGTCCATACTGTGGAGTTGGTTGTCAATTAACATACAACATTCAAAATGAAAAAATTATATCTGTTGACGGAAGAGATGGTCCTGCAAATAAGAATAGGCTATGCGTTAAAGGAAGATTTGGTTTTGATTATATTCACAACCCTGAAAGACTAACAGTACCCTTAATTAGAAAATCAGACAAACCAAAAGACCCATTAGAAAAAATAGATCCACTAAACCCATTGACTCATTTTAGAGAAGCTTCATGGGATGAGGCTCTCGATTTAGCTGCTAGTAAACTTAAAGAAATATTAAATAGTTCTGGAGACAAATCCCTTGCTGGTTTCGGTTGTGCTAAAGGTTCAAATGAGGAAGCTTATTTATTCCAAAAGTTAATAAGAACAGGTTTTAAAAATAATAATGTCGACCATTGTACACGAATGTGTCATGCGTCTTCCGTTGCTGCTCTTATGGAAACAATTGGATCAGGAGCAGTTACAGCTCCAGTTTCAGAAATTCAAAATGCAGATGTTGCCATTGTTATTGGAGCAAGACCGACGCAAAATCATCCAGTGGCTGCTACATTTATTAAAAATGCCGTAAAAAAAAATGGATTAAAACTAATAATAATGGACCCAAGAAAACAAGACTTATCTAGAATATCTGAGAAAAGCTTGCAATTCACTCCAGGTGCTGATGTAGCATTGTTAAATGCAATGATTAATACAATTATTGAAGAAGGTCTCGTAGATAGACAGTACATTGAAAAAAACACAGAAGGTTATAAAGATCTTAAAGAACATATCAAAGATTTTACACCTGAAGAGATGTCAGATATTTGTGGAATTTCTCCTTCAGAGATAAGAGAAACAGCCAGATTATTTGCTAACGCTAAATCCGCAATGATCTTTTGGGGTATGGGAATCTCTCAACATATTCACGGTACAGACAACTCAAGATGTTTAATTTCACTTGCAATGATTACAGGAAATATTGGAAGAAAGGGAACTGGACTTCACCCTCTTCGTGGACAAAATAATGTTCAAGGTGCGTCTGATGTAGGTTTGATACCAATGGTTTTTCCTGATTATCAACCAATATCAGACAGCAAAAATCTTAAATTTTTTGAAAATTATTGGCAAACAAAACTTGATCCCAACCCAGGCTTGACTGTGGTTGAAATCATGGAATCTATATATAATAAAAGCATCAAAGGACTTTATGTTATGGGAGAAAATCCTGCCATGTCCGATCCAAATGCTAATCACGCAAGAGAAGCATTAGCTAGGCTAGAAATTCTCATTGTCCAAGATATCTTCTTAACAGAAACAGCATATCTTGCTGATATTGTTTTACCTGCATCAGCTTTTCCTGAAAAAACTGGGACTTTTACAAACACGGATAGACGAGTTCAGTTAGCAAAAAAAGCGGTTAATCCTCCTGGAAAAGCAAAACAAGACCTTTGGATAATACAAGAATTAGCTAAAAGAATGGGATTAAATTGGGATTATAATGGTCCAGACGAGGTTTATGACGAACTTAGCAAATGTATGGAATCTATGAAAAACATTACCTGGGAAAGATTAGTTAAAGATGGTGCCGTAACTTATCCTTGCGATGATGTTAACAAACCAGGAAATGAGGTAATCTTTGGAGAAGGTTTTCCGACAAATAACAAAAAAGGAAAGCTTGTTCCTGCTAAACTTATTTCTCCTGATGAGAAACCTGACGAAAAATACCCGCTTGTACTTACAACTGGAAGATTACTTGAGCATTGGCATACAGGCTCAATGACTTCTAGATCCAAGGTTTTGAACACAATAGAGCCACAACCATATGTTCATCTTTCAAAAAATGAAATGAAAAAAAATAATTTTTCACAAGATGAACAAGTTCAATTGTCAACAAGGAGAGGCAAGGTAAGTGTCAAAGTTAGGTTTGATAAAATGATCCCAGATGGAATGGTTTTCATGCCGTTTTGTTTTGAAAATGCTCCTGCTAATTTGCTGACCAATCAAGCTTTAGATCCAGATGGTAAAATTCCAGAACTAAAATATTGCGCCGCAAAAATTGAAAAGTTAACAGCTTAGTAGAAGCTATTCTTTCATATGGTGTTTTTCATTTACCGGACCTATCAAGAGGTTGGCAACAAAAGCTATGGCCAATAAACCAGCCATGGCAAACATTGTAGAGTTATATAATGTTGTTGATGGATTGATTGTGCCTTCTGGCATATGAGGCATTAAGTTAGATATCGTGACTGTTTTTTCTTGAACCAAAAGTGATAAATTTTCTACGGAAGCTCCGTAAATTTCTGTAAATTTTTCGGGACTTATTTTGGATACAAGATCATTAATAGCGCTATCTACTGAATTTTGTCTAAGTTGAGTAATTGCAACAGGACCCAAAACACCAGCTGTGGACCAAGCTGTAAGAAGTCTTCCGTGTATTCCTCCAACATATTTTGTGCCAAAGATATCGGCAAGATAAGCCGGAATTGTTGCAAAACCACCACCATACATTGTAAAAATCACCATTGATGCTGCATAAAAGAGTATGAGATAAGTTACAACGGGGTCAACACTCATAGCTTTAGCAGTAAAAGGAATTGACAAGTATAAAAGTATTCCAAGCGAAAAAAATATAAAGTATGTGGGTTTTCTTCCAATAAAGTCTGACATGGATGCCCAAAATATTCTTCCAACCATGTTAAAAACACTTATCATCAATACGTATGTTCCGGCAAAACCTGCCGTTACAATGACTGGTAAACTTGGTTCAAAAATTTCAATCATCATTGTTTTAGCAACCCCAATAACTCCTATACCAGCTGTGACGTTAAAGCAAAGTACAATCCATAAGAAATAAAATTGTGGAGTTTTTAAAGCTTGATCAATATGCACGTTATTCTTAGTAATTAATCTTGTCTTTTTTGAATCTTTTGGAGGTGTCCATCCTTTGGGTTTCCATCCTTCAGGAGGAACTCTATAAGAAAATGCGGCAATGGTCATAATGATAAAATAAACAATACCCAAAAAAAGGAATGTTTGGGCAGCACCACTTGAACCGGTTCCGACAATATACACACCAGGATCTCCAGGTACTATCATTTTTGCTAAATCATTGACTGTAACAATTACAACTTCAACTAAGTTTCCTGAAATATCTACAAATCTTCTTCCACCCTCCGTTATTAGGTTCAGTGAATCTATATCTCCTAAATACTCTGGAACTTTGTAAAATTTTGCTAATAATCTGTCTATAGTAACTTTTGCAATCATAGCACCACCACCAAAACCCATTATAGCCATGCCAGTTGCCATCCCTCTCCTATCTGGAAACCATCTTATTAAAGTTGATACTGGCGAAACGTAACCAAGTCCTAACCCAATTCCACCAATTACGCCATAACCTAGATACAGAAGATATAACCCAACACTTAATATTATTGGATCGTCGCTTAACATTGGGAGAGACAAAGTTATTTGAACCCCCATTTCTTGGAGAAAGATTCCAATTGAGCCAATGACAAACCCCCCACCCCAACAGCACGCTGCTACAAATCCAACCATCCTAGGACCAACTTCCTCAAGCCATTTACCAGCATAAGCTGCTGCAAATCCTAAGCTAACAATTGCTACAGAAAAAATCCAAACAACTTGACCGAGATTCCAGTCATCTCCAGAGGATGTTACAACTCCTAGAATTTTAACCAAAGCTGGGTTAAACATACTCCATGCGTAAACTGATCCAATACACAAATGAATAGCAATAGAGGCTGGTGGCACTAACCACCTATTAAATCCTGGTTTTGCGATTATATTTTTTTTGTGTAATTTATCTAAAAAACTCATTTTTAATCTTTGAAGTATTTGTTGTAAATTTCATTCGCAATTTTTAAGTCTTTGACAGTATTAACGTTAAAAAATGGATCATATCTAAATTCCTCAAACTTTACCACCCTCGTATTAAATTTTTTAGTAAATGCATCTATCTTCCTTCCACCAGCATTCAAGAAAATTTCCAATTGATTTTCCATTTCTATATTTACTTTCCACATTGAAAAAACTGGATGTACTCTTTTGGAACATTCCGCCATTAGAATTTCATAATTTTCACTCTCTTCAATGAATCTATTTACAATATCATTTGGAAAAAAAGGAGAATCTACCGGAAAACTTACTAACCAATTATAATTTGAATCATGCCTTGCCCACTTAATACCAGATAAAATTCCTACAAGAGGACCAAAGTTTCCTGGAATACAATCCTTTACAATTATGGTTGAGTCAAGATTCTTAAAAATTTTATTAGAATCATTTGAATTTACAATTAATCTTCCAACCTGGTTGATGGATCTCTTAATGGTATGCTGTATCAAATTTACACCTGAAATTTTCTTAAAAGTTTTGTCAGATCCCATTCTTCTTGACAACCCCCCTGATAGTATAACGCCTAAAATTTTGTCTTTATTCAATTCTATGTTCTCCACTCAAGACAAAAAATTTTTTACCTTTGGCTCTTCCAATTAAAGTCAGGTTAGCTTGTCGAGCAAGGTCAACGCCCCATGCTGTGAAACCTGATCTTGAAATAACTATTGGGATTCTCATTTTAACTGACTTCATTACCATTTCACTTGTGAGTCTTCCAGTTGTATAAAAAATTTTATTGGCTGGAGAAATCTTTTTTGCTTTCATGTAACCTGCAATCTTATCAATAGCATTATGTCTCCCAACATCCTCCATATATATTAAAGGCTTGTTTTTCACACATAAGACACAACCATGAATAGCTCCAGCTTTAAGATAAAGACTAGGAGTTAGATTAATTTTTTTTGATAAGTCATAAATCCATGATTTTTTAATTTTGAAAGAATTTTTAAATTTAAATTTTTTCAAATTATCCATAATATCACCGAATACTGTTCCTTGAGCACAACCTGAGGTAATGGTCTTTTTTTTTAATTTTGCTTCAAAATTTGTTGATTTTTTTGTTCTTACAACAACTGTTTTTAGATCTGCATAATATTCAACAGACTCAATTTTTGTTGTTTTGGTAATCATATTTTGATTTAAAAGATAACCAAGTGCTAAATATTCTGGGAAATCGTTAATTGTCATCATTGTCACAATTTCTTGACTGTTTAAATAGAGTGTTATCGGCTTTTCTTCTATTACGTCAATCCTCTTTCGCTTTAAATACTCATCTAATCCAAAGATTTTTCTTGTTAAGGATGAATTTTCTAAGTTGGGTTTAATTTTCATGACTTTAAGTTTACTAATAATTTGATTACTATATTATTTTAACCTAAGAATTAAAATATGAATATTATTCAAAAAAATTATGCTGGATAACTTTGGAAGAAAAATTGACTATGTAAGAATTTCTGTTACTGACAGATGTGATCTTAGATGCAAATATTGTATGCCTGAGTCCAATCCTAATTTTTACAAAAAAGAGGAAATTTTAGATATTGATAAACTCAAATTAATTTCAGAGTCACTCATTGATTTAGGGATCAAAAAATTTCGTATTACTGGTGGAGAACCGTTAGTGAGAAAAGATATAGTGGAATATATTGAATTCCTGTCCAAAAAACTAAGTAAAAAAGTTATCGATGAAATTTTATTAACAACGAATGGTACACAGTTAAAAAAATATGCAAAAACATTGTCAGACCTTGGAGTCAAACGAGTAAATGTTTCACTTGATTCGCTTATAAAAGAAAAATTTAATTTCATTACTAATGGAGGAAACATTGAAAGTGTTTTTGAAGGTATTGAAAGTGCTAAAGAAAATAAGTTATCTATAAAGATAAATACAGTTCTTTTAAAAAATTTTAATGATGATGAATTATTAGAAATAATGAAATGGTGTAGTCATAATTCTTTTACATTATCTTTCATTGAAGTTATGCCAGTAGGAGATATGTTTACTTCCAGAAAGTCGCAATATTTTTCTGTTAACAAAGCAAAGGAAATTATTTGTAAAGATTTTGATTTAGAACAATCTTCACTAAAGTCGTCTGGTCCATCAAACTATTTCTATTGCAAAAGATTAAATTTATTTGTGGGTTTCATCTCTCCTATATCTGATCATTTTTGTGAAACTTGTAACAGATTAAGAATAACTTCAAATGGAAAAGTTTATCCATGTCTTGGTGATAACAATTCTTTAGACCTAACTCCTTTTATTAGAGCTAATGACAGACCAAATTTGTTGAATGCATTAAAGAAAGTCATTTTCATGAAACCAGAAAGACATTACTTTAAGATTGACGAAAAGAGCTATATTCATAAAAGATTTATGAATACTACAGGTGGTTAATAAATGACAAAAATTGGATTTGTTTCTTCAGAAAAACCAGACGCTATTAAATCTCTTAAAATGATGAAACAAACTTACGATTCTGTTCCGCCTGAAAAAGCAGATATTATAGTGGCACTAGGAGGTGATGGAACAATGTTAAAATCATTACATGATTTTTTACATTTGAACAAACCAATTTATGGAATGAACAGAGGTCACATTGGATTTTTGATGAATCAATTTTCTGAGAAAAATTTAAAAAAAAGATTAGAAGAAGCAATTCCATATAAGCTATCACCTTTGAAAATCAAATGCTTTGAAAAAAATAAAAAAATTAAAGAGAGTTTAGCTTTTAACGATGTATCTCTAATAAGAAGTAGCTCAAAAATTGCAAAAATTAAAATTGAAGTAAATAATAAAACTAGGATTGAAGAATTCCTTGGTGACGGTTGTTTAATCGCAACTCCAGCTGGGAGTTCAGCTTATAATCTTTCATTGAGAGGTCCTGTTATTCCTGTAGGTGCTAAAGTTTTAGCACTGACTCCAATAAGTCCTTACAGGCCAAGAAGATGGAGAGGTGCTTTACTTACCAATGATGCAAAAATTACTCTGTACGCAATTGACTCTAAATTGAGACCTGTTAGGGCAGAAGCAGACTTCATGCAATTTGAAAATATTGACAAGCTTGAAATTGAACTTGAAAAAAAATTATTTGTAAACTTGTTGTTTGATCCTGGTCATGACTTAGAAGAGCGCATAATTAACGAACAATTTAATAATTCTTAAAAATGAATTTAGATAAGATCTTTTCCAAATTAATTTCTTTTCCAACAATTAGTGAAAATTCGAATAAAGAATTGGCAAATTTTATTATAGATTATTTAAATAAAATTGGATTAAAAGCCAAAAAAATTGAAGGCGAAAAAGGTAGGTTTAATATTTTTTGCAGAATTGGACCAAAAAAAGACGGTGGAATTGCCTTATCTGGCCATACAGACGTTGTTCCAACAGATGGACAAAAATGGACATCGAACCCTTTTAATTTAACTATGAAAAATAATAAATATTATGGTAGAGGAACTGCTGATATGAAAGGATTCATAGCAGTTGTATTGTCTTTATTAAAAAAATTAAAAATTAAAAAAATGAAGAAGCCTCTTTTTCTAATTTTCTCATATGATGAAGAAGTAGGATGTCTCGGTATTCAGAAATTAGTTCCTTTTTTGAATAAACTAGATCCTAAACCAAAATTTTGTATTGTCGGTGAACCAACTGAAATGAAACTTGTAAATCAGCACAAAGGAAAGAAAAACTTTGAAGTAACATTTAATGGATTAGAATCTCACTCATCTTTAATAAATGAGGGTGTCAATGCAATACAATACTGCTCAAAGTTTATTCAATTTCTAGAAGCTAAACAAAAATTAATTGAAAAAAAAAAAGACCTTAATTTCTATCCAAGTTTTACAACCATTAATGTTGGAAAAATTTCTGGTGGAACCGCAGTTAACATTATACCGAACAATTGTAAAATTGAATTTGAGATAAGAGATACTCCAAAATTTAATACAGAAAAGTTTGTAAGCCAAATCAAAGAATATCTATTAATTTTAGAGGGAGAGATGAAGTCATTTAACAAGAAATGCAGTATATCTTTGTCTGAACAGAATAATTTCCCACCTTTGATAACAAATCACAATTCAAATATCATATCACTTTGCTTAGAAAAATTGAGAACTAACTCTGTAAATACTGTGAGTTTCGGTACAGAAGCAGGTATTTTCAATCAGATAGGTTTTCAGACAATTGTTTGTGGTCCAGGAAGTATTAAACAAGCTCACAAACCAGATGAATACATTGAAATAGTACAGTTAAAAAAATGTGAAGATTTTCTGACTAAAGTAATAGATAATCTTTACTAAAATGCATCTAAAAGATTTAGATTATGAAATTCCAAAGGAACTGGTAGCCCTGCACCCTGTAAAACCTAGAGACAATTCAAAATTAGTTGTTGTAGGTAAAAATAACAGAATAATAAAGTTTAATGAACTTATAAATGAATTAAATTCATCAGATGCAATTATTATCAACAACACTAAAGTAATCCATGCTGAACTCGAAGGCGTAATTAACAATCAAAAAGTTTCAATAAATCTAAATAAAATTGAAGATAAAAAAGAAAACATATGGAGTGCCTTTTTAAAAGCAAAAAAAAAGCTAATGACCGGAATGAAAATCAGTATTTTTAAAAAACAATTTGCTGAAATAATTCAAATTCATGATTATGAAATATCTTTAAAGTTTGACTTACCCTACAAAGAATTTTTAGAAAAAATTAAAATTTTTGGAAAACCGCCCATCCCCCCCTACATAAAAAAGAGAGGTCACAAGAAATCGGATTTTAATAATTATCAAACTATCTTTGCCAAAAATGAGGGAGCAGTAGCTGCTCCAACAGCAAGCTTTCACTTTACTAAACGTTTAATTAACAAACTAAAAAAAAAAAAAATTAAAATAATTTATATTACTTTACATGTAAATGGTGGGACTTTCACTCCAATAAGAACAGCAAATGTTTTTAAACATAAGATGCATTATGAATATGGATGTATTTCAAAAAAAACATCTGAAGAAATTAATAAAGTAAAGAACAATGGCGGAAGAATAATTGCTATTGGAACAACGGTTTTAAGATTACTTGAATCATCAAAAGACAGCAAAGGTTATATTTCACCATATAAAGGTGAAACAAATATATTTATAAAACCCGGATGGGAAATAAATTCTGTTGATGGACTTGTTACAAATTTTCATACACCAAAATCTACATTACTTCTTTTAATCTTCACACTTATTGGAAAAAAAAAAACAATGAGACTTTATGATTTTGCTATAAAAAATAAACTTCGTTTTTTTTCTTATGGAGATGCATGTTTAATTTGGAATAAAAATGGCAAAGTTTAAATTCTATATAGAAAATAAATATCAAAAGGCACGCGCAGGATCAATTGAAACGTTTCATGGAAAAATTAAAACTCCTGTTTTTATGCCTGTTGGTACGCTTGGAAGCGTAAAGGCAATTTTTCAGAGAGATTTAGAAAAACTTGGTATAGAAATTATTTTAGCAAATACATACCATTTGATGCTTCGCCCAGGAGATCGTTTAGTAAAAGAATTGGGAGGGCTTCACAAATTTATTAATTGGAATAAACCAATTTTGACAGATTCTGGCGGATATCAAGTATGGTCTTTATCAAAATTAAGAAAAATAAATGAACATGGAATTAATTTTGTATCTCATATTGACGGAAAGAAAATTGAATTAACCCCTGAATCTGCAATTCAAATCCAAGAAAGATTAAATTCTGATATTTCCATGGTACTAGATGAATGTACGGAATATCCTGCATCCTTTTCAAGAGCTGAAGAGTCAATGGAATTATCAATAAGATGGGCGAATAGGTGTAAAAATACTTTCACATCCAGAGAAGGTTTTGGTTTATTTGGAATTATTCAAGGAGGTATGTTTGAAACTCTAAGAAAGAAATGCTCTGAAAAATTAAGTAAAATTGGATTTGATGGTTATGCCCTCGGGGGACTTTCAGTTGGAGAGTCTCATGAAGAGATGATCAAATCAATTGATTTTTCTCTCGAAAATATCGATGAAGATAAACCTAGATATTTGATGGGTGTTGGCAGACCAATTGACATATTTGCAGCAGTAGAAAGAGGAGTTGATATGTTTGATTGTGTTTTACCTACGAGGTTTGGGAGGAATGGTAGGGCTTTTACAAGTAATGGTGAAATAAACTTGAAAAATGCGAAATATCTTAAAGACGACTCTCCTCTTGATGAAGGATTGGATTTATATGTTTCTCAAAATTTTTCTAAATCTTACATTCATCACTTAGTTAAAAATAATGAAATTTTAGCGTGTATGATTTTAAGTTTACATAATATTGCTTTTTACAAAAAAATGATGTGTGATATACGAGAGTCTATAATTAATAAAAAATTTTATGAACTAAAAAAAAAATATTCTGCAAATCATGAAAAACACAAAAGAACCTAGGTACCTTGGATCAAGGTCTAAAATTCAAAATTCACCAGATAATTTTATTTTGGATACGGTGAGAAACCCTCATCCAGATGAAGATTATTGTGTAAGATTTACTGCACCAGAATTTACAAGTATTTGTCCAATTACTTCTCAACCTGATTTTGGTAATTTTATAGTTGATTATGTACCTAACAAAAAAATAATGGAAAGTAAATCTTTCAAACTTTTTTTATTCACATTCAGAAATTACGGAGGTTTCCACGAAGATTGTACTATTAAAGTAGCCAAAAAAATTATAAAGTATATATCACCAAAGTGGATTAGGGTTGCAAGTTACTGGAATCCCAGAGGAGGTATACCTATTGATGTAATTTTTCAAAGAGGAAAAAGACCAAAAGACGTTTATGTAGAAGACCTAGACATTCCAAATTATTCAGGAAGGTAACTCAATCACCTGTGAAGATACATCCTCCGATTCTTGGTCTATTGATTTCAACACTATCTAAATTGTGAATTTTCTTTTTTAATCTTTTCCAAAGCCATTTTGCGATGTTTTCACTAGTCGGTTTTTCAAGACCCTTAACTTCATTTAATATTGAATGGTCGAGTTTTGATAACTCAGGTTTGACATAAGAATCAAGTTTTTCTAAATCCATGACCCAATTATTTTTTGGATCTAATTCACCTTTCAATTTTATAATAATTTCATAACTATGCCCATGAACTTTATTATATTTGTGATGTTTCTTGAATTCAGGCATGTAATGTGCCGCATCAAAGTAATATTTTTTGAAGATTATCATTTTACTGAATTCCGATTACTTTATGAAATTGAAAACTAGGTATCCACTTCTTATTTAGATTGCAATAGTCAATAGTTTTATTAAGATTAAGTTTCATTAAGCTATCATCTTTTGGTTGTAAAAAAAAATATTTAAAATCTAAATTGACTATTTCTTTTAAATTAAATTTATCTTGGGGATATATTATTTTTAATTCGTCGCCTTTTTTTTGTTTCCAGTGGTCTGGATCCTTTGGGCTCACACAAATCCAGTCAAAGTCAAGGTCTGTTTTAATTGATCCGTTTGTTTCTAAAGCAACTGTAAAATTCTTTTTTTTCAAAAAATCTAACAATTTTTTATCAACTTGTAATAGGGGTTCCCCACCAGTTAGAATTACGTTTTTTTTTTTTAGTGAAAAAGACAAATCCCAAACTCTTTCTACGACTTCAATTAACTCTTTTAGATTATAGTTACCTCCATTTTTACCATTAACACCAACAAAATCAGTATCACAAAAATTACATTTTGCTTCCATCCTGTCTTCGACCCTTCCATTCCAGAAATTACAACCAGAAAATCTTATAAATACGCTTTCTTTTCCAGTATTAAAACCTTCTCCTTGAATTGATCTAAAAATTTCTTTTACTTTATACATTAACTAAATTCTGGCTGGATCTCTTAAACCGGCTTCCTCAAACCCTTGTTTTCTTAATAAGCATGAATCACATACTCCACAGTTTTTTTTTAATTTTGGACTATAACAACTCGAAGTCATGGAAAAATCAACACCATTTTTATGACCCAGTTTAATAATGTCTTTTTTGGATAAGTTTATTAAAGGAGTATTTATCTTAAATTTACTCCCTTCTAAACCCTTCTTGGTAGATTTATTAATAAGTTTTTCAAAATTATCTATAAAATTTTTTCTGCAATCAGGATACCCTGAGTAGTCTATTGCATTTACTCCTATAAAGATATTATCAATATCGTGACATTCAGCGTATCCTGAGGCAAAAGAGAGAAATACAATATTTCTACTTGGAACGTATGTAACAGGAATATCTTTGGACATTGAATGAGAATCTCTGTTTTTAGGAACCTTAATGTCATCTGTTAATGCTGAACCTCCGTAGAATTCCATCTTAAAGACTTCATGAGATATACAATTAAAAAATGTTGCTTGAAATTTTGCATACTCTAATTCAACCTTATGTCTTTGACCATAATCAAAGGAAATGGCATATATATCATAACCTTTATCTTGGCACACTGATAAAACAACTGAGGAGTCTAAGCCCCCACTTAAAAGAACTAAAGCTTTATTTGATTTTTTAGACATTTAATAATTATAATATTTAACAAAATAAAAAAATGAAGAATTTAAAAAAAAATATACAAAAAGAAATTATTAAACTCGGCTTTGATTCCATTGGTTATTCAGAACCGTATGTTGATGAAAAGACAAAGCAAAGATACAAAAATTTTCTAAATAAAAATTATCATGGAGATATGAAATGGTTAGAAAGGCATTTTGAAAAAAAAACAAATCCAAAGAAAATTTGGGATAAAGTAGAAACTATTATTGTTTTGGGACAAAATTATGGTCCTAAAGAGAATCCATTGCTTTTAAACAAAGACAAAAATCATGGAAATATTAGTATTTATGCTCATGATGAAGACTATCATTCCGTAATTAAAAATAAATTGAAAAATTTACAATATTGGTTTAAAGACAAATATAATCTTGAAACAAAAATCTTCGTTGACACTTCACCTATAATGGAAAAATATTTTGCTGAAAAGGCTGGTTTAGGTTGGCAAGGTAAACATACTAACATTGTTTCAAAAAGTTTTGGATCTTGGTTATTTCTAGCAGAAATATTTCTCCCTATAAAAATAAATGAAACAAAAAATATTATTAATGGATGTGGATCATGTGTGAAATGTTTAGAAATATGTCCTACAAACGCAATTTTAGGCAATTATAAAATTGACTCTAAAAGATGTATTTCATATTTAACGATAGAAAATAAAGGTCCAATTCCAATAAGTTTACGAAAGTTGATTGGAAACAAAATATATGGTTGCGACGATTGTTTATCTATTTGTCCTTGGAATAAGTTTGCGACTGAAACAGGTGAGAAAAAACTTATATCGAATGACAAAAATGATTTATTATTTTTCTTAAAATTCAGTGAAGAACACTTCAAAACATACTTTCATAATTCTTCTGTAAAAAGAATAGGTTGGAATAGGTTTCTAAGAAACATAATTATTGCTTCTGGAAATAGCAAAAATAAAAAATTAATAAAATACATTCTCAGTCATATTAATAATAAAAGTAGTTTAGTAAGGGGTGCTTGTGTTTGGTCGTTGTTTCAGCTAATGGAGAAGAAAAGCAAAGAAAAACTTAAAAGTGAATTGATAAAAAAGGAAAAAAATAATTATGTTCTATACGAATTAAAGATGCTCAGTTAATTTTTTTAAACCTATCAACAAATTATCAATTATGCCTTCATCAGAGGAAGAGTGTCCTGCTGTATTAACAAACTTTATTTCAGAAGATTTCCAATTTTCATGAAGTTTATAAGCATTTACTGGCGGACATATAAGATCATATCTTCCTTGAACGATAAACGAAGGTAAATTTTTTATTTTCGAAATTTTTTTAACTATTTCATTATCTTCCATAAAAAAATTATTTTTTATGAAATGTAATTCCATGAATGGCGAATTTGGAAGACCTTCTCTCTTGAGTAACTCTTCTTCAGATTCAAAGAAATAATTTTTAGGATTTAATTGAGATAAAATTCTTTCATAGTCATGCCAAATCCATGAATGGACCTTAGAATTTTCTTTTAAAATTTTTTTGTAATATGAATCAATTATTTCTTTACCGTTCGAATATTTTTCAAATGTTTTATACAAGTTTGGAGCAAAATTTTTAGGACCATCAATGAATGCCCAATTTATCTCATTAATTGTTCCAAGAAAAACTGACCTTAAAAGAACACCAATTAAATTTTTGGGAAACTTTAGGGCATATTTTATTGCTAACGTAGCACCCCATGACCCACCAACAATTAGAAATTTTTTTATTTTGAAAAAATCTCTTATTTTTTCAATATCTTCAACTAAATTTTCAGTATTATTTCCTTCTAAAGATCTGTACGGGATACTCTTACCGCATCCCCTTTGGTCAAAAATAATTGATCTAAATATCTGAGGATTAAAAAGTGAGTGATGTTCACTACGACATTGTCCCCCAGGTCCACCATGCACAAAAATAACAGGAATACCGTCTTTTTTTCCACTGGCTTCAGTATAAATTTTATTGTCATCTCCAACATCTATGTTATACATTTCAGGAAGAGAACGATGAATAAATAATTTTTTAATCATGAGTATAATATAATGGAAAAATTTGAAACATTTAATGAGCTAATACTAGCATTACTTTTATGGATCACAACCCATACTGATTACAAAGAACCAAAAACATTCCCAAAAATTCAGTTTATTGAACAAAAAGCATTAGCAGAAATGGCGTGTGGTAGGGAATGTGAAATATTAGCATTAACACCAGATAATCCTAAATATACAATTTTTTTGGCTGATACACTTTCCCCAATGGATGATATTTGTCACAGAGGAATTTTACTTCACGAACTGATTCACATATTACAAGAAGATCAAGAAATATTTGTAAACTACGAAGATAGAACAAAAAAACATTTGAGAGAGATGGATGCGCTAGTTAACCATAACGTTTTTTTAAGTCAGTTTGGTAAAAAGATTCTTTACAGTAATGGATTCGCGGCAAAATTTAAAAGTGAAGCTAAACAGAATCTTTATTGCTGATTTAGTATTGAAACCATATCATCTTTATCTATGTATCCAAAAAAGATCTCATCTGAAATTATGAATGCAGGAGTGCCTCTTAAACCAAGATTTCTTGCTAAATCGATATCATTTTTAAGCTTTTGATTAATTTCCTCATCATTGATTTTGTTCTCTAAGTAATTTTTATCAATATTTAATTCCTTTAAAATTGAAATCAAAATATCATCATTAATCTTGCCTTTATTTGTCAAAATCAAATTGTGAAATTTTACAAATTTTTTTTTATCAATTTCTGAAATTATTAATGCATACTTAGCTAGCTCAATAGAATTTTCTGAAAGAATGGGATAATTTTTGTAAATAACTTTTATATTTTTATCCTCGCTAATTATTTTTTTTAAATCTTGGTGAGCTCTTCTACAATATGAGCAATTATAGTCAAAAAACTCTACAATAATCTTATTAGACAGTTTATTTCCTTCAAATAGACTTTCAGAATTGTAAATCTGTTTACTCAATGTATTAATCTTATTTTTATTCTCTAGTTTTTTTTCATTTTCTTTTTTTACTTCAAACTTTTGAAGGGATTCGATTATTACTTCTGGATTTTTCAAAATAAAATCCTTAATTTTTCCTTCTATATCATCTCCCCTTACGTTAAAACCGCTCAATAAAATTGAAAAGGAAAATGCTATAAGTGTGTAGTTATTTAATTTCATCTTTCTTATTGGTGCGAGCGGTGGGACTTGAACCCACAAGGGTGTTGCCACCCGCAGGATTTTAAGTCCTGTCTGTTTACCAATTTCAGCACGCTCGCAAGCATCAAAAAAAGGTTATAAAAAATAAAATTTAACTTTATACAAATATCCATAGGTATGTTATCAAGGCTCATTTTACTCTTTATTCCTAGTCATTATATTAATATTAAATACTTTATATCATAATGAATATTGAATTAAACAAGAAACATATACAGTTTCATTTTGCAATAAACGACTATTGAAAATACTTTAGTTTATCTTGATTTTATAATTAGATATTGCTACTCAAATATTTCTGTATTCAATGAGTAAAAAGATAATATTTATGATTAAGGCTTTTGTAATTGAAAAATAGGTTTTTCTTTCGATTCAATTGAATACATAAAAACGATTGACTATATATTAACAAACGCTACATGTTGATTGCCCATTCCTTAGCAAATAATAGATACAATAGACATTGATTTTCTAATTTCTTAAAAACAAATTAATTTCTGAAAGAAACATTTAATAAAATAAGATTTTTTGTATTTTAAAAAATTACTTAAAAATTTTTTTTACTTCTTCTTTTATTATTTCTTTTGTTATTTTTTCCGCATTAACCTCGATCCATCGCTCTAAAAACTTTCTTGTTTCGTTTGTTTTATTATTTGATAAATTATTATTAGAAGGATTTGTTTTTTTTTTTTCATTAACAATGTTCTTGACCTTATTTAAGATTTCAGAGTTACTTTTCCTCATGCATTTCTCCAGTTTTAATTTTTTTATCTACTGCTAATATTAATCTGTCAATATTAGTTTTTGATTCAGTAGTAGTTTGAAAATCAATTTTCTTTTTTATTTCTTTTTTTAAATCGTTGTATACGATTTTTTTTTGAAGTTCATGTATTTCCATCATATTTTCACCCATTTCATTGCTTAAATTTGAAGCTACCAATTCTGTTTTTTTTAAGTAGACTTTAACATCTATTAATTCCTGAAGATATAAATCTTTGAGTGCTAAAAGTTTTTGCTCAGCTGCTTCAAGTATTATTTTCTTATCGTCATCAAATACCTCTAATTTTTTTTCAGCATCAAATAATTTAGCAGAGCTTTTTGTCTTCTTTAATGCTAAAAGGAAGATCATTAAAATAAAGACGAAGGCGTATGGTATTATTTCATTTGGTATAACAGACATTTACTTACAGTATATCAATATATTTGTTAAATATAACAGTCACCCGTTTTTTTTACTTATCAAATGTTTTTATTTTTTGACTTAAAATTTTAACATTCTAGAGTATAAGGTTAGAAGATATGAGTAAAAATAAATCTATAAATGAGCTGCTTAGCTCTATAGTCAGTTTAATTAATGAAGCAAAAAATGAATATGAATTTGTTATAAACAAAGATTTACCAAAAAACATCTATCCGGAAATAGAAAAAATTCAAACAGAAGACACTATAAAAGTAAATAAAAATTCAAATACTAATTCTCAGTTACAAATTAATTCAACCGAAGAAAAGCAATTAAAAAGTTTTCATAGCTGGCAAAACATAAATTTTAAAAAAACAATTAAAAAATCTAATTTGAAAAGTTTTTCAAATAATTTTTCTAACCCCAACAAGAAAACGATAGAAGTTGAATTTCGTTTACTCTTGGATTCCTGGTTAAAGCGAAATTTAAATAAATTAATTGAACTAGAAATTTCAAATTACATCAAAAATAGACAAGACTAAAAAATCTCAGGATTACCATTTATAGATTCTATATAATTGTAAATTTCGTTGCTAGCTTTCGATACTTCTAATTCTTTCTCTCCTTTGATAACAAGAGAAACGCCAAATGAATTTTTTTTAAAATAGGGGTAACTTCCAATTTCTAATGTATTAAATTTGTTTTGTATTTTTTCAATATATTCGCCAATAATTCCCTCTGATAGAGTTGTTGAGATTGTTTTTTTATAATACCTCAGCCCCTCGTCAAATGATTTAACTTTTTCTTTAAACATTACTTGCATAATTTTTGGTACTCCTGGAAATACAAAAATATTTTGTATAGAAAATCCTGGAGCAACACTAACCGGATTATCTATTAAAGTTGAATTTTCTGGCATATAAGCCATTTTTAATCGTGCCTTTGTCAATACATCATCGGCATAATGTTTTTCAAGACGCCTTTTAGCTTCAGTATTTAAAATCAATTTTTTTCCAAGAGCACAAGCCACAGAGTCTGAAGTAATATCATCATGTGTTGGACCAATTCCACCTGACGTGAAAACATAACTATACTTTTTTCTAAAATTATTTAATTTTTCTATAATTCTTGATTTATCATCTTTTATAATCACTATTTCCTCACAGGATACCCCAATACGAAATAATTCTTTACACATAAAATTTGAATTTTTTTCGAGAGTTTTACCAGATAAAATCTCATTACCAATTATTATTATACCTGAAGTTTTTCTTTTTTTTTTCATAAAATATTTCTGTAAGTTTTTAAATTTTTATTATAAATTGATCTTTTAATGAATAACAATATTAAATTACATACCAAAGATGAATTCGAGTTTATGCGAAAAGCTGGACAACTTGCGGCTGAATGCCTTGATTACGTTACTGATTTCATTGAACCTGGTATTTCCACTTCTAAACTTAACGATATTTGTCACGAGTATCAAGTGAGTAGAGGGGCAAGGCCTGCTCCATTGAATTACAAAGGGTTTCCTAAGTCTGTTTGTACGTCTGTTAATCACGTAGTATGTCACGGAATACCAGGGGATAAAGTTTTGCAAGATGGCGATATTATAAATATTGATGTCACACCAGTTTTGAATGGGTGGCATGGAGATACAAGTAGAATGTTTTATGTAGGTAAAGTTAAACTGAAAGCTATTAAACTTGTTGAAACTACTTATGAAGCAATGATGAAAGGTATTGAAAAAATTAAACCTGGAAACACATTTGGAGATATTGGAAATGCAATTCAGGTATATGCTGAAAAAAAAAACTATTCAATAGTTAGAGATTTCTGTGGTCATGGTTTAGGTAAAGTTTTTCATGATAACCCCAGTGTTCTTCATTTTGGAAAACCCGGAGAAGGAGAATTGTTGCAAGAAGGAATGTTTTTTACTGTAGAGCCAATGATTAATATTGGAGATTATAAAGTAAAAGTTCTTTCAGATGGTTGGACTGCAGTTACATCTGATAAATCATTATCTGCACAATTTGAGCATACAGTAGGAGTAACAAAAACAGGATATGAAATATTTACTCTTTCAAAGAGAAACTTTAAATTTCCTCCATATACAAAAAATGATTCCAAGATATAAAAGAAAAGAAATCTCAAAAATTTGGGAGCCAGAAAATAAATTTAACATTTGGCTAAAAATTGAATTGCTAATTTGTGAAGCACTTTCCAATAGAGGTGATATTCCTAAAGATTCTTTCAAAACTATAAAAAAGAATGCTCGTTTTGATATTGATAGAATTGATGTTATAGAAAAAGATGTAAAACACGACGTAATAGCTTTTTTAACAAACATTGGAGAAAATATTGGACACGACTCTAGGTTTGTTCACATGGGCGTAACATCCTCTGATATTATAGATACGGCTTTTTCAATTCAATTGAAGCAGTCATGCTCAATTTTGAAAAGAGAGTTAAAAAGGTTATTAAACAATCTTAAAGAAAAGTCTCTAAATTTTAAAAATATAGCTTGCATAGGAAGAAGCCACGGCATTTTTGCAGAACCAACAACTTTTGGATTAAAAATGTTAGGCAAATATTGTGAATTTGAAAGACATTATAAAAGACTTTGTGATGCTGAAAAACAAATTTCCATTTGCAGTATTTCAGGTGCAGTTGGAACTTATGCTAATATTGATCCCTCTATTGAAAGTTTTGTAGCAAAAAAACTTAGACTAAAGACTGAGGATGTTTCGACACAGATTATTCCTAGAGATAGACATGCATTCTTTTTCACAGCTTTAGCAATGATTGCTTCTTCAATTGAAAATTTAGCAATTGAATTTAGACATCTTCACAGAAGTGAGGTAAGGGAAGTAGAGGAATTTTTTTCTAAAGATCAAAAAGGCTCTTCTGCGATGCCCCATAAAAAAAATCCAGTTTTAAGTGAAAACCTTACTGGAATTGCAAGAGTCATAAGGGCAAGTTGTATTCCTTTCATGGAGAACATTTCACTCTGGCATGAAAGAGATATCTCTCACTCGTCAGTTGAGAGAACACTCGGACCTGATACAATCATATTATGTGATTTTGCACTAAGTAGAATGAATAATATTGTAGAAAATTTAGTAGTTGATAAAAAAATGATGTTCTACAACCTTGAAAAAACTAATGGACTTTTTAACTCACAAAGAGTAATGCTGAAGCTAATTGAAAAAAATATTTCAAGAGAATCAGCTTATAAAATTGTTCAGAAGATAGCTTTAAAAGCATGGAAAGAAAATAAAAGTTTTAAAAAATTATTAGAAAAAAATAATGAAGTTAAATCTTTATTGAATGTTAGAGAGATTAATGAATTGTTTGATTTGAAATATTTTTTAAAAAATATTAATGCTATTTACAAGAAAGTTCTTGGATGAAAAATAGAAAAAAAATATACGAAGGAAAAGCTAAAATACTTTATCAAGGTCCAGAACCAAATACATTGATTCAATATTTCAAGGATGACGCAACTGCATTCAATAACAAAAAGAAAGATCAGATTCCAGGAAAAGGTGTATTAAATAACTTCATTTCGGAGTTGATAATGACAAGATTAAGAGACGTTAACATTTCAAATCACTTAATAAAAAGAATGAATATGAGAGAACAACTTATCAAGAAATTGGATATAATACCAATTGAGGTAGTTGTTAGAAACATTGCAACAGGATCATTAGTTCAAAGATTGGGTATAAAAGAGGGAAAAGTATTAAATAGACCTATAATTGAGTTTTACTTAAAAAATGATAAATTAAATGATCCGATTATAAATGAAGAACACATAATAGTTTTTGAATGGGCTACACCAAATGAACTTGAGGAAATTATTTCTTTAAGTTCACGCATTAACGATTTTTTAACAGGTTACTTCTTTTCTCTGAATATCAGGCTTGTAGACTTTAAACTTGAATTTGGGCGATATTGGGATAACGAGGAAGCTTCAGTTATAGTTGCTGATGAAATAAGTCCAGATAACTGTAGATTATGGGATGTAAAAACTAACAAAAAACTGGACAAGGATAGATTTAGGCAAGATTTAGGTGAGGTTGGGAAGGCATATAAAGAAGTCGCATACAGATTAGGAGTTTTATCGGAAAATGAATTTAAGAAAGTTATTAAAAATGATCTATAGAGTTTATATAAATTTTAAAAAAGGTATTTTGGATCCCGAAGCAGAGGCAATTAAAAGAACAATTGATAGTATGGGTTATAAAACTATTAAAAATATTTCAAAAGGGAAGTTTTTTGATATTGAAATTTCTTCATCAAAAAACACATTAGGAGATTTAGAAAAAATTAGCTCAGATTTGCTATCAAATCCTATAATTGAAAATTTTAAAATTATAAAGAAATAACTTGTGCCAAAAAAAGTTGTTTCAATTGTCGTTTTCCCAGGTTCAAATTGCGATAGAGACTTAGATATTGCAGTTCAAAAATATATGAATGTCAACACGGAGTTAGTTTGGCACGATGATCCAAACATTAAAAATCAAGAAATGATTTTTATCCCTGGTGGTTTTTCATTTGGAGATTATCTAAGGTCAGGAGCACTTGCTACAAAATCTCCTGCAATGAAAGAGGTCATAAGATTATCTAAAAAAGGAGTTCCTATAATTGGTATTTGCAATGGATTTCAAATTTTAACCGAGTGTAAATTACTTGATGGAGCTCTAATTGATAATTGTAAACGCCTTTTCATTTGCAAAGAAAATTTTGTAAAAATCGAAAATAAAAATAACCCATTTACTAAGAATATTCATAAAAATGTTGTTCAATTTCCTATAGCCCATGCTCAAGGAAGGTTTTATACATCAGAAGACAACCTCAAAAGGCTTGAAGATAACAACCAAATTGTTTTTAAATATTCTTCAAGAGATGGTAAAATCAATAAATCTGAAAATCCAAATGGCTCAATGAATAATATCGCTGGAATAATAAACAAAAATAAAAATATTCTTGGTCTAATGCCTCATCCAGAAAGAGCTATAAATTTTTCAGAAGACAACGACGGCATTTCTTTCTTTAGAGGATTGCAAAATTTATTATGATAAAAATTAACAAACGTATAGTTTCAGAACATGGAATATCTGAAGATGAATTTAAATTAATAAAAGAAATTCTCCAAAGAGAGCCCAATCTTCTTGAGTTAGGTATTTTCTCAGTTATGTGGAGTGAGCACTGTTCTTATAAGTCTACAAAAAAGTGGCTAAAAACTTTGCCCACATCAGGCGAAAAAGTAATTTGTGGTCCTGGAGAAAATGCTGGAATAATTGACATTGGTGATAATGAAGCAATAGTATTTAAGATGGAAAGTCATAATCATCCTTCTTTTATTGAGCCTTACCAAGGAGCAGCTACCGGTGTTGGTGGTATTATGCGAGATGTTTTTACAATGGGCGCAAGACCAATCGCAAACCTAAATTCTCTGAGATTTGGCTCACCAAAACATCCCAAAACAAAACAACTCTTGTCAGGTGTAGTAAAAGGTATTGGAGATTATGGGAATTGCGTTGGAATTCCAACTGTAGGAGGAGAATGTAATTTTCATGAGTCTTACAATAACAATATTTTAGTAAATGCAATGTGTATTGGATTGGTTAAAAAAAATAAAATATTTTATTCCATTGCAAAAGGTTCTGGGAATCCAATCATTTACGTAGGCGCAAAGACTGGAAGAGATGGAATACATGGTGCAACAATGGCATCAGCAGAGTTCGATGATCATTCAGAAGATAGCAGACCACAAGTCCAAGTTGGAGACCCATTTATGGAAAAACTTCTATTAGAGTCTTGTCAGGAGTTAATGAAAGAAGATGCAATAATAGCAATTCAAGACATGGGAGCCGCAGGTTTGACATCTTCGTCATTTGAAATGGCTTCGAAAGGTTCATGTGGAGTGAAGTTATTTTTGGATAAGGTGCCGTGTAGAGAAGATAAAATGACACCTTATGAAATGATGCTGTCTGAAACTCAAGAGAGAATGCTGATGGTGATTAAACCGTCCAAAAAAAAAAAAACTTTAAGGGTTTTTAAAAAATGGGGATTAGAAGCAGCTGAGATTGGAGTAATTACAAAAACTGGAAATATGGAAATTTTTTTTAATAACAGTTTAGTTGGAAAGTTACCTATTAAACCCTTGGCAGATTCTTCACCTGAATATGATCGGCCTTCTGAAAAACCTTTTATCAAATTTAAAAAAGAGGCTCATAAAAATTTTTCAATCAAATCTGCTTTAATAAAAATAATATCAAGTCCAAACCATTCATCAAAGAAGTGGATCTACCACCAATATGATAGATCTGTAATGTGTGATACATATTTTTCGTCTGAACAAAGTGATTCAGCAGTTATCAGAGTCCATAACTCTACTAAAGCAATTGCAGTAACATGTGATTGCAATCCCATTTACTGCAATTCTGACCCAAAGTTAGGAGCCGAAATAGGGGTTGCAGAGTCATGGAGAAATCTTATTGCATCGGGTGCTGATCCAATCGCAATAACTGATAATTTAAATTTTGGTAATCCCGAAAAGAAGGAAATTATGTATCAAATTAAAGAAGCTATAAAAGGAATAAAAACTGCCTGCGAAGCATTAAATTATCCGGTTGTTTCAGGAAATGTGTCTCTATACAATGAAACTAAAAACAAATCAATATTTCCTACCCCAGTTATAGGTGGTGTTGGAGTCATAAAAAATATTTTTCGATCAAAAGGTTTAAGAATGAATGAGGGGGATAAGATCTTTATTGTTGGAAATTCTCATGGTCATCTTGAACTTTCTGAATTTAACAGAATTTGCAACAAAAATTATGGCTCTCCCCCTCCCCTTGATCTGAAAGAAGAAATAAAAAATGGTACTTTTGTTAGAAATTTTATGAAAAAGCATAACTCTATAGTTACTGGGTGTCATGATATTTCAGAGGGTGGAATTATTTTAGCACTTGCAGAACTTGCAATCAGAAATAAAAAAGGTTTAAATATAAAAATTCCCTCAAATATAAAAAATTCAAAAAATTGGTTATTCGGTGAAGATCAATCAAGATATTTACTCATAGTTAACAATGAAGATATTATTAAAAAAGTAGCGAAAAAAGAGAATATAAAGCTTCAAAAAATTGCCACAGTAAGTGGTGATAAATTTTGTATTATAAAAAAATTTGAAATTTCAGTAAAAAAGCTTATAAAATATAATAGTATATGGTTTGAAAACTTTATTGAAAAATGACTTTAAGCGCTCAAGAAATAACTAAACTTATTAAAAAAAAAATACCAGATGCTGTCATTGAACTTAATGATATTAGAGGTGACAATAATCACTATCACGCTAAAATTATTTCTCAGAAATTTAAAGGTTTATCAAAACTTAAACAGCATAAAATGGTTTATGAAGCAATAGGTTCACACATGGGGACAACACTCCATGCACTAATGCTAACTACCTCTGAAAGTTAAATAGGAAAATTTATGACAAATATTGATAAAAAAATTGATACTATGATCGAAAATGATGACGTAGTTTTATTCATGAAAGGTACTCCAGATTTTCCCCAGTGTGGTTTCTCTGCAAACGTAGTTGGAATATTAAATTACCTCGGGATAAATTATCAAAGTTACAATGTTTTAGATGACATAGAACTTAGGGAAGGAATAAAAGTTTATTCAGAATGGCCAACTATTCCTCAGATTTACATTAAAAAAGAATTTATTGGGGGTTGTGATATTTTAAAGGAAATGCTAGAAAATGGTGAAATTGAGGATTTTCTAAAAGAAAAAAATATAAACTTTAAAATCAAAACTTAATTCTATCTTCTCTGCATTTAATAGCCGAAACGTATGGATAAATAGCACATAGGATACCAATTAAAACTCCTAATCCACCAAACTGAAAACCTCTTCTTGTAATAAAAGATTTAATAAATCTTGAAAAGATCTTTCTAACCGAAATCAACTTATGTAGGCTTTTGCCCTCTTTTCTTAAATCGTCTGCGTACAAAGTAGTATTTCTATTAAACTTTGATAATAATTCTGAAATGTCCTTTGATAAATAATGATTTAAAGAGTTTGCGAAAGGCTTTCCTTTTTTTCCTTTAATTTGATATTGTGGGTGAACACTTCCATCAATCCAAACTTTTGTGCCTTTCCTGAATAAACAAAACTTCCCATCAGGGGCAAGACAAGCCATCCAACCTTTTGTTACCTTTTTATTACCAATAAAGTTGGTTAAAGAAACATAATAAAAATCAAAATTTTTAAATTTCAATTTTTGAAGTATTTCTTTTTCTAACGACTTGGTTACTAATTCATCTGCATCGATCTCAAAAATCCATTGTGAGCTGCATTTAGAAATACCGTAATTTCTCCTTTTTCCCTCAGATTTCCATGAACCTTCGTAAATTTTTTTTGTATATTTAGAAGCTATTTTCTTTGTTTTATCAATTGATCTGTCAAGTACGATAACAATTTCATCAACAAAATTTAAAGTTTTAAGAGTAGATTCAATTTTTTTTTCCTCGTTACGAGCAATAATCAGTGCACTTAAAGTCATTTAAGTAATCCTATTCTGAATTTAATGTTTTTAAAGGAAATTTTTCTTCAAGCTATCTTGAATAATATTCAATAACAAGATTTGGTTCCATCAAAACTGGATATGGTACTTCGTTAAGTTTGGGGCCCTTCACAAAAGTTCCTTTAAGCTTGTCGTAATCAACAGAAAGGTATTGAGGTGTCTCTCTTTCAGTTGAGCTAATAGCTTCTAATAAAACTGGTATTTCTCTGCTTTTTTCTTTAACTTCAACAATATCTCCATCCTTTAAAGAATACGACGATATAGTAACTTTTTTTCCATTTACTAAGATATGACCATGGCTTACAAATTGTCGAGCTGCAAAAATAGTTGTTGAAAATTTCATTCTGTAGACTGTCGCGTCTAATCTTCTCTCTAACAATTCAATAAGATTCTCGCTCGTGTCACCCTTAATTTTAGAAGCCTTGTAGAATAAGTTTCTGAATTGTTTTTCCGTTATATATCCATAATGGTTTTTTAGCTTTTGTTTAGCCATAAGTTGAATTCCGAAATCAGAGGGTTTTTTTTTTCTATTTTGTCCATTTAAACCAGGTGGATAATCCCTTCTGTTAAAAGGGCTTTTTGGCCTCCCCCATAGGTTACATCTTAATCTTCTGTCAACTTTATATTTTGATTTTAAAATCCTAGTCATGAGGTGAAATATACTTTTAATTTTTTTTATGTCAATTTACTTTTATTTGTTTTTTCTTAAATTTTTTATTATTCCTAGGAGAGTTGAAATATCTCTCGAAGTTAATTCAAGTTTAGTAAAAATGTTACGAATTTTTTGAACTAATATTCTTTTTCTTTCCAATACAGAAAAAAATCCATTTTCCTCTAATTGTTTTTGTAAAATATACAGAAAATTAGCAAGTTCTCCCTTTGTTGCTTGAATGTCTTGTTTTTTTTTTCTATTCGAACTCAAACTTTGTTTAGTTAAATTTCTACTCCACAATTCATATGCTACTATAGAAACTGCATGAGAGAGATTTAATGAAGAAAACTTTGGGTTTGAATTGATCTTTAAAGAATAATCACAGATTGATAAATGCTCATTTTCAAGTCCACTTTTTTCAGGTCCAAAAATAATCCCAACTTTATTTTTTGAATTTAAGATAATTTTATTTAATTTTTGAAAGGTAATCTGCTTCTTTTTCACCGATCTTAGTCTGTTTGTAGTAGCAACTAAAATGTTAAGGTCTTTAACAGAATCTTCGAAAACCCCAAATTTTTTTATATTTTTTATAACAGAATCAGCACCAGCTGAAAGTGGAATAATTTTTTCATTAGAAAGTTCAAAAAAAGGAGATACAACTCTTAGGTTTTTGAGATTAAAATTTAACATCGCCCTCGCTGTTGCCCCTAAATTTTCAGGTATTTGAGTATTGACCAGAACTATTTCAGGTATGCATGAATTTCTCACGATTACTTCGATTTTAACAAATGGTATGTAATACTATCATTTAGGGCAATATATGAAGCATCTATAACATTATGTGAAACTCCAATTGTTGACCACTGTAAATTATCATTTTTAGATTCAATTCTTACTCTTACAAGAGCTTTAGTTCCATCTTGAGGTGATAGGATTCTAACTTTGTAATCAACCAAATTTAATTTTTTAATTTTAGGATAAAATTTTATTAAGGCATTCCTTAAAGCCATATCTAAAGCGTGAATAGGTCCATTGCCTTCCGCTGCACTGTAAAAACTTTTCTTTCCAACAAAAATCTTTACCCTAGCCTCTGAGAAGGGAACAAACTCATTTTTAATATTTTTTCTCTTTTCATCAGAAACTTTGAAACTTTCAAGATTGTAAAACTCGCTAAATCTCTGAAATACTCTTTTAGCTAAAAGCTCAAAACTCGCTTCGGCGCCGTCATACGCGTAACCTAAGAATTCTTGTTCTTTAATTTTATCAAGAAATTTAATAACCTTTTTTTCTTTATTTTTAACATTAATTTTTAATTTTTTTAATTTATTTATTATGTTACTTTTTCCAGACTGATTAGAAACTACTAAAACCCTTTCATTTCCAATTTGTTTTGGGTCAATGTGTTCATAACACCTTGGATCCTTCTCAACCGCAGATATATGAAGTCCCCCTTTATGCGCAAACGCGGCTGAACCTACAAACGGTAAGTTTCTTTGAGACTCTCTATTTAAAGTTTCATCAATAAATCTGCTTGCAAATGTTAAATTGTGTATTTTTTTTTTTAAACAACACTCGAAACCCATTTTTAAAATTGCATTCGCTGCAACATTTATAAGATTGGCATTTCCACATCTTTCACCAAGACCATTAAAGGTACCTTGAACCTGAGTAATTCCATTTCTGATCGATTCCAATGAATTGTATGTAGCGTTATCTGTATCATTATGAAAATGCACACCAATCATGCTTTCTGGAACAATTTTTTTCACTTCATTAAAAACATTTTTTAACTCATGCGGTAAGGTTCCCCCATTCGTATCACATAAAATTATCCAATTAGCACCAGCATCGTAAGCTGTTTTTATTACTTTTAATGAATATTCTTTATTATTCTTATAGCCATCAAAAAAATGCTCTGCATCAAATAACACTTCATCAACTCTTTTGGATGCAAATGTTAAGGTATCGCCAATCATATCCAGATTCTTGTTCAAAGGAATTTTCAATGCATTTTTTACATGAAAATCCCACGATTTTCCAACCAAACAAACTGTCGAAACACCAGAATTAAGAACTGCATTAAGACCAGAATCTTCATGAGAACTTTTACCAAATTTTCTCATCATACCAAAAGCAACAGCTTTAGAATTATTTAATTTTGGAATTTTTTGGAAGAATTCATTGTCTGTTGGATTAGCTCCAGGCCATCCACCCTCTATGTAATCAATTCCAATTTCATCCAGTAAGGATATAATTTTTAATTTGTCGTCTAAACTAAAGTTCACGCCTTTTGTTTGAGCACCATCTCTTAACGTGCTATCATATAATTTAATCTTCTTCTTCACAATTTGATTCCACTCTTTTTATAATCTCATCTTTTCTCATCAATGTCAGTAAGTCATTCATACTTGGTCCATATTTTTTTCCTGTTAAAATCTCTCTTAGAGTAATATAAAGAACTTTTGGTTTAATCTCAAAATTTTCTAAAACCTTATTGGTCCAATCAGACCAAAAATCATTATCTAATTTTTCAGGAATAAATTTAAGCATTATAGATTTCAATGGTTTTTTTAAAATTATTTTATTCGTCATCAAGAAATCATTATTTACTAAATTAAACCATTCTTTAGCTTCATCGATTGAATTAATATTAGATCGAACAATTAACCAAAACTTATTATCTAAATTTAAATCAAAAGTTTCTTTTACAGTTTTAATGTCCAAGGTTTTTAAATATTTTGAATTTATTCTTTCAACATCATTTTTATCAAAAAAGACTGAATTTCTAGAAAAATTATTAATATTAAAATTCTTATAAAGAGTGTCAATATCATCTATCTTTTCAAATGATTGATTAGTTCCTATCTTTTGAAGATAATTTAATAATACTACCTGTAAGACTTTTTGTTCTCTAAATTGCCTTACTGAAAAATCCTCTGATCTTTTGGACAAACCTTGCCCAGATATTGATTTTATGAGTGGAAAGTGTCCAAACTTTGGTATTTGGGCATCAATAAGTTTAAATAACTTAATTTGAGCTGCTGTATTTGTGATATGGTCGTCACCTCTAAAAACATGCGAAACTCCAGTGTCTGCATCGTCAACCACTGAAGTAATTGTGAATAAAGGCATTTCATCTGACCTAAAAACAACAGGATCGGAAACTGATAGATTAGAAAAGGTAATTTTTCCGTGAATCATGTCACACCATTCAATAGTTTCGTCATCTAACTTGAGTCTCCAGTGTGGTTTTTTACCGGATTGGATTAGTTGCATTATTTCACTTTTTTTTAGTCTTAGAGATGATCTGTCATAGATTGGGGGCTTACCCTGTTTTAACAGAATTTTTCTTTTTAAAGAGAGTTCATCTGCGGATTCAAAACAAGGATAAATAAAATTTTTACTTTTTAAGAAATCAAAAATTTCTTTATACTTAGAAATTCTCTCAGACTGTCTAATAACTTTTTTATAATGAATCCCCAACCATTCAAGATCTTCTATTATTGATTTTTCGAATTCAGTTTTTGACCTATCTTGATCAGTATCGTCAATTCGAAGAAAGAAGCTTAAGTTTTTTTTTTTAGCATACAAATAGTTTATTAATGCAACTCTAACATTACCAATATGTAATAAACCAGTTGGACTTGGAGCAAATCTTAACATTATAGATCAAATCTATTTGTAATTGGGAATCTTCTATCTTGAGATAATGACATTTTAGATACTTTTGGTCCAATTGCTGATTGATATCTTTTAAATTCAGAATTTTTAATCATTTTCCATATTTTTATTACATCATTTTTAGAAAATCCCTTTTTAATAATAAATTTAATATCTCGATTCTCATCGATTAAATATGATAGAATTTTATCTAGAATTTCATAAGGCGGTAACAAATCAGAATCCTTTTGGTCATATTTAAGTTCTGCTGAAGGTTCTTTTGTTAAAATTTCTTCCGGAATTATATTGTTTCTTTTTACTTTAAACTGAGGCAAAGTATTTTCATTTCTCCATCTACAAAGTTCGAATACATCAGTTTTATAAACATCTTTTAATAATGAATAACCTCCACACATATCACCGTATAAAGTTGAATAACCAATAGCAAGTTCAGATTTGTTACCAGTAGTAATAAGCAGGGAATTTAGTTTGTTAGACAAAGCCATAAGGATGAGTCCTCTTACTCTGGATTGAATATTTTCTTCAGTCACATCTTCCTTATAATTTTTAAATATAGGGTTTAGTTGTTTAAGTATTGAATTTCGTAAACTTTCGATTGAAATTTCTGAATTTTTTACACCTACGTTTTTAGAAAGAGATTCTGCATCTTTTTTACTATCATTACTTGAGTATTTAGACGGAAGATAAAAAGAATGAATATTTTCGCTCTCCAAAGTATCCGCCAAAATTGCTAGAGTTAAGGCTGAATCAATCCCTCCAGATAATCCAAGATGTGCAAAACGAAAACCATTTTTGAACATATAATTTTTCAGACCTAACATCAAAGCTCTGTATAAATTTTCATACTTACTAATTTTCTTAATTTGTTTCTTTTCTATTTGTGATTTTAAATCAAAATTAGTTTCACATTCTTCAAAAAATTTTTCTTGAATTATAATTTTACCTGACTTGTTCATCACAAAAGATCCCCCATCAAAAATGAGATCATCTTGAGAACCAACCAAATTAACATAAACTAAACTGCATTTAAAATATTTTGCCCTTTTTGAGGCGTAGCTTTGTCTTAGCTCAAACTTCCCAATTTCAAATGGGGAGGCATTAATAACAACAATTAGATCTAACTTTTTAGTTTTTTTCTTAGTGAAGTCATCAGTCCACATATCCTCACATATTAAAAATTCAATTTTTTTATTTCCATGATTGAAGTATTCTGTTTTTGTTTTTATTGATGAAAAATATCTTTTTTCATCGAAAACTCCATAATTTGGTAAATTCCTTTTTTGAACCGAATATATAATTTCCCCTGATTGAACTAAAAGTAATGTATTTGTAATTTCATTATTTTCTAAAAGAGGAATATTAAGTGCAAAGATTGTATTTTTTTTCTTTGTAATATTCATAATTTTTTGTTTATACATAGTTACCTTTTTTAAGAAATCTTTTCTGCATAGAAGGTCTTGCGGAGGATAACCAGTTAGTGACAATTCAGGAGTCAAAAAGAGATCACAATTTTGCGAAACTGCATTGCAGTAAGACTTTTTTAAAACCTCAAAATTACCTTCGATATCACCAACTATTGTATTTTTCTGGGAAACAAAAATCTTTATAACAATTCTCCTTTTATTATCTGATTTTCTTTAAATGTGACGCTATAAGGAAAGCCAACTCAATTGATTGGGAGGCATTAAGTCTTGGGTCGCAATGTGTATGGTATCTACTACTTAAATCTTTGTCAGAAATTTTCTGCATACCCCCCATACATTCAGTAACGTTTTGTCCTGTCATTTCTAAGTGTATACCACCAGCGTATGTTCCTTCATTTTTATGAACTTTGAAAAATGATTTTACTTCAGATAAGATATTTTTGAAAATTCTTGTTTTATATCCACTTTTTGCCTTCTCCGTGTTAGCATGCATTGGATCACATGACCAAACTACGTTAAGTTTATTTTTTTTTATAGCTTTGATAATTGACGGAAATAGCTTTTCAACTTTTCTAGCGCCCATTCTAACAATTAAAACAATTTTTCCTTTATCATTTTTAGGATTAATTCTTTTAATAACCTTGACTAACTCCGTATAATCTGTTGATGGCCCAACTTTAATTCCTACAGGATTACTTATCCCGGAACAAAACTCGACATGTGCACCATTTAAATCTCTTGTCCTATCACCAATCCATAACATATGTGCACCTACATTATACCAATTACCAGTTGTGCTATCAATTCTTGTAAATGCTGACTCATAGGGAAGAAGCAATGCTTCATGAGAAATGTAAAAGTTTGTTTCAGACAGTTGTCTTACATTCTGATTGTTCACACCACAAGCATTCATAAAATTTAAACATTCTGAAATTCTGTTTGCTAAATTTTTAAAATTTGAACCTTGTTTTGATTTTTTTACAAAATCAAGATTCCAACTCTGAATCGTGGATAAATCAGCATAACCACCGTAAGCGAATGCTCTTAATAGATTTTGAGTTGAAGCAGCTTGATTGTAGGCCTGAATCATTCTTTCAGGGTCAGGTTCACGAGCTTTTTTGGAAAAATCTATACAATTGATCATATCACCTAAATAGCTGGGAAGTTCTAAGTCTCCTTTTTTTTCAACTGGAGAAGATCTTGGTTTTGCGAATTGACCAGCTAGTCTACCTAATTTTACGACTGGAACCCCTGAAGCAAATGATAAAATCACTGCCATCTGCATAATTACTCTAAATGTATCTCTAATGTAATTTGGATGGAATTCAGCAAAACTTTCTGCACAATCTCCTGCTTGAAGCAGAAAACCTTTTCCATCAGCACATTTTGCTAACTCGCATTTCAATTCCCTGACCTCACCAGCAAAAACTAAAGGTGGGAGCTTTTTCATCTTTTTTGTTATTTTATTTAACTTTGAAACATTGTCGTATACGGGCTGATGTAAAGCTTTTTTAAATTTCCAAGATTGAGGGGACCAATTTTCTTTCATAACTTTAACTTTATAATAACTTAGTAATTAAAATACAAATTAATATTCTATATTACGTTTTTAAAGTAACTACCTCCTCCGCACATGTTGGGTGGATTCCGATTGTTTTATCAAGTTGACTTTTTGTCAAGCCATTTACAACAGCAACTGAAAAACCTTGAATAATCTCTGCAGCATTTTCTCCTACATAATGTAAACCGATAATCTTGTCATTTGAAGCTTTAGTAATTAGTTTAATAAGAACTTTTTCCTTTGATCTTGACATTGAGAATTTAAGAGATCGAAATTGGGATTTATAAACTTTTATTTTTTTATAAATCGTTTTAGCTTCATTTTCAGAGTAACCAACAAAGGCATAATTTGGATTAGAAAATACAGCAGTTGGGATATTTTTATAATTGAACTTCTTTTTATTAGAAGATTTAAGATTATTTACAAAAGTCATCGCTTCTGAAATAGCAACCGGTGTAAGTTGTACTTTGTCTATGACGTCTCCAATAGCATAAATATTTTTAGAAGATGTTTTAAATAGATCATCAGTATGAATGGCACCTTTTAAATTAAGTTTAATTTTAGCATTTTCAATTTTCAATTTTGATATGTTTGGAACACGGCCCAAAGCTCCCATAACCTTTTCATATCTTCTGGTTTTATTTTTAAAAAAAACTTGATAACCATTTTTTTTTAACTGAATCTTCTCGGGAAAATCTTCTACTATTATTTTTACACCTTTTTCCTGCATTTGTTGCATTAAAAATTCAGATATCTCTTTATCAAAATCACTTAATATCCTTTTACCTCGCACACATAAAGATGTGTTAACACCTAATCCATTAAAAATTGAAGCAAATTCAACTGCAATATATCCCCCCCCCATTATTAAAATATTTTTGGGTAATTTTTTTAAATCAAATGCCTCATCTGATGATAAGATATTTACATCACTAAATTTATTGAGTTCTCTTGGTTTCGTCCCAACTGCAATCAAAATATTTTTAGATTGAATATATTTATTTCCAACTTTTAATGTGTTTTGATCCACAAATTCAGCATAATCTTGAAAGATTTTTACTTTTGAGTTTTCAAGTAAATTTTGATAGATACTATTAAGCCTAAAAAGTTCTTTTTTTTTATTTTCAACAAGTTTGTTCCAACTGAATTTTGACTTATCGATTGTCCAACCAAATGATTCCATTAAGTTTAATTCCTCACTGTAATGAGAAGCAAATGAGTAAAGTTTTTTTGGAATACATCCTTTATTTACACAAGTACCTCCGAGTCGAGATCCCTCCGCTATGCCAGTATTTATTCCAAGCGAAGAAGCGTAGCGTGCTGCCCTTACTCCACCCGATCCACCACCAATTACAAATAAATCAAACTTTGAAGTCATAAAATTTTATTCTTATTATAAGTCAGATAACACTTATATTATTCTGTTTCACTAATAAATTCATTAGATATACAAAAAAAAAGGGGTGTTACCACCCCTTTTTTGCAGTTAATGGAAAGCAAGCTTGCATATTACTTAACGACTTAAAAAGAAATTCTTTACCACTTTTTCAAATATTTTTACAAAAACTATCTAAAACCGAACAGAATTCTTCTTTTTGAATTTCTTTAGATTTTGTCTGAATCAATGATTCTCCAAAAACTCTGGATCCAAGGTAATTTAACTGTATTCGAAACCCTTCAATAAAATTTTTTCCATTGCCTCCAGAAGAAGTACATATAAGTGATGGTTTATCTTTAAAACCCTCTTTCCAATCTTCAGTGGCTCTGCTAATCCATGCTATTGCGTTAGTAACAATAGGTGAAATCCCTCCGTTATACTCTGGACTACACCATATGATTGCATTTGAAGAGCAAATCAAATTTTTGGATTTCTCAATATTTTGTGGAAAAGACTGATTTTTTTTAAACTTTTCTTCAAGTGTTGGGGTGTAAAGAGGTAAATCGAAATCTTCTAATGAGACAATTTCGCAATTCAAATCTTTTGTGTCTTTAATATAACTCTTAATACTTTTCGACAAATCAAAGTTAGAGTTTTTTGTAGATGAAATTATTAACAGTTTTGGCATTTCAAGATAATAATTTTAGTTTAAATCTATTGCAAACTTTTTTAATATTTTGAAGTCAATAATTTTTAAAACGTCGATGTGGGTTGCTTCAAGAACTATAGGTGTTGCACAGGATTGATTGTACGCCTCCACCCACCTTCCGGCGCATACACACCACCTATCTTTCGGCTTCAATCCAGGAAAGTTTATTTCTTTTTTTGGAGTAATCAAGTCATTTCCTTTGGATAATTGAAATTCTAAAAATTTTTCATTCAGAATAGCGCAAATCAAATGTTTACCATAATCGGTCTCATGAGCATCACAACAACCATTTCTTCTAAATCCGGTTAGAGGTTCTTTTGAGCAAGTAATTAATTTATCACCTAAAACATTTAATTGAATTTTCCCCTCCATTTACAACTTTCTTATTAACTTTTTATGATCACCTAGTAAATTTATACTAAATGTTTTTCCAATTTCTTTAAATTTATTCTTCTTATAAAAATCAATTACATTAATTCTTGAATTACACCAAATTAAATTTATGTTTTCCCTTTTTAATTTTAAACTTACTTTATTTATCAAAAGAGAACCATAACCTTTTTTCAATTCTTTTTGTACGGTAAACATTCCTCTTAACTGCGCTGATTTTTTTTTATTCGTTGTATGCTCAATAATTGTAAGAGCTGAAACTAAGCTTTCGTTTTTTAGGATAGCATAATGTTTGGTATTTGGATAATTGTCCTCTTTATAATCTGCCAAAGAATTTGGAAGATCTCTATATAAATTTTTCTGTCTTAGTTTTTTTATATGCAAGGATGTTACTCTTTTAAATTTTATATTTTCTTTAACTGGATCAAAACCACTTTTACCAAAAGGATGACAGTCCTTAATTCTCATAAAACTATAAAAAATCCCTCTAAAAAAACCAAATCTTTTTAGAGACTCCAAACAATATTGTGAACAGGTTGGATAAAATCTGCAATTATTTGAAAGGAGTGGAGAAATAAAAATTTGATAAAACTTTATAGAAAGAATTAATACCGAAATCAAAGGGTTCTTTATTTTGATTTTGTCCATACTGTTCCGTCTTTGGTGTCTTCTATTTCGATATTTTTGTTTTTTAGGTTTTGGCGAATTTCATCAGCTTTTTCAAAGTTTTTTAGTTTTCTTGCTTCATTCCTTTCATTTATTAACTTTTTAATTAAAGTGTCATCAAAATCTTCGTCAATTTTAATCTCTTTATATAATCCTAATAAAGTCAAAGCTTCAAAAGTAGCCTGAGCTATCTTTTGTCTATCCTCATGATTTTTTTCTTTTATTTTATTTAGATTTTTTCCAATGATGCTTAGGGCTTTTGGAGTATTCAAATCATCAAAAAGAGAATTTAGAAATTCTTCATAAAATTCATTTTTATTTATATCCAATATTTTAAAATCTTTAACTTTAATTTTTTCAAAATTTTTTTTTAGTCTCGATAATGTTTTTTTAGATTGCTCAAGAATATCCTTATTCCAATTCAATGGTTGTCTGTAATGTGCACTCAATAAACTTAGTCTTATGGTTTCTCCGTTATATTTCTTTAGCAAATCATTGACTAGTTGGATATTTCCAAGAGATTTTGACATTTTTTCTCCATTCAATGTCACAAACCCATTATGAAACCAGTATTTGCTAAAATTTTCAGGCTCAGAATTAGGTTTAAATGCAGAGCAACTCTGTGCAATTTCATTCTCATGGTGAGGAAAAGTTAAATCAACACCTCCACAGTGAATATCAAACGGAGTATCAAGACATTTTTTAGACATTGTACTACATTCAATATGCCAGCCAGGTCTTCCTCTTCCCCATGGTGAGTTCCAACCCGGTTGTTCATCTTTACTTGGTTTCCATAAAATAAAGTCTCTAGCATTTTGTTTAAAATCAGCAATTTCTATTCTTGATCCTTCCAATTGTTCTTCGAGAGTTCTCCTTGAGAGTTTTCCATAATGTTTGTAACTTTCAACTTTGAACATAACATGATTATTCATTACGTAAGCGCATTTATTTTTTATAAGTTTTTCAATCATTAAAATCATATCGTCTATATGATCAGTTGCCTTTGGTTGAATATCTGGGGGCGCAACATTTAGCGATAACATTTCATTATTATAAATTTTGCTAAACTTATTTGTTAATTCTTTGAAAGGAATTTTCAATTTTTCTGACTCATTTATTATTTTATCATCGATGTCAGTTATATTTGAAACAAATAATACATTTTCGTATTTTTTTTTTAATACCTTCACTAAAAGATCGGTAACAACTGCCATCCTAGCATTTCCAATGTGTGCGTAATCATATACCGTAGGTCCACAAGCATAAATTCTTACCTTATTGGCATCAATCGGAATAAACTCTCTTTTCTTTCTTGAAAGACTATCAAAAATAAAAATATCCATAAGATTTACTTTGTACTAAATTTGTTAATTTTTTCTCTAAAAGAATCATCAATTTGAAAAAAAAATCCCTTCTCCTCATGAATTGATACGCCATGAGCATGATACTCATTAATGTGACTAACAAATTGTTCAATATCATCTATCAAGTAGACTCTATTATTCAAATCTTTAACTTTAATACTTTTACTCATTTTTTTTAAAAATATATCTAAACCTTGAGCTTTTTCCATCTTTATTAGTATTATTTTCTCCCATATCTATCACCTCGACTAATTCAAAGCCCTGATTTCCAAGTTCGTTAATAAATTCCTCTACACTAAGATAATTATGATGATCAATATTAACATAATCTATAACTTTATATTGAAACCTGTCTGCCATTGTTCTTGTGAAGAAACTCCTTTTTTTATTTATACTATCATTTACATTTACCAATTAAAGAATGTAATGTTTTATTATTTCCCCCATTTTTTGTAAATTCTTCAAACTTTGATGAATACATAAAATTGCCATTAAAATCCAAACTAAAAACTTTGTCATTTTTTGGAACTCCAATACAATTAAAATCGTTATCTTCTATATTAGAGCTCCTTAAATCATAAACCCAGGAACAATGCATCGGGATAGGGTAACCAGATGACTTTATTATAACAATCTCAAAAAAATGAGAAGTTTTAGGAGAATGATTTTTTTTTAATTTATTCTTTTCCTGTAAAATAATATCTCTTCGATTTCTTGATAGTTTAATTTGAAATTTTTTTAGATGTAAATATTCTAGTATCTTTTCATAATCTTTACCTAAGAAGTTCAAACCTATGTTACTATTTGTATTGCAGTTCAGTATTTCCTCAGAAAAAACAAAAGGTGAAAGAAAAAAAAGTGGAATTAAAAATTTAGAAAACAGAATCAAATCCTATTTTTTCCCTTCCTGTCTTCTTTTATACTTTTAATTCTTTCTTGTAACAAAATCAAAGGATCTCCTAGTACAATTTTGCACGATTTGTTTCCTAAAACTAACCTCGATCTATTAATTAGAAATTCAATTTTGTTATTTTTACTAATAATTATATTTCTGATATTTGTTCTGTATGTTCTTTTATATTGATAGATTTCATAAATTGCTTTATTTAATGAATACATCTTTACTTCATTATTTTTCAAAAACTTGATACCCCAATCTTCAACACTTAGAGAGTCATTGTAACAGATTAAATTTTTTCCTTTTAAATCATCATCGTGTGGATCTTTAGGATTATCCTTTGCTTCTAAACTACTGAATGAAAGAATAAAATATGTTAGCGATATCAATAATTTCATCTAATTATAATTTATCTTTTTTTTTTTTGTGTCAAGTTTACTTATATTTGTTTGAAAAAATTACAAACATATTTTAGTCTCTAATAATGAAAAAATTAATTGTACCTTTTTTCTTAGCATGTTTTTTAAACGCAATGCCATCAAATGCAGAGTGGATTAAACTTTTTACAATAAGTGAAGGAGATCTGTTTTTAGACAGTTCGTCGATAAAAAGAAATAAGAATCGAATTTTTTATAGCCAGCTAGTCAATTACAACAAAAAAAAAAAAAATAATGTTTTTTCCTTTATTTCATATTCAGAGCTTGACTGTAATAATTTAATGATTAGAGACTTGAACTATGAACTTTATAGTAAAAGAATGGGACAAGGTAAAAATTTTTATACCGGAAAACCCAGTAAAAAGTGGAAGAAATTTGCAAATGGGACTAGTGCTCACTTTTTAAATAAATTGCTTTGTGATAGAGTTTATAAAAATAACTAATTTATAAATATACCTATAAATTTTAGTTAAATGACACAAGAAAATTTTGCAGATTTAGTTTTAATTTTTCATTTTGGAATTGTCATTTTTATTACCAGTTTATTTGTAATTATTCCCGTTGGATATAAATTTGAGTGGAAATGGCCTAGAAATATGAAATTAAGGTCAATTCATTTGTTTTTAATCTTTCTCGTCACAACAGAAACAGTTTTTGGTCTTACATGTCCATTGACATTGATTGAACATAATTTACGGGGTATTTTTATTTCTAATACATTTGTAAATATTTGGTTGCAAAAATTGCTTTATTGGAATTTTCCAAAAGAATTCTTCTTGATTAGTTATATTGTTTGTCTGATGTGGACAATTTTTATGTGGAAAAAGTTTCCTCCTAGTAATAAGAAAAAAAATGTACTAGATACGGAATAATCTATATTTTCTTGTTAAATAATGGTTCTTCCATTCTGTTAATTTTTTTTAATGTACTACTGTAAATTCCGTAAATTATTAGTATAAGAATTACAATTAATGGTAAAAACTTTTTCACTTTAATTTATCCATTTCATTATTACCAAAACTTTACTCTTTAAAACAAAAAAAAATATTTATCATTGATTTATGGACAATAAAATTTCATTGGATAAATTTTGTGATATTCTTGTTAAATTTAACTTAGATTTTACTGACTATATACTAGAAGATTGGGAATCTGAAGAAACTGGCAATACAAAGCTTGAGGGTTTAACTGAAAAAGAATGGTTAAATTTGTACATAAGCTTTATTAAAAAAGAACGGTAGCTTTTAAACTTTGATGATTTTTTTAATTGAAGTATTAATATATTAAAACAAAAATTAGTTTGTAAAGATCGTATTTATGGCCTTACACTAGAAATCGGTGATCTTTGCAAATTTTAAAGATTAAAAATTGCATTTTAAAAATCTTTCTAATTATAATGTTCGTATTTATTAATTAGATTATAATGATCCTTCTAAAATATATTTTAAAATTCTTACAACTTGATGTTGATCTACAGCCACTGCTGAGGCTGATGCATCAACTTCTTTAAGAGCATGTTGATGCTCATCATTATGAATAACAATAATAGACTTATTTAAAGCTGAGGCATAACCTGCATCAAACGCAGCGTTCCATTGTCTATATTTTTCTCCGAATTTTACAACAACAACATCACAATCTTTTATTGATTTTTTTGTTTTAATGGAATTGATTTTCGCTCCTTTATTATCTTTCCAAAAATTTTTTTCTTCATCACCTAAAATTTCTACACCACAATTGTCTGAAGCATCATGATTAGTAACAGGTGAAGAAAACTTTATTTTTAAATCTTGTTTCCTACAAAGGTCAATTATTTCTTCACGCCAATTCGTATGGATTTCTCCTGATAGATAAACACTTAACATCTAACAAACCTTTCAAATAAATTTAGTAAATTTTTTATTTGTATTTTCACCTTTAATAAAAAACTAATTCAATTTAATCAATTTTTTCTTTATAAAATAAAATTTAATAATATATATGAATATTATGTATACACCCAGAAATTTAAACGATTATTATCTAAATATTTTACTTACATCAATCTTATTCTTTTTTTCATTTTCATGTTTGCTTGCGAATGATGAAAAAACTGAACACAAATTAAATGATATTCCTACTCAGTGCAAAAATTCACTAGGATGGTATGACGATCACCCAGGTTATAAAGGGGAGTATGATAGAATTCTAGAATATTGTAAAAAATATGCTAAAGACGTGAGTCCGGATGGATTCGAAGTTAACCCAATACTCTCAGATTTTGGAAGCATGAGTGGAGTAAATACACGCCCGAGGGACAATATTCATCAGGGCATTGACATTATTGGTTTTAAAAATCAACCCATTATTGCAATTGCCGATGGAAAGGTTTTAGAAACAATAGTGGAAGATTGTTGGGGTGCTACGATTGTTATTGATCACGGTAAAGCTCTTGATGGAAAAAATCTTATTGCAATTTATGGACATGTTGGTGAATTTAAAGTTAATGAAAATGATATTGTGAAACGAGGAGATATTATTGCAAAATTACCAATAAAAGTTAAATATCGTTGTATGGCAAGAGTTCGTCATTTACATCTCCAAATTGGTCAAGAATATTGCGAAAAAAAAGATAACTGGGGTTGTAGGTATTTTATTAAGGATTTTTACAGATCTCTTGACCCTCATAAGTATTGGGCTAACGGACCAAATAATATTTCATGTTTCGAGAAAGATAAATCTTTTAAAGAAGGAGTTATAACATATCCTTTTGAATGCGAAAAAAGGATTGAGCTTCCTTAGTACATAATGGAGTGATTATTTAAATGGTATATTAATAAAATGATAATTATAAATAATTTAAATATTAATTAATTTTTTTTCATTATTTAAAATTTTAACGTTTTTTAAATTTTCTTCTTAAATTGAGATTTTTATTTTTTTTTCTTTTATTAATTTGTTTTTTGTCTTCACTACTAAATACACATATTCTATTTCTTACACCTCTTGTTCTTTCAAAAGAATTTTTCGGTGATTTGCATTCGTAAAACAACCCATCAATATTAATTTTTTTTTTTCCGTAAGATTCGTCATTAAGAAAAATGATTAAAAAAATTATACAAACATAATATTGAATCATTTGACTTTCACCGAGTTAATACGTTTTGGGTATTTATTTTCCTGAATCTATCCATTTTTTTAAATTCTCATAAACTGAAAATCCAACAAAAATTACAAACGTAGGTATTACAGTTATTTTGAAAACCCTCCATTCTCTTGTTCCCCAATCATTTAGAAAATCAACCCATCTAAAATCATTCGTAAAAAAAAATATATAACTTACAGATATTACAATCCAGAGACTAGAAAAAACAATACGTAATCTATCAAATTTTCTGTCTAGACTGAAAATATTCCATTTTTTAAACTTTTCATAATTGTAAAGAACATTAAAACCAAATGTTCCAAAGATTATTAAAATTACAATGTACCCTGGTCCTCTTGGAATTAAATTTGAGTTAAAAATTTCACTCAGAAGGTAAAAGATTAAAACGATAGATAGGGTACCAAAAGAAGCTCCGATAACAAATCCTATTAATCCTAAAAAAATTCTTTTTATTTTTTCTTTAACCTCCAAAACGATTCTATTCCACAGTAATCTTTTTAGTCAAACTTCTAGGTTGATCATCTATTTTCATTACTCACTTCTTATCAATATTTGTAATAAAATATACACAAAAGTTTTATAATATAACTATTAATAAAGGTTTCAATGAATAAAATTATTGTTGTACTATTCATGGTTTTAGTTACTTCTTGTGAAGAAGAACAGGTAAAGGATTGGACTGATGATCCTAAATATGATCCTAAACCAAACTCTTTATTAAGGTTCTAAAAAAAATAAAAAAGAAACATCATGGTGGATAAATCCCAAGAGGATTATTTAACTTCAAAGAAATTATCACTTTTGTGTCATAAAATTTAAACAATTTTTTTATTAATTATAAATCCTTTCCTTATAAATCCTCTGAATTAATATTCAGAGGATTTCCTAAATTACCTTTCATTTTTTATAAACTAAACAAGTACCCTCGTTACCTGTCAAATGTAACTTATACATTTTGTCATCATTATAAAAATACAAATGAAGGTCACCTGATTTCCTATTGATTGTTGAGTTTACTATTTTGGTATCATTATCTTCTAATTCTTTCATACACTTTTCATAATCAATAAGTTTGGTTATTGATTTTTTATCTTTTGACTTCACTTCAAAAGATACAAACAAACAAATCAATATCAATAATAGTTTTTTCATACAAAAATCCATAATGATCCAAATATAAGGATATCGATTAAAATAACTTTTGTAAAACTACTCATAGACCAACTCACTACTTATTATTTCACCTAACTTACTTTTATTCTTTTCTAAATGTCTATTATGTTTCTTTATTAACTCAAACACTAAACTTGGAGAAAACCTTTTTCCTCTATAACTCAGTATATTAATCTGATTAAAATATTGACTTATCATTTTATAAGTATGACCACATTTTCTTAAGAAGATAATCTTATCGATTAACTTTTTTTGGTATTCAGAGTATGGATAAGGGTTAAGTTTTATATTTGATATCCTATAGTTAATTTTGAGAGTAAGTTTTGTGATGTTTTTATTTTTATACAGACAATTGAAACTCATTCCACAGTAACTGATTTAGCCAAATTTCTTGGTTGATCAACATCAGTACCTTTTAAAACTCCTACATAATAAGATAGTAGTTGTACTGGTAATGTAAAAATTATTGGTTGAACAAACTCATCAAGGTTCTGTAAAACTAATCTCTTTAGATTTTTATCATCGATCTCTTTGTCGCCGTTAGTATCAGTTATTAATATAACTTTTCCTCCACGTGCCAAGATTTCTTGCATATTAGAAATATTTTTCTCAAATAAACTATCCTTAGGTGCTAATACAATTACAGGAACTTTGTCATCAACCAGTGCAATTGGACCGTGTTTCATTTCGCCTGAAGCATATCCCTCAGCATGTATGTAAGAAATTTCTTTTAATTTTAATGCACCTTCTAGTGCAATTGGAAACAAATGACCTCTTCCCAAGAATAAAACACTCTTTGCATTAACTATTTGCTTACTAAGTTTCTTGACTTGCCCTACTAAATTAAAAACAGATGACATATTTGAAGGAATTTCCAGAAGTTTTTCAGTCAATTTTTGCTCATTGGAACTTTTAATCGTTTTTCTCTCTCTTCCTGCTATTAAGCATAAGCAGGCTAAAACACTTAGTTGCGCAGTAAACGCTTTAGTTGATGCAACACCAATTTCGGGACCCGCTTCAATAGTTATGAAATTGTCTGATTCTCGAGCAATACTACTCTCTGAATTGTTGACAATACTAAATATTTTACTGTCGTTTATTTTTGCAAATTTTAAAGCAGCTAACGTATCAGCAGTTTCACCAGATTGAGAAATAAATATTGAAAGTGTGTTCTTCGATTTTACGTACGTTTTGTATCTAAATTCGGATGCTAGGTAAGAATTGGTATTCAAATTTAAATATTTTTCAAACCAATAAGTTGCGGTTTGACATGCAAAATAAGATGTTCCACATGCAATAAAGTCTATTTTGGAAATTTGTTTCCAATTAACCTTTAAATCAAGAATATTTATCTTTTTTTTTATAGGATCAAGAAATCTTGATAAAGAATCTCCAATAATAAGTGGTTGTTCAAAAATTTCTTTTTGCATGTAATGATCAAAATTTCCTTTGTTAAGATTTGATCCAGTAAACGAAGATAGTGTTATATTTCTCTTTACTTTTTTAAAATCTTTATTGTAAATTTCAAATTTGTCTTTCTCAATTATTACGCTATCTCCTTCATCCATAAATATGATTTTTTGAGTAAAAGGAGCTAGAGCTAACGAATCAGAACCTAAATAAGTAGTCTTATCTGTTAAACCAATTGCTAATGGACTTCCTCTTCTTGCACCTGCCAACAAATTAAAATTTTTAAAAATTATTGCTATAGCAAATGCACCCTCCAAGTATTGTAAGGTGTTTTTTATTGCATTACGCGGAGTGTTTTCTCTCAACTCATAACTTAGTAAATGAGCAATGACTTCGCTATCAGTTTGCGATTTAAAAATAAATCCTTTATTTTTCAACATTTTCTTTAGTTGTGAGTAATTTTCAATTATTCCATTATGAACTATCGAAACATTTTCAGAAACATGGGGATGAGCATTATTTGTAGATGGCACACCATGAGTGGCCCATCTTGTATGACCAATTCCAATATTTCCAAAGAGCTCATTAGTTTTTATTTTTTTATTTAGATTCTCTAACTTACCTTTAGCTCTTATAGTTATGATAGAGTTACTATTATCCAGAACTGAAATACCAGATGAATCGTACCCTCTATATTCAAGCTTTGAGAGTCCTGTTAAAATTGGATTAATAACTGGATTATTAGAAAAAATACCAAAGATTCCACACATTATTTTTTTTTATTTTTTTTGATTAGTTCAGATTTTCGATAAACAACGGTTTCTATTGGAACATCCTTGTTGACAACAGTTCCAGCTCCAACTACAGATCCTTTTTTTATATTTAACGGAGCAACTAAAGAGGTATTGGATCCAATAAAACAGTTTTTACCAATTATGGTTTTATTCTTTCTAAAACCATCATAATTGCAAGTAATTGCACCAGCACCTATATTACTATTACTATTAATAACTGAATCTCCAATGTATGATAGATGAGAGATTTTTACATTCTTATCAACTTTTGATTTTTTTATTTCAACAAAATTTCCAATTTTGGAGTTTTCTTTAATTTCAACGCCATCTCTGATTCTTGCATAGGGACCAATGACAGAGTTATTAGAAACAATTACATTGTCAAGATAACTAAAACTTCTCAAAGTAACCCGATCTTTAATTTGAACTTCCAAACCAAAATATACATTTGGTTGGATAATAACATCTTTACCAATTTGAGTATCGTAACTAAAAAAAATTGTATCAGGTGCCTCCATTTGAACACCTTTTGACAAATAATAATTTCTTTTTATCTTCTGAAATTCCAAATTCACTCTCGCTAGATCCTTCATACAATTAACACCTAATGTCTCGGTAAAATCACACGGAAAATGATCAATTGAAAAATTTTTTTTATCAAAGATTTCGACCAAATCTGTTAAAAAATACTCTTTTTTTTTATTTTTATTTTTAATAAATTTTAAGTTTTCAATAAGTTTTTCTGTTTTAACAATCATTATTCCAGAATTACATATATTAGAGTGTTTATCGTTTGTTATTTCGCTATTTTCAACTATTCCGGTTAATCTTTTATTTTTAAATTTTAATTTTCCATAAGAATTCATCTCATTATTTGGGATCATTGAAATAACACACAAATCTAAATTATCTTTATGAAATTTTTTTAAAGATTTTTTTAATGTCTTTGGTGAAATTAATGGTGTATCCCCACATAAAATTAGAGTGGTATTAGAATTCTTTGTACTTTCGTCTAGTGAAGAACTTACAGCATCTGCTGTACCATTTTGTTTGATCTGTGTTGAAAAAGTTATTTTTCTATATTTACTTTTTATTTCACTTTTATATTTTGAAAATGAACTTGAAATTACAACCTTTACTTTAGCATCTTCTAGAGAATTTATTGAGTCTAGAATATGAAAGAGCATTGGATAATTTCCAACCTCATGCAAAACTTTAGGTTTTGCAGATAGCATTCTTGAACCTTTCCCTGCTGCTAAAACAATTATAGATAAAGACATTAAGTAAACTTGAAATTAAAAATTAAATTAATATTATAACATTTTTTTTACAGAGAAAATTCTTTTTATGAATAAAAAAATAAAATGCATATTAATTGACTTAGATGGTACAATTATCAATAGTGGGCCTGATCTTATTGATTCTTTAAATTTTGTTTTAGGAAATCAAAATATAAAACCAGTTGATAAAAAAATTATTGGATCATTAGTAGGTGGTGGTGCTAAAGCAATGATAATGAGGGCTTACCAAAATTTGAAACTTATTCCTCCCATTAAAATAGATTTATTAGTA
>CACBON010000003.1 GCA_902540805.1 uncultured Alphaproteobacteria bacterium | reverse complement strand
TTATTGTCTGAATGATTATGAAGTGCCAAAGAGGTATTACACTTTCCACAAACTTTTGAAAAACCACATTTTTTGCATATTATAAATGAAGAATACCCCCTTTTATTAATAAAAATTAAAGTCTGATGATTATTATCAAGATTCTTTTTTATTGAATTTGAGAGTTCATCAGAAATAATACAACTTTCTTTTTTCATATCTATTATTTTAAAATTTGGAAGTTGAACATTGTTAACTCTTTTTTGAAGTTTAAAATATTTATATTTTTTTAACATTGTGTTGTGCGATGATTCCAATGAAGGAGTTGCTGAACTCAATATTACCAAACAACTTGCATTTTTTGCTCGTACTATAGAAAAATCTCTGGCATTAATAATTAACTGTTCTTCTTGTTTATATGAACTGTCATGTTCTTCATCGATGACTATTAAACCTAGTTTGCTGAAAGGTAAAAAGAGAGCCGACCTTGTCCCTACAATTAGCTTCTCCTTATTAAGGTTTATTTTTTTCCAAATTTTCTCTCTTTCCTTTTTTTTAATAGACGAATGAAAAACGGTAGGTTTAATATCAAAATCATTTATGACGTCTTTCACCCACTGTGTTGTAAGAATTATCTCAGGGACCAAAATTAAGCACTGATAACCTTTGTTAATTACTTCTCTAACTTTGTGCAAATAGACTCTTGTTTTACCAGAACCTGTGACACCCTCTAAAAGAATTACATTAAATTTTTTAAAAGTTATAGCAGCTATTTTACTTACAACTTCTTCTTGATCTGTATTTAGTTTTAATTCTTTTTCTTTAATTTTTTTTATAACTTTATTCTGACCTAAAAGCGTTTTCGATTCTTTAATTGAAAAATTTGATAAGAACATTTTTAGAATCATTGATGATTGATTGCAGCTATATTGTGAAATGAAATTAATACTTTCCATAATTTCACTATTAAAGAAAAAAGGATTAAGCACTTTATTTATTTCTTTAAGTGGTTTTCTAAAGGTAGTTGATTTTTTAGAATGGACTACGACACCAACAATCATTTTTTTTTTAAACTCAACCTCAACAAGTGAACCCTTAAAGAGATCCTTATGTTCATTATTGAACTTTGCTCCTTCATAATAAAAGGTTTTATTTATTGGAATGGGTAATAAAATTTCATAAATCATATAAAAATTATAACAAAATTTTTATCAATATATTGTTTAATATGTTGAATGAAATATTATTGTCTTTAATGATTAAAAAAAAAATAAAAAATGAACAAGTTGTTGATTTTCTCGAAAAAAACCCTGATTTTTTTATCAACAACCCAAACACATTAAAAAAAGTAAACTTTCCAATAAAAAATAATGAAGAATTCGATGAAAAATCAAAAGTTGTACCTTTCAAAGATTGGATAATAGAAAGTTTAAAAAATGTTCAAAAAAACATAATTGAAAACGCTCGCCATAACTTTTTAACCCAACAAAAGATACATGAGTCTGTTATTGATATTCTCAGAATTGATAATGTCAAAGATTTACTTATCTTTATGAAAGATGTGTTACCAAGTAAATTTAATATAGATATAATTAATATCGTAACGAGCAATAAAAATATTTCAATAAAATATGATCTTATTTTTAAAAACGAAGTAACAATTAATAAAGTCTACGGAAAAAAAAATCAACTAATAATGGATGCTGTTGATAATCAATTAAAAATATTTGAAGATTCTAATCAAGAAATTTACTCTAATGCCATTTATTCTCTGGGTCATGAATTTTTTTCGATTCCCTCTCTTTTAGTTTTTGGAAGTAAAGATAAACATTTTTTGAATAACAAAGCCTATGATTTCATTTTATTTTTTTCAAATGTTGTTCAGGAAAAGTTGAAGCAATTTTCTAATGAATAAACAAATATTATTGATTTTTAATAATTGGAAATCATGGATAGAAAATGAGAAAAGACTTGCTTTCAAAACCTCCCAGTCTTATTGCATTGATTTAAAATCTTTTTTACACTTCCTAAGTGATCATAATAATTCAAATGTTGACCTAACAACAATCATTAATGCGGATGAAGATGACCTGTCTAGTTGGTTCTATGAAAGGTTAAAAAAAGGATTAAGCCATAGATCTAACGCGAGAGCGTTATCCTCATTAAAAAGTTTTTTCACTTTTTTAATAACAAAAAAATTAATCCCAAGTTCAAAAATTTTAAAAATTAAAGGACCAAAATTTTTAGAGTCTTTGCCTAGGCCTTTGACTGAGAGTCAAACATTGAAACTTTTGGATGATATAAAAACTGAGAAAGAAAGGTGGATTATGATGAGAAATCTCTCAGTATTAATACTCATGTGGGGATATGGCATGAGAATAAGTGAAGTACTTAACCTAAAATTAAAAGATTTCTATATGGAGGACTTGAGAATAATTGGAAAAGGCGGCAAAATTAGAGTAATTCCTATAGTAAACGAGATTAATATTTTTATTAAAAAAATGATAAAGGAATGTCCATATGAGGTGAAATCAGATGACTTTATTTTTTTGGGGAAAAAAGGAGGAAAATTAAAACCAGAAATAATTCAGAGACTAATTAGAAAAATTCGAAACAGGTTGATATTGCCTGAGAATACTACCCCTCATTCTTTGCGGCATACTTTTGCTACAGAACTTCTACAAAATTTTGTAGATTTGCGATCAATTCAAGAGCTTCTTGGCCATTCTTCATTATCTACCACTCAAAAGTATACTTCTGTAAATAAGGATCACTTGAGAGAAATTCTTGAAAAAAATCATCCAAGTACAGACGATTTATGACGTTTCGTATCTAAATGTAAGTTTCATCTCACCAGCAACTTTTACAATTTGTGATAAGCAATGAGGAGCATTCTCATCTCTAATAGAGATAGCAAATCTACATATATATTGAGTTTTTTCACTAAATGTTATTTTTTCGGTGTTCATTCTAATAATCAAAGCATTATTATCATTCAGCGTTTTTATTATTCTATTAAGAAGTCCTTTTTGATCTTCACCTGACAACACCACACGATGAGTAATTTTTGTTGTCGGACCACCATCAGAGAAAACCTCTAGAGGCTTTACTTGAAAATCACCATTTCCGGCAGATTCAAGCTTTTCCAGCTCAGATTTAATTGTATTGATTTCTATTTTTTCTGATTTGTGATAAACCATTGTAAGTTCGCATACCCTTCCAAGTGTAGCGAATGTAACACCAGAAAACTCTCCACCTTTATCTGTAAGGTAAGAAGTTATTTCTGAGATAAGGTTTGGTTTATTTTCACCAAGAAAAGAAATTATAGCACTTGAACTCATTTTTAAATTTTCATAGCCTTTCTCATGGCATCTCCGATAGTAGTAATGGTATCAGCGACGGTAACGCCTGCCGATTTTAAAGCTTCTTTTTTTGCATCTGCGGTTTCTGCGCCACTATTAACAATTGCTCCAGCATGACCCAACTTTCTTCCCTTTGGAGCAGCCGCACCAGCAACAAATGCTGCAACTGGTTTTTTTATTTTTCCACTCCACGATTTTATAAATTCTGCCCCATCGATTTCAGCTGTTCCGCCTATTTCTCCTATTAAAACAATTCCGTCTGTTTCGTCGTCATCTAAAAACAACTCTAGGGCATCAACAAAATTTGTACCATTTACGGGGTCTCCACCTATACCAATTATTGTTGATTGTCCTAATTCTGATGTTTGAACAGCAGATTCATATGACAATGTTCCAGATCTAGAAACTACCCCAATTCTTCCAGGTTTACAAATATGTCCTGGTATTATTCCAATTTTTCCAACTCCTGGAGTTAAAACACCAGGACAATTTGGTCCAACAAGCCTTGTCTGACAACCTTTCATTTCTCTCTTTACTCTTTGCATATCGCTTGTGGGGATTCCATCTGTGATACAAACAACCAAATCAAGCTCTGCTTCAACTGCTTCAAGTATAGCATCAGCTGCAAAAGGAGGAGGAACAAAAACACCACTTGCATTACATCCAGTTTTTTTTTTTGCTTCTGCGACTGTATTGAACACAGGAACATTAAGGTGTTTGGTACCACCTTTTTCAGGTGTAACGCCACCAACAATGTTAGTGTTATAATCAATTGCTCTTTCTGAATGAAATGTTCCCTGAGCTCCTGTAAATCCTTGACAGATAACTTTAGATTCTTTTGTAAGTAAAACAGCCATTATTGATTTTCCTTAACCATATTTACAACATCTTGTGCAGCTTGTTCCATAGTATCAACAGGTTTAATTGGAAATCCAGAATTTATTAGTATTTCTTTACCAATATCGACGTTTGTTCCCTCAAGTCTTACTACAAGCGGTTTATTAAGTCCAACTTCTTTTGAAGCATTTACGAGCCCAGTTGCTATGTCGTTACACCTCATCATTCCACCAAAAATATTGATTAAAATACCCTGAACATCTGGGTCTTTATAAATAAGTTTAAAGGCAGCTGCAACTCTTTCAGGTGTCGCAGCACCTGCAACATCCATAAAGTTTGCAGCTTCTCCTCCATAATATTTAATAATATCCATCGTAGCCATTGACAACCCCGCGCCATTAACCATTAATCCTATATTTCCATCCAATTTTACATAATTTAAATCATGACGTGCTGCCTCTAACTCTAACGGGTCATACTCATTTTCATCTTTCATTTCTGCTACAATTCTTTGTCTGTAAAGTGCGTTATCATCAAAAGAAGCTTTGCAATCTAGAATTACTACATCTTCATTTTTTGTAATAGCAAACGGATTTATTTCAATCATAGCAGCATCCAGTGATACGAATGCTTTATAAACTGAGAGTATATTTTTCTGAGCTTTTTTAGCAACTGCTCCTTTAAGACCGAGGTTATAAACGATCGTTCTTGCATGATGGGTCAGCAAATCAGAACCTGGAGCAATTTTCATATTATGAATTTCATTAGGCGTTTTTTCTGATACTTCTTCAATATTTACTCCGCCTTTTCTGGAATAAATAATAGTGTTTCCTCCTGTTTCTCTATCAATAGTGATACATAGATAAAGTTCTTTTTGGACGTCATACCCTTTTTCTAGATAAACTCTTCTTACTGTTTTTCCTGATTCTGAGGTTTGGGGTGTAATAATTTTCATCCCAATCATTTTGTCAACTGTTTTTACAACTTGTTCGTCTCCAGAACATACTTTTATGCCCCCAGCCTTTCCTCTACCTCCTGCATGAACCTGGGCTTTTACAACAATTTTATCCTCGTTGAGCCAAGATACTATATTCTCTGCTTCGTGCGTTTGATACACTACTTCGCCTGGAGGTACGTTTACACCAAATTTAGAAAGAAGTTGTTTTGCTTGATATTCGTGAATGTCCATTCTTTAATTTCCAAAAAAGTTAAAAATTCAAAGCATATGAATTCATTACTTAAGCGGCGAGCATATATGAAATTAGTAAATTACACCAGTAATTTTTTACATTTTTTAACTAATTGCTCAACTGCCTCAACTGATTTTTGAAATTCTTTTTTTGATTGATTTGATAAATCCAGTTCAATTATTTTTTCAATACCTTTTTTACCTATTATAACTGGCACACCAACAAATAGTCCTTTAACTCCATATTCCCCATTTAAAAAAGCAGAACAAGGTAATATTTTTTTTTGATCGTAAAGGTAAGATTCAAGCATTTCAACTGCACTACATGCAGGTGAATAGAAAGCTGAACTATTTTTCATTAATGACACAACCTCCCCCCCTCCATTTCGTGTTCTTTCAACAATTTGTTCTAATTTTTCTTTTTTAATATTACTTTTCTCAATAAATTTTTTAATTGGAATACCTCCAACAGAAGTTAAATCTAAAAGAGGCACCATTGTGTCTCCGTGTCCTCCAAGAACCATTGTTTGAACACTTTCTACAGAAATATTTAACTCTTGTGATAAGAAAAACCTAAATCTGGCTGAGTCTAAAATTCCGGCCATCCCTGAGATCATGTTTGGTTGTATTCCTGAAATCTCCCTTAAACTCCATACCATCGCATCTAAAGGATTTGTTACACAAATAACAAATGACGATGGAGAAAATTTCTTAATAGCTTTTCCTATTTCATTCATGATAGAAAAATTTGTTTCAATTAAATCATCTCGGCTCATACCTGGTTTTCTTGCAATTCCAGCTGTTATAATGATTACTGCGCTATCGTTAATTGCCGAAATGTCAGTTGTTCCCTCGATTTTTATGTTTAGATTCTCAATTGGAAGGCTCTGAGAGAGGTCAAGACACTTTCCTTTTGCAAGTCCCTCCACCACATCAACCATTGTTATAGGACCAATTTGTTTCCGACTTAAGTTATAGGCCAATACTGTCCCAATATTTCCGGCGCCTATCAGACTGATTTTGTTCAAAATTCCACCTTTGTTAAGATTTTATATTATGTCCAAACCAATATCCACTGAATTAGCAGAATTGGTTATTTTTCCAGTTGAAATATAATCTGCACCTAAATTTGAAAATTTAGAAATATTATTAATAGAAATACCACCAGTGATTTCAAATTCAATATTCTTGTTATTTCCTAGTTTTATAGAGTCTTGTATCTCTTTAGGCCTCATATTATCGAGAAGAATATATTTGGCTCCCATACAAATTGATTTTTTAACTTCATCGATATTTTCGCATTCAATTTGAAATTTTTGTTTTTTTTCATTTAATTTTGATAGTGCAGTTTCAATTTTTCCTAATGCCTTTATATGATTATCTTTTACAAGAATCTGATCAAACAACCCCATCCTATGATTAATGGCACCCCCAATAACTGTTGCATATTTTTCGAATACTTTTAATCCAGGAGTTGTTTTCCTCGTATTTTTTAATTTGGTTTTAGTTGAATTCATCTCCAAAATAAATTTATGCGTAAGTGTTGAAATGCTAGAGAGGTGTTGTAAAAAATTCAAAACTGTTCGTTCAGTTGCTAGAATAACTTTTGAGTTACCGGATATACTGAAAATTTTAGAATTTTTTTTTAATTTTGCTCCATCTTTGTAAAAAGATTGAATTTTAATTTTGGGAAATTTCTTTTTAAAGAAGTATCTAACGAACTCTTCTCCACATAAAATAATATTTTCTCTGTTCGATATTTCACATTTAAGTTCAGAACTATCGTCTAGAAGATAATTTGAAGTAATATCATTTTTTATACTTTTTCCATTAAGATCATCTTTTAGTTCATTGCAAAGTTTTTCAAAAGATTCTTTGATAAGTTTCTTATTAGGCACAATATTTTAGCTTAATTTTAACATTGTGTTTAAAGGTTTTTTAGCCTTCAAAATTAATTCGTTATCAATATTAATCTCTGGTGATAAGTTTAGTAAACAATCTCTAAGTTTTTCTAAAGTATTAAGTTCCATGTAAGGACAATTGGAACAAGAGCATTTCCCATCATGACCTGGAGCTATTAAGAATTCTTTGTTAGGCTCATTTTTTTTCATCTGATGAATAATATGAGGTTCTGTTGCAACTATAAATCTTTTACTTTCGTTCGTTGAAATAAATTTGAGTAGGGAAGAGGTTGAACCAATAAAATCAGCGTGATTAAGAATATTTTCAGGACATTCTGGATGGGCTATAATTTTTGCATCGTCTGCTCTAACTTTCATTTTGATTAACTCTCTTTCAGAAAATGTTTCGTGAACTATACAGGTGCCGTTCCAGAGCACCATATCTCTTCCTGTAATTCTGTTGAGGTATCCTCCAAGATGTTTATCTGGAGCAAAAATAATCTTTTGTTTATCAGGTATGCTCTCTATAATTTTTCCAGCATTAGATGATGTTACAATTATATCTGATTCAGCTTTTATTTCTGCAGAACAATTTATATATGACAAAACAATGTGATTTGGATACTTTTTTTTGAATTTTCTGAATTCATTTACTTGACAGGATTCTTCTAAGGAACAACCTGCATTGATATCTGGAAGAATGACTTTCTTATGAGGACTTAATATTTTTGCTACTTCAGCCATAAATCTAACCCCACAAAAAACGATTACATCAGCATCATTTTTTTGAGCTTTTTTTGATAGATCAAGAGAGTCACCAATAAAATCAGCTATATCTTGTATATCTTCATCTTGATAAAAATGAGAGAGAATTATGGCATTATTTTTCTTTTTTAAGAAATTTATTTCATCTTCAATATCTTTAAAATTTTGTTGTAAAGATTCCATTGATTTTACTAATTCGTCATTAAGTTTTTATTAATATATTTATTGGTTCCCATTTCTTTAAGCCTAGATATAGTTCTTTTAAATTCAGAGTAATTTGTATTTCCTATATATAATTCATCTAATCCTACATTGGAAGAGATAGAAAGTATATTTTTATTCTCATATAAAACGTCAATAAAAGAAATGAACCTTGCTAAAATATTTTTTTTACTTTCATCTATTTGTTTGATATTTCTGAGTACAAAGATCTTAATCTTTTTTGCTATTAAATTATAATCTTGAAACACTAGATTTTTTTCAAAAAAATCATCAAAGTCTAAATCTATCAGATTTCCATAAACTTTTGTTAATTTAAAAGAATTTCCTTTTCGCTTAAATTCAATCTGTTTTGATGATCTTTCACTTGAAAATTTACTAACGATGTAGTTTTGTTTTACAATTTTATTTTTTCTTTTTATTAGAAAAAAATCATTATCTATATCTTTTCCAGTTCTGTAGTCATTTCTTGATTTTACTTTGAAAATTAAAAAAAAAGCTTTTAATTCATTTTTTATTTTTTCACATAATTTAGGATTTACAAGGTCATTGTAGACGGTTTCAAGGCTTTTATTTCCATTCATAATAATTTTAGTATTATTAAATTTAATTTCTTCTACAAATTCTCTGAATAAAATAAAACTAGTAAGATTATTTATGAAGAACTCGTCGATTAATATTAGCTCTTTTCTTTTGATATTTTTTAGATAACTTAAGTTTTTCTCACTTCTCGACTGAAGTTTAAAAATTAGATCATTGAAGTGTAATATCTCTGATTGAGGATATATTTTTTTTAAAGCCTTAATAATTACGGATTTTCCTACCCCTACCGAGCCATGAATATATAAACCGTTTTTTAAGTTTTTTTTTAATGTAAGAAGTCTAGGTTTTGAAAAATCAGAGATAAACTCTTGAATTTTTGAGACGACAGCCAACTGACAAGCATTCGGATGAATTTTAATTACGTTTTTTAAATGTGATATAAGTTTAGAACTTAGGTTTTTCAAAATTATGATGAAATTTGAAGCTTTTTTATTTCTGAGATAGCTTTTGCAGGATTCAGATTTTTCGGACAAGTTTTTGTGCAATTCATAATTGTATGACATCTATAGAGTTTAAATTTATCTTTAAGTTCATTAAGTCTTTGTTTTTTATTTTTGTCTCTACTATCTACAATGAATCTGTAAGCTTGAAGCAATATGGCTGGACCTAGGAATTTGTCTCCGTTCCACCAGTAGCTTGGACAAGATGTTGAGCAACAAGCGCAGAGTACGCATTCATATAATCCATCAAGTTTTTTTCGGTCTTCGGGAGATTGCAAGTTTTCTTTTTTTGAAGTTGTTTTATTTTTAAGCCATGGTTGGATAGACTCATATTGTTTATAAAAGTCACTCATGTCAGGGATTAAGTCTTTTAGTACTCTCATATGTGGGAGAGGGTAAATATTAATTTCTTTACCCACAACTGGTTTTAAACAAGCTAGGGTGTTTGTGCCATTTACGTTCATTGAGCATGATCCGCATATACCCTCCCTGCAAGATCTCCTAAATGTAAGTGATGGATCTATTTTGTTTTTTATGAACATAAGAGCGTCTAAAACCATTGGCCCCAGCTTTGACTTATCTATAAAAAATTTATCTATTTTTGGGTTTTCGCCAGATTCTCTATTCCATCTATAAACATTGAATACGACTTTATTTTTTCCGTCTTTTCCGAAAGTTTTTCCTTCTGAAATCTTGGAGTGTTGAGGTAATGATAACTGTACCATATTTATAAATTAGTAAACTCTTGCTTTTGGTTCAATAGTTTTTATTTCTTTAGAGTTAGTCTGAAGATTAACTTTTCTAAATCTAGTCTCTGTTTTTCCGTTTTTATTAGCCCAAATTAAAGAGTGTTTAAGCCATTTTTTGTCGTCTCTTTTAGAATAATCTATTCTTGAGTGGGCGCCCCTACTTTCTTTTCTATTTAAAGCACTGTCTACGCTTACAATTGCTTGAGATAACAGGTTTTTTAATTCAAGGGCTTCTATCAATTCAGTATTCCATATTAAGCTTTGATCATTTATTTTTATATTTTTAAAATCGTTTAGAAGCGATAATAGTTTATTTTTGCCTTCTAGCATTTTTTCTTCTGACCTGTATACAGGACAAAAGTTTTGCATAGTATGTTGCATTTCAAGTCTTATAGAAGCAACACTCTTTCTTCCATTAGAATTCCTAATATTTTCGAAGTCTTCTATTAATTTATTAACTGTATGCTCTTTAATCTCAGGATTTTTCTTTTTCCTATCAATTATATTATTGCATCTATTGGCTGCTGACTTTCCGAACACAACTAAATCCAGTAGAGAATTGGATCCCAATCTATTAGCTCCGTGGACTGATACACATGCGGCTTCTCCAATTGACATCAACCCGGGCACAACTACTTCATTATCTTTAGAATCCAAATTTAGTACTTCTCCATGAATATTGGTTGGAATTCCTCCCATATTATAGTGTACTGTAGGTTGAACAGGAATTGGTTTCTTTCGAACATCGACGCCGGCAAAAATTTTTGCTGATTCTGTAATTCCGGGAAGCTTTTCTTGAAGGACCTTAGGGTCGAGATGATGTAAGTTTAGATGGATATGATCTTTTCTAGAACCACAACCCCTTCCTTCCATTATTTCTGTTGTCATAGATCGAGATACAACATCTCTACTGGCTAGATCTTTAGCATTTGGAGCATATCTTTCCATAAACCTCTCCCCAGCACTGTTTGTCAAATAGCCCCCTTCTCCTCTAGCACCCTCTGTTATCAAAACGCCAACACCATATATTCCTGTTGGATGAAATTGTGTAAATTCCATATCTTGAAGTGGTAAGCCTGCTCTTAGAACCATCCCACCTCCGTCTCCAGTGCAGGTGTGAGCTGAAGTACATGAAAAATAAGCTCTTCCATAGCCACCGGTTGCTAAAATTACCATTTTAGCTGAAAAAATATAAAACTCTCCATCATGCAAATTAAAAGTGAGCACCCCACAACATTCATTTTTGTCGTTCATAATTAGGTCTATTGCAAAATATTCAATAAAAAAATCGGCATTATTTGAAAGGGATTGTTGATATAAGGTATGAAGCATTGCATGGCCCGTTCTATCTGCAGCTGCACATGTTCTTTGAGCAATACCCTCTCCAAAATGAGTTGTCATACCACCAAATGGCCTTTGGTAAATTTTTCCTTTTTCTGTTCTGGAAAATGGGACACCAAAGTGTTCAAGTTCAATCACTGCTTCTGGCGCCTCTTTACACATAAAAGCAATTGCATCTTGATCACCAAGCCAGTCCGAACCTTTGACAGTATCATACATATGCCATTTCCAGTCATCCTCGCCCATATTGCCAAGTGCAGCACTTATTCCTCCCTGAGCGGCAACTGTATGGCTTCTTGTTGGAAAAACTTTTGATATACAAGCGGTTTTCAATCCATGAGACGCACATCCCATAACCGCTCTTAGTCCAGAGCCGCCTGCACCGACTACAACAACATCAAAGTTATGTGTTTTAATATTATTCATAAATTCAACTTTACTAAACTAAATATTGTTATAAAAAAAAGAACTACAAAGAAAAAGTTTTTTATAAAAATTATTTTTTGTTTTAAGGATTCTTCATGGATATAATCATCTATTATTGACGATAGCCCAATATTTGAATGCAATATGATTGCAGATAGCATTACTAAAACCGAAAATGAATTTAAATAGTTTTTGAACCATCCAGTAATCACGTCATAGTTTTGGAGTTCTAGGCCATGTAAAGAATAGACTGTATAAAAGGATGCAATTAAAAACAAAATTGCAAAAATTTTTTGAAATAACCATTTTGATGTGTAAGTAAAATTCATCAAAACAACCCCAATAACATAGAAATAAAAATGCTGGAAATGAAAGAAGTCACGATAATAATATATCCAAAAATTGCTGAAGATCTATTTCCAAGAAGAAAACCAAAGTCCCAAATTATATGGCGAACACCATTTAAAAAATGGTATGAAAAACCTAGAATAGCCAAAAATGTTAAAATTTTTATTGGAAAAGAATTAATTAAAGAAATTAATAACTCAAAGTATCTCTCTCCCAAAGTAATACAGAGGAGACCAAGCACCAAAATTACTAACACTAAGTTTAATGCTACGCCAGAAATTCTATGAGTAATTGAGAGCAAAGACGTGATTTGCGGTTTGTAAATTTGTAGATGAGGTGAAAGAGGGAGGTCTTGTTTTTTCATTTTATAGGTATTAAAACAGAATATTCTAAGTCTAGAACAATATTATCAGGAAGATTTTTTTTGTCTGGAAAATTCATTTTTGAATCGTTTTTTGACGCTAAAGTTCTTATCATCATCGCACCAATACTATCATGAATTATTTCTTTTTTTAGAATTTTAGACCATGCATATATAGTATCACCAGCAAAGGTCGGAGCAGAATGTTTCCCTGAATGAATTGCTGCTAATTTAAAAGTATTTGCAAGACCATTACAACTTATAGCTCTAGCTAGAGAGATTATATAACCACCATATATGATTCTCTTTCCAAATCTTCCAGATTTTTCAATATGATGATTGAAATGAACTCTAGCATTATTTTGATAAAGACGAGTAGCCATTTGATGTTCTGCTTCTTCAATTGTTTGACCGTCCAAATGGTGAATTTCTTCTTCTTCTGCATAATCATTAAAATAGCAATCACTTCCAGACATAGACGACGACCAATTATCAATGTTAAAATCCTCAATTAAATTAAAATCTTTGGTTTCAACTTTCTCTGGTAGATCGGGTATTGTATTTTTGAATGATTTTATCATACCCTCATCTCTTTTCCTCATCATTAACCATCTATAATAAGTTAAAACAATTTCATTGTTTTGATTTTTACCTTCCGATTTAACGTATACTGTACCAGTTTTTCGGTTTGAGTTCTCTTTCAATCCAATAATTTTTGAACTTGCATTTAATGTGTCTCCCACAAATACAGGTTTATGAAATTTTACACCAGCGTAACCTAAATTTGCTATTGCATTCAAAGATAAATCGGGGACTGTTCTTCCAAAAACCATATGAAACAATAAAATATCGTCTATTGGAATTTTTTTAAGTCCTAACTTTCTTGAAAATTCAGCTGAATAATTTAATGGAAATCTGCTACCAGTCGTACTAAGGTAAATCGACACATCACCATCAGTGATTGTTCTAGGTACGCTATGGTAAATTTCTTCATTTAATTCGTAATCTTCAAAATATCTACTTCTAAAATTTTTTTTCATTTCTATTTAAGTTTATTTTTTATAATTAACTCTGCAATTTGAACTGTATTCAAAGCAGCCCCTTTACGTAAATTGTCCGCAACAACCCACAAACCAATTGTTTTTTTATTTGCTCCTAATCTTAATCTGCTGATAAACACATCATCTTCTCCAGCTGATTCGTCAGGTGTTACATATCCTCCGTCTATTTTTTTGTCAACAATTGATAAACCCGGGAATTTTTTTATATTAGATATAAGTTTCTTTAGATCAATTACTTTTTCTGTTTCCAAGTAAATAGCTTCAGCATGACCAACAAAAACTGGAACTCTTACACAGGTTGCGAAAATTTCAAACTTATCTTTAAAAATTTTTTTTGTTTCCTCTATCATTTTTTTTTCTTCCTTTGTTGATCCATCCTCTAAAAAATCATCGATATGAGGAATCAAATTGAATGCAATTTTTTTGGTGAAATTTTTGGCAACAAGTGGTTTATTTTTATATACATCTAAAGTCTGGTGAAAAAGTTCATCCATTGCAGATTTTCCTGCTCCAGAGGTAGACTGATATGTTGCAACAATAATTTTTTTTATTTTAAAAAGATCATGTATTGGCTTGAGGGCCATAACCATCTGAATTGTTGAACAATTTGGATTGGAAACGATTTTCTTTTTTAAGTCAAATATATCCTTTGGGTTTACTTCTGGAACGATCAAAGGCACACCTTTTTTCATTCTAAAATAGGACGTGTTATCGATAACAATAGCACCGTCTCTGGCCGCTTTAGGCACAAATTTTTCCGAAATTTTGGAACCAGGGGATGATAAAACTAATTCGGTTTCTTTGAAATTAAATTTTTCGAGCGACTGAACTTCTATCTCTTTTTCATTTCCGTATGATATTTTTAATCCCTCAGATTTTGAAGACGCAACTGCATAAATTTTATTAATAGGAAATTTTCTATCATCAAGAATATTTAATATTTCTCTCCCAACATTTCCCGTTGCGCCAACAACTGCAACATTATATTTTTTCATTCTTTCATTTCCTCCAAAACTTTGTCTCCCATTTCACTTGTTGACAAAAGAACCTTATTTTCACTGTATATATCTTTTGTTCTGAATCCTTTTTTTAAAACTGATCTGACTGCATCATTAATCTTTTCTGCAATAATTTTTTTTTTTAATGAGTATTCAAACATCATTCCGACACTTAAAATCATTGCCAAAGGATTTGATACTCCTTGACCTGATATATCGGGTGCTGAGCCGTGAACTGGTTCATACATTGCTTTTTTTTGACCTTTTGGACTAATTCCAATCGAAGCTGATGGCAACATTCCTAGAGATCCTGTCAGCATTGATGCACAATCTGAGAGTATATCCCCAAACATGTTTGTTGTAACAATTACATCAAATTGCTTTGGATTTCTTACCAACTGCATCGAAGCATTATCCACATACATGTGCGAGAGTTCAACTTCTGGATATTTTTTTGAAGTCTCTATCATCACTTTTCTCCACAATTCAGTTGACTCTAAAACATTTGCTTTATCAACAGAGCATAACTTTTTTGATCTAGACATAGCCGTTTCAAAAGCTACTTCTGCTATTCTTCTGATTTCGTTGCTTGTATATTCAAGCGTATTATATCCTCTATAGTTTTCCTCACTAATTTTTTCAATACCTCTTGGCTCTCCAAAATATATTCCGCTAGTTAACTCTCTTATAATCAATATGTCTAAACCTTTAATTACCTCTGGCTTTAAACTCGATGAATCTATCAGAGGTTCGAATACTATTGCAGGTCTATAGTTTGCGAATAAATCTAGTTCTTTTCTAATCTTAAGAAGGCCTCTTTCAGGTCTTTTTTCAAAATCCATTTTCTCCCATTTTGGTCCTCCAACTGCTCCTAATATAATAGCATCGGACTGCCTTATTCTCTTTAATGTTTCATCTGACAGAGGAGTTCCATATTTATCAATTGATGAACCACCCACATATTCTTCAAATAAACTTATTTTAAAGTTTTCATTATTAGAAATCCAATTAATAAGTTTACTTGCTTCTTCCGAAATTTCTTTTCCTATTCCATCGCCTGGAAGGATAGAAATGTTGTATGATTCCGCTTGCATTTTATTTAAAAATTATTTTATCTAGATTAAAGCATTAACCATGATCTGGATTTTTTGAGTTTCAGTTCATAATCATCAATTTTTTCTGATTTTTTCAAAGTAAGAGCAATGTCATCTAGACCTTCTAATAAACATTTTTTTCTAAAAGGATCGATTTCAAAATTGATATTTACTTTGCTACCACATGAAATTGTTTGTTCTTGCAGATCCACAGTGATTAACTTTTTATTTTCAGCTTGTTTAATTAAAACATCATTTTCAGAATTGTTTACTTTAATTGGCAAAATCCCATTCTTAAAACAATTATTAAAGAAAATATCTGCGAAACTAGGCGCTATTATACATCTAAAACCAAAGTCTAATAATGACCATGGGGCATGTTCTCTACTGCTCCCACAACCAAAATTCTCTCCGGTAATTAGTATCATGGCCTTTTTATAAAATTCCCAATTCAGAACGAAATCATTTTTTAAATTACCATTAATGTCATACCTTAGTTCATGAAATAGATTTTTACCTAAACCTGATCTTTTGATGGTCTTTAGAAATTGTTTAGGAATAATCATGTCTGTATCAACATTAATCATTGGAAGTGGGGCTGCAATTCCCTGTATTTTATCAAATTTCTTCATTTATATATCTTCTACTAAACTTAATCTACCCTTGAGAGCAGAAGCCGCTGCTACGGCTGGACTTACAAGATGAGTTCTACCTTCTCGACCTTGTCTTCCTTCAAAATTTCTGTTCGAAGTAGAAGCACATCTTTCTTTTGGTTTAAGTTGATCAGGGTTCATAGCAAGACACATCGAGCATCCTGGCTCTCTCCAGTCGAAGCCAGCATCAATAAGAATTTTATCGATGCCTTCGTTTTCTGCTTGTTGTTTTACAAGTCCGGATCCAGGTACAATCATAGAGTTAACAATTACTTTTTTACCCTTTACCACCTTCGCAACTTCTCTTAGATCCTCAATCCTTCCATTTGTACATGATCCAATAAACACTCTGTCTATTTCAATGTCTTTTATCTTTTGATTTGGTTTTAACCCCATGTAATCTAGTGACCTTTGCACTGCACTTCTTCTCTTGGAGTCAGAAATTTGCTTTGGATCAGGTATTTTTCCATTTATCGAAACAACGTCCTGTGGGCTTGTGCCCCAGGTTACTTGAGGTTCTATAGAACTTGCTTTGATTTGTACTTCTTTGTCATATTTTGCCTCAAGTTCTGTTGTGAGACTTTTCCAATATTTTATTGCTTTACTCCAGTTTTCTCCAGAGGGAGCATAGGGTCTGCCTTTCATATACTTGAATGTTTTGTCATCTGGAGCAATTAGCCCTGCCCTCGCCCCAGCTTCGATGCTCATGTTGCAGATGGTCATTCTACCTTCCATAGAGAGTTTTGAGATGGCTTCCCCAGAGTATTCAATTACAAAACCAGTTCCACCAGCGGTTCCAATTTCTCCAATTATTTTTAAAATGATATCCTTGGAAGTAACGCTAGGACTTACATTCCCGGTAACACTAATTCTCATATTTTTTGCTGGTTTTTGTATTAATGTTTGAGTCGCTAAAACGTGCTCAACTTCACTTGTTCCAATACCGAAAGCCAGAGCCCCAAATGCTCCATGGGTTGCGGTGTGACTATCACCACAAACGATAGTCATACCAGGTTGTGTTATACCTTGTTCAGGACCAACTATATGAACGATTCCTTGTCTCTTATCGATGAGAGGAAAAAAGTTGACCTTGAATTCCTCACAATTTTTCTCCAGTGTTTCAACTTGAATTCTACTTTCTTTGTTCTTGATACCTTTGGATCTGTCACTTGTAGGTACATTATGATCAGCAACAGCAAAAGTATGACTTGGCTTTCGAACAAATCTTCCAGTATTTCTTAGACCTTCGAAGGCTTGAGGACTAGTCACCTCATGAACAAGATGTCTGTCAATGTAGATAAGACAGGTCCCGTCATCCTGCTTTTCTACTAAATGGCTATCCCATATTTTGTCGAATAAAGTTTTAGGTTTCATATGATAAATATATAACCGATAAAAAGTCTAAAAAGTATTATTTTTTTTTATCAACTTTCTCTTTTTCTACATCAGAAGTATTGGAGTCATTCACAACTTCTTTAATTTCATTACTATCACCTGCATCTTTTTTTAAATTAGGTGGTTGTTTGTCAGAAATATTGTTTTTTTTGACCTGTTCTTTATTTATTGGAGATGTGACATTTTTTTCCGCTATTCTGGCAGATTTCCCACTCCTGTTTCTTAAATAGTAAAGTTTAGATCTTCTTACGCTTCCAATCTTCACCACTTCAATTTTATTTATTTGGGGAGAAAATAGAGGAAGTATCCTCTCTATTCCTTCACCATAGGATATTTTCCTTACAGTGAATGAAGAATTTAGGCCTGCATTTTTCCTAGCTATACAGACACCTTCGAAAACTTGAATTCTTTCCTTTTCGCCTTCTTTAACCCTTAAGTGGACTTTGATAGTATCACCAGAGCTAAATTTGGGTAATTTTTTGTCTGATTGTAATTCTTTTAAGTGCCTTTTTTCAAATTTTTCAAGTATAGTCATTTCCCCCCCTTATTCTTCTTACAGTAAAGCTTATATAAATCAGGTCTCACCCTTTTAGTTTTTTCGATTGATTTTACCAACCTCCAATCTGAAATTTCCTTATGATTCCCACTAAGAAGAACATCTGGAACATCAATACCATTCCAATTGCTTGGCTTGGTGTATTGTGGATATTCTAATAAATGGTTTTGAAAACTTTCAAATTTCAAACTATTTTTATTACCTAATACTTCAGGAATTAATCTTACGCAAGTGTCAATTAAAATAATTGAGGGAATTTCTCCCCCAGATAGAATAAAATCACCGATTGAATATTCTTCTATGGCATTATATTTTAAAAATCTCTCATCAATTCCTTCATATCTTCCGCATATAATTACTAATTCGTCAAACTTAACTAATTTATTAACTACGTCAGTGTTTACTGTTTGACCCCCTGGAGATAAAAATATAATTTTTTTATTTTTAATATTATCTTTTGTCGCATAATCCAAAGCATTTTGCATAACATCAGGTTTAATTATCATTCCCGCCCCCCCGCCGAAAGGCTTTTCATCAACAGAATTTGATTTATTATCTGAAAAATCTCTGATATTTATAACCTCAATCTCAAATAACTTTTTTGATAATGCTTTTCCTGAAATCGAGTGAGCTAAGGGCCCAGGAAACATTTCGGGAAATAAAGTAAGAATCTTAAATTTCATAATAAGATGGATTTAGAAAAAGCACTTTTTTTTTAATATCAATTTCTTCAATATGATCATCGTTGAAGGGTACCAATATTTCTTTTTTTTTATCTAATATTTCTAAATAATCACCAGCGCCATGATTATTAACGTTCATAACAACACCTACCTGTTTTTTTTTAATATATGCTTTCATATGAATTAGGTCATTGTAATAAAATTTTTTTTTATCAAGTTTTGGTAATTCAATTCTATCTATAAAAATCATTTTTCCAGAGTATTTTTTAGCTTCTTCTGGGTTATTTACAGCATTAATTTTACATAAAATCTTATTTGATTTAACTTCAAAACTAGCAATAATTTTTTCTTTTCCATCAACATAAAAATTTTTATAATTAACAATATCTTTTTTCACTGTTAAGTAGCTATGAATGATTATTGCTCCGTTAACGCCATAAGTTTTCCCAAATCTTGCAACAATTATTTTTGACTTTAATGTGATGACTTGTGTTCCTAGACTCTATTATTTATTAATAACTAAAATTAAAATTATATTTAATAACTATTTTGGTTAATTAGGTTTGTCTCCGGCATTTTCTGTTTTTATTTCTTCAGAAGTATTTGGTTGAGGATCAGCAGGTTGTGCTGCTGCTTCTGGTTTTTTTTCTTCAGGAGCACTTGGTTGTGGATCAGCGGGTTGTGTTGCTGCTTCCGGTTTTTTATCTTCAGGAGCACTTGGTTGAGGATCAGCGGGTTGTGCTGCTGCTTCTGGTTTTTTTTCTTCAGGAGCACTTGGTTGAGGATCAGCGGGTTGTGCTGCTGCCTCTGGTTTTTTTTCTTCAGGAGCACTTGGTTGTGGATCAGCAGGTTGAACTGCTGCCTCGTCTTTTGAAACTGAAGTTTCTTCAACTGCATTTTTTACTTCTTGTTTTGATTTAAGTTTTTCTTCTTTTGCCTTTAATTTTTCAAGTGTTTTCTTTTTTGGTTTGTCTTGTTTGGTTTGTTTCGGAATCGAAGGTTTTTTTGCCAATCCTTCGTTGGCTAAAAACTTTGTTACCCTATCTGTAGGTTTAGCACCCACAGAAAGCCAATATTTTATTCTTTCAATATTTAAACTTATTCTTTCAGGGTCGTTCTTTTGTTTCATTGGGTTGTATGTTCCTAGTCTTTCAAGATATCTTCCGTCTCTCGGCGATCTTATATCTGCAGCAACAATTCTGTAATAGGGTCTTTTTTTTGAACCACCTCTTGATAATCTTAGTGAAACTGACATTAAATTTTCCTTTCTATTGTATTGGTTTATTTTTATTTATTAAGCTTTGAATGTCTCCAAATTGGCCACTGTTCATAATACTATCCATGTTTTTATTTTTCCCCATTTTTTTCATCATTTGACTCATTTTTTTAAATTGTTTAAGCAATTTATTAATATCTTGAACATTGGTGCCGGATCCTTTTGAAATCCTTATTTTTCTTGATGCTTTGACCAAATCTGGGTGTATTCTCTCTCTGGGAGTCATAGAATTAATAATCGCTTTTTGTTTTTTAAAAACATCATTATTTTCCATTTTTTCTTCCATCTTTTCTTTTAGTCCAGAGAGACCTGGTAAGTATTTTAACACACTCTGAATCCCTCCCATCTTAGTCAATTGATCAAGTTGTTTGGAATAATCAAGTAAAGTAAATCTTCCTTTCAGAAATTTTTGTTGCATTTGTTTAGCTTCTTGTTCATCTATTTCTTCAGAAGCTTTTTCAACCAAGGTGACCACATCTCCCATTCCTAAAATTCTGTTTGCTATTCTATCTGGATGAAATATTTCTATGTCGTCTATTTTTTCTCCAGTCCCCATGAATTTGATTGGTTTTTGGGTTACCTGTCTCATTGAAAGTGCAGCGCCGCCCCTTGAATCACCATCAATTCTTGTTAAGATTACTCCAGTTAAATTTACTTGCTCTGAAAAGTTTTTTGCCGTGTTCACTGCATCTTGACCTGTCATAGAATCTGAAACCAATAATATTTCAGAAAAATTAAATTTTTTTGAAATTTCTTTTACTTCATTCATCATTTTAGTGTCTATATGATTTCTTCCAGCGCTATCTAGAATTAATATGTCAAAGTTTGACTTTTTAGCAGCTTCAAAAGCAATTTGAGCTATTTGTAATGGTGACCTGTTTTCTTGCAATTCTAATGTTGCTATGTCGTTATCTGCTCCAAGTTTTATTAGTTGCTCTTGTGCAGCTGGCCTATATATATCGAGAGATGCCATCATTATTTTTTTATTATTGTTTTTAGTTATCCACCTTGCAAGCTTAGCAGATGTTGTTGTTTTTCCCGAGCCTTGAAGACCAACCATAAGAAAAAGCACTGGAGTTTTAGCGTTTAGTTTTAAACTATCGTTTTCGGAACCCAAAAGTTCAGTAAGTTGGTCATTCACAATTTTTATAATCATTTGATCTGGAGAAATACTTTTTATGACTTCTTGACCAATTGCCTTTGATTTGACGTTTTCTATAAAATCTTTTGCAACAGAAAGAGATACATCTGATTCAAGTAAGGCAACCCTGATTTCTCTCATCACATTTTGTAAGGTTGAGTCCTCAATGACACCACTTCTCTTAATTTTATCAAAAATATTTGATATTTTTTTTGTTAGATTTTCGAACATTTCTCTCTAATAATTACAAACAAAAAAAGTCAGTGCACGATACTCGTGGACTGACTGAATTTATTAATTGTGTTTATATCAAAAAAGAATTAATTCTTAAAGTAATTAATTTATAATTACAATGACTGAATTTACGTTTCTTAAAGCACATGGTCTGGGCAATGATTTTGTAATTTTTACAGAATATTCTAAATTAAATATTTCTAAGGAGTTAGTAAAGTTTTTATCCGATAGAAAAAAAGGAGTGGGTTGCGACTTGACCGTTTTCTTGAATAAATCAGAAAATAATTATTCTGATCTGGTTGCTAGATTTTTCAATAAGGATGGATCAGAGGCAGAAGTTTGTGGAAATGCATTGAGATGCATAGGAAATTATTACTTTAAAAAATTTAAAAAAACAAATGTGACTGTTGAGACAAATTCAGGATTGATCGATGTTGAGAAAAATATCAGTGAAAAAATAACAGTTGATCTTGGAAAACCCAATATTTCCTGGGATAAGATTCCAATTAAAATTAATGTGGATACTCACAATTTAGATTTTGATTTTGATTATCTTAAAGGAGGTTTTGCTGTAAATGTTGGAAATCCACATGTAATTTTTTTTGGTGATTATTTAAATGTAAGCGAATTAAAGAAAGACTCAGAAAAAATCATTAAAACTAATTTTTTCCCAAGTGGGGTGAACGTTAGTATTGTTAAAGTTTTATCAAGAAGTAAGGTGAATATCCTGACATATGAAAGGGGTGTCGGAATAACAGAAGCATGTGGTTCGGGAGCTGGAGCTTCAGTTTTTGCCTCAAATAAATTAAATTTTTGTGATAAAAATGTTGAGGTATCAATGGCTGGAGGCAATCTACTTGTTGAAATAACAAGAGATGAGCATATTTTAACTATCGGAGAGGCAAAAGATGTATTTGTAGGTCAAATTAATTTGAAGGACTATGTACTATGAAAAAAGAAGATACAAAAGTTATTAATCTAGGTTGCAGACTCAATTTTTTTGAGTCAGAAGTTATTAAGAATATTCTTAATCAGGAAAACTTAGAAAAAAAGATTGTCATAAATACTTGCGCTGTTACAAATCAAGCTGTTCGAAAATCAGTTAATGAAGTCAAAAAGGCATCCAGAAAATTCCCTGACTATCAAATTTATGTAACAGGTTGTGCGAGTCAAGTTAATGAAAAAGTATTCTCAGATTTAAAAAACGTTCATAAGATTGTTGATAATAAAAGAAAAACTTTACCTGAAAGTTACACTGATCAAGAAATAAAAGAAGAAAAAGATTTTAATTTTCCCTTCTTAAAAGATTTTTCATCAAGCCGCACAAGAGCAATGTTACAAATACAACAAGGATGTGATCACAGATGTACTTTTTGTATTATTCCTTACGGCAGAGGTGACGCCAAAAGCTTGCCATTTGATCAGATCAATAAACGAGCTGAGAGGTTGATAGAAAGTGGTTATAGCGAAATTGTAATGACAGGGGTCGATTTGACATCCTATGGCATTGATCTTCCAGGAAAGCCTAAACTAGGAAACATACTGAGGAGATTGTTAAATTTTCAACCTAAATTAAGAAGATTGAGATTATCCTCAATTGATCCAGCAGAAATTGATGACGATTTGATGGATCTTCTATTGCAAGAAAAAAGAATACTTCCTCATCTTCACTTATCCCTTCAGTCAGGTGACAATTTAATTCTTAAAAGAATGAAAAGAAGACATAATAGAGAAGAAGTCATAAAACTTTGCCATGATTTAAGACTCGTGAGATCTGATTTCACTTTTGGAGCTGATATAATTGTTGGATTCCCTACTGAAACAAACCAAATGTTTAAAAATACTTTAGAATTAGTAGAAACTTGTGAATTTACAAACGTTCATATTTTTCCTTATTCACCTAAAGACGGAACTCCGGCATCAAAAATGCCACAGATAAAGGAAGAACAGAAAAAATTAAGAGTAGAGATTCTTAGGAGTAAATGCAAAGACATTCTCCATCAAAAATTAAATGAAGAAATTGGAAAGTCTTCAAGCATCCTTTTTGAATCCCACAAAATGAGTTATTCTGATGGATACTTTAAGGTTAAAACCATGGAAAGTAAAAATTCTATTAAGCCGGGCTCAATTGCCAATGTGAAGATTGTCTCACGACAAGGAGATTCATTAATTGCTGAATTAAAATAAACATGGTTGTTGGTTGGTTTAAAAAGTTAAAGACAAGTTTATCAAAATCATCAGATAAGATATCTGGTGGATTAAAAAAAATCTTAAAAAGTAAAAAGATTGATGAATCCACCTTGCAAGAGTTAGAAGAATTAATGATTTCTTCTGATCTAGGAGTGGAGTCGTCATCAAAAATTATTCAAGCATTGAAAAAATCAAAATTACTCAATCCTAGCTCAGAAAAAGTAAAGGAGATTATAAAAAAAAAACTAAAAGAGACTCTTGCTCCGCTTGAAAAAAATATTGACTTAACAAAAAATTTATTTGTTATTTTAGTAGTAGGGGTTAATGGAGTTGGAAAAACTGCCACTATAGGAAAGCTTGCTGAGAAATTTTTAAAAGATGGAAAAAAAGTAGGAATGGTCGCAGCTGACACTTTTCGTGCAGCAGCAGTGGAGCAGCTAAAAATTTGGGCAGACAGAACGAAATCTGAATTTTTCTCAGCAAAAGAACTTTCTGATCCTGCAGCTCTAGCATACAAGTCGGTAATCACAGCAAAAGAAAAAAAACTTGATATTCTTCTTATTGATACTGCTGGAAGATTACATAATAAAACTGATTTAATGAACGAGTTATCAAAAATAATTAGAGTAATAAAAAAAATTGACGAATCAATTCCCAGTGAAACTATTTTAATTCTAGATGGGAATATTGGTCAAAACTCGATCAGACAAGCTGAAGTTTTCAAAGAAATTTGCGATATTGACAGTCTGATTGTAACAAAGCTAGATGGATCAGCTAAAGGTGGTGCTTTAATTCCAATAGCTGAGAAACTTAAGATACCGATTTCTTTTATTGGAACCGGCGAATCAAAAGACGATTTAGCGCAGTTCGATGCTGATCAATTTTGCTCTGCTTTGCTTGGCATAGAATAGTCTCTAGAAATTTTCCACAAATATGAAGGACTGCTATCAGATATAACTAGTATATTCCCTTCATGATCAATTTCAAAATCTCTTATTCTTCCAATTCTTTTGTCATCTTTTATAATTATTTCTTGGTCAATTATTTTAGGTCCCTCAAAAATTAATCTAGCTAATAATTTAGTTTTAGTAGCGCTTACTATTAAATTTTCCTTCCATTCGTAAAAGGTTTCACCTTTGTAGAATTGAATATTTCCAACAGCAATTGATGGTACCCATGTGATTAAATTTTTGTTGTATATATCTTTAAAGTCTTTTGTTCCAATCTTTCTTCCAGAATATTCCTTTCCTCCCCAAGCAATATCTTTCCATCCATAATTTCCTGCAAATTTTACAATCCCAATATTATCTCCACCCATTGGGCCATGTTGTGAAAAGTATATTTCACCATTTTTTGGGGAAATAGCCATTCCTTGTGGATTTCTCATACCTATTTGATAGATCTCGGGTAACCAATCTTCAAAACCTAAGTATGCTGGATTATCAGTAGGTATAGTTCCGTCAGTTTTAATTCTAATTATACTACCAGGATGTTTTTGTGGATTTTGAGCAATCATTCCTTTATCTCTCTCACCAAAACCCACAAATAAAAAATCATCCTTAATCACAATCCTTGCTCCCCAATGTTTATCGGTATCAAGTTTAGGTTTTGCTATCAATAAAGTTTCTAAGTCCACAATCTCGTTATTTTGGAGTTTACCTCGTGCTATAGCAGTGCTTGAGTAGTTTGATAATCTTCCAATGTTTGTTTCATCTTTGAAATCATGACTGTAGGTAAAATATATGTAACCGTCAGAATGTTTATAGACATCTAATAATCCACCTTGGCCATTTCTAAATTCAATGTGTGGGATATTATGCTTTATTTGAATACGATCACCATTGGAAGTATCGATCTTGAATATGTTTCCTTTTTTTTCAGTAACAAGAATAGTATTTCTGTCTAAAAATGTAATTGCCCACGGATAGTGAAATTTTTCTTGCGATATTTTTTTAATATTAAGATTTATTTTTGATTTTCTGTAAGTTTTATAGTCACTAAAATCATTACAGTTAGAAATTGAAAAAAAAAAAGTATAAATTAATAAAAAAAAGACATGTATCATTTAGAAATATATATTAGTTAGTAAAATTATATTAAACTAATTTTTTAATAAAAATGGATAAAAGTTACTATCTCAAGAAGCATGGATATTTTTTAGAGGACTTAAAAATTAATCAGGAAGCCCATTACAAAAAAAAAATTTCCGAAAGCGATATCAATCTTTTTTCAAAGGTATCTGGTGATAATAATCCAATTCACATGGACGACAAATTTGCTCGAAGCTCAATTTTTAAAAAAAGAATTGCACACGGTTTTTTATCAGGAAGTCTAATTTCAACTGTTATAGCGACACAACTTCCAGGCCCTGGAAGTATTTATTTGAATCAGATTTTAAAATTTCTAGCTCCTGTTTTTATAGGAGATACAATAACTGCAATAGTTACAATTAAGAAAATCGAAATGGAAAAGAGAAAAGTTAATTTATTGACTGAATGTTTTAATTCAAAACAAAAAATTCTTACAGGACAAGCTGATATTTTAGTTTCGAAAAAAAAAGATTTTGTCTAAATGAGAGTTTTTAGAACAACAAAAATTCCTCAAGAATACATGAATTCTACGATAGCAATAGGCAACTTTGATGGAGTGCATCAGGGGCATCTGGCCGTAATAAACGCAGCAAAGAAAAATTCAAAAACTAAAAACACTAAATTAGGTGTTTTAACATTTGAGCCACATCCAAAATGTTATTTTAACAAACAATATGATTATTTCAGGTTAACTCCATTCAGAGAAAAATGTGAAATTTTCCAATTAGCAAAAATAGATTTCTTAATAAACATTAAATTCGATCACACATTTTTAAATAAAACTGCGATATCTTTTATTGAAATTGATCTAATTAAAAACCTTCGTGTAAATACTGTTGTAACAGGATTTGATTTCGTTTTTGGAAATAAAAAAATGGGGAATGTAAAATATATTCATGATTACGTAAACAAGACAAAAGCTTTTAATTTTATTGTTGTTCCTGAGGTACGAAATTCTGATAATGTTGAAATCTCCTCTTCAAACATAAGAGCATTATTGAAAAAAGGAGATTTAGATCAAGCTAATAATTTATTAACACGAAAGTGGTCTATCACAGGAAACATCCAAAAAGGTGAAAAAAAAGCAAGGCAAATTGGGTTTAGAACAGCTAACATTAAGACTAATAAGTTTTGTCAGATTAGAAGAGGTGTTTACTCAGTAATACTAAAGATTCCAAAGAAATTTGGGGAGAAAAAACTATTCGGCATTGCGAACTTTGGGATTAAACCTACATTTAACAAAACAAATCCTCTGCTTGAAGTGCACATTTTTAACTTCGAGAATGATATTTATAATGAAAGAATAAAAGTAACTTTTTACAAGTTTATAAGAGAGGAAAAAAAATTTGAATCAGTTGAGAAATTAAAGGATCAGATTATAAAAGATATTAATCAAGTAAAAAATGACAAACTATTCAAAAACAATCAATCTTCCTAAGACCAATTTTAGCATGAAAGCTAACTTATCAGAAAAGGAGACTCAATGGCTTGAATTTTGGCATAACAATAAAATTTATGACAAACTTAAAAATAAGAATAAAAAAAATATTAAGTATGTATTACATGATGGACCGCCTTATGCAAATGGAGACCTTCACCTTGGTCATGCCTTGAATAAAATTTTAAAAGATGTAATTTGCAGATTTAAATTTCAGAGCGCAATGAACGTTGAATATGTACCTGGTTGGGATTGTCACGGACTCCCAATCGAATGGAAGGTTGAGGAACAGTTTAGAAAATCTGGAAAAAAAAAATCGGAAGTTAATTTGCACACATTCAGAGAAGAATGCAGACAGTTTGCAAAGAAATGGGTAAGTATTCAGAGAGATCAATTTAATAGATTTGGAATCCAGACCGATTGGGAAGAAATTTATTTAACAATGAATAAAAACTCGGAAGTAACGATTGTATCTGAGTTGTTGAAATTTCTGGAATCAGAACAGTTATATCTTGGATTTAAACCAGTAATGTGGTCTGTTGTTGAACAAACCGCATTAGCTGAAGCTGAAATAGAGTATTTAGAAAAAAAATCAAAAGCAATTTACGTAAAATTTCCAGTAGAAAACTTTTTGGAAAACGTAAGTGTCATTATCTGGACTACGACACCTTGGACTATTCCATGCAATAAGGCAATTGCCTTTTCTAATGATCTTAAATACTCATTAATTGAAATTGATAGGGATATTAAAAGTCTCGCATTAAATAAAAATGACAAGATTATATTAGCCGATAATTTGGTTCAAAATTTTTGTGAAAGTCATTCAATTAGCAACTTTTCAAAAGTAAGTTCAGTTGATTCAGAAAAACTCAAGCAACTAAAATGTCAACATCCACTCAGAAATTTAGGATTTGATCATTCAGTCTGTTTATTTGAAGCTGAGCACGTTACTGACGAGGCTGGTACAGGATTAGTTCATATAGCACCAAATCATGGAGTTGAAGACTTTGAATTTGGTATAAAAAATGACCTGGATAATTTACCTACAGTAGATAATTCTGGAGTATACACTGATAATGTTCCCTTTTTTTCAGGTACGCACGTATTCAAAGCCGATGAGAGTGTTATTAATGAATTAAAAAATTCAAATACTCTAGTTAGTTCATATGATTATTTTCACAGCTACCCACATTCTTGGAGGTCCAAGGCACCATTAATTTATAGAGCAACATCTCAATGGTTTATCTCTATGGAAAAAAAAGATCTTCGAAGTAAGGCTCTCAATGAAATAGAGAAAGTAAAGTGGATACCTGAAAACAGTAAAAATAGAATTAGATCTATGGTGAAAGATCGACCAGATTGGTGTGTATCAAGACAACGTTCGTGGGGCGTTCCAATTACTATTTTCGTCTCTAAGGTAAATGGCGAACCTCTTATAAATAAACATATTAATATGAAAATATTATCAACTATTAAAAGTGAAGGTATTGATGCTTGGTTCACTAAACCAAAAGATTATTTTTTAAGTGAAATAGCAAATTCAGAAGAATATGAAAAAGTTAGTTCCATTCTGGATGTTTGGTTTGATTCAGGTTCAAGTCATGTTTATGTTTTAAAAAACAATGGTTTTAATTACAAAGCTGACCTTTATTTAGAGGGTTCGGATCAGCATCGTGGTTGGTTTCAATCTTCTTTAATTGAAAGTTGTGCGAACTACGGCGAAAGTCCATTTAAGTCAGTCTTGACACATGGTTTTGTAATCGATGAGAAGGGAAAAAAAATGTCAAAATCGTTAGGAAATGTGATTTCACCTTCAGATGTAATTAAAAAGTATGGTGCTGATATTTTAAGAATTTGGGTTGCTAATTCAAACTTTAATGAAGACATAAAAATAAGTTATCAGAACTTGGAACGGCAAGCCGAGAGTTATCGAAAAATTAGAAACACAATAAGGTTTATTCTAGGAAATTTAAATAATTTCTCTTTAGATTCAAAATTAGAACATAAAAGCCTTTTACCATTGGAGAAATTTATAAGGCATAAGCTTTATAACTTGAATAAAGAGATTATCGAGGCTTATGAAGTGTTTAATTTTCATAAAGTTTTCCAAACGATACTAAACTTCTGTTCTCAAGAACTTTCTGCTCTATTCTTCGATATAAGAAAAGATGCATTGTATTGTGATAAAAATAATTCTTTGACTGTAAGATCATCTAAAACGGTTATGACTGACGTTTTTGATTGTTTAATTAGATGGCTTTCACCTATAATACCGTTCACAACCGAGGAAGCATGGCAGTGTTGGAAAGAAGATATTAACAAAAACAGTGAACTGAGTTGTCATTTGTTAGAAAATCTTGAACTTCCTGATGAATGGAATGATATAAATTTAAACAATGAATGGTCAAAAATTTTAGAAATTAAAAATGCTTTTACTTTTGCTGTTGAACAAAAAAGAAATAAAAAAGAGATCAAATCCAGTTTAGAAGCAAGTGCTTTTGTTTATTTAAAAGATGATGACTATAAGAAAATTTCAGAGAATCAAAATTTAAGCGAGATCCTTATTTCAGCGAGTATAGAAATTTCAGAAGATTTCGATGATCAATTCCTTTTTAACTCAGATAACAAGGAAATTGGGGTAAAAATATTTAAAGAAGAAGGAGATAAATGCCCAAGATGCTGGAAACTTTATAAACAACTAGATGAAAAAAATCAGCTTTGTGATAGGTGTATGTCGGTAATTAATGAAAATTAACAAAGATTTTATTTTAGCTTTTACAATTTCTTCGATTGCAGTGATTCTTGATCAAATTTCAAAATCGTTAATTTTAAACTATAAGTTCTTACTTCCAATGAAAGTGTCGTCTTTTGACATTTTGAATATAGTTTATGTTGAAAATAAAGGTATCAGTTTTGGAATGCTTTCAGAGTATAATATTCCTTTTTTGCTGGGAATATTGTCTTTTGCGATTAGCTTGTATGTAATCTTTCTGATAGTAAAGTCTGAAAGTAAGTTGGAATTAATTGGATTGTCATTAATTTTAGGTGGAGCAATTGGGAATGGTATTGATAGATTATTTGTTGGTTATGTAATTGATTTTATTGATCTTTATTATAGAAATTTTCATTGGCCGGCATTTAACTTTGCTGACTCGTTTATAACAGTGGGAGCTATATTTTTTTTTATTAAATTATTTTTTTTTAAATAAGAAAATAATTGAGAATTATGCTTTTCAAAGTCATAAACTAATGTTATTTATATATTTTACAAGCAACAAAATGTTTGTATTAATGTTTAATTGAACACTATATATAGTATAATTATGCAAATCTTACGTACATTTAGAACATTGACTATATCAATGATTCTTATACTTGTGCAATCATGTTCAACAATCGAGTCCACTGTCGACTCAACATTAGATTCCATAAGTGAAGCTGGTGACTTTATCTATGATTCTGTTAATTTCTGGGATGAGGACGAGCCAGAGCAAAGCGAAGCTGTAATAATTGAGGAAGCGGTAGAAGTTCCAGAGTATGCTATTCCAGATGAGAGTTACTTTGAACCTGGATTAAGTCAGGAACAAAATCTAAACAATCAACAGAGCTTTCAACCTCAAGTTAATGCTCAACCTTACTATGACCCAATTTACAGGAGCCAGAGACAATACTATTATGTGGGACCTAATGGAACTCCAATGCCAGCTCCACCTCCTCCACCTTTTCCTCAGTATTCAATTGATCAAGTAGCCCCACTTCCTTATTCATATTCAAATAACCTTGAAATGCCTAGATCATTTAATCCAAATATGAACAATTTGGCGCCTAGGCAGAATTCAGATGTTATAAACCAAAATGCTAAACCAACTATAACACTCGAAGAAGAAATGGAATTATTTGGAATACAAAATGATTGTGTTAGAGTAATTGAAGATTACGTAAACGGTGGATTTATGTGTGATGATTATGACTAATAACTGCTTTAAGTATTTTCTTATCTTTTCTGTATTTGTATTAAACTCTTGTGAAACTCTTCAAGATATCGCCGGTTTAAATAAACCTGACCTTGAAATAGATTTATTTGAAGAAACGCCCGAATTGGTTCTTCCCCCAGATTTTGGAAAAGTTGCTAAAAGAAATAAATATAGAAATGAAAAAGTTATCAATCAAACGCCAGATATTAACAATAATTTTCAGCAACCACAATATCAAAGCATCCAACCTCGTGTGACAAATTATATTGCTCCCAGAATAAATACTGAATCATCACCAACTCCTTCTGACTCACTCGAAAGATTTAAAGAGAACAAAAAATTTACAATTGGACAGTGGGTGTACGGTCAATATATACAAGGCTTTAAACAAGGAAATCTTTATTACAGACCTATTTACGATAAGGGTTATAATTTTTCCAGAAGATATTTACCTGATCAAAACATAACTTCCTTTTTAAGACCACAACAACAATATATTGAAAAAGCCAATAGAATAGAATCCATTCCAATGGATTCAAATTTTCAGAATTTAGAAAACTTACCAATAATTGATTAAATGAAGATAGTTGGGATTTTATTCATTCTACTATTTTGCTTTGAATCCAAATCAAACATAAATTTCAATGCTAAATCAACTACTTTGGAAAATGGATTGAGATTAATTGTTGTAGAAAACCCAAGAGCTCCTGTCGTTGCTCAAATGATGTGGTATAATTTCGGATCGAATATAGAACAAAGAGGTAAAAGTGGTTTAGCTCATTTTATGGAGCATCTTATGTTTAAAGGAACAAAGAAATTCCCAAATAGTTATTATTCAGATTATCTTTCAAAAATAGGTGGTAGTGAGAATGCATTTACAAGTTACGATTATACGGCGTATTACCAAATTTTCCCAAGTCAACATTTGGAAAAAATTATCGAACTCGAAGCTGACAGAATGAACAACTTAACTCTAACTACAAAGAATGTGGAAATTGAGAAAAAAGTAATTTTAGAAGAAAGATTTCAAAGAATTGAGAGTGATCCTTCTGCCCAACTTGACGAATCTATGAGAACCGTATTATTTCCAAATGATTATTATGGTCGACCTATAATTGGTTGGAAGCACGAAATCGAAAATCTCTCTTATGATGATGTAATCGATTTTTATAAAGAAAATTATAACCCCAACAACGCTATTTTAATTTTGTCAGGAGATATAAAATTTAAAAATGCAAAAAAATTAGTAAATAAATATTACAAATCTATAAAATCTTCACAAAATATTAAACTTAATAAATTAAATAATCCTGATCTAAAAACTTCTACAAATGTTGAGCTAAGCAATGAAAATGTGAAGCAACAAATATGGAAGAGAATATATAGAACAAAGTCTTATAATGACTCAGTGACTCAGTCAATTGCATTAGATTTAGGAATGAAAATTCTTGCCGGAGGGACTTCTAGTTTATTGTACGAAGAGTTTGTAAATAAAAAAAAAATTTTTTCAATGGTGGGAGGTTTTTTTCAAGGTTTAACAAAAGGAAACGGATATATTTATTTTTACGCAATACCCAATAAGAAAGTTGAACAGTCTGAAATAAGTGACTTGTTGGATAAATTTATAGTTCAAGCCATAGATGAGGGTATCTCTGAAGAAAAATTAATCTTAGAAAAGAAGAAATATTACTTTGATAGTATTTACGGCATGGACGGAATTTTAAAACCTGCTGAAATTATAGGAGAAGCATTAACTATTGGTTTAAGTCTGGATGATATTGAAAATTGGAATGACAAACTTGATAAGATAAATCTGGAAATGGTAAAAAAAGAATTAAAAGAATTTTCAAAAAATAGAAATTTTGTTACAGGAAACTTGAAGAATTGAGATTTATTTTTTTATTTTTTTTATTAATATTCAAAAACTTAGATGCTTTTGAATATAAAAATCTTAAAACAAATTCTGGAATTGAATTTTGGTTTGTCGAGGATAAATCAATACCAATTGTCAGTGTAAGTTTTAGTTTTAGGGGAGGGAGTTCAATTGATATTAAAGACAAAAATGGTATTTCAAATTTGATGACATCTCTTCTGGACGAAGGCACTCGTAATTTAACTTCAAAGCAATTCAAAAACGAAATGAAAATGAATGGAATGAAGTTAAGCTTTAGTACACAGAAAGATAAGATTGACGGTGTATTTCAAATTATTTCAGCTCAGGCCAAGGATGGTTTTGATTTATTTTACGAAGCTTTAAATCATCCAAGCTTTAATGAAGTGGATATTAACAGAGTTAAGAGACAGGTTATATCTAGTATAAAAATTGATGAATCTGATTTATCAACTTTAGCTTCAAACAAATTTAATCAACACTTTTTTAAAGATCATGTTTTCTCAAATAACATAAAAGGATCGGAAGAATCAATTAAAAACATTACAAGAACTGATTTAGTAAACTTTCATAAAAGATCTTTTGTAAAGAATAATTTAGTAATTGGTGTTGCCGGCAATATAAATGTTAATAAAATAAAAAAATATATTGAACTTGTTTTCGGGGAATTAAAAGACAATCAACAAAATTATTCAATTAAACAATTTAATGCTCTATCTGTTGGGCAAAAAATGTTTGAAATGAAAACACCACAGTCTAGTGTTTTATTTGGTCACCCTGGATTAGAAAGAAATAATGAAAATTTTTTTGCACTTAGAATTGCGAACTATATTTTGGGTGGTGGTGGATTTCAATCTCGTCTTTATAAAAATATCAGGGAAAAAAAAGGTCTTGTTTATTCAATTTATTCATATTTATTGTCTTACGAAAATGATGGTGTAATTATTGGGGGCTTTCAAACAAGGAACAAATCTGTCTTTAAAACTATTGAAAATGTAAAAAATGAATGGAAAAAACTTAATAAACGTGGAATTACAAAAAGCGAGTTAGACAATGCTAAAGCTTATTTTAATGGATCTTTTACGAGGAATTTTACAAGCACTCTATCGATAGCAAGATTATTACAAGTTGTTCAATATTATGAGCTTGGAGCCGATTATTTTATTAAAAGAGAGAAAATCATAAATAGTCTAAATCTAGAAAAAGTGAATGGTATAATTTCAGAATATTTCTCAAATGAAAAATTGTTTTTTATGATTGTCGGAGAGCCAGAAAAGAAATGATTTTTTTACAAGAGACATTTAATTTAGAAAAAAAAGTAAAAAAAACACAAAAACAGAAATATACAAAGTCAAAAATCAAAATATTAGAATTAATAAAAAAAAAATCTTTTGGTTTTATTCAAGATTTGCATCAAAAAGATTTCTCAGACATTTATCAATTTTCTGAAAAACTTCAAAAATTCGAAAACGTTTTATTTTTAGGAACAGGTGGTTCTAGCCTAGGTGGCAAAACACTAGTTTCATTGATGGATAATATTTTTATAAATGCGACCAGACCTAGAGTTTTTTTTGTAGAAAATATTGATTCATCGTCAATACATGGTTTGCTACAAAATGTAGATTTAAAAAATTCAGCTTGTGTTGTTACATCAAAGTCAGGTGAAACAATTGAAACAATTGCGCAGTTTTTCTTTGTATTAAATGAATTTAAGAAAAAAAAAATTTCTATAAAAAAAAGATTTTTCATTATCACTGAAGATAAACAAAGCACACTGAAAGAAATTCAGGAGAGTGAAAATTTAGATTTTTATCCGCATCCGATTGATATTGGGGGACGATATTCTGTTTTCTCAATTGTTGGTTTAATACCATCAAAAACCATTGGTTTTGACATAAAGCGCTTTTGTAATGGAGGTAAAAGTTTTTTAAAGGAAATAGAAAATGAAAATAATTTTGATTATTACTTTACCCCTATTTCAAATTTAATTGATCTAAAAAAAAAAGGTGTGAATATGTCAATAGTAATGCCATACCATGATTCATTAAACAATTTATCATTTTGGTACAGACAACTATGGGCTGAAAGTATTGGAAAAAAAGGTAAAGGTATAACTCCAGTAAATGCTTTAGGAACAGTTGATCAGCATAGTCAGCTACAACTTTATTTAGATGGTCCAAAAGATAAGTTTTTTACATTTATTGAAAAAGCAAGAGACAAGAGTGTTACAAAATTAGATTGTCATTATTCTAAATCTAAAACATTTCAAGATCTTCATCAGAAATCATTAGAAGAACTACTCAATGCAGAGATGAACGCAACCATTAAAACTATCAGTAATAAAAAAATACCTATTAGAAGAATAACTTTGGAGTCCTACAATGAGAAATACATTGGAAGTCTAATGATGTTTTTTTTTATAGAAACAATCTTTAGTTGTTTCTTGCTAGAGGTAAATCCATTTGACCAGCCTGCGGTGGAAGAGGGGAAAAAATTAACTAAAAGATTTCTTAAATATAATGAGTGAGATCAAATTATTATCAGACAGTTTAATTAATAAGATTGCAGCTGGAGAAGTTTTAGAAAGACCCGCATCGGCTGTTAAAGAATTGGTAGAAAATAGTATTGATGCTGGGGCCAAGAAAATCGATATTTTAATAGGGAACGGCGGTAAAAGTAACATAACAGTTTTAGATGACGGTCGGGGTATAAAAAAAGATGAATTAGAAAAAGCCGTTCTACGTCACACAACTTCGAAACTAAATTCATCAAATTTAAATTGTATTAAAACAATGGGCTTTAGGGGTGAAGCATTGTCTTCGATAGCATCTGTTTCAGACTTTTCCATAAGTTCTAATCAGAAAAATAATTCAGAGGGTTACGAGATTAAAATAGTTTCAGGTAAAGTTAAATATGTAAAACCTATAAATCAGAAAAAGGGAACTTGTGTTAAAGTAAGAAATTTATTCTTTTCAACACCAGCAAGATTAAAATTTCTTAAATCTGAAAACTACGAATCTATTCTTATTAAAAGACTTATTCAAAATTTTGCTATAATTCATTTTGATAAAGAATTTAATCTTTATTTAAATAACAAAATTACAATCAAGACATCTATATCAAAAGATAGAGAAGTAAAAAACAGATTTTTTGATAGGGTAAATCAGATATTAGGGACAGATTTTATTGAAAATTCAATCGATCTCGAAGCACATTCTGAATTTATTTCACTCTCTGGTCTCCTTGGATATCCAACTTTTAATTATTCAAACTCTAATAATCAATTTGTTTTTGTTAACGGAAGAGTAATTAATGACAAGACTTTGAATACAATTTTCAGGGTTGCATACAAAGATGTAATGTTTCATGACAGATTTCCGCAGCTTATTCTAAATATAAAGTGTCCACACGACTGGGTTGATGTAAATGTGCATCCGATGAAAAATGAGGTGAGATTTAGTGACTTTAATTTACTTAAATCATTTATTATTAAAACATTTAGAGATTCATTTGAAAAAATAGGTTATGAAAATAATAAATTAAAATCATCAACACCGCTAGTTGAGGAAAACAATGTAAATTGTTTTCAGGAGAAAATAAAACTAAAAGAAACAAATTATTCTAATTATGAAATAAATAATAATTATGATTCATTGCAGGAGTCAAATAAGCCTGAGCAGTTCTATCCCTTAGGACACGCTAAAAGTCAGTTTCATGCTAATTATATTATATCAGAAACTGAAGAGGGAATAATAATAGTAGACCAGCATGCAGCTCATGAAAGGATTGTATATGAAAGTTTAAAGAAAGATTATTATGAAAATAAAATTAAAACTCAACTTTTATTAATTCCTATTATTTTAAATTTAGACAATCTAATAATAAAAGATTATGAAAAAAAATTGGAAAACCTAGGAAAGTTTGGATTAAAAATAGATGTATTTGGATCAAATTCGGTAATTGTGAGAGAAATACCAGCCTTAGTTTCAGATTGTAACGTCAAAAACCTTGTAGATGCTATTATTAATGATATGACAAATGAGAACTCTTTAAGTTATTTGGAAACAGAAGTTAATAAAATTTGCTCAACAATTGCATGTCATGGTTCAATAAGATCTGGAAGAAAGCTTGAAGTTGAAGAAATGAACGACTTATTAAGAAAAATGGAAAATACAAAAAATTCTGGACAATGTAATCATGGAAGACCAACTTTTATAAAATTAAATATCGTAGAGATAGAAAAATTATTCGGAAGAAAATAAGTTATATTTTTTTTACAAAAAGAAATTTCGATTTTGATATTTTTTTTGTCTTCATAATTTCAAATGAATCAAAATTTAAATCAGTTATTTTTTCTCCGAACTCAAGTACACCAAAAGAATTTTTTTTCATTAAAAAATTTATCTTTTCTATAATTAATTCCAGTGAATATTTTTGATAGGGTGGATCGCAAAAAAAAAGATCAAATTTATCTTTAAATTTGGGAAATTTATCTTTTATAATGTCTAGTTTAACTATTTTAACATTTTGAATTATCTTCAATTCCTGACAGTTTTTTCTACATAAATTTAATGATTCATTTGAAGAGTCAATAAAGGTTACATGCTCAGCTCCTCTAGACAGAGCTTCTATCCCTAAGGCACCAGTACCGCAAAAAAAATCAATTATTGCTTGTCCAGTAATTTTTTTTTTTTCTTTTATGAGAAGAGAGTTTAGTGTATTAAAAATCATCTCTCTTGCTCTGTCAGATGTTGGACGAATTGAATTATTAGATGGTGTTTTAATTAATCGTGTTTTAAATTTGCCTGAAATTATTCTCATCAGTAAACCCTATTGAATTGAGTAATTTATCTAAAAATTTGATTTCTATTTCAACTAAATTTCCAATTCCAATGTCATTTAATTCAAAAGGTCCAAAACTTATCCTTTTCAATTTTTGAACTTTGAGATTAAAGTAATTAAGAACTTTTCTTATTTCTCTATTTTTACCTTCAGTTAATTTAACTTCCATCATATTTTTTTCTTCATTATTCGATAATTTTATTTTAATTTCATTATACAAAATACCATCAACTAAAAATTGACCCTCAACCAATTTATCTAAATTTTCAGGAATTTTTCCCGAAACTTTGACAATATATCTTCTTTCAATTTTATTACTTGGATCTTCAAGATACGAAGAAAGCTTCGGATTCGTAGTTAATAGTAATAAACCCTCAGATTTTATATCTAACCTTCCAACGGAAACAACTCTTGGAAGTTCTTTAGGAACTAATCTAAACAAGCTTTTTTGCGAAAATTGTTCTTTATTAGACGAAACATAACCTACAGGTTTATTTAAAATCCAAACCCTCGTTTTAATATTAGTTAATGGTTTGTCTTTTACTTTAATGGATTTTATAAGACTTTTCTCAATAAAAAATTCTTTAAAGACATTATCGTTAATTTTAACGTCACCATTTTTTATTAAAAATTCTGCATTTTTCCTTGAACAGATTCCCGCATGTGAGATTAATTTAGACAACCGAATTAATTTATTTGTCAATTTTTTTCTTGGCTGATGTTATTAATGACTTAATTACATTAATGTCCTTGTTGTCAATAAGAAATTCTGGATGCCACTGGACCCCCAAACAATAATTGGACCTTGTACTTTCTATTGCTTCAATAACACCATCTTCTGAAACCGCAGAGACAATAAGGTTTTTCCCCAACTTATCAACGGCTTGGTGGTGTGCTGAATTTACAAACATTTTCGAGCATTTTACAAAACTGAAAAGTATTGTATTTTTTTTTATATGAACAAAGTGACTAGGTTCATTTCTGGGATTTGGTTGCTCATGGTTTATATCAGATTCTATTACATCAGGGATATGTTGAAGAAGAGTTCCTCCTAGAACAACATTTATTAACTGTTGTCCGCCGCAAATTCCAAGAACCGGAATTTTTTTTTGGATGGCTTTTTTAGTTATCTTAAATTCAAAATTTGTTCTTCCATTTTTAATTCTCAATTTCGGTTTTCTCTCCTGACCATACATTTGTGGATCAATATCAAAATCTCCCCCAGTTACAAGAAGTCCATCTATAAAGTTTAAATATTGATTAATCGCTTTTACATTATTTGGTAAAAAAATAGATATGCCACCTGCAATTTCGATAGATTCAGAATAATTTTTTCTAGCCGCGTACCATGGATATTTTGAATAGGTTTGCTCTTCTTCCTCATCCAACGTTATTCCAATTACAGGCTTGTTCATTAATCTTTTAAAAATTAAACTTAATGTTAGTATATTAAACATATGCGAAGATGTTGTAAAATTTTTATAAATAATTACGAGATTATTGCTGATTTAAATAACTCTTTAACCGCATCTCAAATTTGGAACTCACTCCCTATTTCTTCTGATATTCATACATGGGGAAATGAAATATATTTTGATACTTCTGTAAGTATTGAAATTGAAGAAAAAGCGAAAGAAGTTATTCAGTTAGGAGAAATAGTTTATTGGCCCACTGGAAAAGTTATTGCAATCGGTTTTGGGAAGACTCCGATATCTCTCGGAGATGAAATTAGACTTGCATCCAAATGTAATGTTTGGGCTAATACTAGTTTTGATTTAAAAAAACTAGTTAATGTTCGTCAAGGTGAAAAAGTATTGGTCGAAAAGAGTAGAATATAATATGAATGAATATTTTATGAATCTTGCTTTAGATTTAGCAAAAAAATCATTTAAACAAAATGAAATACCGGTTGGTTGCGTTTTAGTAAACGATAAAAATGAAATAATTAGTTGTGCTTCAAATTCCATGGTAAAGAATCATGACCCAACTTCGCATGCTGAAATAGTTGCAATACGAAAAGCATGTAAGAAATTAAAAACAACAAAACTTTTAAATTTCTCAATTTATACAACGTTAGAACCATGTTTGATGTGTGAATCGTTAATTATAAGTGTTGGCATAAAAAAAATTTATTTTGGTGCTTTTTCAGATAATGTAAAAATTCATAAGAGAAAAATAAAAAATTATTTTTCCAGTAATAATAATTATGAATTTTTTGGAGGATTTAAAGAAAAAGAGTGTTCAGATTTAATAATTAATGCTTTAGAGAAAAAAAGATAATCATGCATTTTTTTGACCAATATCATTTCTAAAAAAACCTTCCTTCCAACCAATAGCTTCTACAGCTTTATATGCAATTTTCCTCGCATGTACGATTGAATTACCTTGTGCAGTGACAGCTAGCACTCTTCCACCTGAAGAAATTACTTTTTCTTTTTTTAATGCAGTTCCAGCATGGAATATCTCAACTCCTTTAATAGATTGTGCCTTTGACAGATTACTAATAACTTTATTCTTTTTATAGTTGCCAGGATATCCTTTGGAAGCAACAACAACGCAGACAACAGATTGTTTTTTATTTCTTATGGTCAAATCAGAAAGCCTATCTTTCAAGTTATAATCAATAATTTTTAAAATATCAGTTTGTAAGTTTCTTAATAAAGTTTGACACTCTGGATCTCCGAATCTTACATTATATTCAATAACGAAAGGCCCCTGTGAGGTTATCATTAGACCAAAAAAAAGTATGCCTCTGTATACCAATTTATCTTTTTTAAGTCCTAATGATGTTGGAATTAAAATTTTTTTTTCGATTTGATTTTGGATTTTTTTTGTCATTTTTCTCGTTGGACTAAAGCAGCCCATTCCCCCGGTATTCGGCCCTTCATCATTGTTAAAAGCTCTTTTGTGATCTAGCGCGTAACCTAGTTTAGCAAAACCATTTTTATCAAAGAAAGCGAAATAACTAACCTCAAAACCTGACAAATATTCCTCAATTATTACTTTTTTTCCGGCTGAACCAAATTTTTTTTTTTTCATTATTTCATCTAAACCATTGATTGCTTCGCGTTTGTTTCTGCAAATAATTACGCCCTTTCCTGCTGCTAATCCATCTGCTTTTATAACAATTGGGTATTTTGTTACAGATACATAATGAACAGCTGAATTAAACGATTTAAATTCTTTGTATTTAGCTGTATTAATTTTGTTTTTTATTAGAAATCTTTTTGCAAAAGACTTCGATGATTCGAGCTTAGACGCTTTTTTACTAGGACCAAAAACGGGTATACCTTTTGATCTTATATAATCACTTAGACCTTTCTCTAAAAATTGTTCAGGACCAATAATTACTAAACCAATTTCTTGTTTTTTACAGAATTTTATTAATTCATTTTTTTTATTCAAATCTAAGTTTTTACAAACCGCAATTTCTGATATTCCTGCATTGCCTGGGATGCAGAATAAAGAATGACATTTTCTGGATTTTCTTACAGCCCAGCATATTGCATGTTCTCTTCCACCACCACCTAAGACTAAAATATTCAAGAATTTATTCCTTTTTTGATTTTTTTAAACTAAATTTGAAACATGAATATTCTTTCAAATATTGAAAAATTCACAGTCTCTCAATTAAATCATTCTATCAAAAATTTGATAGAAAATAAATTTCAAATTGTTTCAGTTATTGGAGAAGTGTCACAAGTGAAGAAACATGGTTCTGGTCATATCTATTTTTCATTGAAGGATGAAGAAAGTGTTATTTCTGCTATTTGTTGGAGATCAGTTGTCCCCCGTCTCAAAATAAATCTAGAAGATGGTATAAAAGTTGAAATCAAAGGGAAAGTTACAACATACTCACAACAATCCAAGTATCAATTGATTGTTCAGCAAATGGTTTTTGAGGGCGAAGGCAATTTGTTAAAACTTCTTGAACAAAGAAAAAGAAGATTAGCTGAACTTGGTTTTTTTGATGAATCAAAAAAGAAAGAAATCTCGAAATTTCCAAATTCAATTGGGGTTATCACATCAGAATCGGGAGCAGTTATCAAAGATATAATTCACAGAGTATCTGATAGATTTCCAACAAAATTACTAATTTATCCCTCAAATGTTCAGGGAGAAAAATGCTTAGATGACATAATTAGAGGGATTGAGTATTTTAATATTAAAAAAGACAATTCAGTTGACGTTATAATAATTGCCAGAGGAGGCGGTAGTTTAGAGGATTTAATGCCATTTAATGAAGAATTATTGGTAAAAAAAATCTTTGAGTCAAAAATACCAATAGTTTCTGCTGTTGGACACGAAACAGATTACACTTTGTGTGATCTTGTCTCTGATCTCAGAGCTCCAACACCTTCAGCTGCAGTTGAAATGATATTACCTAATAGAAAGGAAATTCTTATTAGATTATTGGATTCAGAAAGTAAATTAAAAAAGATATTTGCTCATTTTTTTGATAACCACAAATTAAGTCTTAAATTATTATCGTCTAAAATACCCGAATTAATAGAAACAGTGAATAATCATTTTCAGGAATTAGATTACCATGAACAAGGTCTAAAAAATTTTTTAAACTCAGTTTTTAAAAATATGAAGATAAATTTATACAGAGTTATCCAAAAGTTTTCACCTAGTAATTTATCTAATATGGTGAAACTAGAGTTATCTAAAGTTTTAAATAATTTTGAAAAAAGTACTTTTCTTGTAAATCAGAATCTTGGTATTAAAAAAGAACGATTTAATTCAAAATCTAAAGAACTTTCAATTTTGTCATATAAACAAACATTGAAGAGGGGTTTTGCTGTTATTAGAAAAGAAGATGTTATAATCAAAAATGATTTAGAGATTAAACATAATGATAAAATTGAGATAGAGTTTGCAACAAGTAAAACTAAAGCTAAAAAAATATAATGTTTTTAATTTTTTTTATCATTCTTATTTTTCCAGTAAATTTTAAAGCTGAAACATTTCCTAAAATTTTCGGTTGTTTTTGCGAGGGAGGGGTCATAACAGGAAATCTTGAGAATGGAAGTAAATTAAAAATTGACAATAAACAAGTCGAAGTTTTTGAAAAAGGAAGATTTATCTATGCATTTGGGAGAAAATATAAAGATAATGTAAAAATTGAAATAAATGATAAAGTAAAAAAATTCACAGTTTCCAAAAAAAAATACAAAATTGAAAATATTAAAGGTCTTCCCAGGAAAAAGGTTGAACCATCGAAAGAGGATTTAAACAAAATAATATCTGATCAGAACAAAATAAAAAAGGCAAAATTAATTGGTTACAAAACAAGACTTTTTAATGAAAAATTTATATTACCTTCAAAAGGAAGAATGTCAGGATTTTATGGAAGTCAACGAATCCTTAATTCCAAACCAAGAAGACCTCATGCTGGAATAGATATTGCTGCAAAGGAGGGTACAAGTGTAATTGCCCCTTCTTCAGGAATTATCAAATTAGTGGAAGAGGATATGTTCTTCACCGGAAATACTGTGATAATGGATCATGGTTTGGGACTAATTTCAATTTTTGCTCACTTGAAGGAGGTTTTTGTTGTAGAAGGAGAAAAAGTGTTGCAAGGTCAAAAAATTGGGTCAATTGGTATGACAGGTAGAGCAACAGGTCCTCATCTTCATTGGGGTGTTTATTTGAATAATACATCTGTTGATCCAGAGGTCCTTTTAAAATATGAACTTAATTAGCACGAAGGCATTCCAAAACTCTCTGTTCAAATTTGTTTTTCTTTTCAATTTTCAAATTTAGATTTACAGGTGTTATTTTATTCTTAAATTCTTCAGGTACTTTTATATAGTCTTTTTTTGTACAGACAACTGTCAGATTTTCTTTTTTTGCTAAATTTAGTATGCTCAAAATATCATTTTTTTTGAAAATGTAGTGATCGGAGAAACTTTTTATTCTTTTGATTGTAAAACCGGAATGTAAAAGTGAATTGTGAAAATTTGTATTGTTACCAAGTGCTGAAAATACAAATAAGTTTTTATTTTTGCATGATTCGATACTTATTTCTTTTTTTGCCATAAAAACTTTTTGTTTTGGAATCATATTTTTTTTTAAGATATTACTATTGTTTCCAATAATTAGAATTAGATCGCAATTTTTAATACCACTACTTATTGTTTCTCTTAAAGGACCTGACGGAAAAATGTTTTTATTACCAAAACCATAATCACTATCAATAACTAAAACTTTACAATTCTTTTTTATATCTATACTCTGCAAACCGTCATCCATTATTATTAACTCACCACCCTGAGCCTCACAAAACTTGGCTCCAGAAAATTTTTTTTTGGAGACACAGGTCAAGCCAAAGTGTGAATGTAAAAGACTTTCCTCTCCAACTTCGTGAAATGAGTGATCCTTTGAGACTATCAAAGGACCTTTTGCTGTTCCTTTATAACCTCTCGTTAAAACAAATATTTTTTTAAAATTTTTTGTTAGAATTTGTCTCATTTCTATTACAGTTGGAGTTTTTCCAGCTCCACCAAGTGTAATATTTCCAACACATAAAACTGGAATGTTACATTTCTTTTCTTTGTTACTTATTTTGTAAATAATAAAACATAAATAGTATAATATTGAAAAAGGAAAGAGTAATAAGCTTAAAAAATTTTTAGATTTCCAAATTTTTTGCATCATTTTATAACACTTCTTAGAATAGACTTTGACTTGTAAAACTGACTTTTACAAAGAGTTTTAAACTTTCTATTAGTTTCTCTATTTAATTTTTTGTCTTTTAAAAGTCTTGAAATCATCCGAATAAGCTGAGATGAATTTTCAACTTCAAAACCCGCTTTATATTTAACAATGTCGGCTTTTATATCCTCAAAGTTTTCCATGTGGGGGCCAAAGATCAATGAACAATTAAAATCTTTTGTTTCTATTGGGTTGTGTCCGCCATGGTTGCTAAATGAACCACCGACAATTGCAATTTCTGATAATTTAAAAAAAATTCCTAATTCACCAAATGTATCAACTAATAAAATCTCTTCATTAGAAATTTTGAAATTACTTTCATTTCTTAAAAGAAATAAAAACTTATCTTTATTAAATTGATCTGTAATTTTTTTTATTCTGCTAGTATGTCTAGGAATAATAATAAAAAAAAGGTTACATATTCTTTTGGACAGAACTCCATAAATTTCCGCAAACATTTTTTCTTCCCCCTCATGTGAACTAAATAAAGTAACAACCCTTTTTGACTTAAGTTCTTTAAAAATTTTATTGTAAGCTATACTGTCAACCTCTAAAGTTTGAGAAATATATTTTAAGTTTTGTATTCTTTTTACATTTTGAGTTCCAAGTTCCTTAAACCTTTTCAATGAATCATTATTTTGTGTAAAACACTGATCAATTAGCGGAAACACTGATTTAGAAAAAAAATTTAGTCTTTTCCAATTGATAAATGATTTTTTTGATATTCGAGCGTTTAAAATCGTAAGTTTAATAAACTTTTGTTTTAAAATATAAAAAACATTTGGCCAAATCTCAGACTCAATAAAAATTACTGAACTTGGTCTCCAATATTTTATAAATCTCTTAACTATGAAATTTATATCTAAAGGAAAAAAAACAACAACAAAATTATTTTTGGATTTGGATAATAAATCATATGCGCTTAGCGTAGATGTGCTAAATAAAATTGAAGATTTAGGTTTTATTTTCTTTATTTCTTTAGCGACTGTGATTCCCGTCTTTGCCTCACCAACGCTTACCCCATTAATCCAAATTAAATCTCCCTTAGGTCTTTTTTTTCTTGAAATTGAAAATTTTTCAAGAACACTCGAAATAGTTTCTTTAGAAACAAGGAATCGCAGAAAAAAAAAGAATAAAATAGGAATGAAAAAAATATTTGACAAGTATCTATAAATTAATAGCCACATGATTATTTTGAAAGATTATCTGATAACATCGTTACTCTTTTTATTTCTTGTTCTAGAATTAATTTATTTTCAGCAAGTGTTTTATTTTTATCAAATTTAAATGGATTTCCCCAAACAGTGACAAATTTATTCAAAGGTGTTACAAAAATAAATCTATCCCAAGTGTTTAATGTAAATTTAAATTTAGCTGAATAACTTAATGGTAATACAGAGACATTTGTTTTTTTTAAAATTGAGATGAGTCCCTCTTTTACTTCCTCATTTGGCCCTTTAGGTCCATCAGGAGTAATTCCTATGATACTATTATTATCAATTTGTTTTAATATCTCTTTCAAGGAAGATACATTATTTTTTCTAGCTGATCCTGTGATTGTTTGAATCCCAAAATGTGATATTGCATTTGAAATTATTTTTCCGTCTGTGTGTCCAGAAATAAGCATCTTAAATTCTTGTGACCACTTCCAGCAAAAAACTGTCATAAGCAGTCTGTTATGCCAAAAGCAGACGATAAAGCTTTTATTTGTTTTAATGCATTTTTCTACTATTTCTGAATTTTTTGTAACCCAAATTGAGGTTTGAAAGCAAAGTTTTATGTAGAATGATATTAACCAACCTAAAAATAACTGAAAATATTTATGTTTAAGAATTCTTTTCATTTTTTGTTTTAAATTGTAACTCGTGCAGATGTTTATAAATTTTAGAGCTCTTTATTAAACTGGAATGTTTCCCAATGTCTACAATTTCCCCATTATTAATTATTACTATTCTATCTGCATCAATCACAGTTGATAATCTATGTGCAATAATTAATGCAGTTTTATTTGAGATTAGTTTGTCCAATGAATCTTGAATTTTTTTCTCTGACCTAGAATCCAATGAGGAAGTCGCTTCATCTAAAAGAAGAAATGGAGAGTTTCTAATAAAAGCACGTGCAATTGCAACCCTTTGTTTCTGACCTCCTGAGAGCTTAGAACCATTTTCACCAATTATTTCATTTAAGCCTTGCGGAAATTTTTTAATAAATTCTGTACAGTGAGACTTTTTGCAAGCATTCTGAAGATCTGATTTAGAATATTTTTTTGAGCCATAAGAAATATTATATTTCACAGTTTCGTCAAATAACACAATATCTTGGCTGACTAGAGAGAAATAGTTTCTTATAAAGTTAAAACTCAGATTTTTAATATCAATTCCACCAATTTCAATTTTACCTCTATACGGATCAAAAAATCTGGGTAAAAGATTTAGTAGGGTTGTTTTTCCAGCCCCAGAATATCCGACCAAAGCAACTCTTTCACCATTATAGATTTCTAGATTAATATTTTTTAGAATGAGTTTAGTTGAATTAGGATATTTAAAAGAAATTTTTGAAATGTTTATATTATTTTTGTCTTCAAAATTTAAAAAATTATCTTTGGGAAGTTTTGTTTCTTTTATTAAAGGTTTTTTATCTAATATTTCAAAAACTCTTTCTGCTGAGGCCATAGCGATTTGAAGGGTTGCGTTCAAACTTGCCAACGATTTGACTGGTTGATAAGCCATCAATAAAGCTGTAAGAAATGAAAAAAAAGTACCAGGAGTAGTCTGCCCCAAAATAACCTGACTCCCCCCAATGAAAATTATACCCCCTATAGCACATCCACTGATCATTTCCATTAAAGGTCTTGCAATGGAATTAACTTTTGTTGATTTGTAAGTAAGGTTAAAAATATTAAATATTTCTTTATCAATTCTTTTTGATTCAAAGTTTTCAGAACCGAAGGCTTTAATTGTTTTAATTGCTGAAAACGATTCTGATAACTTTGATGTAAGCTTACCGAATCCAACTTGGGTGCTTTTAGAAATTTTTCTTAATCTCTTGCCTATTCTTCTTATGGGATAAATAGCTACAGGAAAAACAAAAAGTGCCAAGATCGCAAGCTTTATATCATGATAAAACATCACGGCAATCAAAAAAACAAATGTCAATGAATCTTTAATTATATTTATTATTACGTTATGAACTCCTCTTGATAATGCACCTACATCTGCGATGAACCTTGATACAATTGTTCCAGAATTAACTTCATTATGATAAGACAAGTCAAATCTAATAGCTGCTCTAAACATCTGATTTTGAATATCTGCGACTAATTTGTAGCCAATAAAACTCATGTAAATTGATTGTATATAAGAGGCTATACCTTTTAAAAATGCAATTATTACAATAGCAATTGGAATAAGAACAATTAGCTTTTTATTTTTATTTATGAATATTTCATCAAGAACTGGTTGCATCATCCATGCATTTAATGCTGTAGCACCCGCTACCACAATCATACAAAAAATAGAGATAACCAGTTTAGAGTGATGTTTTTTTACATAATTTGCAAAAAGACGTTTCAGTAATTTTATAGTGTTTTTATTTTTTACATTCATTTAATTCAGTACTTAATTTTTCAATTAATACACCATTACTAGCTAATACAGAATCTACTTGCATTTGATCACTATTATAGATTGTTTTATTGCCAGTAATATTTTTAAGAATTCCTCCGGCTTCTCTCAATATTAGATCAGCTGCAGCAATGTCCCAGTCATTCTTTTTTGTAAAACTTATTGCGATATCCATTGTTCCTTTTGCAACTAAAGCAATTTTATATGCTATAGAACCCATTTTAATTGTATTGTCTTGATTAAAACATTTGTATTTCTTTATTTTTTTTATTTCAGAGCTACTTATTCCGTAAGTTGAAGTATAGAGATCTTTATTTTGATTTACTTTAATTTTTTGTTCATTGCAAAATGCGCCTTTATTTTTTTCAGCAAAGAAAAGTTCTTTGGTTTCAGGGTTATAAACTAGACCCATTACTGGCTCATTCTTTTTTATGAGAGCCAATGAGATCGTATATTCTGGTTTTTTATTTATGTAAGATCTCGTTCCATCGATTGGATCTACACACCAAAAAAACTCAGAACTAAATCTTGATCCATCATCATTTGATTCTTCAGATATCCAACCATAAGTGGGTGTGTTTTTTTTTAAAAATGATTTTAAAAAATTATCAATCTTTACATCTACATTAGTAACTGGTTGATTCTCTGATTTATACCTAACTGTAACACTATCTTTAAGTGATATTGCAATTTGACCGGCTTCCAATATTGCCTTTTTTGAAATATCCTCAAGAAAGGAAGATAAAAATGGTTCAGACAATTATTTTCCACCAAGAGTTAAGTTTTCTACAAGGCATGAGGGCGCGTTTAATCCAAAATTAAACTCCAGGTCGTTTGCTGGAATTAATGACATGAAAATATCTTCAAGATTCCCTGCGATAGTAATTTCTGAAACAGGATAACAAATTTCACCATTCTCAATCCAAAAACCTGATGCGCCTCTACTGTAGTCTCCATTTGAATAATTTATAGAACTACCCATGAGTTCCGTAATCAAAAGACCATTTTTTAAAGATTTTATCATATCTTCTTTTGATACCTCACCATTATCCATATATAAATTTGAATACGAAACAGAAGGAATTGAAGAAGCCGATCTAGTCGCGTGACCTGACGGCTCATGTTCGATTTGCTTGGCTGAGGCAAGCGAATTAAAGAAAAATTTTAAATATCCATTTTCAATTAAAAATTTTTTATTTGATTTAATACCTTCACAATCTGAGATTTTTGATCTTAATTTCTTTGGCATTAGTGGATTATCAACTATTGAAATCTGATCATTAAAGATTTTTTTCTCCATTTTGTCTTTGAGAAAGCTTATTCCCTTGATTATCGATTGGGCATTACTTGCACTAAATAAATTTCGAAGAAGACTCGAAGAAACTTTTGAGTCAAATATTACATCTGATTTGCAAGTCTTCAATTTTCTAGAATTTAATTTTTTTATTGCATTTTGTGAAACTTCTTTTCCAATTTTTTCAAAATCACCTAATTCATTATAAAACACTTTAGATTTATAATCATATTCTCTTTCCATTGAATCCTTTGAACCTGCAAGAACTGCAATTATAAAATCACTATGTGTTTTTTCCATCTCAATCTCAAGTCCATTTGAACCAAGAAGACAAAATGAATTTTTTGAAAATGCAATTTCAGCTCCTTCAGAATTTGTGATTTCTTTATTTTGTAAAGCACTTTCTTCGAGCTTAATAACTTCTTCTTTGAGTAAACTCATTGAAGGTTCATAAGGGTCGCATAAATTTAATTTTTCAACTTCTTCTTTACTTACTCCCTTTATTTGATCAGATTCAGCTAAACCACAATATTGATTTTCTGGAACCACTTTAGCCATGTCGACAACTTTTTCAGTTAGATTATAAATATTTTGTGTTTCTAGATTGGTTGTTGACACAATGGACTGCTTCTTATCAATAATTGCCCTAATGCCAATTTCACATGTAGATGACTCTTCTTTTTTTTCGATTTTACCAAGCCTTGAGGAACAACTTGATGTTTTAATATTTGAAAAGAAAACATCAGCTTCATGACAACCCTTTTTTGACAGTCTGTCGAGAATAGTTTTTAGAAAATTCTTATCCATAGAATCTTAATTTATATTTTAATTTGCTATAAATACAATATGAGAATAGTATTTTTTTTATGAGTTATTTTGTTGTAGGTGGACTTTATAAAAATACTTCTTTTAACGAATTTGTGGACGACTCTGAAAAAGAAAAATACGGTCCTTTTGAAACCTATCAAGAGGCGAAAAAATATTGGGAAAAAATTTCATGGGAAAACGTTGATCATTGTAACGTTAGATATATAATTTTACCTCACAAATAGTTTTGAACAATTATAAGAAAAGTAATTATTCCACCAGTTTTAATATTTGATTTGAATATCTTATTAATTTCTATTCCATTCTCAAAATTTAAAAACTGTTTTATTAGCAACGAAAATACGATTAAACTTGATAGCACACTTAAAAAAGTATTAACGTAAGTTTCAAAAAAAAATATCGAAAAAAAGATTGAACTTAATACGTATATTGAGCATAAAGATTTTCTTTTTTTTTCAAAGAGGATTGCTAAAGACTTTAGACCTATTTTTTTGTCTCCTTTTATATCTTGAAAACCATAAACTGTGTCGTACGCTATTGTAAGAAAAACTCCGGCAAAATATAAATATAGTATTGAAAAATTAAAATTTTCCGTTTGACTTTGATATCCTACTAAAACACCCCAATTAAAGGCTAATCCTAAGATTATTTGAGGAAAATAGGTAAATCTTTTGAAAAGAGGGTAGGTTATAACTAAAGGCATAATCATTAAACTTAAAATTATTACATTTGTTTCAAACTGTAACAGAATAATCAAACCTAAAAGCAGTTGAAATAAAGTAAATATTATAGACTCGAGGATATTTAATGAACCTGATGCGAGTGGTCTTTTTTTGGTCCTCTGGATTTTTCTATCAAAATCTTTATCAAGAATGTCATTAATACAACAACCAGCTCCTCTCATTATAAACGAACCTAAGGTGAAAAGAATTAGGCACTGGAGCAAACTGGCGTTAAGATTAGAATTCGATAAAGCTCCCCAATAACAAGGCCACATAAGTAGAAACGCTCCAACAGGATTATTATATCGTCCGAGAATTAATAAATTCTTGCTTTTTTTTGTAATTTTTTTAAACATTAATCTCAAATCTTCATATAAAGTTATGCCCAAAATTAGAATATACTTTGAAAAAAAAATTATAAAAGATCATAAAATTTTACTTGATTCAAAACAAATTCATTATCTCAAAAATGTTATGAGAAGGAGAACTGGAGATTCTATAATTGCTTTTAATTCTAATTATGAATGGGAGTGTAAGCTTGATTTAAATGTTGAAAAGTCGATAATACCTGTAAATTTATTAAGGAAAAAAATTATTTTACCTGACATTTGGCTTTGTTTTGCTTTGATTAAAATTAAAAATATAAACAATCTTGTTGAAAAAATTTCTGAAATTGGAGTAAAAAAAATTATACCAATGTTTAGCGAGTTCTCCTCTAGAATCCAAATAAATATTAACAGATTTAAAAAAATATCAATTGAAGCAGTTGAGCAAAGTGATGCATTATCTTTACCTGAAATATCTCATCCTGTGTCCTTACCCGAGCTTCTTGAAGAATGGGATAACGAAAGAATTATATTTTTGTGTGATGAAACAGGAGGAAATAAAATATTGAGTGCAAAAAAAATTATTAAAGAATATAAAAAGTTCGCAATTTTTATTGGCCCAGTAGGTGGTTGGTCTTTTTCAGATAGGGAACATTTTAAGGATAAAAAAACTTACAAAATAAGTCTAGGAAAAAACATTTTAAAAGCTGACACGGCAGCAATATATTCTTTATCGTGTGTAAGGGCTTTGCTAGAGTGACAAACGTTTTAAGTAAAGAAAATTTGATCGCCAAACTGTCAAGCGGATGCAAGGCAAAAGAGGATTGGAGGATTGGAACAGAACATGAGAAATTTGGATTCAAAAAGAAAGATCTCAGACCCATAACTTTCGACGAGATTCAGAAAATATTTAGTGAATTATGTTTAAAGTACAAATGGGAAAAAATAATTGAAGACAAAAAAATTATAGGCCTGAAAAAAGATGCGACTTCAATTACTTTGGAGCCAGGTGGACAAATAGAACTATCTGGAGCACCAGTTAAAAATTTATTTGAAACATGCAAAGAAGTGAATTTACATCAAGATGAGCTTAATGCTGTTTGCAAAAATTATGAAATTGAGTTTATGGGAATTGGAGTGCTTCCGAAATGGAAATTATCAGACCTTAAACTAATGCCAAAAAAAAGATACGAAATAATGAGTAAATATATGCCACTAGTTGGAGAAATGGGTTTAGATATGATGAAAAGGACAACCACCATTCAGGCCAACTTTGACTTTGCATCTGAGTCTGATATGAAAAAAAAGTTTAGAGTAGCTCAATCCATTCAGCCTGTAATAGTTGCTTTATATGCAAACTCGCCATTTATTGAAGGAAAACTTACAGAATTTCTAAGTTACAGATCTCATATATGGACTAACACAGATAATGATAGGTGTGGGCTTCTGCCTTTTATTTATGACGATGATTTTTCGTTTGAAAGATATGTTGACTATCTTCTTGATGTTCCAATGTATTTTATTGTAAGAAACAACAAATATATTGATCTTTCAGGAAAAAATTTTAGACAATTTTTAGAAAAGAAAATTAAATATGATAAATTGATAGAACCAGAAATGAGAGACTGGGAAATTCATTTAACAACTGTTTTTCCGGAAGTTAGACTGAAATCATTTATAGAACTTAGAGGTGCAGATGGAGGTCCTTGGTCTCGAGTTTGTGCACTTCCTGCTTTTTGGACAGGGATCTTGTATGATGAAGAAATACTTGATCAAGTATCTAATATTATTAAATCTTGGAGTTACGATCAGGTTAAAAACTTTTATAAAGAAGTAAGAATTAATGGTTTCAATTCTTATACGCCTGATAAACAAGATTTAAAAAATTTTTCAAAAAAAATTATTGATTTGTCGTCGATAGGGCTTAAAAAAAGAAACATAGAAAATGCTGGTAAAACTGAGGATTATTTTTTGGAGCCGTTAATTGAAATTATAAAATCTGGTGAATCACCTGCAGAAAAATGGAAAAAATTATATTTAAATCAATGGTCTAATAATATTGATATGTTATATACAAATAATTATTTTAAGTAATTTATGAATAAATCTGAGAAAATAAGAAATATTAGAACTAAAATAGACGAAATAGACCTTAAAATCCTTAACTTAATTTCTGAAAGAAAAGATCTTGTAACTGAAATTGTCAAATTTAAAAATAGAAATCAAATTATTGATCAAGAAAGAATTTCAAAAATATTAGAAAGTTTAGATGCTGAAGCTTCTAAGAGAGGTATACCAAGAGCGTTAGTAAGAAAGCTTTGGGAAGGTATGATTCAATCATTTATCTCATATGAGGAAGAATTATTTGACAAATCAAAGAATTAGATTGTTCCTCCGACTGTTAAATTCCTAACTTTTAGGCTTGGTTGACCTACTCCAACAGGAACACTTTGACCCTCTTTGCCACAGGTTCCAATACCGTCATCCAATTTTAAATTGTTGGCAACCATTGTAACTTCTTTAAGAATTTCAGGACCATTACCTATTAAAGTAGCTCCTTTTAATGGACTACAAATTTTGCCGTCTATTATTTCATAAGCCTCTGATGCACTAAAAACAAATTTTCCAGAAGTGATATCAACTTGTCCACCGCTAAACTGAGATGCGTAAATTCCTTTTTTTGTCGACTTTATAAGTTCATCGTGTTCATATCTACCATTTAACATATATGTATTTGTCATCCTTGGCATTGGTAAGTGAGAATAACTTTGACGTCTTCCGTTTCCAGTTGGACTTTGATTCATCAATCCAGCATTTAATCGATCATGCATAAAACCTTTTAATACACCATTTTCAATTAACATTGTGTTTTGAGAGGGTGTACCTTCATCATCAATAGTTAGAGACCCTCTTCTTTTGTTAATTGTACCATCATCCACAACTGAAACTTGATCAGAAGCAATCTTTTTCCCAACCAGATCAAAAAAAGCAGAGGTTTTTTTTCTATTAAAGTCGCCTTCAAGTCCGTGACCAATTGCTTCATGTAGAAGAATACCTGGCCAGCCAGGTCCAAGTATTACAATTTGTTCACCAGCTGGTGTTTCTTTTGCTGATAATTTTACTATTGCTTGTTCGTAGGCTTTTTTTACTCCGTTTTTCCAATTACTTTCATTTAAAAGTTCAGAGTATAAATATCTGCCACCCATTCCAAAGGAGCCTGTTTCAACTTTATTTTTTTTTTGAACTGTAATGTTAATATTCATTCTCACTAAAGGTCTAGAGTCATAGAAAATATCTCCATTTTTTGTAATCACTTCTATATTTTGGTGATTACCGTTCAAACTTACTGAAACTTCTTTAACTCGTTCGTCAATTTCTCTTGCGAATGTATTAACTTTATCAAGAAAATTAATTTTTTGAGTTAAAGTCACTTTATCAATAGGGTTCTCATTTGTGTAAAGAGATAAATTACTGTTTAAATTTTTGAATTTAGGTGGATTTGGGTTTAATTTTTGTTGTTCTTTTACAGACTTCATTGCTTTTGAAAAAGCTTCGTCTGACAATTCTGTATTATGTGCGAAATTTACAGAATCATTATTTACTGTTCTTAGACCGAACCCTTTATCCTGGTCATAACTTGCGTTCTTAATTTTATTATCGTCAAAAAAAATATTTTCGGAATAAACTTCTTCAACAAACAATTCTCCTTCGTCGAAATTATCCAATAATTCATTGACTGATGATTTTATTTTTTCTTCATTCCAGTCTTTTTTTATAGTTTTCATTTTACCTCGATATATAAGATTAATTGTAAATATATTAATGATTAAAAAAAAAACACTAATATATAATACATGTAAAGATTTTTTATTAATTTTTAATGAATAATTATTTGTTTTTTTCTAAATGATCATTATATTAAGTTATTATTAATATGTGTGGTTTATGAAATTTTTTACGTTTTTAACATCTCTTTTTATAGCTAACCAGATTTTTGCTAAAGGTCAACCAACCGAATGGCAGTTAAGTTTTCAAGAAGCAGGTTCACCTTTAATGCAACAATTAATCGATTTCCACGATTTTGTATTTTGGATAATAACAGCAATCACAGTATTTGTATTTTTGCTCTTAGCTTACGTTTGTGTTAGGTTTAGTGCAAAAAATAATAAAAAACCTTCAACGACAACGCACAATGCAACTCTAGAAATAGCTTGGACACTAATTCCTGTACTTCTCCTTGTTGTCATAGCTATTCCGTCTTTTAGACTGTTGTATAATCAAAACGATTTCACTAACATTGATATGACTATTAAAGCAACAGGCTATACATGGTGGTGGGGATATGAATATCCAGACCACGAGGGAATTACATTTGACTCGGTCATTGTTGAAGATGAAGAACTTGAAGAAGGTCAACCTAGATTATTAACAACTGACTACCAACTTGTGGTTCCAGTCAACAAAAATATTAAAATGCAGATTACAAGTGATCCATCCGGTGTTATCCACTCTTGGGCTGTACCTTCACTGGGCGTTAAAATGGATGCGATCCCAGGCAGATTAAATGAAACTTACTTCAACATTAAAGAGCCAGGAATGTATTATGGTCAATGTTCTGAGTTATGCGGTGTAGGACACGGGTTTATGCCAATCTCTATCAAAGCAGTTACAGAAGAAGAATTTGCTTCATGGGTTGAAATAGCTAAAGAAGAATTCGCAAGCGATAACAATAATAATTATGCAAAAAAATAAGAAAGGTCTAAATTATGTCTAGTCATGCACCATCTTTTTTTAAAAGATATTTTTTTTCAACCAATCATAAAGATATAGGTGTTCTTTATCTTGTGTTTGCTATTATTGCTGGTCTTATAGGTGGTATTTTCTCTCTCTTAATAAGAATGGAATTAGCTGAACCTGGTATGCAAATACTCGGAGACGATTATCAAAGATATAATGTGTGGATTACAGCGCACGGCCTTCTTATGATATTCTTTATGATTATGCCAGCAATGGTGGGTGGTTTTGGGAATTATTTTGTTCCTTTACTTATTGGTGCACCTGACATGGCCTTTCCAAGGATGAATAACTTAAGTTTTTGGCTTCTTCCACCATCTATTATTTTACTTATTGGTTCTGCTTTTGTAGGTGACGGAGCAGGTCCCGGTTGGACACTTTACGCTCCTCTGTCTACAAGCGGACATGGAGGGCCAGCCGTTGATATGGCAATATTATCAATGCATCTAGCTGGAGCTTCTTCAATTTTAGGCGCAATAAATTTTATAACAACTATCTTTAATATGCGTGCGCCTGGAATGACAATGCATAAGATGCCACTTTTTGCCTGGTCTATTTTGATAACTGCTTTTCTTTTATTACTCTCACTCCCAGTCTTAGCAGGAGCAATCACCATGATGCTTACTGATAGAAACTTCGGAACAGCTTTCTTCAATGCTGAAATGGGAGGTGACCCTATTCTTTTCCAGCACTTATTTTGGTTTTTTGGTCATCCAGAGGTTTACATTCTAATTCTTCCTGGTTTTGGGATTATCAGCCATGTTGTTTCAACTTTCTCAAAAAAACCTATTTTTGGGTACTTGGGTATGGCTTACGCCATGGCCGCTATTGGGGTTGTCGGTTTTGTTGTTTGGGCCCATCACATGTATACAACAGGATTGGACGTAGATACTAGAGCTTATTTTCTTGCCGCAACAATGGTCATAGCCGTTCCTACTGGTATTAAAATTTTCAGTTGGATTGCTACCATGTGGGGTGGATCTATTGAATTTAAAACTCCAATGCTGTTCGCAGTTGCGATGATATTTTTATTTACCCTTGGTGGAGTAACAGGGGTGGTTCTTGCGAATACAGGTATTGATGTTGCACTTCACGATACTTACTATGTAGTTGCGCACTTTCATTATGTAATGTCTATGGGCGCACTTTTCTCGATTTATTCAGGCTTTTATTACTGGTTTAGCAAAATGTCAGGCATTGAATATAGCGAAGTACTCGGTAAGATTCATTTTTGGTTAACATTTATAGGAGTAAATATCACGTTTTTTCCTATGCACTTTTCAGGTTTAGCAGGCATGCCAAGAAGAATACCCGATTATCCTGACGCTTTTGCGGGTTGGAATTATGTTTCTAGTATTGGAGCTTACATATCTGTTTTCGCAGCTTTCTTTTTCGTATTCGTAATCTTAGAAGCATTCATGAGATCGCGAAAAGCGCAAAAAAATCCATGGGGTAAGGGAGCCACTACTTTTGAATGGAAATTAAGTTCGCCTCCACCTTTCCATTCATTTGACGATTTGCCGAAAGTAAAGTAAGTTACTGTCAACAAAGAGGAGAATGTGTTGCAGTCTAAATCGTTGAAATATAGCGCCCAAATACTGGGCCCAAACGACAGTTCAGTTGGTGATTTTCTTACTTTGCTAAAACCCAGGGTAATGTCACTTGCTGTATTTACATCAATTTGTGGCGTGATACTTGCTCCACAAAGCATACATCCTTTCTTTTTTTTCATTTCAATTCTTTGTATATCAATAGGAGCAGGAGCATCTGGTGCTATAAACATGTGGTATGATAGAGATATCGACTCTTTGATGGAAAGAACAAAAAAAAGACCAATTCCAGTTGGAAAAGTTGAACCTCTAGACGCGCTGGGTTTCGGAGTTGTGTTGTCAGTTATTTCGACAATTGTTTTAGGTCTTGCTGTAAACTACAAAGCAGCTTTCTTATTAGCCTTTTCGATTTTTTTTTACATATTTGTATACACTGTATGGCTTAAAAGAAGAACTTCTCAAAATATTGTAATTGGAGGTGCAGCAGGAGCTTTCCCTCCTGTAATTGGTTGGGTTTGCTCAGCCAATGATATCAGTTTCTTTCCTGTCCTGTTATTTTGCATTATATTCTTTTGGACTCCACCACATTTTTGGGCACTAGCACTGTATAAAGATATAGAATATTCAAAAGCTAACGTTCCGATGCTTCCAGTTGTTAAGGGAAAAAGAGTAACTAAAAATCAGATCATGATCTATGCTATTATTTTGTTTTTAGTTTCACTTTTGCCATACATATTAAGTTATTCAGGGCTATTTTATCTTAGCTCTGCCCTGATCTTAAACATTTATTTTTGCTATTTATCTTTAAGATTACTAAGGAGTAATGATTCGAAACACTCTGGTTTTGCGCCAAAACTATTCAAATTTTCAATTTTATATTTATATTTGATGTTTTCTTCGCTTGTTGTTGACTCACTATTTTAATGAAAAAAAATAAAAAAAATATAGCGTTAGGACTGGCTTTGTTTTTGTTAGCCACTATATTTTATTTTATAACAGTTTTAAAATTTTAATATGATAGCTAGAGATCAAAATAAAAAAGTTAAACAAGCTTTTTACCTATTGGCGTTTGCCATTGGAATGTTGGCAATGAGTTACGCAGCAGTCCCGCTCTATAAAATTTTTTGTAAAGTTACAGGGTACGGAGGGACTCCTCAGATCTCATCTGAGAACAACAGTTATAAAATTAAAGAAAAAATTGATGTTAGGTTCGACTCTACTATTGATAGAAATTCTGTCATTTCTTTTAAACCAGAGGTTAAAAAAATTGAAGTTCAGATTGGTGAAAACAGTCTAGCTTTTTTTAAGGCAAAAAATAATTCTGATAAACCCATTACCACTATGTCAGTCTTCAATGTTAGCCCTTTACAGGCGGGACAATATTTTAATAAAATTGAGTGCTTTTGCTTCGAAGAGCAAGTTTTATCTGCAAATGAAGAGGTCAGTATGCCCGTATCTTTTTTTGTTGACGCCTCAATTAAAGATGATAAATTTATCAAAGATTTGCAGGAAATAACCCTCTCATATACAATGTACGTTAGAAAAAATGAGTGATAATAATCAGAAACATCCCTATCATCTAGTTGACCCTAGTCCTTGGCCACTTGTTACTTCATTTTCAGCTTTAATAATGGCGATAGGTTTTATATTCCTTATGCACGATGGTAAAACTTTAGTCTTTACCATAGGGTCTGTGGCAGTTGTTTTATCGAGCATTTTTTGGTGGAGAGATGTTGTTTCTGAGTCAGAGGGTGGTGGATATCACAACACTGTTGTCCAAATTGGGCTAAGATACGGCATGATACTATTTATAATGTCAGAGGTCATGTTTTTTGCAGCTTGGTTCTGGGCGTTTTTTGATGTTGCGTTTTATCCTGGCGCTGAAAGCCCTGAGCTTATAGGTCGACAAGATACGATAGGTGGTGCATTTCCTCCTGAAGATATAGAATTAATTTCGCCTTTTGGCGTACCTTTGTTAAACACTTTTATCTTGCTAGCTTCTGGCGGAACCATAACGTGGGCTCATCATGCACTAAGGTCCAATGATAGAAAAAACTTTTTGCTATTTTTATTGTTGACCATTATTTTAGGTATTATTTTCACTGGATTTCAAGCTTACGAATATAAAGTCGCTACTTTTGGAATTGAGGACGGTATTTACCCATCAACTTTTTACATGGCTACTGGATTTCATGGTTTTCATGTTATAGTTGGTACAATCTTTTTATTAGTATGTTACTTCAGAGCTTTAAAAGGACATTTTACGCCCAAAAAACATTTAGGCTTTGAATTTGCCGCCTGGTATTGGCATTTTGTAGATGTTGTCTGGCTGTTTCTATTCACATTTGTTTATTGGTGGGCTGCCGCATAAACAAGAATGAAATTCAATTTTAACTCAAACTGTTACTCCTTCAAACCACGACCATTTCCCTTATTTGCTTTCATTGTTGCCTTATCAATACTACTTGGTCTTTCTGGGTGGCAGATAAAAAGACTTAATTGGAAAACTGATTTGATATCGCAAAGAATTAGCAGCTTTGAGTCTGATCCCATCAGTTTTGTAAGTTTGAATCAACCTGAAAAAAACGAATTTAGAAAAGTTTTTGTTGATGGTCAACTATTGAATGAATTTGAAATGTATATGCCAGCATTAAGTAAAAGAGGTAACAATGGTTTTCATATTTTAGTACCATTAAAAACAACTTCAGGAAAGTTTATCATATATGATACCGGTTGGGTTCCGCTCAAAATAAAAGAAAAGGAAAAAAGGTTGCTGAATATTTCAAAAAATTCACAAACTTTTGAAGCTGTAATTAGAACATCAGGAAGAAAAGGATATTTTCAACCCGACAATGATATTAACACAAACACTTGGTTCTTCGTTGAACCAGAATTAATGAGCGAATACCTTAAAATGAATTTTGAAAACAAATATTATCTAGAAGCCGTTAAAAACGGACCTAACGGATTCCCTTTAGGAAATCAAACACGAATATATTTACGAAACAATCATTTACAATACGCACTCACTTGGTTTATGATTGCATGCGGTCTTATAGGTGTGTTCTTTTTTGCGAATATAAAAAAAATTAAATAGACATGATTTATTCATCAACCAGAGGTAATGATATAAATTTAAAGTTTGGTGATGTGCTATTAAATGGGCTGGCCAAAGATGGTGGTTTATATGTCCCAAATAGACTTAAATTTTACTCAGAAAAAGAATTAGATTTTTTAAGAGAACTCGATTATCCAGGTCTGGTATTTGAGCTAACTAAAGATTTCGTTTTAGATGAAATATCAGAGAGTGAATACAAAAAGATATGTATAAATTCATATAATAAATCATTTGGGAAAGAAATCATATCATTCGATAAGCTTGACCAATACAAATATATTGCAAATCTTTTTAATGGTCCAACTTATGCATTCAAAGATTTTGCCTTACAATTGTTGGGCAACATATATGAATATGTACTAAAAAAAAGAAAAATAAAACTTACAATTCTTGGTGCAACATCAGGAGACACTGGCTCTGCAGCAATTCATGGATGTGCAAAATCTGATAATGTAAAAATTTTTATTTTGTTTCCATATAATAAAGTAAGCGAAATTCAGAGAAAGCAAATGACTACAGTTAAAAAAAAAAATGTTTTCAATATTGCAGTCAAAGGCAATTTTGACGATTGTCAAAGAATGGTTAAAAATTACTTTAAATTTAACAACGAAACTAAGAAAATTAATTTAGCTGCCGTAAATTCAATAAATTGGGTAAGAATAATGGGTCAAATTGTTTATTACTTTTGGAGTTACTTTAGATTAACTTATAAATTTGAACCCCTGAGCTTTGTTGTTCCTACAGGAAATTTCGGAAACGCTTATGCTGGATATATTAGTAAGAAAATGGGTCTGCCTATTAAAAAAATTATAATCAGTTCAAATAAAAATGATATTCTTACCCGGTTTTTTAAAACTGGAAGAATGGAAATAAAGAAAACTTTGACCTCTTTAAGCCCAAGTATGGATATACAAGTTTCAAGTAATTTTGAAAGACTGCTATTTGATTATTATGAAAATGGCAAGACGATAAAAAAATTATTTTATAAGTTAGAAAATCAAAAGGAGTTTTCAATTGCAAAAACACATTTGAAAAAGATGAGGAAAATCTTCGGTTATGGAAAGTTATCAGATTCTGAAACAAAAAAAACAATCGGTGAGATCTTCAATAAATATAAATTGATTATAGACCCACACACAGCTGTTGGACTTTCAGTTGGAGATAAAGTGCTAAATAATAAAGAAAAAAGAATTTATTTGGCCACTGCGCATTACAGCAAATTTATAAAAACTGTAAAAGAATCGGTAAAAAAAAAAATTGATTATCCAGTAAAATTAGAAAAAATCTTAAAAAAAACCGAAAAATTTAAAGTTATTGAAAATGATATAGATCAATTAAAGAAATTAATTATCAACTGAAACTGTGATTTATGCGTTACCGTAATAGTTAGAAAGTTTTGAAAAATCGATACCAGTTTTTTTAAGGGCATCTTTCCATTTTTTTTCTGGATCAATTTCAAAAAGGAGGTCTAACTCCTCATTAATATTTATCCAGCTATTTTGCTTAATTTCGTCCTCAAGCTGTCCTGGTCCCCATCCAGAATAACCCAGTGAAATAAAAAATTGTTTAGGTCCTTTGTTTTGCGCAATATCGGATAAAATCTCAGTTGAGCAGGTTAATTTAACTTGCTTAGAAACCTTCATTGTATTTTTGCTATCATAGTCTTTTGAATGCAGTATAAATCCGTTATTTTGATTTAGTGGACCACCTATGTGAAAAAGAAAATCCGTTTCTAAATTATTTGAAACATTCTCAATGTTTAATTTTTTAAAAAGTTGGGCACCTTTAATAGTCATGACTTTGTAATTTAGTACAATCCCTACCGCTCCATCTTTATTGTGATGAGTGAGATAGATTATACTTTTGGAAAAAAAAATATCGTTTAATTGTGGTAAAGCACAAATAATATTTCCCTTTAAATATTGATATTTCATATATAAATTATTACAGATATTTTATTTTATTCAATTGATAAGAGTAATGTTTGTTAATTTTTTTAAAGTTATAATTTTATTATACTCAAACATAGCCATTGCAGATGAATTTAATCCAAAAAATAATCCTGCTTCTGTTAGTATAATACCATCCAATGGAGTATTTTTTGTTGAGGATAAATATTATTTTGGTGTAAAAATTGACCTTCAAAAAGGATGGAAAACATATTGGAAAAATCCAGGTGATGCTGGTGCTCCTTTAACAATCAATTGGAAAGATTCATCTTTTGCAAACAAATTAAAAGTTTTATTTCCTTTCCCTGGAAAATTTTTAGACCATGACGTATCAACAATTGGTTATGAAAACCAAGTAATATTTCCAGTAGAGATTCAAAAAGATGAGGTAGAAAAAATTCATGAAAAAATTGATTTAAATTATCTTGTTTGTAAAGATATTTGCATACCAATCTCAGAAACCAAGAAATTAACACTTAATTTCCTGAAAGAGGTTGTTTCTGACTCCTTTTTAAAAAGTTATAAAACTGTTCCAAAAAGAAAACAAAATTATTTCAGTATTGATCACAAAATTGTTTCAAGTGAAAAAATTAAGCTTTACTTTGTAAACAATGATGAATTTGAAAATATTCAATTATTTGCTCACTCAGAGGATACAAATCTTAAGGTTAAAAAACTAAAATCATTTTTTGAAGTTGAATTTGATGACAATATTAATTCTTTGACTAAACCTATAAATTTTTCTATTTCTGATGGAAAAGTTTATCAAGAAATTTCATTTGATCTCAATAAATTTGAAAATAAAAATACACAAATAATTTATTACATAATTTTGGCATTTCTTGGAGGTTTGATATTAAATTTCATGCCCTGTGTTTTGCCAATTCTTTCTTTAAAACTATATTCATTTTTAAATTTTCTAAAGGGAGAAAATAATAAAATCAGATATGATTGCTTATATGTGGTAGTTGGAATAATTAGTTCCTTCCTATTTTTAGCCATAACTGTTATTGTTTTAAAAACATTCGGTAGTGCAGTTGGATGGGGTTTTCAATTTCAAAACAATTTCTTTTTAATTTTTATATCAATTCTAATATTTATTTTCAGTTTAAATTTACTTGGTTTCTTTGAAATTATTTTGCCACAAAACATCTTAGATAAAATTAATAATTTTTTAGACACCAATAGTAAAAGTGGCCATTATTTTTCAGGAGTATTTGCCACTTTATTAGCAACGCCTTGTAGTGCACCTTTTCTTGGAACAGCAGTTGGATTTTCAATGGGGTCATCAAATCAAAATATAGTAACAATATTTTTAAGTATTTCCCTTGGCTTTTCCTTTCCATATTTATGTTTTATTGTTTATCCAAAAATAATAAAGCTTTTTCCTAAGCCTGGCATTTGGATGAATAATTTTAAATATCTTTTAGGATTATTAATGCTCTTATCCTTTGTCTGGATCTCTAATCTATTTAAAGTCAATTATTTAGTAATATTAGCTCTTACTTCAATAATTCTATTTTTTTCTTATTTCAACAACAGAAATAAATTTACAATGCTGACATCTTTATTGTTCATTGTAACAAATATCTTCGTGTTCTCTGAAATTATGGATATCAGAAAAAAGAAATTGGTATGGGAAAATTACGAAAAAAATACTTTAGAAAATTATTTAAATGAAAACAGATTTGTTTTAATTGATGTTACTGCAGACTGGTGTGTGACATGTCAGTTTAATAAGATAACTACTTTAGAAACCAAAAAAGTAGTTGATTTCCTTTCTAAAAATCAAGTTGCTTTAATAAGAGCAGATTGGACTAATAAAGATAAAGATATTTTTGATTTTATTAAAAAATATAACAGATATGGTATACCAGTTAATATAGTCTATGGACCTAATAATAGAGAAGGAATTTTATTGCCAGAGATTCTTTCAAAAGATATTGTAATAAATAAATTAATGGAGGTTGGAGTTAAATGACAATTAAAGAACAAGACAATTTTCCTGAAGTTACTTTCTATCACATAACTGAGTCGGGACCAGCAGCTTTAAAAGCAAATAATATTTTTAAAAATAAAAAAGTCTTATTAGTAGGAGTTCCTGGTGCTTTTACGCCAACTTGTAGTGACGAACACCTACCCGGTTATAAAAAGTTAGCTAGTGATTTTTTTTCGCTAGGCATAGAAGAAATTTATGTTGTGTCCACAAATGATCCTTTCATAATGAAATCTTGGAGTAATTCCTTAAATATTCCAGAATTAAAATTTATATCAGACGGTAATGGTGAATTTAGAAATAAAAGTGGACTTGAAACAGATTTATCTGTGGTTGGCTTAGGACGAAGACTCTCAAGATTTGCTATGATAATTGATAATGAAAAAATAATAAAAATTTTTAATGATAATGGACCAGGACTCGAAGTCAGTAAAGCTGAAAACGTAATAAAATCTATTTAACAATTTAAATTAATTTGATTTCTAGCAAGCCTGTCTACCTCTTCATTATATTTATCACCACTATGACCTTTTACCCAGTTCCATTTAATTTGAAATTGGTTCGCTAGAATATCTAATTTCTTCCAAAGATCCCTATTTTTAACCTTTTTTTTATTCGAACCTAACCAGTTATTTGTTTTCCATTTTACTATCCACGATTCAATACCATTAATAACATATTTACTATCAGTAAATATTACTAGGTTACTGGCCTTTGGAAGTGATTCTAATGCTTCAATAATAGCCCTTAACTCCATTCGATTGTTTGTTGTTTCTATTTCTCCACCAACTCTTTGAGATTTCTGACCACTACTTTTGTTAAAAATTATTGCCGCCCAACCGCCAGCACCTGGATTTCCAGAACAGGCTCCATCCGTATATATTATGTAATCCGTATTAATCAAAATATTGTTTTGCCACGTCAACTTTAGTATGAAATTTTAGAATGTTAAAAAACTCTAATGGATCTTTTTTTTTAAGAAATTTGCCTTCATTACTAATCAAGTAGTCGTAAACTCGAGTGAATAGAAATCTAAGACTTGCACCTCTTAACAAAATATTAATGTTATTTACTTCAGCAGTTTCTAACTTTCTTACTGATTGATATCCAGAAATTAAACTTATGAAGAAATCGTCCTTAAATTTATAATTGTGAAAACACCATGCATTTATCGTAATTGCTAGATCGTATGACAAAAAATCACAACAAGAAAAATAGAAATCTAAAAAACCAGAAATTTTTTTTTTATAAAAAAAAACATTGTCAGGAAATAGATCTGCATGGATAACTCCTTTAGGAAGATTCTTTGGCCAGTTAGACGATATAAAATTAATTTCATCACTAATTGTCTTCAATGAATTTGGTATAACGTCATTAAATTTATTTAAACAATTAGAATATATTTTGTTCCAAAAATTTAGACTAAAATTATTTTTTGCTTTTAATTTATTATTAATATTTGCTAAATGAAATTGAGCTAATTTTTGTCCAACCATAAAACAATCGCTTTTATTCCACTTTTTCTTTGAATGCCCCTCTAAGAAACCAAAAATAGCCATTTTTTTATTTTTTATTTTGTTAACAAGTTCGCCTTTTTTATCTTTTATTGGAACAGGACAATCTATGCCTTTAGAATGTGAGTTGGCCATTACCTCAAAATAAAAAGGTATATGTTTTGTATCTACACGCTTCTCAAAAATTGTAATAATAAAGTTATTATTTATGGTTTTAAGAAGGTAATTAGTATTTTCAATACCTTCTTTTATTCCAGAAAATTTGATTAATTCGCCTAGTTGGTAATCCTCTAAAATCTTCTTGATATTGGCCTCAGAAAGTTTGGTATGTACCGCCATTTCAGTTTAAATTATTTTTTTTGGAATATTTACAATTGAATTTTCAACTAACCGAATATTTTGTTTGTTAGATAAATTTTTTTTAATTCGGATTTCTGTATATTTAATGACTCTTTCCATAATATGTTTTTTCATTTCATTTTTAAGATTATTTTCCATCTGAGATGATACAAGATTATAATTATTAATTCGTCTAAGCATACTTTGTTCAATGTCTTGTTCTATCTGAGCTTTTATTTTTTTAATCTCTTTGTTTGTATCCTCTTTAATTCTTCGTATCAAATTGTGATTATCCTTTTGTTTTTCGAGTTGTTCTTTATATAATTTTTCAGCTTCTTTTTTTAGTTGTTTGGATTCGTCAATATTTTTTTTTAAATCGTTAATTTTCCTATCAAGGCTATCAGAAAGTTGAGTTAAAATTGGTTTAAAAGTAATAATTACGAAAATGATAAATGAAAGTGACACCCAAAGTGTTGAATCGTCTAAAACCTCAATACTCATTATCTATCATCTCCAACTATTTTTTTGAAATCACTAACACTCCCTTTGTTTTTCTCCCCCATGATTTTTTCATATAAATTATCAGATAAATTTACACATAACTTTGGTAATTCATTAGAGATCAATTCTTTATTTTTTTCAATGTCAGAGTTAAGTTGACTTTTTTTTTCTTCGAAATCGTTATTAATTTCTAAAATTTTTTTATCAAAAATTTTTTTATTTTCTTCGAATGCTTTTTTAATCAGAGTATTTTGCTCCATTTTAGCTTCATTAAATTCTTTATTCATTTTTTCTACAAGAGAATTAAAGGAATCATTTAGCTTTTTAGCCTCATCTAAATAACTTTGGATTGTTTCTTCTCTTTTATTTCTTATTTTCTTTATTTTTGGAAGAAAGAAAAAATGATTTATTAAAAATAGTACAATGAATAGTATGATTAACCAGAAAATTTGCGATGAAAATGATTCTGGGTTGAGCTGCGGCATTCCTCCTTTTTCTTCAGAAGCTAAAATTGTATCTGTTAATAAAAGATAAAAGGGAAATGTGTACCTTAGCATACTTTAAAAAACGAAAAGTAAGAGAAGTGCAATAATTAGTGCAAATAATGCGAGTGCCTCAACTAAAGCAAATCCTAACATTGTCATTGTAAATACATGTTCTCTGGCCTCAGGATTCCTTCCTACTGCTGAGATAAAAGCTGCGAAAATTGATCCAATTCCAATTCCTGATCCAATAACGCCTAAAACCGCTATCCCAGCACCTAAAAGTTTTGCAGATTCCATATCCATAATTTACTCCTTAATATAAGTTAAAAGTTAATGTAAATGTATTGCATCATTAATATATAAACAAGTTAATATTGCAAATACATAAGCTTGCAGAAATGCAATTACAATTTCCAAGCCCGTTAAAGCAATCAGAAAAGCAAGAGGAAGTATACCACCAACTATAAAGCTATTAGCTCCTAAAACAAAAACAAACCCACCTATTACTTTTAAAAGGGTATGGCCAGCCATCATATTAGCAAATAATCTTACAGAAAGACTAATTGGTCTTGATAAGTAAGATATGATCTCAATAGGAACAAGTAAAATAAGCATGGGTTTTGGGACACCAGCTGGAGCAAAAAATTTCAAAAACTTTACAACACCATGTTTATAGATTGCTATAAAGGTAACACCAATAAAAATAAAAAAAGCTATCGCAAAAGTTACAATTATGTGACTTGTCCATGTAAAACTATAGGGTAGCATTCCAAGAAGATTTCCAACCAAAATAAAAAGAAAAAGAGTAAAAATAAAAGAAAAATATTTCATACCCTCATTGCCAATATTGTCTCCAATCATACCTGAAATAAACTCATAGCTACTTTCTACTATTGATTGTTTCTTTGATGGTATAATTTCTAAATTTCTTAATCCAATATACATGAACAATATTATAAAAAATACTGTCATAGTCATTGCTAGTGAGGAATTAGTGAATGACAGATCAAAACCAAAGGCTTCCATTTCTATTAATTTTTTTATTTCAAACTGGGCTAGTGGGCTTGCCAAATCATCTCCTTTATTTAATTAAGTTTTTTCATGGTTTTGAATAAACTATAGAATCCTGTAATGATTCCTAATACCAAAAAAATTATAAAAAATATAGGTTTTGTTAAAAAAATTTTATCGAGTCCAAGTCCAATAAGAACCCCAACAATGATTGAAGATATTAGATCCATAGAAATTTTTAAACCAATACTATATCCATTATTTTTATAAAGATTATTAGTTTTTGCTTTTTTTAATTTTTGTTCAAGTCTTTCAGATAAATCATTTTTCATTAAACTGCTTCTTTCAAATTTGTTTTTTCAAAATCTACAGAAACAATATCAGAAATTCCTTTTTGTGTCATCGTTACACCGTAAACCCTATCAATTGAAGTCATAGTAATTTTATGGTGCGTTATAATAAGAAATTTCGTTTTTGTATTCTTTTTTAATTCTAGAAGTATATTACAAAACTTTTCAACATTATTTTCATCTAATGCTGCATCAACTTCATCTAAAATACAAATTGGTGAGGGATTTATTAAGAAGATTGAGAAAATTAAAGAGATAGCTGTGAGCGCTTTTTCCCCTCCAGATAATAAGCTAATAGATGATAATTTTTTTCCAGGTGGTCTGGCGTATATCTCTATACCAGTTTGGAGTGGGTCATCAGATTTAACAAGCTCAAGTTTAGCCTCTCCACCATTAAATAATTTTTTGAAAAGATCAGAAAAATTTTTGTTAACTTCTTCATATGCTTTTAAAAGTCTATTTTTTCCTTCATCATTTATTTTGTTAATAGCCAACCTTAATTTATCAATAGCCTGAACTAAATCTAGTTTTTCCATCTCAAGTTCTTCTATTGAATGCGAGATTATTTTTTCTTCCATTTTTGCTCTTAGATTCACAGGTCCCATTTGCTCTCTTTGACTAATAAGCCGATCAAGCGTGGGTTTTATATCTTCATAATTGGTAATTTGAATTTCCTTTTCTTTGAGATTATTTTCTAATTCTTCCGGTTGAATTTTTGATCTTTGGAATATGGTTCTTCTAAGCTCTTTCTCCTTTATTTTAAAGTTTTCTAAGTTAGTGTCTATCTTTGTTAATTCGTTAACTTTATTTTCGCGTTCTTTATTGAATTGCTCTATTTTCTTTTCTAAATTGAAAATTAAACCTTTTATATCATTTTCGTTACTAATATTTTGTGTAATTTCTTTTTGAATTTCATTGAAGAGTCCTTCATAGTGATTGATTTTATTGTTTAAATCAAAAGGTAAGTTTTCCAACTTTTTGTTTTCGCTTATATAATCAGTCTCTCTCTTCTCAAGTATCTCAATTTGTTTTGAACATTCAGTAATCCTATCATCAGTTTTCTGAAGATCATTTTTGTGAAAATTTTCATTAAGTTCCTCTTTCATAATGGATTCTTTTATCAAATTAATCTCCTCTCTTTTCTTTTCAAGTTGAAAATCAAGTTTTTGTATGGATTTTTGAACTTCTTCTTTTTCATTTTTATTGTTATCAAACTTTGGAGAAGAAACCTCCATAGATTTTATTTTTTCTAATTCTTTGGACGATAATTTCTCTTCTTTAGTGTGTGAATCTATTTTCTTCTTTATCTCTCTAATATTGAATTCTAATAGTGATTTTTTTTGAATGAACGTCGATAATTCTGATTGAGCTAAATCATACTCTTGGTAATTTTTTTCAATATTTTTATTTTCGTTTTTTAATGTTTCATTCAATTTATTTTGAACTTTCATCTGCGACTCTTTTTTGACTCTAAGTGAGTTAAGATTGACACAAAATTTATTCTGTTCACTTATACGTTCTTTAATTTTTAGTTGTGCATCGATCAGCTTTTTATTTTGATGGTTTTCTTCAGAAATAAAACCATCCCACCTCCATATTGATCCTTTCTTATCTACTATACTTTGACCAACTTTAAGATTTTTCTGTTTTTCAAAAGCTTCTTTTGAGTCCTCTACAAAACTAATCTGAGAGAGTATTAAATTTAATTCTTCTGGACTTTGAACAAGGTTTGACAAATTGTTCTCTATAGGATCGATATTCTTAAATGAAGTTTTAATCCATCTTTTTTTTGATGTTTTTAAAGTTGCATCCAATTCATTAGTCAGAGCAGCGAAGACTGCATCTTCATATCCTTTTTTTATTTTTAAAAGATTTACTATTGAATCATCTGACAAGCCCTTACTACTGGTAAGGAGATTGAGTGTTTTAAGCTCAGTTTCAATTTGGGTAAGTTTTGTTGAGGAAATATCAATTTCATTTAACAACTTTTTTATATTTTCATTAACTTTTTGAGTGTTTTGATTAGTTTCATTAATAACTTTTTTTCTTTTGTTAATAAGATCTTGAATACCCTGAATCTTATTTTTTAATTTTTTAATTTGTTGATCTTCAGCTCGAAGATGCTTTTCACAATTAATAAGATTTTTTTTTAAATCAATAATTAAAATCCGGGTAAGATTAATTTTCTTTTTAAGGTTTTCTTTATTTTCTTTTAAATTATCAAATCTGAATTCCTCTCCGAGACTAAGTTGAATTTCGTTAACAAAGGTTGTTTCAAGTTGTTTGATTTTATTTTTAAGTTCCGTTTCCTGATTAATAAGTTTGACAATTGCTTTCCTCTTTTCATTAATTTTTGACGGTTCTGAAATTTTTTGTTGAAGATTTCTCTTATTTTTTTCTAATTCTGAAACCCTAGTTTTTTCTAATTCCTTATCATTTTTAATTGTTTTCAAAAATCTGGCTATTTCTGCTTTTTTATTATTTATTCCATTAAGTTCATTGCTATACTTGTCAATTTCACTCCTTATTTGAAAGTTTCTTGTGTTAAGACTTTCTTTTTCTTTATCAAGTTGAGTTTTAGTTTTTTTCTTTAAACTTAGTTCATTTTGAAACTTTGCTAGTTCATTTATACATTTCTGAATTTCTTCTGAGATTTTATCTTTCAAAGATTGTGTTTGATCTATCTCATTAATATTATTCTTCCATTCCGTATATACTATAATTGATTGGTAAAATTTAATATTTTCAGAGATTTGTTCATATTTTTCAGCTTGTCTTGATTGTCTGGAAAGATCCTTTTTTTGATCGATTAGATTATTAAGATTAAGATCAATCTTTTCTAAATTTACTTCAGTAGCTTGAAGCTTTAATTCAGACTCATGTCTTCTGGATTGTAAACCAGACGTGCCTGCTGCATCTTCCAAGATAACTTTCCTGTCTATAGGTTTCGAATTAATAATTTGATCAATATTCCCTTGACCTATAATTGAACTAGAACGTGGGCCACTTCCTGAATCATAAAATAAGACACTTACATCTTTAGCTCTAACTTCTTTATTATTTATTTTATAAAAAGACCCAACGCCTCTTTCTAATGTTCTTGAAATGATAACCTTTTTTTCATTAGGAATATTTCCTGGAAGTTCTCCTTCAAAATTATCTAACTCAATAGATACTTCTGCAAAATTTTTTGCTGGAACTTGCTGAGTGCCGTTAAAAATTACTTCGTCCATCGAACCAGATCTTAAACTTTTTGAGGAAGATTCCCCCATGACCCACCGAATGGCTTCAAAAACGTTGGATTTTCCGCATCCATTTGGACCTATAACACCTGTCACTCCCTCCTTAATCAAAAGTTCTGTTGAGTGTGCAAATGATTTAAAACCTGAAATTTTTAATTTATTTACTGTAAACAATTTGCTAATTAATTAAAGAGTCAAGTTTTAGTTTAAGTGCTTCAAATGTTAGATCCCCATTATATTTTTCACCATTTATATAGATTGTTGGAGTTGCCTTGATGTCAAATTTCTTGGTTGAATTTAGTCTTTTCTTCAAGATACCGTCTTCAATTGATTTATTACTGACACAAACTTTAATTTCATCATTTTTCAGTCCTCCTAATTTTGCAATTTTTAATAAAGATTTAAAAGGATCTTGAGATCTGGTCCAATCTTTTTGTTTTTTATATAAAACCTTTAAAAAACTAAAATATTTTTCTTTACCAGAACATCTAGCAATTACAGAGGCTTTTAACGCGAATTTATCTAAAGGAAAATCTTGATAAGTAAAGAAAATCTTACCGCTATCTATATAATTTTTTTTAATTCTTGGGAATACTTCATTATGAAACTTCGCACAATGTCCACATGTAAGTGATGCAAATTCTGTCATTTTTATTGGGGCAGATTCATTCCCCATAGATTGATTTTCAAGTGCCTCAATTGTATCAACAATTCTAGAATTAAGATCACTGAAAGAAAATAAAAAGGCAAAAATGAAGAAAAATTTTATGTAGGAAGGTATTTTCATTATTAAATATTTTTAACATAAATCTTTAATTTTGTAAGGATTTTTTAAACTTAATTTCATTTATAACTGTTGCTTTAAAAAACTCATTGATTTGCATTTTTATCACATTGGAAGAGTAAGATAACTCAAGAAGATTTCTTTCGTCAGTGGTAATTATAAGGATTTTTGTATTATTTATTTTTTTTAATGCGGAGGCAAAACAACAAGAGCTAAATCTTGGCTCAAGTATTTTCTCCCAGTTGAGTTTAATTTCTAACAAAATCCCGTCATTTTTTTTTTTCAAAGGCTTGAAAATTTTAGGTAAAAGGGTTGAAATTTTAACTGGATTTTTAATATAATTCCTACGATTCATGAAAAAAGAATACCATATAGATAAAATTTTTAAGAGTAGATGGGAAAAAAAAATACTCGATTGGTATTCAAATAATAAAAGGGATCTTCCATGGCGAAGAAAGGAAAATCAAAATTTTTACAGAGTATGGATTTCAGAAATAATGCTTCAGCAAACTCAAGTTTCTGTAGTTATTCCTTATTATAATAGATTCATGTTAAAATGGCCCACATTAGAGTCTTTTTATAATGCAAAGTTAGAAGAAATTTTATTTTTATGGCAAGGCATGGGGTATTACAAAAGAGCTGAAAATCTTTATAGAGCAAAAGAATTACTGAAAACAAAAAAAAAAATTACTGTGAATTACAAATCACTTTTAGAAATTCCAGGAATTGGAGATTACACGAGCAGTGCAATATCAGCAATTTTATTTGATGAAAAGTGTTCAGTTGTTGATGGAAACATTAGAAGAATATTAACACGTGTATTTAATTTAAACAACAATGATAATTTATATGATAAAAACATAAGATCTATATCTGATTATTTAACACCAAAAAGAAAAAATGGTAATTATTGTCAATCTTTGATGGACATAGCTAATTCAGTGTGCAAAGTTAGAAACCCAGAATGCAAAAAATGCCCTGTTGAAGATTTTTGTTTGTCTAAAGGGATTAAATTACTTCTGACAAAAAGAAAAAAGACTAAGAATAAAATTGCTATTGCTTTCATTATAAACTACAAAAACTATTTTTTAGTCGAGAAAAGTTCAAAAAAACTCTTAAAAAACCTTTTTTGTTTTCCATTAAGTGATTCAAAAGACATCGATAAAAATTTCATTGAAGATGAGTTTTTGGATAAAACCGTGAATCATTGGCTTAAGATTAAAAAATTAAAAGTTTCATATAAATTAGCTGGAAAAGTAATCCACAAATTTAGTCATTTCCAATTGAAAGTATTGGTGGTTAAGTTAAACTTAAAAAGTAAGTTTAGATTGGAAAACTTTTTTTGGTTAACGATAAAAGAATTAGATAGTAGACCAGTCTCTAAACTTTTTCTAAAGATTAAAGAAAAGATGAAATGAAGATCAAAATTTTTATTGTTTTTTTCCTAAGTTTTTTGTCTCTTAAAATTTTGGCACAAGAGATTGAAAACAATTTAGCAAATGATCACGAAAAGGCGATTAAAGCTGTCAATGAGGGTGAAATTTTAACACTAGATCAAATTTTACAGAAAATAAACAGGAATTTTGACGGAAGAGTTGTATCAATAAACTTAAAAGATAATGAAAAAGGTTTGTTTGGCTGGGTTTATGATATAATGATTATTGATGTTAATAATAAAGTTAAGCAGATAAGAGTTGATGCTGGAACTTCTACAGTTCTATCTGTGATTTCTGGAGATTAGTTTGAGAATATTGTTAATTGAGGATGATCCTGACTTGAACAACCAGATTAAAACTTCTTTGGAAGATAGTGGTTATTCAGTCGATACTGCAATCGACGGTGAGGAAGGTCATTTTTTAGGAGACACTGAACCATATGATGCTGTTGTTCTTGACTTAGGTCTTCCTAAGATTGATGGGATAACAGTACTTGAAAAATGGAGAAAAGATAAAAAAAACTTCCCTGTTCTTATTCTTACCGCAAGAGATCAATGGAGTGACAAAGTTTCAGGATTTGATGCTGGCGCAGATGATTACGTTGCAAAACCTTTCCAGATGGAGGAACTTTTAGCGAGGCTAAGAGCTCTTATAAGAAGATCTGCTGGTCACGCTTCTTCAGATATTGAATGTGGACCGCTAAAAATTGATACTAAATCAAATAAAGTTTTTTTAAATGGAACCAAATTAAAACTCACATCTCACGAGTATAAAATAATCGAATATTTTCTTCATCATCAAGATAAAGTTATAACTAGAACGGAGCTTGTTGAGCACATATATGATCAAGACTTTGATAGAGACTCTAATACAATAGAAGTTTTTATTGGAAGGTTAAGAAAGAAAATGGGACTAAATTTAATTAGAACTGAAAGAGGATACGGTTACAGGTTGTCAATTGAGAAAGAATAAATGAATTCACTAGCAGTCAGACTCTTCTTCAGTGCAACAATCTGGATCATTTTCACATTGGTTTCAGCGGGACTTCTATTATCTGATTTGAATGAAAAGACAAATTTTAAAGCATTTGATGATAGACTTAATCTGCTTCTAGAGACACTCATCGGGGCAAGTAGAGTTGACTCTTCAGATGGTATAACAGTAGTGAGTGCAATTGGGGATCCAAGATTTTTTCAACCTTACTCAGGATGGTACTGGCAGGTAAATAAAGAAACAGAAACAATTGTAAGATCAAGGTCAATGTGGGATCAAGTCTTTACATCAGACAAAAGATTGATAGGCGGAAGGTCTCAATTTATAAATAATGTTGGAAAAGATATTAAAAATCAAAATTACGTAGAAACAAAAAAATTACATATTATTGAAAGAAATATTTCTTTTCCAGGTATCAACACTCCAATCACTTTTATTGTTTCTGGAGATACTGAAGAATACCAAGCAAATATTAAAAAGTTTGATAATACTTTGTTAGTCATATTATTGGCTCTTGGAACCGGACTGATGATTGCTGTTTTCCTTCAGGTGAAGTTTGGTCTTTTGCCACTAAATAAAATTAAGGCTTCATTATTTAAAGTTAGAAACGGTGATGAAAGTAGTCTAAAAGAATCTTATCCACTTGAAGTTCAACCTCTAGCGAGTGAAATTAATGAATTGCTTGCTCATAACGCAAAAATTATTGATAGAGCTAAAACTCATGTAGGAAATTTAGCTCATGTTCTCAAAACACCTTTAGCAGTTATATCTAATGAAATTAAGAATGAAAATACAACTATGCATAACCAAATTTCACTTATGAAACGTCATATTGATAGATATTTAAAAAAAGCACACCTTGAATCAGTTGGAAAATCCTCAAAAGAAAAAATCAATATGATTGATTTAGTAAATAAAATGATTTTTATTTTCAAAAAACTTTACCCCGATGTAAGCATTCTTTTAACAGTAAAAATAAAGGAAGCATTTGTTTTCGGAAGTTTAGACGAGCTTGAAGAGGTCATTGGGAATATAATTGAGAATGCATGCAAATATGGAAAGAAAAAAATAAAAGTAGAAATAAAAATTAAAAAAGATGATAAATTATTGCTAGTTGTATCTGACGATGGTCACGGATTATCACTAGAGCAAATGAATAAGGTATTTGCTCGAGGTTTTAGGCTCGACGAACAAAAACCTGGAACTGGACTGGGGTTAAATATTGTGAAAGATATTATTGAAACTTACATGAAGGGCAATGTTGAGTTAAAAAAATCTGAGCATTTAGGTGGTCTTGAGGTTAATATATCTCTTCCTCTATCAAGATCGTATCAAGTTACTTAAAAAACTTTTTCTATGGATTTTAGTTATTCCAAATTTTTTTATTGCATTTCTATGTTCATATGTACCATACCCCTTATTTTTTTCCCATCCGTACATTGGGTATACTTTTGAATATAGAGTCATTAATCTGTCTCTCCAAGTTTTTGCTATTATTGAGGCGGCAGCAATGCTGATAGATTTTTGATCACCATTCTTTATAAAAGTTGTTTTTTGATTTAATGAAAAAGTTTTTAGTCCATCAACTTTAATTGAATTATCAGTTCCTTTAAATTTCTCATAAGATCTTAACATTGAAAGATTTGTAGCTCGAAGAATATTAATTTCATCTATTTCGATATTATTAGCAACTCCAATAGAGTAAGAAGAATATTTTTTGATGAACTTTGATAATATTATTCTTTTTTTATGACTCAATTTTTTTGAATCTGTTATTTGAAGAACTAAATTACTGTTTAAAATTTTTTTTTCTAATAGAACCGAACAAGATACTACTGGTCCACAAAAAGCCCCCCGACCAACTTCATCGATCCCAATTACTTGATTTTTAATATCATCTAATAACAATTTAACTAATAACAACCAAATTTTTGATTTATTGATATTTTAGATAAATTAAATTAAATTTAAATTATTAATTTACAAAAAATGAAACATTATAAAAATTATATACTTAGAGAATTTGTTAACTTAAAAAATATGACTAGGATAAGTATATACTTAATCATTTGTAACTTGATTTTTTTTTCTAAGATAACCTTGTCTAAAAATGTCTTAGATGTCATTTCCAGTAATAAAGATCTCAGTACCTTTAATTCATATATAGAAAAAACAGGTTTAGATAGAGTTTTAGAAAAAAAACTTCCTTGGAACTGGACAATTTTTGCTCCAAGTAACAAGGCTTTTAGGGAGGCACCCAAGCTACTTAAAGACGAAATATTAAATGACGAATTCTTAACTAAGAACATACTTATGGATCACATTATGACAGGGCATAAAACAAGTCTTGATATTGACGAAAGAGTAACAACCCAAATAACAGTTAGTAACAAACCACTTCAGATATATAAAAGTCGAAATCTATTTGTAAAAGATATGGTTGTTGTTCAAGAAAATCTCATTGGTGACAACGGAGTTGTCCACATGATAGATTGCATAATGTACGTCCAACCTAGTTCTGATGACGATAGACTAACTAAAGAGATTAAAGAAAAATATCCAATTACCTCGTGTTGCATGCACAATGAAGCAGAAATTAATTCTTTTAAAAAAGCTACAAAAAATAGTTTTTAAAAAAACAAGCTTTCTTCAATTGCTTTTTATTCATCTAATCTTGGCATCAACTCGACTAGGTTACAGGGCTTTGTTGTCGCGTCCAACTGAAATTTTATGATTTCATCCCAAGCATCTTTGCATGCACTTGGTGAACCAGGTAGTGCAAAGATAAAAGTTTTATTTACTAATCCAGCAATTGCTCGAGATTGAAGAGATGAGGTGCCAATTTTTTTAAAACTAATGTATCTAAATATTTCACCAAATCCAGGTATCTCTTTAGTAATAATTTCTTTTAAAACTTCTGGGGTAGAATCTCTTCCAGTCAACCCTGTACCCCCAGAAGAAATGATTACGTGCGTACTTTTTTTTTTTAGAATTTTAGATATTTCTTCTTTAATAAGAGTTGGTTCGTCTTTGACAAATAATTTACTGATTAAAATATGCCCAGATTCTTTTATTCTATCCTCAAGAATTTTACCTGATTTGTCAGAGGACACTGTTCTTGTATCAGAAATGATCAATATAGAAATATTTAAACTTTTGAATGGTTGGGATTCATTATTCATCTTGCAAAATATTATTGGAATTAATAAATTCGTCAATCTCTAATAAATCATCCCACATAGTTTTTTTCTCAATTGGATTTCTCATTAAATATGCTGGATGAAAAATAGCTCTAGCCTGAATCTTTAAATCATTCTCTTTGTCTTCATAAAAATGTTTTTTACCTCTTATTTTGGTAATCCCTTCCTTTGAGTTCAATAAGTTTTTTGCAGCGATGCTTCCGACAAAAACTAACAGTTTTGGTTTAATTATGTTTATATGTTTTTTAGTATATGGTAGACAAACTGATATTTCTTTTTCGTTTGGGGTTCTATTGCCGGGAGGACGCCAAAAAACCATATTGGTAATGTAAGTATTGTTTCTTGATAAATTGATAAATGAAAGCATTTTATCCAATAATTTACCCGCCTCTCCTACAAATGGTTTTCCATTAATATCCTCATTAGCTCCCGGCGCTTCTCCTATGAACATTATGTTTGCGTTATAATTTCCGTCATAAAGAACAAGATTTGTTGCTACATCTTTTAGGCTGCAATCAAGATTGAGTATAAGAGATTTTAAATTATTAATTGCTGCTAATTTTGATTCTAATATTTTTTCAGTTTTTTTGCCTTCTTTCATGTTTTTAATGTTTTTTTCAGGATAAACCTTTGATTTCATCTTATTTCTTTGAACTGGAGAAATGCAATCGGTGATTCCTAAAAATTTATAAAATTCAATAAAAGACTTTATGTTTTTAATATTCATTAATATATATTTAATAACATTAATTATAATATAAATTTATAGTGGAAAAAAATAAATGACTATTACAAGAGAAAAAATGAATTACGATCTTGTTATTGTAGGTGCAGGGCCATCAGGTTTGTCTGCGGCAATAAATTTTAAAAAATTATGTAATAAAAATGGTAAAGATTTATCAGTTTGTATTGTGGAAAAGGGCTCTGAAGTTGGTGCACATATTCTTTCTGGAGCAATACTTGAACCTAGAGCACTTAATGAATTGATTGAAGACTGGAAAAACGAAGAAGACTGTCCTGTTAAAGTTCCAGTGAAAAAGGAATCTCTCAAGTTTCTAACTGAAACAAGCTCGTATGAAATCCCTGGAATTTTTACTCCATCAGTTATGCATAACAAAGGAAACTTTATAATATCCCTTGGAAATTTCTGTAAGTGGCTTGCAAAAAAAGCTGAAGATTTAGGTGTAGAGATTTATCCAGGCTTCAGCGCATCAGAATTATTAATAGAAAATGAAAAATTAAACGGAATTATAACTGGTGACTTAGGGATTGATAAAAATGGTGAAAGAGGCCCTAATTTTCAGCCCGGAATTGAAATTCATTCTAAATTTACTTTATTTGCTGAAGGATGTAGAGGACATTTAGGCAAAAGACTTATAAATCAATTTAAGCTAAGACAAAATTCTCAACACCAGACATACGGAATTGGATTAAAGGAGTTATGGGAGGTTAAACCCGAAAACTCCAATCCTGGAGAAGTATTTCACTCTATTGGCTGGCCTTTGGACAATGAAACATACGGTGGGTCATTTTTATATCATTTAGATAAAAATTTAGTTTCATTTGGTTTTGTTATTGGATTAGATTATAAAAATCCTCACTTATCTCCATATGAGGAATTTCAGCGATTTAAGCTGCATCCTAAAATAAAGCACATTTTCGAAGGTGGTAGAAGAATATCTTACGGTGCAAGAGCTTTAAATGAGGGAGGGTTTCAATCATTGCCCAAACTTTCTTTTCCTGGAGGTGCTATTTTAGGTTGTGATGCTGGAACACTGAATACGCCAAAAATTAAAGGAACCCATACTGCAATGAAATCAGGAATGATAGCATCAGATTTGGTTTTTAAAGAATTGGTATCTAACAGTCGAAATGATGAAATATCAAATTTAAATAAATCATTTATGAATTCATGGGCAGGTCAAGAGCTTAAAAATGCGAGGAATGTTAGACCATCCTTTAAATACGGCTTGAAGATTGGTATGATACTTTCTGGAATAGATCAAATAATTTTTAGAGGCAAAGCTCCTTGGACTTTTAAACATGCTGAAGAGGATCACCTTACATTGAAGAAGAAGGATGAAGCCAAAATAATTAAATATCCTAAGCCAGATGGAAAAATTACTTTTGATAGATTAACAAACGTATCTTTTACCTCAACCTATCACGAAGAAAACCAGCCTTGTCATTTAAAATTAAACGATGAAAAACTTGCAATTTCAAATAACCTTTTATTATACGACTCACCAGAACAACGATACTGTCCTGCTGGAGTTTATGAAATACTTTATGATAGCGGTTCACCAAAATTGAATATTAATTCTCAAAACTGCATTCATTGTAAAACCTGTGATATCAAGGATCCATTACAAAATATTAATTGGATTACTCCTGAGGGAGGAGGAGGGCCTAATTATACTAATATGTAAACTATTTTTAACTGTTGTTATTTTTTTATCAATAGCATTTAAAGGTTTCACAAACGATTTTAAATCTAGTAAATACGGGAGCTATTTATCGTGGGATTATGCTAAAGATAACAGAGATTTAAAAAATCTTAGAAATCTTTTAAAGCAAATAGATCTAAAGAAAATAGAAGATTCTAGTCTAGAAGAGGTTTTTTTTGAATCAGTAATTTTTGATGAATGGACGAAAGCCGAGGAAGTAAGTTCAATTTTATTGGAAAAAGATAGAGATAATTTTTCAGCTAATCTTTTTAAATTTTTTCTTAGTTTTTTAAATGGTCAAGATTCAGATCAATATCTTAAAAGAGTGGATTATAAATATCTTGATTCAAATTTCTTAAATTCAATATTAATTTGGAAAAATTATGATAAGGAAAATATTGAAATACCAAACGATAACAATTGTGTCCCAGTGATTTGTCTCCACTCTGCTCTAACACAAAAATTACTAGGAGAAAACAATGAAGCTCAAAAATTTTTTGACAAGATAGAACGTGAGAAATTTGTTTCCTACAGAATTAAAGAGTTGCTTTTACTGAATGCAATTCAAGAGCAAAAAAAATCTGCAAACACAATCTTAAATCAGATTAATTCTTACGATCTTAATATTAAAAATTTTGACTTGAATTACTTATTAAACAATCAAAAACTTCTGAATCCTGTAGAAACCAAACAAGATGGAATGGCAGAAGTTCTTTATAATATTTCAAGTTGGTTTTTTTCGAAAGATCTCTACAAATACTCGACCTTTTTTGGAAAAATTTCACTAAAGTTGAGACCAGATTTTAATGCAATGAAACTTTTACTTTTAGGAAACTTTGAAAAACTTGGTTATAAGGATCTCGGGATAAATTACGCAAAAAATTTAAATACCGACAATCTCTATTATTATAAGTTTTTGAAAATGAAACTCTCTTTATTTGAAGATTTAAATAAAAATGATGAATTTATATTAGATTTAAAAAAATTCACACAAACTTATCCTGATAAAATTGAAATGAAAATTTTATTAGCCGATAAGTACCGAAAATTGAAACAATATGAAGAAGCTATTAAGATTTATTCTGAAATTATAAATAATAAATCATCACCAGCAAATTGGAATATTTTTTATTCTAGAGGTATTTCTTATGAAAGAATGAATGACTGGAATAAGGCTGAAAAAGATTTAAAAGAAGCTATGAGACTAAATCCAGATGATCCATATATACTAAATTATCTTGCTTACAGTTGGTTAGATAGAAATAAAAATTTAGAAAAAGCTCTCTCTTTGCTAAAAAAGGCCGTCGAAATTGAACCTGATGATGCGTATATCATAGATTCGTTAGGGTGGGCATTCTTCTTGTCAGATCAAACAGACAAATCGATATTTTTTCTAGAAAAAGCAGTTTCAATTCTTCCTGATGATGCAACTCTAAATGATCATTTGGGAGATGCTTATTGGAAGGCAGGAAGACAAAGTGAAGCAAAATCACAATGGAAAAGAGTATTGATTTTAGATCCTCAATTTAAGAAGAAAAATGTAATTAATTCTAAGATTAAAAATGGACTCTAAAAGTTGACTATTGCGATAAAAAAATTATCACCAGCAAAGATAAATTTATTCCTGGAAGTCAAAAATAAAAGAAATGATGGATATCATGACATTCAAAGTCTAATGACTTTTTGTGATTTCGGAGATATGCTTTGTGTCAGTAAATCCAAAGATTTTCAAATTAAGCTTGATGGTCCATTTTCAAGTTCATTAATTAATAAAGAAAATCTAATTCAAAAAACAGTTAAAAAATTGGAAGATTTATTTGAGAGAAAGTTTAATGTTGAGGTAGTTTTAAAAAAAAATTTACCAATTGCTTCTGGAATGGCAGGCGGATCCTCAAATGCTGCTACCTTTATTACATGTGTAAAAGAAATTTTTAAACTTGAAGAAGTGGATGGTTTTAATGAATTGTTATTGTCTTTAGGAGCCGATGTCCCATTTTGTTATTACGGTAAAACAGCATTAGTTACTGGAATTGGAGAAAATATTAAATTTACCAAAAATTTGAAAGAATATTTTGTCCTTTTAGTCAACCCAAAAATTGAAGTATCAACTAAAGAAATCTTTAACAATATCAATTTTAAAGATATCTCTTGTAAAAAGGATAAAATAATCTTATCAAATTTAATTAAACTAGAATTTTTTAAAGATAGATCTAATCACCTTGAAAATTATGCAGTAAAACAATTTAAGATAATTGGAGAAATTTTATCATATTTATCAAAGATTAAAGGAAGTGTTTTAAGTAGAATGACAGGTTCAGGTGCAACATGTTTTGCATTATTTGATTGTATTGAAGACATGGAAGAAGCTGAATATCTCACTTCCAAAAGATTTAAGAATTGCTGGATAAAAAGTACGAAATTGAAAAATAATATTAAGGATAAAACTTGTATAAAATATTAAAAATGATTATGTTTAAAAATCCTATTGGGGTGTGGCCAAGTGGTAAGGCACCGCTTTTTGGTAGCGGCATTCGTAGGTTCGAATCCTACCACCCCAGCCAATAAAGAAATGAATAAGGAAGTTTTCTTCTCTTTGAATAATGCAAGCTTTTCAATTGGAAAACTAAAATTACTAAGAGATATCTCCATATCAGTTCACAAAGACGACAAGATAGCACTCGTTGGTAAAAATGGTGTTGGCAAGTCAACTCTCCTAAGGATAATAAACGGAACAAGATCTCTAGATAGTGGAGACTTTTGGTTAGGTCCCTCAATCAATGTTGGGACATTAAACCAAAAAAATTACCAAACAAGTCCATTAAGTGTTTTAGAGTTCCTTAAATTGCAAAATTTAGAAGATAATGAAATTGTAGAATCTAGGGTTGACAAGATCACAAATGAAATAAAACTAAACAAATTCAAAATTATAGACGAGTTGTCGGGAGGAGAAAAAAGAAAATTAGCACTTTCTAAACTGCTACTTTTGAAACCTGATTTACTCTTGCTTGATGAGCCAACAAATCATTTAGACATTGAGTCAATTAAATGGCTAGAAAATTTTTTGAACAATGAATTTAGGGGTTCATTTCTAGTGATAAGCCATAATAGAGACTTTTTAAAAAATGTGACTAATAAAGTCTTTTGGATGGATAGGGGAATAATAAAGACATCCTCAAAGGGTTTTTTTAATTTTGATATATGGCAAAATTCTTTAATTGAGCAGGAAAAACGTGAATTAAGAAATCGTAAAAAATTTTTAGATGACGAAATTGCTTGGTTAAATCGAGGAGTAAAAGCTAGAAGAAAAAGGAACATCAAAAGAAAAGATAATATTTACAGTATGAAGAGTTCTTATGATGAAGAAAAAAAAGAATTTATGAAATCAATTTCGAAGATTAAAATATCTAATGATGCAACTGAATTAGAGGATGGACCGAACGTTTTGATCAATTTTATAAATGTAAATAAAAGTTTTAAAAAAAAAAATGGTTTCATAAATATTTTAAATGATTTCAGTTTTAAATTAATGCGAGGTGAAAAAATTGGAATTATTGGACGTAATGGAATTGGAAAATCTACTTTTTTAAATTTAGCCTCACACAAAATACAACCTGACTCAGGAAATATAAAAATCAAGAAGAAATTGAACTTTAGTTTCTTTGATCAAACTGGTGAGCAATTTGAGGATAAAAAAACAATAAAAAAGAATTTGATTCCTAGCGGAGGTGATTACATCGATGTTGGGAATAAGAAGATGCATATTTGTGGATATTTGAAGAATTTTCTTTTTGAACCAAAGGACGTAGACAGAAATTTAGTTAGTTTGTCTGGTGGAGAGCGGAATCGTCTTCTGCTTGCAAAAATATTAGCTAAACCAAACGAAATTTTAATTTTAGATGAACCAACCAATGATCTTGATATCGAAACAATTGACTTGCTCATTGACTTTTTAAATATGCACAAAGGTTCATCATTAATAAGTTCTCATGATATTGATTTTTTAGAAAAAACTTGTCATAGATTTTTCTTTTTCGACGGTTCTGGAATTATAAAGTTTTCAAATAAACCGGAAATACTCAATGTTAAGATTGTTGATGAAATTATAAAAAAAGATAAAAAAGAGAAACCAATCAGTTCTGAAAAACTTATTAATAAGATTCTTAAAAAAATTCAAAATAAAGAAGATCAGATAATTGATTTAACAAGCAAATTAGAAAAAACTAGTTTTTCATCAAAACAAGAAAGTAATTATAATTATTTGGTAAATGAATTAAAAAAAGCACAGTTTGAGCTAAACTCTCTTGAAAAGGAGTGGATTGATATTGAAGAAAGAATGATAAGTGATGATTGAATCAAATTATTTTAAAATCAGTGTATTGTTTGCTGGAATTTTTTTATCAATAATTCCAGACATTTTAAATCTCAATGATGGATTTACAAGTGATGGAAAGTTGGTGATAAGAATGTTGATTTTAATGATCTTTTGCTGGTTAACTGAAATTATCCCTATTTCTATTGCAGCATTGTTTCCAATATTATTTTCTCCCTTTTTTTTAGAAATTAAACTTACAGAAATCCTAAGTAACTATGCAAGTTCAGTTGTCTTTCTTCTTTTAGGAGGATTTATTTTGGCTCAAGGTTTTGAAAAGAGTCAGTTACACAGAAGAATTGCTTTAAAAACACTTTTAGAATTTGGTAAGACACGTAAGAGAATAATTTTCATTATAATGTTTTCCTCAGCATTTTTTAGTATGTGGTTATCCAATACAGCAACATGTTTATTAATGCTTCCGATAGTGAAGAACATACTTGATAGTAATTTTCATACTTCAGTTGATAATGAATTTTCTAAATTTCTAATACTCTCAATAGCTTATTCTTCTTCTATTGGAGGGATGGCTACTCCTATTGGAACTATACCTAATGCAGTTATGATTGGTTTTCTAAAAGAAAATCATAATATTGAAATTGATTTTTTTCAGTGGTTCACATTTGGTTTTCCTTTAGCATTAATTTTACTTTTCTTACTTTTTGGATATCTGGGTTTAAAGTTTGAAAATAAAAATGTTGATAGGAAGTTTATTAGTAAGAAATTTCAAGAATTGGGAAATTTTTCTTTTAAAGAAAAAGTAACAGTTTTTATATTAACGCTGACTCTAAGTCTATGGATTCTTAAAAATACACTAAATGAGGCTTTCGGAATTAATTTAAATGACGCAGTAATAGCAATATTTGGATCTTTTCTTTTCTTTATAATACCAATAAAAAAATCAAATTTCATCCTTTCGTCTGATTGGTATAGAAATATTCCCTGGAACGTCCTCATTCTTTTTGGAGGTGGACTTTCCATGGCATCTCTTATAATTTCAACAGGACTCGCAAATGAATTTTCTAAAATTTTTTACTTTTTTAACTCATTTAATTTATTAACCCTAATATTTATAATTGCCATAATCACTTCTTTTTTGACAGAATTTACAAGTAACACTGCAACTACTTTCCTTCTATTACCAGTCTTAAGTATATTTGCCTTAAATAATAATATGGATGTGATCAATTTAACTTTACCATTTGTACTGGCTGCCAGTTGTGCTTTTATGATGCCAATAGCAACCCCACCAAATGCAATTGTTTACTCGAGTAATAAGTTTAAAATCTCATTTATGGCTTCAAATGGTTTTTTTATTAATTTGATTTCTGTTACTGTAATATCTCTATATGTGTTCTTTTTTAATAATTTCTAAAACTCTACAATGAAAAATATTGCTATTTTGGTTGATTTGGAGCTAACAACTTACGCAGGAGGACATGTAAAATTCTGGGAAAGAGTTTGTTATTCTATAAAAAACTCATATAAAAAATTCCATTTTTCACTTTTTTTTCTAGGTGACAGTTTTAAAAAAAAAAAGATAGGAAAGAACGTTACTTTTTATACACTAAAGCCGATTATATCATCTAAAGTTCTTAAACCTCTTGGAGTAGACGCCGATGCAACCGATTTATTTCCAATTAATCCCAGACTATTTCTGATTTTAAAAGATTTTGATTTAATTCATACAACAGATCAACTTTTTACAATGGCAAAAACAGGACTGTATGCATCAAGGTTTTGGAAAATCCCGCTCACAACTTCTTTACATACTGATACACCTTCGTATTCAAGATATTACATTAAGAAAATTTTTAAAAAATTCCCCGGGTTTGTTTACAATTTGTTAATAGACAAAATGAAACTGCATCATAGAATTCCTGAAAAACAAAAGTTGAGAATGAATAATTATCTTATCCATTGTGAGAAAGGCATGATAAATGACGGCATTTCTTTTAAAAAATATAAGTTTCAGTCACATGTTTTGGATAAAATTTCAAAATTATCTAGAGGTGTTGACCAAAATATTTTTAGAAGAAAAAAAATTGATAAAAATTATTTTTTAAAAAAATACGAAATAACGAAGGAAGATAAAATAATTTTATTTAGTGGTAGAATTCATGAATTAAAAGGTGTTTTTTTACTTTCAAAAACTCACAAAATTTTAAAGAAACAAATGAAAATAGTTTCTATTTTAGCTGGTCAAAACATACATGGTCATAAATGTTTAGAAATTGGAGGTAGTAAAATTAAGTTGATTGGTTATGTTGATCAGAATGAAATTTCAAACTTGTATAATTTATGCGATTTATTTGTATTTCCTTCTAAATATGAGATTGGTCCACAAGTAGTTTTAGAGGCAAAATCATGTGGTGCAATACCTGTAGTTTATCCAACAGGAGGTGGAAAGAGAATATCTAAAAGCGGAGAGGATGGAATTATTATTCCGAAATATGATTCAGCAGTTTGGGCTTTAGAAATTAAAAAACTTTTAAACAATAAAAAAAAAATTAGTTATATGAGAAATAAGATTTTAAATGAATTCAAACCAATGTCCTGGAAAAAAATATTTCAGAAATTTTTTATCGAAGAGTGGAATTTGATTCTTAAATGAAAAACATTTTATTTATAATACCTCACCCAGATGACGAGATTGTTGGAAGTTGTTGTATAATAAAAAGATATATAAGCAACAAAAAAAACATCTTCTTATTTTTTGTCACTAATGGAGTTATTTCCTCTAGCTCTTCATGGTTTTGGAATAAAAAAAAAGTCGAAAATATGATAAATATTAGAAAAAAAGAAATGAAATTAAGTGTGAAAAAACTAGGTGTTAAAACTATTTATTTTCAAAATATCTCAACAAGAACATTAAAAGATAAAATTTTTAGGACCTACGACAAGATTCGTAAAATTATAATTTCAAAAAAAATAGATGCGTTATTTTGTCCAGCCTATGAAGGAGGTCATCAAGATCACGATGTTTCAAATTTTATTTGTTCAAAGTTGAAAAGGTATTGCAAGGTTTTTGAGTTTCCAGAATATAATTATTTCAATAACACAATAAACTGTAATACATTTATTAACAAAGATGATGATTTAACAATTTTAAACCTTACAGAAGAAGAAAAAGAATTTAAGAAAAATTGTTTGAAAATATATAAATCTGAAAAAAAAAATCTTAATTACATAAATATCAATGTAGAATCATTTAGACCTTTAAAAAATTACGACTACTCTAAGCCAGCTCACTCTGGTGTTCTTTTCTATAGAAGGTTTAGTTTGTTTGCTTGGCACCCTCGAGTTGATGGAGATAAACCAGAGCATGTGTGTAAAAAAATTACAGAATCAAAGATTTATAAATAAATGAAAAAGATTAAATTTTTAATTTTTCTTATTTTAGGATTTTTTATATTTCATTGGGTATATAAATTCTTTGCCGGACCTGAATCAATAAAATTAATACTTAATGCAAAATACAAAATTCTTTATCTTATTATAGCGCATATACCCACACTTTATTTTGACAGTTTGGCATGGATAATTTTAATGGTGAAAAACAAATTATCTGTGACAAAAGCATTTTTAATAACGTGGATTTCACAAACTTCCGGTAAATTTATACCGTCAGGTAATATAACTGGTGAATTTGTCAGATTTTATCTTGCAAGAAGAAGTGGACAAAAATTTAGTGAAGCTTCATCAACTGTTTTAATGGATTTGTTTATTGCAACTTTTTCGTTATTTATAATTGGTCTAGCAGCTTTAATTTTTATTGTTTTTTCTATCAAATCAAATCTAATTCTTAATCAATTTCAATATTTAATTTTGGCATTCTCTTTAATTTCTTTAGGTACTTTATTTTTTCTTCTTATAATAAGAAAAAGAGTAATTTCTAAATTTCTAGTGAGTACGAGAAAATTTGAATTTTTAAATAAAAAAAATATTTATAATCTTTTGCGATTAGATATTTCTCTTAACAAATTAAGTCATAGAAAGTGGCGGTTGCTTAGTGCTATTGCTTTGAGATTAATTGGCTGGATTTCTGGAGCATTTGAGATTTATATTTTTTTTTGGATTATAGATGTTGATGCTAAAGTTACTGACGTAATAATAATAGAATCAGTTACAGCTATTATAAGATCAGCTGCTTTTTTTATACCTTCAGCTATAGGTATTCAAGAACTCGCTTTTGTTATTGTGGGAGAGTTAGTAGGATACTCTAGTATAGTTTCCTTTTCAGTTGCTATTGGAAGAAGATTAAGGGAAATAATGGTAGGAATTCCAGCAATAATTACTTGGATTTTTATTTTTAGAAAGCAATCAAACCACTTTAATTAATTCTACTTTGTTGTGTTGAACTGAATATTTTTCAAAAATGTTTTCTAAATTAATTTTAACTTGCTTTGGTTTGATACCAATAAAAAAAGTATTTGGTCCTGTTCTATTTCTAATTACTGGTAGGGAGGTTTTAACATTGTAATCACTTAGATTTTCATAAATATGTTTTAAGTGATCTAAAGTTTTTTTCCTAAAGGACTGAAATTGACAAAATATAATGATTTTATTATTTTTAATGTAAGTTCTGCAGTCCTCAGCTAAAACATATTTCATTGAAACTTTTCCAGTTTTATTAGTGACGAATCCATTATCTGGATCTAAAAAAATTATTTGTTGATTTCGATGATGATACAATGACCTTTCGAGCCATTGTTTTCTGTATTTAAAGTTTATTGGTTCATTGAAAAAATTTATGTATTGTTTTAAATGAGTTTCATTGGTAAAAAGTTTTAAATTTCTAAATTTTTTTTTTTTGAATTTTTTGAATTCGTTTACTATAACTTTGTCATATAACTTTAATTCCTTGTTATATAAAAATTCTCGCTTTTCACCGTCCTTTTTTTTTAATTCAGATGGTCCAATTTCAGATGGATTTACAAGATACCAGTTCAACCCTACTTTCATATTAAGTTGAGTACTTAAAAATTTTAAGAAAAGAAATTTAAAATAATCGTGAATATCTCCTAGGTATCGCTCTTGCATAATTGATTAAAAAATAAACATTAGATTTATAGTGCATAAATATTAGTCAAAATTTAAGTCATAAATTATTGGCAGAAATAAAAAGTCCAATAAAAACAATAATTTATATTTTATATTTCAATTTTGGCACACTTCCTGCATATTCTCAACTATTAATAATAATATCTTAATAGGGAGAAAAAATGATTTCTTATATTTTTAACAGGAATGTCAAGTTTAACCTAAACAAAATTCTAAACTTTTCATTCTTTGCATTATTTTTACTACTTTCAGTAAATGTCAATGCTCAAGATGCAGCAGAAGCCGCTCCTGCTGTTTCATCCGAAGTAGCGTATATTTTAAATACGTTTCTTTTTTTAGTTTGCGGATTTTTAGTAATGTTTATGGCTGCTGGCTTTTGTATGCTTGAGGCCGGTCAAGTTAGAAGTAAAAACACTGCCGTTATCTGTCTCAAAAACATAGGCTTATTTTCAATTGCTGGCTTAATGTACTTTTTAGTTGGCTATAATTTGATGTACGACGGTGTTGATGGTGGATACATGGGATCTTTTTCATTGTTTGATAGAAGCTCAGACGTTGATTTAGAAACTGGTTATGCTGCTGCCTCTGACTGGTATTTCCAGATGGTCTTTGTTGCAACTACAGCATCAATAGTTTCTGGTGCTTTAGCAGAAAGAATTCTTATTTGGCCATTTTTTCTTTTCATAGCTATATTAACTGCGTTTATTTATCCAATTGCTGGCTCTTGGCAATGGGGTGGAGGTTGGTTAAGCGAAATGGGTTTCTCTGACTTCGCAGGATCAACTTTAGTTCATTCAGTAGGTGGATGGGCCGCACTAGCTGGTGCAATCTTATTGGGTTCGAGAGATGGAAAATATTCAGCTGATGGCAAGGTCAACGTAATACCAGGATGTTCTCTTCCAATGACAACACTCGGTGTATTCATCCTGTGGCTCGGTTGGTTTGGCTTTAACGGAGGGTCTCAATTAGCTCTGGGATCTGGAGCTGATGCAACAGCTGTTGCAGACATTTTTGTTAATACAAATCTTGCAGCTGCTGGTGGAGTTTTAGCATGTATGATTGTAAGTAAAGCAACAAATAGTCACACTAATATTGCAGCAACCTTAAATGGTGCTATCGCTGGTTTAGTAGCAATTACCGCTGAACCGCTTACTCCTTCAATGGGTCAAGCCGTGATTATTGGTGCAATTGGCGGTATAATTTGCATGTACGGTATGAAGTTGCTTGATATGTTGAAAATTGATGATGTTGTTGGCGCGATTCCTGCCCACCTTTTCGCTGGAATTTGGGGCACATTAGTTGTTGCCTGGACAAATCCAGATGCGTCTCTAGGTGTCCAAGCTATCGGTGTAGTTTCTTATGGATTATTCACCGTGATTCTCAGTTTTATTGTCTGGTTTGTGATAAAAACTGTTATTGGAATAAGAGCATCGAAAGAAGATGAGGAATATGGTCTTGATATGAGTGAATTAGGCACTGTTTCTTATCCAGACTTTAATAAATCCAAATAAACTGACTCCCCATAGATAGATAGTGAGTTCTAAATTTTAGAACTCACTCATCTATTTTTACAATCAAGTGGATTCAAACTTACTTTTTTCAAATTTAGCTCTAAAGAATAATCAGGATAATCGTACCTAAAAAAACTGGCTATTCCTTGGTTATTTAGGTGAAGCGTTTGCTCAAAAATCGGAGTTTGCACTTTATCTTGATAATATGCCATCCTTACTTTTCTAAACTTATTTTTAATACCCTTGTCTAATTTTTTTTTATCTACAGAAACAACTTCATCAGTAAAGAATACTGAAATATTAAAATATTTGTCTGGAATTGTTCCTTCATAAACATTTCGTACTATTAACTTTTTTCCTGATTCAAGGTTGTCTAAAACATCTTCTAAAAATTTATGAGGAAAAATAACATCTTTTGAAAAATTATATTCTTTATCAGTTTGCTCAAACTTAATATTCAGACTTTCCTTTCTTTCAGCCTTACCGTAGTGTCTCTCAACAACTTCTGCGTCTTCCTTTACCTCTAAAACAAATTCCATTTTGTTGCCATCGCTCATTTCATTCAACGAGTAATTTATTTCGCTAACAGTTCCAACTCCATAGGAATTAATGAATCTTGTCATCATCCTCTGCGTAGTCACCCATGATTCGTCGCAATTATTTATCCAATCTATCAATAAGTAACCTGATGCTTTATCAACATATGTTTTTCCTGGAACTCTAGGGGAATCAATTTTTGCCAGAGAAATGTCATATTCGCTTTGAAATGATAGAAGCTTGGCATTTGCTATATTTGGGTGATATAAAAAATAAATGAGGAGTGTTATAAGAAGATTTTTAAATTTTTTCATGTTATATTTATTGTTAAATTTACTTGTTTTATTAAAGTGAGTAAGCATAATATTTTTTTTTAAATGATTAAAGCTTTAATTTTTCTATTAGTTCTTTTATTGATTTTCGTTCTATTTTTTTTTTCTTCAAAATTTAAAAAAAAAACAATGATTTTTATTATATCAATTTTATTAGTTATAATGTCTGTTTTAACATTAGCTTTAATTTTATTAGAGGATAATTCAGCAGAAAAATCATATTATCCACCAAAATTTGATGGAGAAAAGGTTGTTCCAGGATTTTTTGATGAAAAAAATTAACAATTTTGACGTTGTTTGTAAAAAACTTGGTATTCCAATTATTTTTATAAGAAAGATTGAAAAGTCTTTAAAAAAATTCAATGGTAAAATTTACATTGTGGGTGGGAATGTGAGAGATTTAATTTTGAATAAGTCAATAATTAATCATCCTGATCTTGTTGTAAATGTGGATCTAGAAAAATTATTATACTGTCTTGAAAAAGCTAAAATTAAGTTCCTTAAAATTGGTGAAAAGTTTGGTTCTATTGTTGTTTTGTATAACAAATTTAAATTTGATGTCACCGTTATGAGAGAAGACATTGAAACAGACGGAAGGTGGGCAAAAATCAAATTTACAGATAATCTTATAGAGGATTCTAAAAGAAGAGATTTCACTTTTAATTCAATTTATTGTGATACGGATGGTCACCTTATTGATCCAAATGATGGAATAAATGACTTGATAAAAGGAAATGTTAGATTTATCGGTGACCCTCACAAAAGAATAAAGGAAGATTACCTAAGAATATTGAGATTTTTTCGATTTTCATTAGAAGTTTCAAATTCAGTAGATTGCAAAATTGGTTTTTTATGTGAAAAATATTTTAAAAAGCTTAAATCTTTGTCCTATGAACGAAGGATGAAAGAAACAGAAAAAATATTGCTAAATAAAAATTTAAAGAAGAAAAAAACAATTTTATCATTGCAAAGGTTACTTGAATTTACTTTTGAGTCAAAGCTTAATTTTACTAACTTTTCTGAACTCTGTATTTTTGAATCATTAATTAATAAAAAAAGCTTTGAAAGAAGATTAAAATTTTTACTTAGAGATAAACGAGTCATTCCGACCTTCTTATTAAGGAGTTCAACGTCGTATTTAAAAAAAAGATTAAAAAATAAAATTAAATTTATAGATTATTCGTTAACTGAACTCAATATGAATTTATTGAAATTCAACAAAATTTTTTTAACTGATCAACTCATTATTGACCATATCAATAATAAAATTTCGCGAGATGATTTCAACAGATGTTTAAGTAAAATAATTATTTACAAAACAAAAAAAATGCCATTGACGGGAGAGGATCTTTTAAAAATGGGTTTTAAGCCTGGGAAAACGATTGGAGAAATAATTACAAAGTTAAAGGTTTTTTGGGTGAAAAAAAATTTTAAATGTTCAAAAAATGAATGCATAAATTTTGTTAAAAAATTTTTACCATGATGCCATAGGAGGTAGCGACATAAAGATAGCCTCAATATTTCCGTCTGTTTCCAATCCAAATTTTGTGCCTCTGTCGTACAATAAATTGAATTCTACATATCTTGATCTTCGATGATATTGTAATAATTTATCTTTTTTATTCCAAGGTAATTCAATGGTTCTTTGAACAATGTTTCTGTATGTGTTAATAAATGTTTTTCCGACATTACATACAAAATTCATATCCGAATTCCAATCATCAGAATTTAGATAGTCAAAGAAAATTCCTCCTAATCCTCTTGATTCTTTTCTATGCGGCAAAAAAAAATAATCATCGCACCATTTCTTGTATTTCGCGTAAGTCCCTTTTTTGTATTTATTACAGGTTTTTTCAAGCTCTTTATGAAAAAAATTAGCAATTTTTATGGACTCTTCTGAACTTTTGTCAGTTGGCGTAATATCAATACCGCCTCCAAACCATGATTTTTGAGTAACAATATATCTAGTATTCATATGTATAGCTGGAATTTTTGGTGAGAATGGATGAATGACCAAGGAAATCCCTGATGCCCAAAATCCAGAATTGTTTTCTGTCCCAGGAATTTTTCCTTTTAGTTTATTTGATAACTGTCCAAATACTGTCGAAACATTTACTCCTGCTTTCTCAAAAACTTCTCCCCTTAATAGCCGCATTTCGCCACCTCCAAGCTTATTTGACCCAGTTCTGTCTCTAGTCCATTTTTTTTTTGAGAAAAGATTTTTGGACTTCTTATTTTTGTTTTCTATTAGTTCGAGCTCAGTGCAAATGTTATTTTGAAGATTTTCAAACCATTCTTTAGCGATCTTTTTATTTTTATCTATATTTTTCATTGTTTTGCGCTAAAAATTTTTTATATTATAATTAAAACTAGTATGATTAGGAAGAAATGTCAGAAAAAGATTTAAAAGATAATGAATTGTCAGATTCTGTTGATGAAGAAAAAAGGGATTTTTTATTCATAACTACCGCTGGACTCGCCGTTGCGGGAGGCGCCGTCACCGCCCTTTCTTTAATTGACACAATGAATCCTGCCAAAGATGTATTAGCCCTTTCCACAACTGAAGTAGATCTTGCACCCATTGAGGAAGGACAAAGCCTAACGGTTATGTGGCGAGGAAAACCAATTTTTATCAGACACAGAACATCTGAAGAAATAAGAACGGCCAACAATACATCAGTTAGTGATTTAAAACATATGGCTAGTGATGAATCAAGGGTTAAGAACCCAAAATGGTTAGTTGTCGTTGGCGTTTGTACACATTTGGGGTGTGTGCCATTAGGACAGAAAGTTGGTGATAACAAAGGTGAGTTTGGAGGATGGTTCTGTCCTTGTCATGGATCTCATTATGATACATCAGGAAGAATTAGAAAGGGTCCTGCTCCATTGAATCTTGAAGTCCCACCATATGACTTTGTTTCTGATGACATTATTAAAATAGGATAAAATATGAAAGAAAAAGAAATTGACAATAGCAAAGGAATCTCTGGTTGGATAGACAAAAGACTACCAGTATTCACATTCATCAATCACAATCTTAGAGACTATCCAACACCAAAAAATCTAAATTATTTTTGGAATTTTGGCTCCTTAGCTGGAATCACGCTTGTCATAATGATTATTACAGGAATTCTTCTGGCAATGCAATATACCGCCAATACAGAAATTGCTTTCGATAGCGTTGAGAGAATTATGAGAGATGTCAACAACGGATGGTTACTCCGATACATACATATGAACGGTGCATCAATGTTCTTCATAATAGTTTATATTCATATGTTTAGAGGTCTTTATTATGGTTCGTATAAATATCCCAGAGAAATATTGTGGATGCTTGGAGTGGTCATACTTCTATTAATGATGGCTACCGCTTTCATGGGGTATGTTTTACCCTGGGGACAGATGAGTTTTTGGGGCGCAACAGTAATTACTAATTTGTTTTCTGCCTTTCCCATTATTGGTGATTACATTGTAACATTCTTGTGGGGCGGCTTTTCAGTTGACAATCCAACTCTTACTAGATTTTTTGTTTTGCATTATCTTTTGCCATTTGCAATTGTTGGAGTTGTGGCTTTACATTTGGTAGCGCTACATCAGTTTGGCTCAAACAATCCCACAGGTATCGATGTTAAATCAGAAGGGGATACGATTCCGTTTCATCCTTATTATACAGTTAAAGATTATCTGGGTCTTGGTGTTTATCTTATTGTATTTGCATTTCTAGTATTTTTCGCCCCCAATTTTCTTGGTCATCCAGATAATTATATACCAGCTAACCCACTACAAACGCCGGCCCATATAGTTCCGGAATGGTATTTCTTACCCTTTTATGCAATATTACGTGCCGTACCAGACAAGTTGTTAGGCGTTTTATTAATGTTTGCTGCTGTATTGGTCTTATTTTTCCTTCCTTGGCTTGACAAACATAAGATTAGAAGTGCTAATTTTAGACCGTTCTATAAACAATTCTATTGGCTATTTTTTATCAATTGCATTGTGCTTGGATGGGTAGGGGCCATGCCCGCCGAAGGAATTTACGTCCTAATATCGAGGATAGCAACACTCTACTATTTTGGATTTTTCTTAGTTATAATGCCACTTCTATCGAAATTTGAGAAAACTACGGAACTCCCTTCGAGTATATCAGCTGCAGTGATCTCAGAAAAATTTGACAATAAAGAACCCTCTACTTCAGAAAGCTATGTTAAGTAGACTACTTAATTTTTTTCTTTTCCTCTTCTTTTTATCTACCTTACCAAATAATATCTCGGTTATAGCAGCAACCTCTAAGATTGAGCTTATCGAACAAAATTGGCCGTTTAATGGTATCTTTGGAAGATTTGATAAAGCTTCTTTACAAAGGGGGTTCAAAGTATACACTGAAGTTTGTTCCGCATGCCATGGCTTAAGACATCTTTCATACAGAGACTTAGCGGGAATAGGTTATTCAAGCGATGAAATTAAAGTAATTGCTGGGGAATACGAAATTATTGATGGTCCAAATGATGAAGGTGAAATGTTTACAAGAGATGCAAAAATGAGTGACAAATTCGTTGGACCGTACGAAAATGACAAAGTTGCACGTTTGGCAAATAACGGAGCATACCCTCCAGATTTGTCGTTAATTGTTAAAGCTAGAGCGGGAGGCGCAGATTACATTTATAGTTTACTCAATGGTTATAAGGACTTTCCTGAAAATTTTGAGGCAGGTGAAGGAATGTATTACAATGAATACTATCCAGGTAATCAAATAGCAATGCCACCTCAAATTGAAGATGATATAGTTGAATTTGATGATGGTACAACTGCCTCACATATTCAGATAGCAAGAGATATTACTTCTTTTTTGGCATGGGCAGCTGAACCGGAATTAGAAAGCAGAAAAAGTCTAGGAGTAAAAACTCTTTTCTTTTTAGTTTTAATTACGATAATGTTATTAGGAGTCAAAAGGAAAGTTTGGAAAAACCTGGACTAATTAATGTCAAAAATTGATATTGCTTTTATTGGTGGAAGTGGGTTATATAAGGTTCCTGAAATTAGCAATATTAAATGGGCCAAAGTTACTACAAATTTTGGTCAACCATCTTCAGAAATATGCACAGGAAGAATTGGGAAATGCAACGTCGCTTTTCTTCCTCGTCATGGAAAATTTCACACCATATCCCCATCAAAAATAAATTATAGAGCAAACATTGAAGCGCTTAAGAAACTAGGTTCAGAAAATATTATATCTTTATCAGCAGTAGGAAGTTTGAGAAACGATTATATGCCTGGAGACTTTGTTCTTATTGATCAATTTATTGATAAAACTTACCTTAGAAGCAAAACATTCTTTGAGGATGACTTAGTTGTTCATTTGCCAATGGCTCAACCAATATGTAAAAATATTAAAAGCAAACTTGCTGACTCGCTAAAAAAGTTAAGAATTAAATTTCATAATCAAGGAACATATGTATGTATAGAGGGTCCACAATTTTCAACACTATCAGAGTCCGAACTTTTCAGATCCTGGGGGTGCGATGTAATTGGAATGACAAATATGCCTGAGGCCAAACTATCCTTAGAAGCAGGCATTTGTTACGCTAGTATTGGAATGGTTACAGATTTTGATTGTTGGCATCCAGATCATGAAAATGTGAGTGTTGATCAAATAGTAAAGACCTTGAATGATAATTCAGAAAAAGCTAAAAAGCTAATTTCTTTTATAGCAAGAGATAAAAAATTAATTTGTAATGAAAAAACAAAAAACCTAGCAAAAAACTCTATCATAACAAATATTGAAAAAGTTAAAAAATCTACAAAAAACAAATTAAAAAATATTTTGAAATAAATGAAAATTAAAAATAAAAATTATTCAACTCTCTGGGTTGAAAATAACAAAATCAAAATAATCGATCAGACAAAGTTACCGTTTGCATTAATAATCAAAGAATTAAAAACATTAACTGATTTTTGTAGAGCCATAACGCAAATGGAGGTAAGAGGAGCTCCTCTTATCGGAGTGACAGCTTCATTTGGACTAGCTTTGGCCTTAAGTAAAGATGCATCCTCAAAAAATATAGAAAAATCAATTAATGCTTTGCTAGAAACAAGACCCACAGCAATAAATTTAAGATGGGCACTTAGTTATATTTTTAAAAAAATCAAAGACAAAAGAATTCAAGATAGAGCTAAATTATCTTTAGAGTTAGCAAAACAAATAAGGCAAGACGACATAATCAATTGTTTTAAGATAGGTTTAAATGGATACAAAATAATTGAAAAAATCTACAAAAAGAAAAAAAAACCAATCAATATTCTTACTCACTGCAATGCAGGATGGCTGGCAACTATTGATTGGGGCACTGCACTATCCCCGATTTTTTTAGCAAATAGGAATGGATTGCCAGTTCATATATGGGTTGACGAAACTAGACCAAGGAATCAAGGTGCACTTTTAACGGCTTGGGAATTAAAACATGAAAAAATACCGTATACCATTATTGTTGATAATGCAGGTGGATACTTAATGCAAAAAAAAGAGGTTGATATGTGTATTGTTGGAAGCGATAGAACTACTTCAAGAGGAGATGTTTGTAATAAAATAGGCACATACTTAAAAGCTCTATCAGCCTTTGATAACAATATACCGTTTTATGTGGCTCTTCCTCGGTCAACGATAGATTTTAAGATTAATGATTCTAGCGAAATACCGATTGAGATTAGAAGTACTAAAGAACTTTCTCATTTAACTTTTAAAAAAAAAGAAAAAATTTCAACAGGAGAAATATATTTTAGAAATTCTAACAATTTTAATCCTGCTTTTGACGTAACTCCTGCCAAATATATTACAAAATTAATTACTGAAAATGGATTAATAGAACCAAAAAAGTCTGAAATTATTAAGAATTTACAAAAATGAAAAATCTTAAAAATGATATAGTTAATACTTCAAAAAAAACTTTGGATCTAGGACTTAACTGCGGGTCAGAGGGAAATGTTAGCGTTAGAAGAAAAGATACCATTTTTATCACTCCCTCTGGAATCGCAACAAAGACCCTAAATGAAACTCTGATTTCTGAAGTTGATATTAACGGAAATGTAAAAAATAATAAAAAACCTTCCAGTGAAATTTTGATGCATCTAGGTATTTATAGAAACAGACCAGAAATTTCTGCCATTGTTCATTGTCATTCAATTTGGGCATCGATCCTATCATGTAGCAGAAAAAAAATACCTTCATTTCATTACATGGTGGCTGAGTTTGGAGGAAATGACATAAAATGTGCTGAATATGCAACTTTTGGAACAAGAAAATTAGCAAAAAATGTACTTGATGTTCTTAAAGAAAGAAATGGTTGTCTGATATCAAATCATGGTCAATTGACTATTGCTAACAATTTAAACATTGCATTAGACCTGGCAGTTTCGCTTGAAAAATTATCTAAACAATATTATTTTTGTAGCTTTTTTAAAAATACTAAGATTTTATCTAGTAAGGAAATGCGGAAAGTTATGGAGCTTTTTAAAGATTATAAGATCAAACATTGAATCTAAATGTAATTATATCTCCGTCTAAAACCAAATACTCCTTTCCTTCAAGACGAAGTTTACCGTTTTCTTTACAATTTGATTCACCTTTAAAACTCAAAAAATCGTTATAACTAATTACTTCCGCTCTTATAAAACCTTTCTTAAAGTCTGTGTGAATTCTAGCACCAGCATCAGGAGCAAGAGTTCCATTTTTAATTGTCCAAGCTCTAGTTTCTTTGGGTCCTGAGGTGAAAAAAGTTATGAGATCTAATAATTTATATCCTTCTCTAATTAAAATTGATAAAGAATTATCTTGTAGACCAATAGACTCTAGGAATTCTTTTTTTTCATTTTTATCTTCAATAATCGAAATTTCTGATTCAATTTTAGCTGAAATCTTTAAATTTTTGGTATTTTTAATTTTAGCGTAATTGTCTACCAATTTTGATAGTTGATTTCCATTGCAAACAGATAACTCATCTACATTGCTTACATATATTGTAGGTTTGAGTGTTAGTAGATTATAATCAGATAAAATTTTCAATTGACTTCTATCAAAATCTGATTGATTTAAGAAAATTCCTTTATCAAGTATTTTAATGGTTTCTTGTAAAGTCTGCATAAGATCTTGGTCGATCTTCTTTCCTTTATTTTTTTTTTTTATATTTTCTATTATATTTACAACTTTGGAATAATCAGAAAGAACCAACTCAGTTTCTATAATTTCAATGTCATTTAGTGGAGAAAGATTTTTATCGACATGAGTTATATTGGAGTCTTCAAAACATCTTACAACGTGGACTATTGCGTCAACTTCTGCAAGATTTGATAAAAACTTATTACCTAGTCCCTCCCCTTTACTCGCTCCCTTGACCAATCCAGCAATATCAACAAATTCCAATTGATTAGATATTACTGACATAGAATTTGATATATTTGCAATTGATTGAAGTCTTTTATCATTTACTGCTACTTTCCCAATATTGGGTTCAATCGTGCAAAAAGGATAGTTTTTTGATTCAGCCTGTTGTGTAGAAGTTAATGCATTGAAAAGTGTTGATTTTCCAACATTTGGTAGACCCAGAATTCCGCAATTAAACCCCATACTTATTCTCCGAAATCCTTGTTTTAAAAAGCGAAAATTCTTTAGTAATTAAATGCTCAAAATATTTATTTACTAATTTTTTAAAATTCTCTATTACTTTTCTTTCAGATTTATCAAATTTGTTTAATACAAAATTTTCTGGATTCACTTTTTTTTCTTTTAATTGCCTGTTTCGTATCCCCAATTTAAATCTATAAAAATTTTTACCATTCAATTTAATGGTATCTCTAACACCATTATGACCACCATGCCCTCCGTTGGCCTTAAATCTAAGTTTTAAGAATTCCATATCAATGTCATCATGGATTAAAATTATATCTAAGGTATTCTCAATTTTAAAATAGTCTCTTAGTTTTCTTATAGGGTTTCCAGAAAGATTCATAAAATTTTGAGGTTTAAAAATTATGATTTCTTGTCCAAATAATTTTTTTTTTGAATACAGTCCGTCAAATTTAGACTTGTAAGTGTGAAACTTAAAATGAATATGAATAGAGTCG
>CACBON010000002.1 GCA_902540805.1 uncultured Alphaproteobacteria bacterium | reverse complement strand
TGATTTTTTAATTTGAGAAATTCTGCCTGTACTTATTTCTAAAATTTCAGCAATTTCATAAACGTTTAATTCCTCTACATAATACAACTGTGCAACTAAAGCTTCTTTTTGATTTAAAACGCTCAATGCTTCTCTAATTTGATTTTTTAGTTCTTTGTTTTGTAAACTTGATTCTGGATCATCTTCCTTGCTTGCAAAAAGAATTGAGTATTCATTATAGGCTGTATCCAGACTCTGAACTACACTAGCTTCAAAAGCTTTTTTCCAATAATTAAATTCATCATGTGAAACACCAAGAAATTCTATTAATTCTGATTCTGTGGCCTTTCTATTTAATTTTTTTTCAAGATTAAGTTTTGTTTTTTCAAACTCTTGTTTTTTTTTAATTGTTGTTCTGCATAAGTTGGAATTCTTTCTTAAAAAGTCAATTATAGAACCTCTAATTCTAAGCTGAGCATATTGAGCAAAATTTACTCCCTCTTTGGGTGAATATTTTTGAGCTGCATGCACTAGACCCTCCATTCCTTGCTGAATAAGATCCTCTACTTCGACAATATTCTGGACCCTTCCATGCAATTGCCAGGCAATTTTCTTTACAAGATCAAGATTGTCTTGAATTAAATCATTTATTGAGGTTTGTGATTTGTCCAAGTAATATTTGTTATTCATAATTGATAGCTTACGCTCTTTTTTGGACTTTTGAAAGAAAAGTTAATCCTCCCCATTCGTTTGACGGCGTTTGGTTGATATTCTTGGCAATTCTCAAAAATGACTGAGAAATTTCAGACTTTGGTTCACTAATACTTATAGGCTTTCTATCAACAATGGATTTTCTTATTTTCTGAGAACTTTTAACACATCCAACATAATGCAAATTTACATCCAAAAATTTTGATGTAATTGATTGGAATTTTTCAAACAAATCTTTTCCATGACTATCATTATCCACTTGATTAACTGCAATACAGTAATTTTTAAAAGATGATTTAGAATGTAATGCTTTAATCAAAGCATATGAGTCCACAAAACTTGTTGGTTCTCCAACAATTACAATTAATATACGATCGCAAGCCATGGAGAAAACAAGTGCATTGTCTTCAGCACCAGCTGCAATATCCACCATTAATTTAACATTTTTAAAACCTTTTAGGTGATTATCAATTTCGTTTAAAATTGAATACCTCTTAACATTTTCAAGATTAAGTAGATTATTAGAAGCAGTTCCCCCAGAGATTAAATCAATTCCTTTCCTGTAATTCTCTATAATTTCTGATATTTGTTTTTCCCCAGAAATAATATCTGAAATACTAAATTCAGGATTTACTCCTAAAAGAACGTGGGAATTGGCCATACCCATATCAGTATCTAGAAGAAAAACCTGGTCTGTGAACTTTCTTTGGGCAATTGATAGATTAACAGCAAAAGTCGTTTTACCAACCCCTCCTTTTCCACTTGTTATTGCAATTGAATCAGACACCTTTAAAATTCTCTTTCATATATTTTGTTAGTGAGTTTTCGTTTGCTTCTATTATTGAATCAATTAATACCTTTGTACCAGTGACAATACCAATTCTTGAATTATTCTTGGCTAAGGAAGAAAACTCTTCAGCGCCTACCCAACACTCATCCAATTTTGTAACTGCTACCATAGGTCTTATGTTAGAGACTTTATCACTTAATCCATCTATCATTTCAGAATTTGATCCACTTGGTAATGTCAATATAGAGCAAAAATTGAAGGACGGAAATGAATTTTTTATCTCTTTGATTTTTTGTACTCCAAAATTAATATCCCCTGAAATATCAAAAATGTTTATATCATCATCCTCAGTTTGTTTATTAAAATTAAAAAAATTATAATCTTTAACAGGAAAGCCTAAAACTCTACTATAAGATCTTAATGTGTCTGAATTTCCAGTACAAGAATTTGTAACATCATAAAAATGAATATTTTTAGTGTTTTTCTTATCTGACAAGAAAGAGGCAATTTTAGCAGATAGAGTAGATTTTCCTGATCCGGAATTACCAAAAATAAAGATATTTTTAGAATTCAACAATCTGGGGAAATCATCTGATGCTAATTTTTTTGATAACTCTCTAAAAAAAGACACTCTGCCTTCCTCTAGATTTTTTCCAATAAAAGAATAACTTAATTTATTAATTATTTCAGGTAAGAACTTTTCTTGCCTTAATCTAATGGGTGTGAAGTGAGATAATTTATCAGAAATACCTGATTGATCAGTTATTATCATCTTATTCATTTCATCTTTCAGTGATTCAAGTTGAATCTGGATTTTTTCAAGCATTCGAGAATCGATTTTGTCATTAGTGCTTTTAGTTGATTCCCTACTACCAAAATAAGAAATGTTGTCTTTTTTAGACGATGTTTCTTTAGTAGGTATATTTATTTCTTTATTGAACACTTTTGAAAAATTTTTCTTTTCTTCTACTTTCTTTTTATGAGTTTCAATAACATCGTCATTATCAGACGCTTCAACTTCAATAACACCATTATTTTTTTTTGTAGATAAGATAATGGCTCTTTCTCCGTATTCATCATTGACTAAATTCATTGCTGTTTTCATGTCTCTAGCTTTAAATAGTTGTGTTTTCATTTTTTTGCTCCTTTTTATTTTCTGTTTTTATCTGTTCTCCTATTGTTGCTATAACTTTTACTCTTTTGTTTTCAGGTAACTCAGTAAATGAAAGCACAACAATATCTTCTACATGTTGACGTAATAAAATTGACAAGTCCTTTCTTACAATTGGAGAGGTTACTACAACTAAAGAGTTTCCTGTTGCTGAAGATTTTTCTCCTACGTCAATAATCGATTTTATCATTTGTTTAGCTAATGATGGGTCAATCAAAAGCCCATCTGAACCACTTTTTTTTGTCATAGATATCAACATTTGTTCAAATTCAGGATTGAAAGTAATTACGTCAAGTGGTTCATTCACATTTGATATCTTTTGTATTAGTAGTGAAGAAATTGCCGGTCTTACTGCTTCAGATAATTCGTCTGGACTGAGTTTTTTATCAGATAAGTTAGACAAAGCTTCAAGTATTTTTTTTAAGTCGTTGATAGGTACTCTCTCAACTAATAAATTTCTTAAAATAATTGTGAGGTAATGTAATGGGACAAGTTTTGGGATAACAGATTGAACTAGCTGCGGGTGTGTTTTTGACAAATTATCAAGAAGGGACTGTACATCATCTTGACTTATTAATTCTCCTGCATACTTCAACAAAATTTGATTTAGATGAGTGCCTACAACTGCTTCAGGTTCAATAACCATGTAATGATTGGACTCGGCTTTAGCAACTAAATGCTGTTCTATCCAAACCGCATCTAATCCAAAAGATGGATCTTTAACTTGTATTCCTTGAATTTTGATTTGCGTTTCATCCCCAGGCATTGCAAGTTTTCTATCAACGTAGATTTTATCCTCGGCGACAATTGTATGTCCAATCCTAATTTTGTATGAATTTGCATCTAAAGATAAATCATCTTTTACTCTGACATTTGGAATTACAAAACCCAAATCTTTTGAAACTTGTTTTCTAATACTAGTAATTTTTGAAATTAATGGTCCAGCTGATTTTTTATCAGTTGAATCTACTAATGATATTAGACCATAACCCAGATCAAGAGATATTGAGGCATTGTCAGACACTTCATCAATTTCAATGTTTCCGATATTTTCTTCTTCATTTTTTTGTTCTGTTTGTTCTTCGCTTTGATTTAATCCATCACTTTTGGAGGTAAACCAAGCTATTAATCCTGATATAAATGCACCAATCAAAAATAATGTATTTGGCATACCTGGAACCAAACCAAAAAGAAGTAGAACAGCTGAAACTGGGACCCATGCTTTCGATAAGCCCATCTGTTTCGATATCTGTCCCGCCAAATCATTGTTATCGGATGATATTCTAGTTACGATAGTAGCCGTAGCCATTGCGAGTAACAATGATGGAATTTGTGCAACAAGACCATCCCCTACCGTAAGAAGTATATATGTTTCAGCCGACTCACTTATAGTCAGATCGTGCATGACTGAACCTATTATAAGTCCGCCAATTATGTTAATAACTAAAATTAATATTCCAGCTATAGCATCTCCTTTTACAAATTTTGCAGCCCCATCCATCGCACCATAAAACTCTCCTTCTTTTGCTATTTCATTTCTTCTACCCTTGGCTTCTTCACTTGTAATAATTCCTGCATTCAAATCAGCGTCGATAGCCATTTGTTTCCCAGGCATTGCATCTAGGGTAAATCTAGCTGCTACTTCAGAAACTCTTCCAGCTCCTTTTGTTATTACAATTAAATTAATAATAACTAAAATGGAGAAAACAAATAAACCAACTGCATAACTTCCAGACATTACAAATTCTCCAAAAGCTTCAATTATTGATCCTGCTGAATCTGTCCCATTATGACCAGATTTTAAAATTACACGGGTTGATGCTACGTTAAGTCCTAATCTTAAAACCGTTGCAAATAGCAAAACTGTTGGGAAACTTGAAAAATCAAGCGGCCTAAAAGTCTGCAAAGCAACCATCAAAACTAATAAAGAAACAAGTAGATTGGAGGTAAATAAAATATCTAACATCCATGGCTGTAATGGAATAACCATCATAGCAATTAAGATCATTATTCCAATGGGGATACTGAAAGTTCTAGCAAAACTCAAAAAGTTCTCTTTTTGGAATGTTTTAAGCACTAGATCCATTAATAAATCCTTTGTGTCAAAATTCTGACCAAAAAAAGCCAAGAAAAGCTGGTTTTTTTATGTTTAAAAATCATACAGAAAGAGATGCAAGAGACATGCCATATATACTCTGTAAGCATTTCAATCTGATAATACAAAATGGCATAATTTATGCACTATATTACGAAATTAATTTTAGAAGGATTTAACTATGAAGAAATTTTTATTACCTATTTTAGCGATTTTTGTACAGTCTTGTAATGGTAACATGATGAGTGGATTTACAAATTCAAACTTCTCAAATGAAACTCAAGAGAATTATGAAGAATATTCAAAGCCAACCAGTCAACTTAATAAAACAAGAGAGTTATTAGACGGGGCTTCGATTAATTTTCCCACTCTCACTGCTACAGGGTATGCTGTAGTTTCAACTCAACCCGGACAAAATGTAGAGCAAAGAAGATTAATGGCTATCAGATCTGCTAGAATGGCTGCAATGAGAGAACTTGCAGAACAAATACATGGTTTGAAAGTTGATAGTAATACTACCGTTATTGATTTAATGGTACAAAATGACACTTTTAGAGGCATTGTATCAGGCGTTATCAGAGGTGCCAGAACAGTAAGAATAAATCCAACTGGAAGTGATACTTACGAAACAGTTTTAGAAATAGATCAAGATATGGTTGCATACCTGTTTAGATCAGCACAATCAATGTAAAAAAGGAAATAAATTGAGAAAAACCCAATATAATTCTTTTGACGTAATTTTGAGGCAACTTGCTTATTTTTTTACGTGTCTTTTTGTAATTCTTCTAGGATCCACCTATTTATTAGCAAATGAGATTAATTACAAAGAAGTTTTTTCTAAAGGCAGAGCTGTGATAATAGATAACAATGTTAATCTTGCCAAAAAAAGAGCACTTGAGGATGCACTTTATCTTGCCAGTCTTCAAGGGGGAGCAAAGGTTGATGGATATTCTAGTGTAGACACAAACACCAACCTTAATGAAAACGTTTTAATCAGGCCGTCTTCAACTATTAAGGATTTTGTAATTATTGAAGAAAATCAAGATAATACTCATTACAACGTTTCTATCAAAGCTTATCTTGTAAACATAAATAGTAACAACATTCTTAATTGTACAAATAGAGATTTCGTAAACCTGTCATACTTAGCACCACATTATTCAATTTCAAGCAAACTTCCTGCGTGGACAGATAAACTCCCAATAAAAATTTCTAAAGAGATTTTTAATAATTTAAATAATATTAATTTTATTAATTTAAAAGATTCTTCAAGAATTGCATTTAATCCAAATAAAGTTGTCAAAAAGTCAATATCACTTGACTATAACAATTTAGTGGAGGGTAGAAGAAATGCATTAAATCAGGGAGAGTTTGCTTTACATCCAATAATAAAACTTAACCACGCCAAAGGTAGACTCACGAGGGTATCAAAAGAGCTTATGGTAGACATTACTTTAAATATTTATGAAGGTCCAAATTACAGAGTATTAGACTCTTTGAATTACAAATTTTCTTTATGGATTGGAAATAAAACAGGCTATCCGCATTTAGATGCATTTCTTCGAGTATCTGAGGATAAATTAATTGAGTTTGTAGATAAGAGTATTTCCAAAATTCAATATAGAATTTTAGATAATCTAAAATGTCAACCTCTAAGAGCTGAAATTGAACTTGTAAATAATGAATTGATAATTCCAATTGGTTTGAATCAAGGGTTAAAAAAAGGTACTGTAGGATTTATATCTGATTCTGAGGATATTACTATGAGCGAATGGATTGTTCTAACGGTGAGCGACTCAAGAGGAAATACTGCTACTGTTGAGCCTTTGAATCCTTTAAATAAAAAAGAAGAAATTAAAGGAAAAATTATTAAATTTATGAATTAGGTACAAAAATGAAATATATAATCACAATAATTAGTCTTTTTCTTTTATTTGGACAAGCTGAATCTAATGAGCCGTTTGTGGTCCTAGAATACAAAGGTGTAACAGGATCAGGTTTAAATAAAGAAAATATATTTATAAAAAACCAAAATTATTCCTATAACCACGAAGTACAGAGTGGTGAATCTCTAAGTGGTATTTTAGATAAATACTACGGAAACAGTGGACTTAACATGAAGATCGTTGAAGTTTCAATAATTGAAATGAATAAACATGCATTTGTAAGGAACAACCCTCATTTTTTATATGCAGGAAAAAAAATAAAAATTCCATCTCTTAATGAGATAATGAACTTAGTCAAAAATGAAAAAAACGCAATCAACCAAAACAGCTCATCTAAATCTAACCATATCTATTTTTATGGCAATTAATTTTAATTTACAGATCTTTTTAAAAACTTCAGTCATTATTTTTTTGATTGTAAAAGATTCTTTCGCCTCAACAATTTCGGGCTTTGAAATCAAGTCCTTAATCGAAAAGTGGTTAGAAAATAATGGAAAAGAAGCAAACATCAATATCCTAGAAAGTTTAAAATATCCAGCTTGCGAACCTCATAATATTATAATAAATGATATATCGGGAAATTCAAGACTAATTAAAGTAAATTGTATTGGAAATAATCCTTGGCAATTCATCGTCAGGAATAAAGTTAATAGGCAGAAACCAGAAATTAAAAAAGAACAATTATCAAATTTTTATGCACTTAAAAACTTCAAAGAGAAAGGGACAACTATTAAAGAAAAAGATCTAATTATAATCAAAAGAAAAAACATTCACGGAAACTCCTTTATTAGTGATAAATCAGCCATTGTGGGTAAAAAATTAAAAAAAAGTGTAAATTCAAATCAATTATTAAAGCACTCAAACCTCCAAAAAGATTGGCTCATTAAAAAGAATTCACTGGTAACAATTATTAATAATAAAAACTTTGTGACGATTAAAGAAGAGGGTTTAGCAATGAATGATGCTAACTATATGGATATGATAAAGGTTAAAAACGTTAAAAGTGGGAAAATAATTGTTGGATATGCAAAGAATGAAAAAAAAGTTATATTAAATACTAAACAATATTAATAGTTAGTCGTTTAATAAGTTAAGGAAAAAGGTATGATAGACCAAATTAAAAATAAAACATTGAATTCTAGCGTAACTAATGCAAAAAAAGAATCGCAGAATACAAATGTACCAAAATCTGTCGTTAAAAAGGTTGATAATACTTCCAAAACAGACTCAAGCAATGATAATGGAAAGGTTTCACAGTTTATAACTAAAGAAAAGATAAAGAGTATGTCCAAGGAACCTCCAATTGATAAAGTTGCAACAACTAGAATTAAAGAAGCGATTAAAAATGGTGATTACCCAGTCGATCTATCAAAGGTTGCAGATGCTTTATTCGATGCTTATAAAGAGATGAAATAATCCCCATTAGTTAATGGAAAAAGAGTTAGATTCTATACTTCAAATATTGGAAAAAGCTTCCTTAACTCAAAATATAGGGGAACTTGACCAAATAGAAGAACAACTTCAAAATTTAATTAAAATAATCAGTGACAAGCTTAGCTCTGACAACTTATCATCTAACAAAAAAGAAATTTCCAATCGATTAGAAAAGCTTAAAGAACTAATAAATAAATTGGATTCGAATAAAAATTTTAACAATAAGCTTTTCCTGGAGTTTAAACAATTTATTGAGAATAGAAAATTTAAATAAGTTGTTGTTCAAGAAATTTAATAATATTATGTATAGATGGATTTCCTTAGAGACTATATAGAAAAAGATCCGTCGGGCAATGTATCCTCTATAATTATAATCTTGACAATCCTCCTCTTAATTCTCGTAGTTTCAGCTTTTATATTTGATTACTTAAAAAACGATCAAAATACAAAAAGAATTAATATGCTCGAAAGAGCCATTAAAGACCTAATAGAAGAATTCAGATCACTAGAGATGAATTTATCAGAACAAAAAAAAATTCTCAATGATTACAAGTATACATTAGAAAAGTTAGATCTTGAAATTTCTAGACTTGCAGATTCCAACAAAGGTGATTCGAATATTACAAAAGCTATTCAGATGGCTAATCAAGGAAGAGGACTAGAAGAAATATCCTCTTCTACTGGTCTGAGTAAAGAGGAAATTGAACCAATTTTAAAATATCATGGTAAAGGATAAATTATTACATTCTAAATATATTTTTTTTGCACTTTAAATTTTTTATAATATTCTTTTGCCTAACTTCAACTTTTTCAGAATGCTTATGAATTCCAACCTCCAAGTCTAATTTCTCATTTCCTAAAAAAATCCACTCTGCATCATTCTTAAGAATTTTAATTTTATGATAATAATCCCCGAATTGAACATCTGCAAAATATCCAGCTTTATCATTCTTAATTGAAATTTTTTTTAAATTAAAGCTATTTTCCTGACATTCTATTGTTTGGTACTTAAACCTTAAGAAAATATCTTTACATGAACTTAAAAAAATTAAAAAGATTAATAATGAAGATCTAACCATATAAATATTGATTTTTTATGCATTAAATATTTAAAGAATTTTCAATCTTTTGGTAAACTATAGATTTATAAATTTTACAAGTTAACTATTTTCTTTTTCAACATCCTTATTGTTATTACCCTCTTTTTCGGAAGAATCATATTTAGCTTCAACTTTATTTTCACTTTCCTTTTTTTCTGGTTTTAATTCAGTTTCTTGCTTGTCAACATTATCGATGTTTTCTTCGTTTTTTGAGTTCTTCTGTTTTTCGCTTTCGTCTGAAATTGAATTTTTTTCTTTTTCATTAGGTGCTGAGGCATTATCTAAAAAATTTGTTTTAGATTTTTGCTGGATATTTTCGTTATTAGCTTCATCTGGCTCATCTGATTTTTTTAAATCAACACCTTTATTAGTTTCATCTACTTGAACTGCATCTTCATGTTGCTCTAGAAGATTTTTTGATTTAGAGTTTTCTTCTGAATCTTCATTTACTTGTTCGGTTTCTTTATTTAAATTTGAGTCTTGCTCAGTTTTCGTATCTTGTTTTAATGGTGAATCGCTTTTTTCATTTGTTTCTAAAGCCTCTTTTTTATCATTTGTTATTTCTTGTTCCTTTTTAATATCTTCAGACTTCTGCATTGGTGAGGCGCCTTCAGAAATTTCCTCAACAACTTCAGCTTTTTTTGATTCTACAAGTTTTTTTCCATCCTCTTCTTTAACATCCAGTATTACACCCTTGTCAATTTGTTTTTCATTCACCTCTCCTGCTACTAACATTTTTATCCTAATCCACTTTTCCTCTGACTTTTTGGGTTTATCCTCATTTTTTTCTTCCTTGATTTTCTTTTCTTGCTTCTCCGGCTTTATTTCAACTTTTCTTTCGTATAAAAGGTCTATTTTTGATCTTATAATCTTCAATCTTGCAGCTAAAGCCCCTAACCTAGTGACTTCATCCATACTTTCATTTAATAATTTCTTAATTATGGAATTCACTTCTTCAAGAGGTTTGTCTCCAATTTTGGTAATTATTTTATCTCTGACTTTTATTACTTCAGGATCTAAGTCTGTATTAAATGCGTTTTTTTCATCCATAATTTTAAAACCTTTCTTTTGGCATTTAATTTGCAAATTCTAAACCAAAATAGAAAAAATTATTAAATGGTAGACAATATTAAACAACAATTACATGTATTGAGCAATGCATTAAGAGTAAGAAATCAAAAACAAGAAATTCTTGCCTCAAACATTGCGAATGCAGCAACACCCAACTATAAAGCCAGAGATGTTGAATTTGAAGTAGAGTTGGCTAGGTCACTTAATGTTGGTCCTTTAAAAACATCCGATAAAAGTCATATAGCCTTGACTTCAAAAAATCTTCCTGGAAAAGTTCAATTCAGACAATCAGTTAACCCATCTGTTGACGGAAACACAGTCGAACTTGCTGTTGAGCAAATGGAATTTGCTGAGAATGCAGTAAGATACCAAACAACTTTGGATTTTATAAATTCTAAAGTTAGAGGCTTAATGGGGGCAATTAGGGGCGAATAATGGATATTAAAAATATTTATCATATAGCACAAAGAGCTATGGGAGCTCAATTAGTAAGACTTAATGCTACAGCAAGTAACTTAGCGAATGCTGACAATATTGCATCAAGTCCTCAAGATGCCTATAAACCAGTTAAGCCAATCTTTGAAACAAAGTATTTTGATCTCATCAGGAAAAGAGGAATTTCAACTGTTGATGCAGTAACTGTTCAAAAAATGGATATTGATCCAATAAAAGAATTTAAACCTGGTCATCCTATGGCAGATCAGAATGGTTTTATTTACAGAGCACCTGTTAACATCGAAGAGGAATATGTCGACATGCTGGAGGCATCAAGACAATATCAGAATAATGTTGAGGTAATATCAACCGTTAGAGCATTAATGCTTAAAACTGCAAGTATGGGTAAATAGATAGGGGATAACATGCCAGATATATCAAAAACATCAGAACAATCTTTAAATAATATCTTAAATAAACTGGGTGTAAAAACTCAAGAAGAGGCTGCTAAGGGCAATAAAAAAACTGCTCTTGGACAAGAAGATTTCTTAAAGCTAATGACTACTCAATTGCAGAATCAAGACCCATTTGCTCCAATGGATAACGGTGATTTTATTGCACAAATGGCTCAATTTTCGACAGTTACAGGTATTACGGAAATTAATAATAATTTAACAAGTCTTGGTTCAAAATTAGAACCTAATAGAGTTGCAACAGCAGCACAATTTCTTGGACATTCAGTGTTAATACCAGGACAAGTTGCAAGTCCTGACGATAATGGAGAAATTCATGGTGTCGTTGATCTACCATTGTTCTCTAATGACGTTGGACTCACATTTGCAAACTCTAATGGTGAAATTATTCATTCAATGAGTTTAGGTTCACATGATAAAGGACTTGTAGGATTTAGTTGGACTGATATTCCGGAAGAAATAAAAAAGAATAAAACTCAATTAACAATTCAAGCGTATTCAGGAAATGCTGAGGGCTCAGATGGATTAAATACTGCAGTTTACAATAAAGTTATTGCAGCATCTGCTCCAAAAAATAGCGAGGACGTAATTTTAGAAACTAAAGATTACGGAGAAATTTCAGCAGCTGAAGCAATAAAATTTAAATCAAACAAATAAAATAACAATAGAGGAGAAATAATATGTCATTTTATACAGCACTTACCGGACTTAACGGAGCACAGTCAGACATTTCAGCAACGTCGAATAACATTGCTAACGTTAATACAACTGGCTTTAAAAGATCCAGAGCAGAATTTGGTGATATTTTTGCGACTTCACCATTACAAAACGCATCATCATCAATTGGTTCTGGTACAATTCTTAAAAGTGTTAAGCAGCAATTTACTCAGGGTAACATTACCTCCTCTTTAAATGTTCTTGATATAGCAATTTCTGGTCAAGGTTTCTTCTCCCTTAAACCATCGCTAACATCAGGGCAAACCGTTTATACTCGTAACGGTTCATTTAATGTTAATAATGACAGGTATGTGACTGACTCATCTGGTCAGTTCCTCCTTACGTTTCCAGTTAACGCTGATGGATCTGTAACGGCAAAAGATTTGACAAGTGCAGTCCCTTTGCAGCTCCCAGTTACATCAGGAACACCAAAGGCTACAACCCAAATTGATTTGGGTGTTAACGTCTCAGCGACAAGTGATGTGATTACAGATAATGAGCAATTTTCAAGTGGTTATGTATTTAACCCTAATGATCCAACTACTTACAATAATTCAACCTCAATAACAATCTTTGATGATTTAGGTAATCCAACAATTGCTACAATCTTTTTTATACGAACTCAGGCAGCTTCAGCAGCTGATCCTACGAATAAGTTTGAAACGCGATTAGTTATTAATGATACTGTAATTGAACCAGATCTTGTTAAGGCGGTTAATGATACAAAACAACCAATTTTTATTGATCGATTTGGTCAACAAACAACTAAAGTTCCAGACGATAACTATTTCTTGGAGGGAAAAGGTTCGCCTTTATTTAAGCAAGATGATCTTCAGACTTTAGTTGACTCAACACCAGCAAAGGTTACGGGTGAATCTAGTGGATTTGATTTTGGTGAGGAAGGAGACAAAACTGTTACAATTGTTACTGACCCAGTTCAATTTAAATCAACTGTTGAAAGTGGTAATACAGGTTCAGGTATTTTTTGGGGAACCAACTTTATGACTGTTAACGTTGATAATGGAGACCAACCAGTAAATATTGATATTCGTCCAGGTTCTTACAACGCAGCACAGCTTTCTACAGAAATCCAAAGAGCAATAAATGCCGCATACGGAGATGATAAAAAAATACAGGTCGTACAGAACGTTGACGATACACTAACAATTGATTTACTCAAGCTTAATGCAGATGGAACATCAACAGGTTTAACCACACCTATAACTGTTGATCTTCTTACAGATTCCTATGTTTCTACTCTTGAGGGTATAACACTAACAGGTGCATCACCCGACTTTACTAGAGATCAGTTTTTAGCCCATACACAGGCTAGATTGAATGACGCATTAAATAATTATGCAGTAACTGCATCAACTGACGTTGTAAGTAATGCTGCGTCAATAGGTGTTCAAAATAGCTTATTTGCAGAATATACTGGTGGAACAATGACAGGTATTTTAGAGCACAATCAGGCTTTTAAAATTACTAGAGCAAATGCAACCACAAATGATGCTGGGACTATAACTGCAATTACTGATGAAGAAAAATTTTTAACCCATTCATATTTCGGAAAAAGTCCTCAACTTCATGTTTATGACGAAGCTGACACCATGGGAGCTGGAAATGATGGAAATATAGTTGAGTATGATCAATCAGAAAATACAGTAAAATTTTATTTTGGTGCATCTGACCCAGGTCTTACCGTTAATGAAAAAATAAGAGCATTAGGTTTGTTTGACGCATCAGCAACTGACACAACAAATTCTAATTTTTTCAATGGAAGAGAATTTACAGTTATCAGAGCAGCACAAGATTCAGGTAATAAATACTTTGTTGAGTGTAGCACTTCTGGAATGAATTTCCCTGATGCAGACTTCAACATTGCTGCTACGAATAATGATGGTAAGATATATAGTGAGCTCTCAACGAGTGTTGAAGCTTTCTTTCAAGGTGCAAACAATGTATTTAAGGGTGCAGATGTAAACTTTAGTAACAAAAAAGTTGTTTTGAGAGAAATAGGAACTTCTAACAAACACTCATACACTAACAAGATGGTTGATGATTCAACTGTTGCCAGAGCTCATGGAAATGTTTCAGTCGGTGACCCAATATTTGGAATTCATAGTGCTGAATTTGATATTAATGGTTCCGCAGCAGCTATAAATACTAGTCAGGTTTTGGGACTTGGCAGTGATGCAGCGTCTCTTGACTCAACAATTACAGGAGCCTCAAATATGGCAACTAACTGGGTTGATGTTCAAGATCCTCCTATTGAAGTTTCGTATGACGTTTTAAACCAAAGACTACAATTCGAAATTGACAGAAATATTTTAGGAACAGGGACCAATAGTAACTTTAACAGTTTTAAAATTTTTGGAGCCTCTACTGCAACTTCTACCAATAATCTTGGTATTCCAACATCTGATGATACAACTGAAACATTAATAAGAGGTGGTGAGAAGTTTTCTGCTGCAACTTTTGTTGCAGATGGTGCAGAAATTCAGCTAAACGATAAACGTTTTGGAATTAAAGTAGGATACAACAGTGAATTAAAAGCATTTGAATTTAGTAGTGGAACAACTGGAGAAACAATTGCTGCAAATGGTGCAATTGGTGTAACAACCGCTCAAACTGCATCGGATATTGCAGTTGGGCGATATCTTCTATCAACAACAGATGGTTCTATTACTGATGCAACAGATTTCTTTGGCGGAGATAATGGTCTGCTAGGTGTGGGTATAACCAAGACTAATGCGATAAAAACTGAAGCAAAAGGTTTGGCAGCTCTTCCTGCAGTGGCCGTTGGAGCCTCTGCAACAGAAGATTTAACTCAAGTATTTAGATTGAGTAATCAGAATAACGAAAACATATTTAACGTCTCAGTTAATGGTGTTCCAGGTATTATTGAAATACCTCAAGGTTTTTATGTCGGCACAACTCTAGCCGAAGCACTTCAAGAAAGAATGAACCAAATTGAAGGAACAACTGGTATAGTTGGTGGTGGAATTACAGTATCATATAATTCAGACACTAATAATTTTACTTTTACAAACGGAACTACGGGAAGAGACTCTACAATCAAAGTTAGAGGAGCAGGTAAATTTGGCCTCGACAACGTTGATCTTGGTGTTGGAACTGTCCCACAGATTTTTAACTTAACACAAGCAACCAACTCAGAAGGTTTAGCTTTATTTGTTGATGCGAATGGAAACAAAGTAACCACTCCTCCTGCAAACGTTGTTGATGGATACTTCCCTCTTTTCATTGATGAAGGAGAACTTACTTTCGATAAATCAGGTAGAATTGTTAGTCCAAAACAAGGTGTTCATTATGAGAAGCAAGAAGCTGGATTCAGTATTGATCTTGATATTGACTTTACAAAGTCAACTCAGCTTGCTCAGCCGTTCTCTGTGAATACAGTTAATCAGGATGGTTTTACATCAGGAAGATTAGATGGTCTTGAAATCGATTCATCAGGTACAGTGAGAGCAAACTATACCAATGGTCAAAACAATCCGCTTGGTAAAATTGTTTTAGCAAACTTTAACAACCAAAACGGTCTAAAACAAATTGGTAACTCAACATATGTTGAAACTGCAGTATCGGGAACAGCAACAGTTGGTGAAGCTGGTGCTGAAGGTTTTGGAACAGTACTTTCAGGTTCTTTAGAGAGATCAAACGTTGATATTACTGAAGAGCTTGTGAACTTAATTACTGCACAAAGAAACTTCCAAGCAAATGCTAAATCAATTGAAACCACAGCTGCTACAACACAAGCAATTGTGAATATTAGAATGTAGTTAAGATTATTAGGAGCTTGTTAAATGGATAGAATGGCACAAACAGCACTGAACAGCTTGAAGATGCTAATGGAGAATCAGACTGCAACATCGCATAATCTTTCCAACCTAAGCACACCGGGTTTTAGACAGGATATTGTTACAGATTTTGGTTCTATTTATTTAAACAGACAAAATGGAGTTGAACCAAGAATCGTTTCATCAAGAAATGTTGGAGGATTTTCAATTCAACAAGGTACAATGGATTTTACGAAAAATCCTTTAGACGCTGCCATTGATGGCAATGGATATTTTGTTATTCAACCAAAAAACGGAGGAGCTCCATCGTTATCAAGGCGCGGAGATTTTCAAACAAGTGAAAATGGAGAGCTTTTAGACGGAGCGGGAAATAAATTGCTGGACGGAGGTTTACAACCTCTAGTTTTACCAGCATTTAGAGAAATTACAATTTCCCCTCAAGGGGAGATTTTTGTAGTACCAATTGGTGCTGAACCTGATGCATTGCCCCAAAATGTTGGATTAATCGCAACATTTACTCCAGGAGAAAATGATAATTTAAAAAAAACACTAGACGGTCACATTAGGATAGAGTCTGAACCTAATGAAAATGGTGTAACTGAGGTAATTGACATTCAACCAAATCAACAAGCAAAAATAGTTGTAGGTTATTTAGAAAAAAGTAACGTTAACGCGGTTGAAGAAATGGTGAATACAATTGACCAACAAAGAAAATTTGAAATGCATGTGAAGTTTATTCAAATGGCTGAAGAATTAGATTCTGTAGGAGCCAGTTTGATGAGAATGCCAGGAATGTAAATCTTAGAGGATTATCAGAGAAGATTTAAATCTCAAAATTCTCTCTCATCTCAAAGAATTTTTTTTAATCTATCAGAAATTTAAAATAAGATTTAATAAATGGTTTTCGTGAATATCATATGTTTATCTAAATTGTTTGCATAAGCTTTTATTTTGATATAGTTAGGCTATTTTACTTTTATTAGTGTTTGTAAAATAAAATAAAACCAAATATACAACAAAAATATTTAAGATTAACTTTGTCATTTTCTATTTTAATTTGCTTGCTTTCAGGTTTTTTTTGGGCTGTATTTGATTTAACAAGGAAACTTTCGTTAAAATATATTGATTCAAAAGTTTTACTTCTGTTATTCACATTTGTTCAAATAATTATCTTTTTAATTTGGTGTTTAAAAGATACTTTTTACGTAAATATTGCGTCTTATTTGATTCCAGGTATAGTTTTAATAATTTTAGGAATATTTTCAGCATTATTATTTCTTAAATCAATTAAAGAATCAGATCTAAGTCTTACAATACCTCTTCTCTCTTTTTCTCCTTTATTTAGTTCCCTATTCTCATTTATTTTCTTAGATGAAGAATTATCTAAAACCCAATATTTAGGAGTTTTCTCTATAATCTTTGGAACATTATCATTGTATTCTAATGCATTTAATATGACTCAAATATTTAAAAGTATAATTCACATTACAAAAAATCAAAGTGCTAAGTTAATGTTATTAGTAGCACTATGTTGGAGTATTACTCCAGTTTTAGATAAAATATGTTTAAAACACAGTTCCATTAATATCCATGGTTTAATTCAAGCTTTTGGAACTTTTTTAATTTTATTTATAATTGCAATGAAACAACTTTTAATTTTACGAGAACTAAAAACCAAATATTTAAATCTAATTTTTTTTACAGTTATGATTGGTACATTTGCAACTATAAGTCAGTTTTATGCTATTTTACTTAATTTTGTTCCTATAATGGAGTCGATCAAAAGAGCAATTGGACAATTTAGTGCAGTCTTATTTGGAAGTTTATTTTTTAATGAGAGGTTCTCATTGCAAAAAATAATTGGGATTATTTTTATCTCAAGCGGAGTTTTTATAATCATTTAATTTTTATAATTATTTCGAATAATAAATACTTAAACATCTACAAATCATCAATATTAAATATTTTTGGTTTCTTAAAAAAGCCATTAAAATCGTTTTGCATAGTCAGACCGTAAGCACCCATACTCAAAATTTCAATCCAATCTCCTTCGTCAATAGAACTTGGTAAATAAAAAGGACCCTTAATGTAATCTCGTGAATCACAAGTTGGTCCGTAAAAACTAAAGGGTTTTAATCTAGAACTTTTATCAACTCTGTTAAAAAGTCTTACAGGATATTTGAAATTTAAATAACCTGCATTATTGAGCGATCCGTGAATACCATCATTAAGAAAAAGTTTATTTTTTTTTCTCAAATTTACTTGAGTTACCAAAGACATACAATCTGAAACAATTGATCTTCCTGGTTCAGAAAATAAATTTTGACGACAAAGATTAAATTTAGATAATTTAGAAAACTCATCTTTTATTTGATTGAAGTAATCGGATAGTAAGAAGTTTTTAAAACCAGGATACGATGATGGAAATCCTCCGCCAACATTTAAAAATTTAATTTTAACCTTACTGTTTTGCATTACTTTTTTCATAATTTTAATCCCTATTTTGAAAGCATGTGGATTTACACATTGTGAGCCAACATGAAAAGTAAGTCCAATTTCTTTTGTGTATTTTTTTATTTGATGTAACAATTTTGGTGCATCTTTATGATTAATTCCAAATTTAGAGGAAAGATTTACGGTAGAAAAATAGTTTGGCACTGAAACTCTTAAATAAATAACTAGGTCATTCGCAGAATTTGTTTCTTCTATAATTTTTTTTAATTCGTCAACAGAGTCAATCGAAAACTTTCTTACATTGTATTTGAAATAAGATTCCCTTATTGAAGATCTAGACTTAACAGTATTCATAAAATAAATTTCAGAATCCGATAGTTTTTTCTTTATTAACTTTACTTCTTTTAATGAAGCTACATCAAACGATCTGATTCCATTTTTAATTACTTCTTCAAGCACACAATCAGCTGGGTTGGCTTTGACAGCGTAAATTACTGTCCCAATAAATTCTTTTGAAAAATATTCCAGTATTCTTTTTATTTTTTCCGGATAAAAAATAAAAAAAGCATCTTGCTGATTTTCTAAATATAGATTATTAAATTTTTTAAACATTAATTTTAATTGATACAATGAAATCTAAAGTATTGTAGTTAGATAAAATATATCAATTTCTATTTCTTTTTTTTTTTTTTTTTATAAAATGTTCAAATGTTAAGAATCAACGATATTGCTCCTAATTTTGATGCAGTTTCAACTGAAGGGTCAATAAATCTTCACCAGTATCTATCCGATTCGTGGGGAATATTATTTTCTCATCCAAAAGATTTTACTCCTGTTTGTACAACTGAGCTTGGTTACATGGCAAAAATCGAAAAAGAATTCAAATCAAGAAATTGTAAATTAATTGGACTTAGTGTTGATTCAGTTGAAGATCACCATAAATGGAAAAAGGATATCGAAGAGACTCAGGGTGTGAAAGTCAGTTATCCACTCATCGCTGATGAAAATCTTCAAATCGCAAAACTTTACAACATGTTACCATCTGATGAAGTAAATGATGGCAAAAGAACAGCTATGACTAATGCGACAGTTAGATCAATTTTTTTAATAGATCCAGATAAAAAAATCAGAATGACACTTACATACCCCATGACCACAGGTAGAAACTTTGATGAAATCATTAGAGTTCTTGATTCAGTTCAGCTCACATCTAAAAACAAGGTTGCCACACCAGCTCAGTGGAAACAAGATGATGATGTTATTATAGTTCCAGCAGTATCTGACGAGGAGGCAAAAGAATTATTTGGGAATTTTAAGAAAATAAAGCCATATCTACGGTATACTAAAGTTTAGAGCATTTTTTTGAACAAAATTTAACATTCTCCCAATCTCTTCGCCATTTCTTTCTCCACACAAACTGTTTTTTGCAATTTGCACATATTTTAGTTGGAAGTTGGCTTTTTTTCATTTTTAAGGAGGTGTTTATTTTTTAAGTAAAGAAAAAGTGCTGCAATCTCATAAAAAATAAATAAGATAATGTAAAATATTTTAAACTTAAATAAATGGTATAAAATTCTATACTTTGGAATTACCTTCCATATCTCCAAAAAAGCTTTGGCTCCTACAATAACTTTACCTTCTTTAAAAACATGAAGTCTTCTTATCAAATCTTTGTAAGACTTTGAAGTAGCTTTTTGGGCTTCCTTGTTATCTATGATATTAATAAAAGAAATTTTGTTGTTAATAAGACTTTTGTAATGATCTATTTCAGTCTTACAAATTTTACAAGACTTGTTATAAAAAACTTTAATTTTCATATGTGTTATTTTTTATAAATTCGTTTGCTGCATTGATGATTTTATTTTTTCTTTCTTCATTCATCTTTTCTAAAATTCTTACCATCATTGATAATCTTGGATTACTAAGAAAAAAATCTTTATGTTTATCGATAAATCTCCAATAAAGTCCATCCATAATATCACACCAACTTCCTTTTTTAAAATGCATCATTTTTAAGAAATACGATGAACCACAAATATAAGGCTTTGTTGCAAAAATTCCTCCGTCACTAAACAATCCCATCCCGTAAACATTTGGTGACATAACCCAGTCTGACGAATCGATAAACATCTCCATAAACCATTTGTAAACCTCTTTAGGATTTATTTCTGATAAATTCATGATATTACATAAAATCATTAATCTTTCAATATGATGTGTCCATCCGTATTCTAATGCATTATTTATAGAGTAGTCTAAAGGGACAAGTCCAGTAGTGGCAGTATACCAAGTTTCTTTCATTACTTTTTTATGATTAAAAAAATTGCTTTTGTCTAACTTTTCGTCAAAGTTTTGATAAATTCCCCGAATGAATTCCCTCCATCCAATTAATTGTCTGATGTAACCTTCATGAGAATTTATCTTAGAAATAGTTTTGCTATTAATTTTAGAAATGATTTCTTCAGGTGTTAATAAACCTAAATTTATTTGAGGACTAAGGGCAGAATGAAACAAAATATTGTCTCTTTGATCAACTGCATCTTCATAATCCCCAAAATTCTCAATCTTTTTGTCTAAAAAATAATCTAAATAACTTTCGGTATCTTTTCTGTTTGTACAAGTCCAAAAGCTTTTTATCTTTCCTGGATGATGAGAAAACATTTTTTCTACAATTTCTTTCAAATCTTTAGTATGCTCGGTTTCTTTAAATGTAAATTTTTCTGGTAAATCTATTTCTTTAGGGAGTTTCTTTCTATTTTCATCATCAAAACTCCACTTACCACCAACCGGTTTATTATTTGAATCAATTAAAATGTTGTGATCAACTCTTTGTTTTTTATAAAAGTTTGCCATAAATGGTTTTTTGACTTGATTTAGATATGTTTTAAAATCATCTCTTGAACTCAAAAACATAGGCGATTTTAAATAGTTTAATTTAAATTCTTTTAAGTTGTTCAAAAGCTGTTTCTCAAAAAATTTATCTTCAACTTCGAACATAGATATCTCTTTTACATTCTCTTTTTCTATTTCTTTAAATAGCTTGTCAACATAGCTTTCTTTAAAATCTCTCTCTTCAATGGATTTATAAATTACTTCAAATTTTTTTTTTTTTAATTCGTCAGCAAAAGATCTCATTGCGGAAAGAAATAATAAAATTTTATGTTTATGATGTTTTTGATAAGTGCAAAGTTGAAAATCTTCACAAATAAAGAAAAGATGATCATTCCTGAATTTTTCAAAGTAACTTGGATTAAAAAGTTGATTGCCCAATACAATAAAGATTTTTTTCATAAGATTTATTTTTTTAAGATTGAAAAGGCTTTAAGTGCTTTTGCCCTCGAAAGTTTGATGTCAACTATCGGAAATGGATAATCCACTCCTAGTTTTAAATTAATCTCACTTAAAATTTCTGATGGGCATTCCCAAGGAGTGTAAAGATATTTATGTGGTATATTTTTAAGTTCAGGAACATATTTTTTTATATATTCTCCCTCTGGATCGAATTTTTTTCCCTGCGTTATCGGATTAAATATCCTAAAGTAAGGCGCTGCATCAGTTCCTGTCCCAGCAACCCATTGCCAACTTGCTGAATTACTAGCGTAATCAGCATCAAAAAGACAATCCCAAAACCATTTCTCACCATGGTGCCAATGCAATAAAAGATTTTTAACTAAGAAAGATCCTGTTATCATTCTTAATCTATTATGCATGTAACCAGTCTTCCATAGTTCTCTCATTCCAGCGTCGATTATAGGATAGCCAGTTAAACCTTTCTGCCATGATTTTAAAAATTCATCATTAGATTCCCATGGAAACTTATCAAATTTGATTTGTAAATTTTTACTTTGTATATTCGGAAAATGAAACATTAAGTTATAAAAAAACTCTCGCCAACCTAATTCACTTTTAAATATATCGATATTTATTGTTTCAACATCCTGCTGAAGTTTTTCGGCTTCATACCAAAGTGTGTTTGGAGAAATTTGTCCCCAATGAAGATATGGGGATATTCTTGATACATTAAGTTTGTTTGGGAAATTTCTACCGTGAGAATAATCTCCAAGACCTTCTTTAAGGAAATTATTCATTTGTTTTTCTGCAAATGATTCACCTATCTCCCAGTGATTTATAACTTTATTCTCCCATCCCAATTTATCTAGTAATTTTAGACCAGTTACGCTCAATGATTTAATTTTATGGTCAAAAAAACTAAAATTGTTAGAGATGGGTTTTCTAGGAGGTTTTTTAGTGAGACATCCTTTCTGATAAAATGGTGTGAAAATTTTATAAGGGGTGGAATCAGCCTTCAGGACTTCCCATGGTTCCCATAAAAGTGAACCATTGAATGTTTTAACTTCGACATGTTTCCTTAGTGTTTTTTTTAAAAGTTTATCTCGTTCAACTCTCCATGGCTCGTAACATCTATTCCATGATATTTCAGTTATTTTATTTTGTTTTATAAGATCTAAAAATATAAACTCAGGATCACCTTTAAAAATTAACAAGTTGTTATTTAATTTATTATTTAAATACAACAGTGAATAATGAAGCCACGTTTTACTGGCTGATCCAAGTTTTCTATTACAATTTACTTGGTCATAAATAAATACACAAACTATTCTTTTATGTTTTTGTGACAAATAGTTGAGTGACGAGTTATCACTTAGTCGTAAGTCTTGTCTAAACCAATGTAATGAAAATTCATTTGTCATTTTTTTTTGAAATTGTAAGAATTGTGTTATTGATAATATGTACAATATTTTTTGAATTTTCAATGACAAGAACTATTTTTGAAATTATTTTTTTGATCGAGATACTATACTTAGCTTTCCATTATTATAAGTTATTTAAAAATGTAGTGAAAATTCGAAGAGAAACAAAAATTTCTATTGGTCATAATAACAAAAAGTTAGAAAGAGCAGTCAGGGCTCATGGAAATTTTTGTGAAACATCTCCTATAATTATTATCCTAAATTTTATTCTTTATTTTAACAATCTTTTATTTTTTGCAGTTCTATCACTTCTTTTTTTAGCTATAGGTAGAACAATACATTCTTTTGCAGTCTCAGATATAAATGAGGATATTAATGACAGAAGAAAAGGTATGAAATTCACAATATATTCTTTATTTATAGCAATAATTGGAATTATTTTTTATATTATAAAATTAATTTATTATTCGCTTCAAGCACACATAAATACTACATTTCTACCACAAAATTTTTTTATCATGTAAAGAATTAGTGTATTTTTTTTCTCGTATTCGCTCTTAATAAACAAAATATGGCGGAGAGGATGGGATTCGAACCCACGATAGATGTTGCCACCTATAACGGTTTAGCAAACCGTCGCCTTCAGCCACTCGGCCACCTCTCCATTTTTTTATTCTTTTAACCTCTTTACTAGTAATTCGTTCACAAGCTTTGGATTTGCTTTCCCTTTTGATATCTTCATTACTTGCCCAATAAAAAAGCCAAATAATTTGTCCTTACCGTTCTTATAATCATCAATCATTTTAGGATTATCTGATAAAACCTTGTCAATTATCTTATAAATTTCACTTTGATCAGATAACTGAACAAGTCCTTTTTTCTCAATGAATATTGATGCATCATCGCTAGATTCCATATACTCCTCAAAAACTTCTTTAGCCTGTCTATTTGAAATCTTTTCATCAACTATTAAATCTATTAACGATCCTATTTTCTCTGGAGCAATTCCTGAATTTTTTATATCTTTGTTTATTTTTTTTAAATACGAAAAAACTTCACCTGTAATCCAATTTGTAACAACTTTTGAATCTCTACCTTTAACGAGTTTTTCAAAAAAATTAGCTGTACCTTGGTCATTAACAATTACTTCAGCATCGTAACTACTTAAGTTAAATTCTCTAATAAACCTATCCTTCTTTTTATCAGGAAGTTCAGGTAATTGTTCTTTTAATGAGTTTACTTTTTCATCTGATATAATTAGTGGGGGTAAGTCTGGGTCTGGAAAATATCGATAATCATGAGATTCCTCTTTACTTCTCATCGATCTAGTTTCACATTTATTCGGATCAAATAATCTTGTTTCTTGAATTATTTTTTCTCCATTTTCTATAATATTAACTTGACGTTTTGCTTCAAATTCAATTGCCTGCTGTATAAATTTGATAGAATTTACATTTTTAATTTCACATCTTGTTCCTAGTTTCTCTCCTTCACGTTTAACTGAAACATTTACATCTGCTCTCAAATTCCCCTTCTCCATATTACCGTCACAACTTCCGATGTATCTCAATATACTTCTTAATTTTTTAACATACTCGGCTGCTTCAATGGGACTACTTAAATCTGGTTCAGATACAATTTCCATCAATGCACAACCTGATCTATTAAGGTCTATGTATGAATTTTTAATGTCTTGGTCGTGAAGACTTTTTCCTGCATCTTGTTCCAGATGTAATCTAGTAATACCTATTTTTTTTACTTTTCCTTCGACTTCAATATTAATATGACCTCTTCCAACTATAGGGTGCTCAAACTGAGAAATTTGATAACCCTGAGGAAGATCCGGATAAAAATAGTTTTTCCTGTCAAAGATTGACATTTTTTTAATTTCAGCATTTAAACTTAAGCCAGTGAGAACTGCTTGATCAACACAATACTCATTAATAACTGGAAGTGCTCCTGGCATTCCACAATCAACAAGTTCTACTTGAGTATTAGGGTCTGATCCCCAGTTAGTCGAAGCAACTGAAAATAGCTTTGACTTTGAACTGATTTGAGCATGAACTTCAAGCCCTAAAACAACTTGCCAACTGTCTTTTTTACCTTCTATTACATAAGTCATTTAAAAACCTCTCGATTCCTCAATTACTGCTCCAGCTGCTAGAACTGAAATTTCGTCAAATGGTTTTCCAATTAATTGAAGACCAATTGGTAATTTTTCACTGTTAAAACCTGAGGGTACTGAAATTGCTGGTAAACCAGCCAAGCTTGCTGGAACTGTTAATACATCATTTAAATACATCTCAATAGGGTTGGTTTGTTTTTCTCCAATCGCAAAAGCAACATTTGGAGTCGTAGGCGTGAGAATTAAATCACATTTTTGAAAAGCGTCTTCAAAGTCTTGCGAAATAAGTTTTCTAACTTTAAGTGCTTTTAAATAATAAGCGTCATAATATCCTGCAGACAAAACATAAGTTCCAATCATTAATCTTCTTTTAACTTCTTTTCCAAAGCCAAACCCTCTAGTTTTTTGGTATAAATCATTTAAATCATCTGCATTGTGTCTAAATCCATACCTTATTCCATCGTATCGTGCCAAATTTGCTGAAGCTTCAGCTGGAGCTATTATGTAATAAGTTGGCAGTGCAGATTTTGTATGGGGTAAAGATATTTCTAGAATTTCAGCACCTTCTCTTTTGAACCATGAAATTCCAGAATCCCAAATTTTTTTAATATCTGAATTTAAGCCATCAATCATGTATTCTTTAGGTATACCAATTCTTTTACCTTTAATTGAAAGTTTTTTAAAGTCAGAAAAATCTGGAATGCTTTGTCTCGAACTTGTTGAATCTCTTTTATCAAAACTTACCATGGCTTGAAGCATCAATGCAGAATCTTCGACTGTCTTTGTAATTGGCCCTGCCTGATCTAAAGAAGATGCAAATGCTATCATTCCAAACCTCGAACATCTACCGTAGGTCGGTTTTAGTCCTACGAGCCCACAAAATGAAGCTGGCTGCCTTATTGAACCGCCTGTGTCTGAACCCGTTGATCCTAGGCATAGCCCAGAGGAAACTGCAGATGCAGATCCTCCAGATGAACCTCCAGGAACAAGTTCTTTATTAACTTTTAAACCAAGTGGATTCTTAACATTTCCAAAAAAGCTTGTTGTATTTGCAGATCCCATTGCAAATTCATCCATGTTAGTTTTCCCTAACATTATTGCTCCTGAATCCCAAAGATTATTAGAAACTGTCGATTCATAAAAAGGTATAAAGTTTTCTAAAATTTTAGAACCAGCTGTTGTTCTCACCCCATTAGTACAAAAAAGATCCTTCATTCCTATGGGTATTCCTTCTAATGGTCTTGTTTCGTTTTCTTTGATTTTTTGGTCTGAAATTTTTGCCATTTCAATTGCTTTATCAAAGGTGGATGTAATAAAACAATTAAGATCTTTGTTTTTTTCGATCTTTTTTATAAAAAACTCTGTCAACTCAAGAGATGTAAAATTTTTATTTGCAAGACCTTCTATAGCGGAAGAAATTGACAGGTTTTCAAAGTCATTCATTCTACAACCTTTGGAACTACAAAAAAGCCTGAATTACTCTCGGGAGAGTTATCAAGAATTTGACTATTTTCGAAATTTGATTCCGCTTTATCCTCTCTCATCTGCATTGACTCATTAAAAACTGAAAGCATTGGTTCAACACTATCTGTATTCACTTGCTTCAATTCATCAACCCAGCCTAGGATATTATTTAGCTCAGTAATCAATGTAGTCTCTTCTTCTTCATTAATTTCAATTCTGGCTAATTTAGCGACTTTTTTTACTGTTGAATTATCAATAGACATAAATAACAAACTAGATTAATTTATAAATAACATCAGGTATGTTTGTTCGCAATATAAAAGAGTTTAAAAAAAAAACTAATAAAAAAAAAATTATTTGTTTGGATTGTGGTAAGAAAAAAGTAGGAATAGCCATATCTGATGAAAATCACAAAATAAGTATGCCAATGGAAACATTAGTTAGAAATTCAGAATTTCAAAAAAATATAATTAAAATCATTAATGACTATAATATCGGTGGCATAATTGTCGGTTTACCTTTAGGTGAAGAGAAAAAAATAAACAAAATGAGTCAATCTATTATTGATACTACTACAAATTTAGATAATCACTTGAACAGGTCCAAACTGAATATTCCGTTCTTCTTTTGGGACGAAAATTATACAAGTATCGAGGCTGAAGATACAACATATGAATTTTTTAAAAATAAGAAAAAACAAAAAAAATTTTTAGATAAATTTGCAGCAAGGATTATTTTAGAAGATTTCTTCAATTCAAACCGAGAGACTAATGAATAAAAAAATAAAACAACCGCTTGAAGACATTAACATTCTTGATCTTACCCGCGTATTAGCTGGACCAACATCAACACAAATTCTAGGCGACCTTGGAGCGAACATTATAAAAATCGAAAGGCCTATAAGCGGAGACGATTCTCGAAATTTAGGCCCTCCATACCTTGATAAAAATTTAAAGAAACCGATGGAAAGTTCATATTTTCTAAGCGTCAATCGGAACAAAAATTCAGTTGAGCTCGATTTTACAAAAAAAGAGGGGCAGGAATTAGCAAAAAAATTAATAAAAAAATGTGACGTGCTCGTAGAAAACTTTAGAGCTGGAAATTTGAAGCAATACGGGCTTGATTATAAAAGCATAAAAAAAATTAATCCTGAAATTATATATTGTTCAATTACAGGGTTTGGACAAAATGGTCCATATTCAAAAAGAGGAGGTTACGACTATTTGGTACAGGCAATGGGGGGTATAATGAGTATTACCGGTGAAAAAAAAGGGAATCCTACGAAAATTGGTGTTGGTGTTTCTGATATCATAACAGGGCTTTATTCTACTATTGGAATTTTATCAGCATTGAGATTTAAAGAAATAACAGGAAAGGGACAACATCTTGATATTTCTTTGATGGACTCTCAGGTTTCTTGGTTAAGTTATGTAGCCCAAAATTATCTAATATCAGGAGAAATACCAAAACGCATTGGGAATGATCATCCCTCAATTGTACCATACCAAACAGTTAAAGCAAAAGATGGGCTTATGGTTTTAGCAATTGCAAATGATAGGCAATTTAAAGAATTTTGCGAATATGCAAAAATATCAAACTTAATAAATGATCCTAAATTTAAGACTAATTCTTCGAGAGTTAAAAACAGATGTGATCTTAATAAAATAATTAATAAAATTATTAAAAAAAAGACCATAAAACAGTGGGTTGAAGGATTAGTAAAAGTTAACGTTCCCTGTGGACCGATAAATAATATACAACAAGTTTTTGAAGATAAACAAGTTAAATCAAGAAAAATGGTTATTTCAATGAAACACTCAAAATCAAAAAACAAAAAAATAAAATTAATCGCAAATCCAATAAATTTTTCAGAGTCTAAAATTCAGTACAAAAAACCTCCTCCAAAACTTGGACAGGATACAATATCAGTACTAAAAAAGTTCTTAAAGCTAGATCGTAAAGATCTTTTAGATCTAAAGAAAAAAAAGATAATTTAAGATGAGTGTTGAACAATTAAATTTTAGCTATAATATTCAATTTTAATGACAGAGGAAAAAGTTTTCAAAAATTATCCTCATAAACATTTACTAGGTATCGAGGGCCTTCTTCCAGACTCAATAAATTATTTAATTAATTTATCCAAAAAATATGCAAATTATCTTGAGGACAATAATCACAAACTTGATGATCTGAAAAATAAAACGTGCATAAATTTATTTTTTGAGAATTCAACAAGAACTAGAACTTCTTTTGAACTTGCTGGTAAAAAGCTTAGTGCGGATATGTTAAACATTTCAGTTGGTACAAGCTCAATTAAAAAGGGTGAGACATTAATCGATACAGCAATGACATTAAATGCGATGCAACCAGATCTCATAGTTGTAAGGCATAACGATGCTGGAGCTGTGAAACTTCTTTCTGAAAAAGTAAATTGTGGTGTAATTAACGCTGGAGACGGTCCGCACGAGCATCCCACGCAAGCGCTTCTTGATTCTTTAACAATTCTTAGAAGAAAAAAGACAATTTCTGGTCTTAAAGTAGCTATATGTGGTGACATTATGCACAGTAGGGTTGCAAGATCTAATATTCACCTCCTTAATACATTAGGAGCTGAAGTAAGAGTAATAGGTCCAGCAACTCTTATTCCTAAGGAAATTGAATCAATGGGTGTAAAAGTTTTTTATAAAATGAAAGAGGGGTTGAAAGATGTTGATGTAATTATAATGCTAAGACTTCAACTTGAAAGAATGTCTGGCTCTTTTGTCCCTTCAATCAGAGAATACTTTAGGTATTATGGTCTAAATAATGAAAAATTAAAATACGCACACTCTGATGCATTAGTCCTTCATCCTGGGCCTATGAATAGAGGAGTTGAAATAGATTCTGAACTAGCTGATGATTTAGACAGATCTGCAATCTTTGAACAGGTTCAGATGGGTGTTGCGGTCAGAATGGCTTGTTTGAAAGCCCTTATAAAGGATAAATAAAAATGAACCTAAAAAATCCTTTTAATAATTCAAAATTACCGATTAATTATTTATTAAAAAATGGTTCAGTAATTGATCCAGACAAAGATACAATAGAAAAAAAAGATGTTCTTATCGAAGGTAAAATAATCAAAGATTTGAAAAAAAATATTTCAGTTGATGAGAAAAAGTTTAAGATAATCGATTGCAATAATTTTTTCATTTCACCTGGAATTGTTGATATGAGAGTTAATATTGGAGAACCTGGCTTTGAGCATAAGGAAACAATAAAAAGTGCATGTAAAGCTGCAGCAAGTGGAGGAGTGACTTCAATGGTCTGTATGCCGAACACTTATCCAGCAATTGATCAACCCGCAATAATTCAAAGTATTCAAAGAAAAGCAAGGGAAGTGTCACTGAGCAAGGTTTTTTGTACTGGTTGCATTACGAGGGGGGCAGAGGGAAATGAAATTTGTGAATTACAACTTATGAGAGAATTTGGTGCTTTGGGTTTTACTGACGGAAATAAAAGTGTATCTAATGCGAGAGTCATGAAAAGAGCACTTAACTATGCAAAGTCTTTTGATGGTCTTATCATTCAACATGCTGAAGAGCAAGAGTTAAGTCAAGGGGGTATGGTAAATGAAGGAGAGTTTGCTACAAGAATGGGACTTACTGGTATACCGAATTATTCTGAATCAATGATCATTGAAAGAGACCTGTGGTTAGTGCGAGATACAAAATGCAGATATCACGTCAGTCATATTTCAACTAAAGAATCAGTAGAAATCATAAGAAAAGCAAAAAAAGAAGGTCTTCCCATTACTTGCGATACTGCCCCACCCTATTTTATGTTAAATGAATTATCTCTAGAAAATTATAGAACTTTCTCAAAACTTTCTCCGCCATTGAGAACAGAAGAAGATAGAAATAATATAATTAATGGTATTTTAGACGGAACAATTGATGTAATTGCGTCAGATCACACTCCACACGATCAAGACGCCAAAAGGCTTCCTTTCAATCAGGCTGAGTTTGGTGGTGTAGGATTAGAAACACTTTTACCGATGACACTAAATCTTGTAAAGAATTACAATCTTAGTTTAACTAAAGCTATATCTTTGATTACGAAAAACCCTTCTGAAATTTTAGGCTTAAAAACCGGTAAGATATCTCAAGATTTAGAAGCTGACTTAATAGTTTTTGATTTAGAAAAACCATGGAAAATTAATTCAGAAAGTTTTCATAGCAAATCAAAAAATTCTCCATTTGATGGCATTTTAGTTCAAGGAAAAAATTTAATGACGTTTGTTAGAGGTAGACTTGTATATAAATCTTGAAACTATTTTAATTTTATTGAGTTGTTATCTCTGCGGATCAATTCCTTTCGGATTATTGTTATCTAAACTTTTAAGTAAAAGTGATCCTAGGCTAGTTGGATCAAAAAACATTGGAGCAACAAATATAGTTAGAACGAGTGGATGGAAACTTGGATTATTAACATTAATTTTTGATATGCTAAAAGGTTTAATTCCCGTGGTTATTTTAAAAAATCATTCAGTCGAACAGAGTTTTATAATTTTATTTATTTTTCTTGGTCATCTTTTTCCAATATGGATAAGATTTAAAGGTGGAAAAGGCATTGCTGTGATCATAGGATGCTTACTTGGATATAACTTTTTTTATGGTTTAATTTTTAGTCTTGTTTGGCTAGTTACTGCTATTGTGAGTAAATATTCTTCACTTTCAGCTTTAGTAGCTTCACTAAGTATCTTAATTATAGTTTACTTAGAAAATGATAATATTTTCTTAATCGTATTATTAATGGTAACGATGATTTTTTTAAAACATATCTCGAATATTAGAAGGTTACTAAAAGGGAATGAATTAAGAATTAATTTAAAAAAATAAAAATTATTTTTGACATTTATTACTTATAATTATAGATAACTTCATTATTATGAAACTTCTTATTGTTGAATCACCTGCTAAAGCTAAAACTATCAAAGGTTATCTTGAGGACGACTTTGAAGTAGTTTCTAGCATTGGTCATTTCCGTGATTTACCTGAAAAGGGAATAGGAATTTCAGAAGACGAAAATTTCACGGTAGATGAATGGGTTGTAGATAAGAAAAAAGCTGATCCAATATTAAAGGGTATAAAACAAGCAAATGAAATTTTTTTAGCCTTAGATCCTGACAGAGAAGGTGAACTCATTGCGTGGCACGTTGTTGAGTTATGTAAAGAAAAAAAATTGCATCAAAATAAAACTTTTAAAAGAATTGAATTTTCAGCAATAAGAAAACTAGATATTTTAGATGCTATAAAAAAACCAAGAAATATTAATCAAAATCTTGTTGATGCAGCGATTACAAGAAGATTTTTAGATAAATTCTTTGGATATAAAATTTCACCAATAACTACTAGAAGAACAATTTTTGGTAAGTCTGCTGGTCGTGTCCAGTCTCCTACATTAAAAATACTTTGTGAAAGAGAACGAGAGATAGATCTATTTATTCCAAAAGAATTTTGGGAAGTAATCATAGAAATTGAAGATGAGAATGGAAATAAGATGACTAGTAGTATTTATTCTGACAATGGCAAAAAAATTGAAAAACTATCTATCGAAAGTGAAATCCAAGCCACATCTGTTAAAGATAGATTGCTAAAAAAAAAATTTTTAATTGAAGATGTAGCAAAAAAAGAAAAAAAAAGAAGTCCTTATAGCCCTTTTTCAAATTCGCTTTTACTCCAAGATGCATCATCAAAGCTAGGATTTAGTCCAAAATATACAAATTCTTTGGCACAACAACTTAAAGATGGAATAGGTAGTCTAGGCGCGCTAATTACGTATCATAGATCAGACTCAAATAAGATGAAGAAGAGTGAAGTTGATAGTTTAAGACAAATTATAAGCAACGACATTGGGCAAAATTTTCTATCAAAAGAAGAGATTATATATAAAGAAAAGTCTAAATTTGTTCAACAAGGTCATGAAGCAGTTACTCCAACCCAACTTCAAAAAAAACCTGAAGACGTAAAAAAAGAATTAAACGACGATCAATTTAAACTCTACGATTTAATATGGAAAAGAACGGTAGCCTCTCAAATGTCTCAAAGCAAGAATCTTGAAACATCATATTTTATTAAAGGAGAAGAATTTCTTTTAAAATCATCAGGAAGCATCCAAATTTTTGAAGGATTTAAAAAAATTTATAATTACTCAGAGAAAACTGATGATCTCCAAAAGCTTCCAAATTTAAAAGTAGGAGATATCGTAAACATCTCTAAAATTGAAATTAAGCAAAACCACACAAAGCCTCCCAATAGATATTCCGAGGCGGGTTTAATCAAAAAGTTAGAAGAACTCGGAATAGGAAGGCCTTCAACATATGTTTCAATTTTTACTAAGCTTGAAAGCAATAACTATATTTCAATAAAGAATAAATCTTTAATTCCAAGTTCGAGAGGTAAAATTTTATCAAAATTCCTAGATGGGTTTTTTTTTAAATTTGTGGATTATCAATTTACAGCTGATCTCGAAGAACAGCTTGATGAAATTACTCAATCAAAAAAAGATTGGAAAAATATACTTCAAGCTTTTCTAAAACTTTTAAACTCTGCTGTCGATGACGTTAAAGAAAAAAGTATTACTGAAGTTATAAATAAAATAAACGAATTGAGCCCAGAAATTCTGAAAAAGAAAAATTGTCCAAAATGTAATGATGGGGAACTAACTATTAAATTTGCGTCTTCAGGACCTTTTTTAGGTTGTACCAATTACAACAAAGACGACAAAAATGCCTGCAAATATAGCTCAGCAATTGGTGATGATGAAGATAACAAAGACCTGACCGGAGATGGAAAAAAAATTGGGGTTGAACCGTCAACTGGTAATCAAATTTTTTTAAAAATTGGAAGATATGGCAGATACCTAGAAATGCAAAGAGATGGCGATAAACCTAAAAGAGTGAGTATTCCTAAAAATGTAAGTAATGAAGAGGTTAATCTCGAAAAATCCCTCAAATATTTAAAATTACCAAGATTCATTGGGATATTTCCAGAAACAAAAGAGGATATAACTGCTTCAATAGGACCATACGGACCTTATCTCAAGCATGGAAAAAAATTTATTTCCTTAAAAGAAGACGACGTCGCAGAAGTTGGTATAAATCGAGCAATTGAATTAATACAAAAGAATCTTGATGAAAAGAAGGAGATTATCATTGGGCTTCACCCTGAAACAAAAAAGAATATTATCCAAAAAAAAGGGATAAAAGGACGACCCGATTATTTATCATATAATAAAAAGAATTACTCCTTATCAGACGGTCTTGATAAAAGTGCTATTACATTAGAAAAAGCAATAGAGATCATAGAACAAAGTAAAACAACTAAAAAGAAGTAATTTACTTTTAGTGACCAAAATATCTTCAACTATGAAAAAAAAAAAAGGAAAAAAAATCCAACTATGCGATATTATCGACGATGAAATAAAAGATAATAGTTTGAGAAATAGTTTTCCAAAATCTTTCGATTCTCACATTAAACAACTTAAAACAAAAAAAATAATCAATCATAAGGATTTTACAGATATTCCGTTTGTTACAATTGATGGACAAAATAGTAAGGATTTCGACGATGCGGTTTGGTCTGAAACAAAAAAAGGAATAACCAATATTATGATAGCAATTTCCGATGTGAGTTTTTTTATTGAAAAAAATGATCCGTTGGATTTAGAAGCAAAAAAAAGAGGTAATTCATTTTATTTTCCTGACAGAGTTATTCCGATGTTTCCCAATGAAATTTCAAATGACATATGCTCGCTTATTCCAAATAAAGAGAGAGCATCAGTAATCACCGAAATCAAAATCAAAAATTTCAAAGTTATTAGTTTCAAAATTCACAGAGCAAAAATAATTTCAGTTGCACGATTAACGTATAATGAAGTTGATAGAATATTTTTTTCTAATGAAAAGAAAAACAGATTTTATAGTCTGGTAAAAAATTTATTTGAGTGTTACAGAGTTTTGAAAATATTATCAGAAAAAAAAAATAAAATAAATTTCGTCTCAGATGAATTCGAAATCATTGAAAATAAAAATAAAAACTTTGATTTTAAAAAGAAAAAATCTTTAGAGTCCTATAAACTTATTGAAGAATTAATGGTCATAGCTAATGAGAATATAGCAAAGTTTATTAAAAATAATAATTTAAACTCCATCTTCAGAAATCATGAAAAACCAAAATTAGATAAAATAAACGAACTAAAAAAAATGTTACGAGACAATAGTATAATCACGAATTCAAAATTTAATATTCAAAAGGATTTTGTTAATATTCTAAATTATATAAATAAAGATAACTTTTTTTTAAATGATGCATTACTTAAGACTCAATCAAAAGCATTTTACAGTTGCGAGAATTTTGGACATTTTGGACTTGGGCTAGACTACTATACACACTTTACTTCACCTATAAGGAGGTATTCAGATTTAAGGGTACATCGAGATGTTTTAGATTTTATTTTTGAAGGAAAAAAAAACTCAGTTGAAAAATCACTTGAAAATCATTTAACATCTCAGGAAAAAAAATCAGATAGCATTGAAAGAAAAATTTTAGAGCGAGCTTGTAGTCTTTATATCAAATTCAAAAAAATCAAATATTTTTATGGTACTATCGATGCTATTGAAGATTTTGGTATTTTTATAAGGGCAATTGATTTACCATTCTCATGTTTGGTAAGAAATAAAAATAGATACTTTAGGAATTCTAAAGTTAAGTCGCAAGAAAATAGCTTTAGAATTGGTCAAAAAGTTTCATTTAAAATTAAAAGAAATGATATATTTTCAGGGAAAATTTTAGGAGAGAATGTTAAGATAGTAAATTAAGTTTATGAATAAATTAGAACATATGAAACGTGGATTTAACAAAAGGTGTCCTTGCTGTGGTTTAACTCCAATATTTAAAAGTTATGTTAAAACTTTTAACAAATGTAAATGTTGTGGAATAAAATTATCAAATTATAAATCAGATGATGGTCCCGCTTATATAACAATATTTATAATTGGTCATATATTAATTCCCTTAATTTTATTAACTGAAAAATACTTTAGTCCTTCTTTATATCTTCAAATGTTTGTTTGGCCCATAATAACGGTTTTTCTTAGCTTATGGTTATTACCAAGGATTAAGGGAGCTTTTATTGGGGTACAAATTTTCTTAGATGATAAATCACGTAAGACTTGACAGGTAAAATAAAATTTATATAAATTCATCATGGCCAAATCAAATACTATACAAGTAAAAATGGTAAGTACAGCAGATACAGGCTACTTTTACGTCAAATTCAAAAATCCTAAATCAATGACTGAAAAGCTGGAGATGAAAAAATACGACCCAAAAGTAAGGAAACACGTAATTTTTAAAGAACAAAAGATCAAGTAGTCTTTTCAATCTTTTTCATATTTAAACCCAATTCCTTTAAATGCTTTTCAGAGATCGCTGAAGGAGAGCCTAACATTAGATCTTCAGCCTGTTGATTCATTGGGAAAGCGACAACCTCTCTTAGATTTTCTTCTCCAGATAGAAGCATAACAATTCTGTCAATTCCAGGTGCAGAACCACCATGCGGAGGAGCTCCAAATTTGAACGCATTAAAAAGGAAACCAAACTTTTTCATTAAATCATCACGACTATATCCAGCAATCTCGAAGGCTTTAATCATTATATCTGTCTTGTGATTCCTTATCGCACCAGATGAAAGCTCAACGCCATTGCATACAATATCAAATTGCCACGCTAAAATATCCAGCGGATTTTTATTTAATAAAGAATCCATTCCGCCCTGTGGCATAGAAAAAGGGTTATGACTAAAATCAATTTTATTGGTTGTTTGATTAATTTCAAACATCGGATAGTCGACTATCCAACAAAATTGGAATGAATTTTTCTCTAGTAACTTTAATTGACTACATAATTCTGTTCTAACCACTGATGCAAACTTATTTGCGTTCTCCTTTTTATCAGATATAAAAAAGACAGAATCACCGCTTTCAAGCCCAACTCTTTTAATTAATTTGTCCAAATTTTCTTTTTTAACATTGTTTGCAATTGGACCTTTGAATTCTTCATTAAGACAAATTATATAACCTAACCCCTTCTGTCCGTAATTTCTTGCCCAGGTATTTAATTTGTCGAACCAGGTTCTTGGCATTTCTGCTGAACTTGGAGCTTTAATTCCTTTTACAACCATTCCCTTTCTTACGTTTTCCTCGAAAATTTTGAATCCAGAATTTACAAAACAATCTGTCAAATCATTTATTAAAAGAGGATTTCTCAGATCGGGTTTATCTGTACCGTAATTATTTATTGAATCTTGGTAAGTTATTCTTTTGAAGGGAAAGTTTGATACTTTTTTGTCAGAAAATTCTTTAAAGATTTCATAAATTACAGGTTCAATTTCACTTAACACATCCTCCTGTTCGACAAAAGCCATCTCGAAGTCTAGTTGATAAAATTCACCAGGAGATCTATCAGCTCTTGCATCTTCATCTCTAAAACAAGGTGCAATTTGAAAGTATTTGTCAAAATTTGAAACCATTAAAAGTTGTTTAAAAATTTGCGGTGCTTGAGGTAATGCATAAAATTTTCCTTGATTTAGTCGGCTTGGAACTAAAAAGTCTCTTGCTCCCTCGGGAGAAGATGCAGTTAAAATAGGAGTCTGAATTTCCAAGAAGTTTCTAGATAACATTTTTTCTCTTATTCTGTTAATAACATTTGATCTAAGAATTATATTCTTGTGAATTTTATCTCGTCTTAAGTCAAGGTATCTATATTTTAATCTTTGTTCTTCTGGGGAGTCATCATCAACAGCAATTTGAAATGGTATCTGATCTGACTGATTTAAAACTTTGAAATCCTCAACCAATATTTCAACTTCACCAGTTGGAAGATTTTTGTTAATGGTTTCCTCATTCCTCTTTATAACTTTCCCTATAACTCTAAGTACGCTTTCTAGCTTCAAAGATTCAATTTTTTCAAAATTCTTAATATTCGAATCAAAAACACATTGAGTTAATCCGTAATGATCCCTTAAATCAATAAACAAGAGACCTCCATGGTCTCTTTTTTTATTGATCCAACCGGCGATATGAACAACTTCACCATTATTTTTTAACGATAATTCACCGCAATTATGTGATCTAAATTTATTCATACGATTTGAAGACAAGTTCTTTAAATGATAAAATTCAACGAGTGTTACAAATAAATAAAAATCAATTAAAACAGTTCTACGAAAAATGTCAAAAAGATAAATTAATTGGTATTGATACAGAATTTTATAGAGTTGATACCTATTATCCAAAACTATGTCTTATACAACTTGCTAACAATAGTGATTCAATTTTACTTGATCCAATAACTCAAGATTTGGATTATAAACTTTTAAAAAAATTACTTTTCAATACCAAAATAAAAAAAATCTTTCATGCAGCAAGACAAGATATCGAAATATTTTTTAATATTTACAAAAAAGTTCCATTGCCAATTTATGATATTCAAATTTACTTAGAGCAACTAGGCTACAATCACTCCGTAAGTTATGCCAAAGCGTGTAAAGATTTACTTAACGTTGAAATTAATAAAAATAATCAATTTATTGATTGGAGAGTAAGACCGCTTGACTCAAATAAAATTCAATATGCCTTAAATGATGTAAGATACTTAATTCCGATTTATAATATCATAAAAAAAAAATTAAAAATTAGAAATTTAAAACAAATTAGATCTCTGCATCAAAAAATTATTAATGTTAATATTTATGCTAAAAAAATAAATAATGCTTGGGAAAAATTTAAATTCAAACCGTGCAACAAAAATGAACTAAATAAACTTAAAAAGTATTCTAGATTGCGAGAGAAGATAGCAATACAAAAAGATGTTCCTGTTAGGCGAGTTGCGTCTGATAAAGAGATAAAGTTGATATGCAAGCAAAATATTGATAAGGAATTAAAAAAAAAAATTATGCTTAAACTTAATATCAAAAAAGTTTATTAAATTTTTAAATTCGATTTAAGAAAATGTATTGATATATTTGATTTTGTTTCTAAAGATTTTAAGTCAATTTTCTTAGCAATTTCTATAGCTGATTCATAGGATCTTTCAATTCTGTTAGCAATGAAATTTAATTTTTTTTGAGACAGATAGATATTTCTGTCAATTAAATATTTATTTATTATTTTAAGTAATAATTCTTGATCTGGATTTCTAACCTCCAAAATAATACATGATAGTAACCTTGATATTAAATCATTTAAATCACAGTCGATGTGTTTTGGAGATTTTTTCCCTGTCATTAATAAAAATGCATCTTTGTTGTCTTTAATAATATTTATAAAATTAAGGATTTTTTTAGAGTTTAAATCTTTATCCATTGTAATCAGATCATCTACATCATCAATAAGCCAATTATTACTTTTAATATATTCAATATTTGGGTCGTCACTAAAAAAATCTTCAAAATTTTCATTTGATATGTAAATTCCTTTAGAGACTTCTAACCACATTTGTGAAATTGTTGTCTTACCGCATTTCTCAGGGCCGTATAAATAGACCGAACGTTGCTGCCAATTAGGCCACATTTTAATAAAATTGTAAGCAAACATATTTTTTTCAGTAACAAAAAAATCATTACTTTTAAATTTAAAATTAAACTTCAAAATATTTTGTTTCATCAATACGATCTTAATCTAAATAAATTTTCATTCTTTTTTGATTTTTCTAATCTAAGGTTATCAATCTCTAGAGCCAAATTTAGTTGCTCAACATTATACTTAGTGATCACTTTATAAATGATTTCTTTATTATTAAACTCATGAACAATAAAACCTTTTTTTCCAAGAATCTCATTAATTCTTTTTTCTAAAAATATATTTTCTTTTAAGTTCTTGCTTTGAAGTTCGATAAAAAAAGTATACTCGCTAGAGGATTCAAAGTCGGGTGAGTCAATTTTTTTTTTCCACCATTCATCTAGTTCTTTAATTATTATTTTAGATATTAATTTAGCATTTGATTGTTTACTATTTTCTTTGTAAGTATCATTTTGAAACAATTTTATGGTCTCAAACCCCTTGTTAGAAAATAATGTAGTTGAAACAGTGGAATTTATTTTATTTATTTTTAAATCGTATTTTTCTTCTAAATAAATTATCAAAGCCTTTTTTTTACTTTTTTGCATCAAAAATTTTTTTATAGATTCATCATCTTGCTTTAAAATTTGCTTTGGTGAAATTTTAATTTTATTAATATGATTTCTTTTTGGAAAATACAGTTTTAGAAGTCCCAATTCATCATATTCATTTAAAAGGTAGTCATACCAAACATTATCATTTTCCCATAAGTAAAAAGTATTAAACTTCTTAAAGATTGGCAAAACCAGGTACTCTTCAGATACTAACACCTTACTTTTAATTTTTGAACCATCAAAAAAGTTTAAGACTAAGTCAGGGTTAAAGTTTACCAATATGTTAGCGCTATAGTTAATATCAGTTATTTTTTCTTCAACAATTTTGAAATCTTTTATTAGGCTAGAAACATCGATTTTTTCAAATCTTTCAAGTTTTCTTATTTCAGAAGGTTCTAAGATTTTCTTTGTTAAAATATTAAAAGCATTATCAAAAGCAAGCTCTTTAGCTATTTCCCTTAACTTTAGAACATTTTGATCATTTTGTAGAAAAACTTGATTATCTTTTACTGTATAGATGGAGTTCTCTGCTTCTACATTAAAATGAAAGCAAAGACTGATTAGTAAAGATTTAAAGATTATATTTTTCAAAATTTTATATTTTAATTTAATTTACCTTTATTAAAGAATTTTATAACATTAATTTTTTTTTAGAAATAATTAAAGTTTTTTTAGGAGTAAATTATTAGCATTACTTATAAATCTTCAGGTGTAGACACTGAGAAAGCGTCCAAGTTAGTTAAAAAATTAGAAAAAATCACACAAGAAAACTACAGAAAAGAAATAATTAAAAATTCTGGAGGTTTTTGTTCTTTATTAGATCTAAAAAAATTAAAATATAAAGATCCAATTCTTCTTAGTAGCACTGATGGTGTCGGAACAAAACTTAAGTTAGCAATTGAATGTAAAATGCTAGATTATCTGGGAATTGATCTTGTTGCAATGTGCGTGAATGATATTCTAGCTAACGGGGGTGAACCGTTATTTTTTCTTGATTATTTTTCATCTTCTAAAATTTCTAGTGGTGACTTCCTTAAAATTATTAAAAGTATTAATGATGGATGTAAACAGTCAGGTTGTTCTCTCATTGGTGGAGAAACAGCTGAAATGCCTGGAATGTATAGGGGTAATGACTTTGATCTTGCAGGATTTGCTGTTGGAGTTGTTGAAAGAAATCAACTTCTTAGTGTTAATAACGTTAAAAATGATGATATTTTAATTGGGATTAAATCAAGCGGCGTTCATTCAAATGGTTTTTCATTAATCCGTAAAGCACTAAAGAAAAATCAAATAATGGTCGATTCTAAATTACCTTTTAATTCAAGTAAAACGGTTGGTGGAGAATTGCTAATTCCAACAAAGATATATGTCAATGAACTTTTACCATTAATTAAAAAAAACTTAATAAATTCAATCGCACACATTACAGGTGGAGGTATTTTTGAAAATTTATCTAGAGCTATTCCCAATAATTTAAAGGGTATTATTAAAACTAAAAGTTTTACAATACCAAAAATTTTTCATTGGTTAAAAAAATTAGCAAACATTTCACCTCAAGAAATGCTAGGGACTTTTAATTGTGGCATAGGAGTTGTAATAATAATAAAAAAGGTAAATTATAAGATGGTTTTTAATCACTTAAAAAAAAATAAAGTTGAGTTTTGTTTACTTGGTAAAATTGAAAATAACAGTAAAAAACTATCTAAAGTTGAAATTAGGAAATTTGGCGAATGGGTTATAAATTAGGTATTCTTATTTCCGGTAATGGAAGTAATATGCTCAATATTATCGAAGCTTCAAAAAAAAAATTAATAAAATCGAAAGTTGCTACTGTTGTGTCTAACAATCCATTGGCATTGGGTATTCAAAAAGCGTCAAAAAAAGGTATTGATGTAAAAATTATAAACCAAAAAAAATATTCTCATATTTATGATTTTGAAAACTCTTTATCTAAATATCTGTTAAAAAAAAAAGTAGATTTAATATGTTTAGCTGGATTTATGAAAGTTTTAAGTAAAGATTTTGTAAAAACATGGAACAATAAAATTATTAATATTCACCCATCACTTCTACCAGCTTTTAAAGGTTTAAATACGCATGAAAGAGCAATACGAGAAGGAGTTAGATTTTCAGGCTGCACAGTCCATTTTGTAAATAAAAAAATTGATTCAGGAAAAATAATAGACCAAGAAATAGTTAAAGTATTTAAATCAGATAATGCAGTTTCTCTTCAAAAAAAAATATTGATGAAGGAGCATAAATTGTATATAAGAGTATTGAAGTACTTGGAAAAAAACAATGGGCAAATTCGACAGTAAAGAGCATCAAGAATTTTTTGCAAAATTCATGAAATTCTCCATAGTAACAACAATACTTGTTATAATTTTATTAGCTCTTCTATGGTTTTTTCTTATCTATTAAATATTAAAAATCTCTCTCTTTGGAAAGAAAAATTCTATCTCAATTTTTGAGTTATCTTCACTATCTGACCCGTGAACAGAATTCTCTTCCACTGAGACCCCAAAAAGCTTTCTTATTGTATTTTCATCAGCATTTTCAGGGTTAGTTGCGCCCATTAATTCTCTGTATTTTGAAATTACGTCTTTTCCTTCAAGAACTTGTACAATGATTGGACCAGATATCATGTAATTACACAAATCCTCAAAAAAGGCCCTTTCCCTATGAACATTGTAAAAATTTTGAGCATCCTCTATTGAAAGTTTTAACATTTTTTGAGCTATAATTTTAATATTATTCTTTTGAATAATAGAATTAATCTCACCAGTAAGACTTCTTTTAACTGCATCAGGTTTAATTATTGATAAGGTTCTTTGCATAATACACTCCGGTTTTAAATTTTTTTCCATTTAAATGGGCTAAGTTCTTCGTACCAATTTACTGTAAAATAATTTTTGCTTATGCCGTTTTTTATTTTTAAATTAAATAGGTTTTGCTTAGCGTAAGAAAAAATCAAAAATTTTTTAAATATTTCAAATTTTTTGATTTTTACGCAGGGTGAAATTATAAGAGTATTAAACCTTTCAATTCTTTGTAACTTTCTATAACAACCGTCAAATAAAATAATCTTATCTTTTTTAAAAATTTTTTCTCCATAGGTTTTATGAGGAAGAAAGTTATTTTTTTGACTAACCCACAAAAACTTATCAACTTCTTTCTTTGTATCTGATTTATCAAAGTTCACGTATAAATTTTCTTCAGAGTTTACAATTTTATTACAAAGCTTCAATAAAATGTCATTAAAATTCGAAGAAATTGAATAAAAGTTCAAAGTAGTTTTATTGTCGCTAACCATAATTTTTCTTTACAAAGTTGTCTAATAGCCTCACACCAAATCCTGTGCCACCAGGTCTGGAGAGGCTTGTACCTTTTTTCGACCAAGTAACTCCAGCTATATCGAGATGTGCCCATTCAATTTCGCCCACAAATCTCTTGAGAAATTGAGCTGCAGTTATACTTCCTGCTCCACGGGCTCCTGTTATATTTTTCATATCAGCAACCTGGCAATTAAGAAGTTTATCAAAGTCGCTATCGAGTGGAAGTCTCCAAATAAGTTCTTGCGTTTCTTTTGATGAATTATAAAGCTTATCGGCTAGGTCGTTACTATTTGAAAACATTCCTGCGTATCTGTCACCAAGTGCAACAATTATTGCTCCAGTCAATGTGGCTAAGTCAACCATCAGTTTTGGTTTAAACTTTTCTTTCACATACCATAAAACATCCGCAAGAACTAACCTACCTTCAGCGTCAGTATTTAAAACTTCTATAGTTTGTCCTGACATTGATTTAACAATATCACCTGGTCTTTGAGCATTTCCGTCAGGCATATTTTCAACGAGACCTACGGCACCTATGACGTTTGTTTTTGCTTTTCTCAAAGCTAGCGTATACATCAAGCCTGCAACAACACCAGCTCCTCCCATATCCCATTTCATGTCTTCCATACCACCTGATGGTTTGATTGAAATTCCACCTGTATCAAAAGTCACACCTTTACCAATAAAAGCAATTGGTTGTTTTTTATTGCTTGGATTTCCATTCCATTTCATAATCATAGTTTTCGCCGGTCGAACTGACCCTTGTGAAACTCCTAATAGTGCATTCATTCCCAGAGATTTCATTTTTTTTTCATCTAAAACCTCGATCTTAACTCCTGTTTTTTCTAAAATTTTGCACATATCCACAAATTTAGATGGGTACAAAACATTTGCAGGCTCTGATACCAAATCTCTTGTCAGGAAAATACCTTTTACTCTTTTACCTGAAGTTATTTCCCTTTTGTCGTTGTTATTAAATTTATTCTGATAATCTATGATCTTTAAAGTTTCTAAAAATTTCTTTTCATTACTTTTAGTTTTGTATTTATTAAATTTGTATGATTTTAGGTTCAATCCGTTAATAATTAATTTTTTTTCAGATAGATCAAATTCTTTATCTTCAAAAATTATTGCAGCATTAAGAATCTTTTTTTTTTCCAGATAAGATAATAAACTTCCACCAAAACTTTCGAGTCTAACACATTCTTCTGCTGCTGATTTAGTATTTATTTTAGCTATTGTAAGAGAGTGGATTTCTGCTTTTGCACTATAGTGTAGGGTTTCAGTAAATTCTTTTCTTCCTTTAAAAGATAAATTAGAATTTTTGAGTAGATCTATCTGTTCACTATTAAGGGCTAGATTACTAAAACTTAGTTTATTTTTGTAAATAAAAACTAAGTGATCTTTTTCTGTTTTTTTTGTTTCAAAAGTTATTTTCATTTATTGTATTAATTGTTGATAAAATTTGTAATAAATAATGTATATTGTTTTTTTTTCCATTATTCAATGAATTTAGTTGATAAATATATTCTACGGCAACTATTTAATAATTCTATTCTAATATTGATACTAATAATTTCTCTTTTTTGCCTATCTAAAAGTGTTCAGTTGATAGAATTAATGGTTGGAAGGGGACTTCCGTTTTTTATTTTCTCTAAACTTATTTTTTTATCATTACCTCAAATAATACCAATACTTCTCCCAATCATAGTCAGTCTTTCAATTTTTTTTGTTCTTTCAAGAATGCAGTCTGATAAGGAATTGGTGATTCTGCTATCATCTAGCTTCTCAATCTATAATATTATTAAACCTACTTTGGTTTTTTCAATTCTGATGAGTTGTATTAGCTTTTTCTTTACTCTTTATCAATCACCTAAATCAAATGAAAATTTTAAAATTCTTTTGTATACATTAAAAAATGATTACTCTTCATCTCTTCTTCAAGAAGGAACATTTAATAACTTTGGCAAAGACTTTACTATATTTGTTAAAGAAAGAAAAAAAGATGGTCTTCATAATGTCTTTATTCACGATACAAGGGATGAGAAAAGAACATCAACCTTAATAGCAAAAAAAGGAAGATTAATAACACATCCAGATTCTACAAAAATTCTTCTACAAAATGGGTCTCAACATTTTCAAGGCAAAGATAAAAAACTTTCAGTTTTGTACTTTGACGAGTATCTTTTAGATGTGAATCAAAATGATCAAACAAACCTTCTAAATAGATGGAAATCTCCCTCAGAAAGATCATTGTATGAATTGAAAAACCCTGACTTAGAGTCTCAAGATGATTTAAAAAACATTCAAGCATTTAAAGCAGAGCTTACTCTGAGGTATTCAATGCCACTAAACATAATTGGATTTGGGGTAGTAGTTTCATTTGTGATTATGTCTTTTAGTTATCAAAGAAAAGAAAGCGTTTTGAAACCAATTATTGTTTTTGGAACAATTATTTTGCTTCAAATTATTTCTATAGTTTCTTCTAATATTTCAATTAAATACCAAGATTTTCAAATTTTAAACTTTTTTCCGGCAATATTTTGTTTATTTTCAGTATTTTTTTTTAGCAACAGGTCACAAAAAGTATAATGTTAAAAAATAAAATAATCTTGCAGTATCTCATTAAAGAAAATTTTATATCATTTTTAATAATTTTTATATTTTCATGCCTTCTTTTTATTTCAATTGATTTAATTGAACTCATAAGAAGGGGCTCTAGTAAAAATATTGAATTTGGAATTCTATTGAAAATGTCCATCCTTCACATTCCATCACTTTTTCCTATAATATTGCCTACTGTATTCTTGTTATCATCAATGAACACATACATGAAACTTAATAGAAATAACGAATTAAGCGTCCTAAGAGCTTCAGGTTTTTCTATTTGGTCGCTAATATTTCCAGCATTAATCAACGTAATTTTAATAAGTGCAATCTTCATTTTATTATTCAATCCAATTTTTGCACTTATGAACATAAAATTTAAAAATTACGAAAGCATTTATTTTAAAGGAAGTTCAGGTTTATATTCTATTTCACAAACAGGATTATGGTTAAGAGAAAGAAATGAGACTTTTGAATACGTAATTAATGCAAAACATTATTCCTCTCAGGAGAGATTTCTAAAAGAAGTAAAAATATTTAAGTTTGATCTTAATGATAAATTTCTTGAGAGAATTGATACTGAAAATGTGAAAATGATTAATGATAGGTTGTGGTTACTGATCGATGGATATAGGCTCGAATTAAACAAACCACCCCAGAAATTCGATGAAATGGATATTGAAATAAATTTAGATGCAAAAAAAATTGAAAAAAACTTTAGACCTCCAGAAACAATTAGTTTTTGGGAATTAAAAAAATATATTAAGAATTTGGAGAATTCTGGATTTTCAGTAAGAAAGCACGTAATTTATAAAAATTACCTTTTTTCGTTTCCCTTAGTATTAATGGCGATGGTTCTTTTAGGTTGTGTCTTATCGATCAAAAAAGAAAGAATAAAAAAAAATATCGCTAAAATAATACTAGGAATAATTATTGGAGTTTTGTTTCATTTTTTTTCTGATCTTGTTAAAACTCTTGGTCATACAGGAAATATTAATGTGTTCTTTGCAGTGTGGTCACCACCTATAATTTTAAATTTATTTTTACTAAGCACTCTCATACATATTGAAGATGGTTAGATACTTGATTTTAATTTTGTTATTTATTAATAACCACTCATATTCAGATGAAGAACTCGAAATAACGGCAGAACAATTTACCTATGACAAAGATAACACGAGAATTTATGCAACAGGTGGTGTAAAAATCGTGGATGAAAAATTTAAATTAAGTGCAGATAAAGTTTTTTTAAATAATACATCAAATGTTTTATCAGCTAGAGATAACGTAACAATTTTTAATTCAGACGGTTCAATACTCAAAGCTGAGAAAATTGTGGCTGATCAGGAACTAAGAAATGCGATAATTGAAAAAAATTTTTTGTATTTGCCATCAAACCCTTTTAAAGAAAAAAAAAATTATTTGAGGTTTGCTGCTGAAAGGGTTGAAAGAAGAGGAGAAAACTGGGAAAAGCTTCAAAATGGAGTATTTACTGCATGCGAAATATGTTTTAACGAAAAAACTGGACGTTATGACGAACCTTTAGTGCAATTACGAGCAAAAAAAATCATACACGACAAAAAATCTCTAAACGTAAAATATTATGACACATTTGTGGATTTTAAAGGTAAAAGTGTGTTTTACCTCCCCTACTTTTCTCATGCCTCACCTCTTGTAAAGAGAAAAGCAGGACTTATTTCACCGAGTTTTATCCAAAATCATTATTTTGGATTCGCAACGGATCTTCCGTATTATATTCCAATTGATGACTATCAGGACATAACTGTAAAACCAAAATTTTCACAAAAAAAAAATCCAGTTTTATTTATTGAGCATAGGAAAAATTTCCTCAACGGTGAAATTTTTTCAGAATTTAGCGGAACAATTGAAAATAACAAAAAGGAAAATGGTATAAAGGAGGACAAAAAAAGAGGTCATTTCAAATCAACAGGTAGTTTTGATTTGAATAAAAATTCGTATGTTGACTTTCAGGTACATCGAACGGCTGATCGACACTACTTAAATACTTATAAATATGGATATCAAGACACACTTACATCCTTTTTAAAATTGAATTCCCATAGACATTCAAATTTCTACAGTTTAGAATCTTACTTATTTCAGGATCTTAGGCAGGACGTAAATCGAAGAATAATACCAAAAATTTTTCCAAGACTTCGCTTAAATTTAAATTCAGAAAAAAAATTGAACCTTTTAAATTTTGAGACCAATCTTGAAATAATCAATTTAAAAAGAAATCAAGGTAATGAAACAAAAAAGTTTTTTGTAAATCAAAATATTTTTTTCCCAACAATATTTAGTGATGGCACTATGATTAATTTTGGAGCACATTTAAATGCAGGGATGTTCCATATAAAAAAATACCATAACCCGAAAACTGGAAAATTTAAACATAGTGAATTTAAATCAAACTTTTATCCTCAAATTTCTGTTGAATTAACAAAACCATACGTAAAATACACAGAAAAATATAAAACAATAATAAAACCGAAGTTTATGTATCTTAAAACTTCTCCAAAAGCATTCAATAGGGAAATTCCAGACGAAAGTAATATTAATAACTTTTACTTAGATTATTTTGATTTATTTAATAGAAATAGATTATCAGGATTCTATAGAGCTGATAGTTTAGATAGATTTGATTATGGATTATCATTTTTAAAACAAACCAATTCTACAAAAAAGTTTAGTAGAATTGGATTAGCCCAAAGTTATCACTTTGATAATCATAAGTTTTTACCAACAAACTCAGGTATTAATGATAAATTTTCAGATTTTCTTGCAAATGTTGAAATATCACCGGTTGATTCTTTAAATCTTAGTTTTTATTTATCTTTAGATAAAAATGATTTTTCAATCAAAAGCGCTTACTCCACTCTTATGTTGAATATAGAAAAAACATTCCTAAATATCAGAAATATTAATGCTCCAGCAGTATTAGATAATGACGGAAAAAATCTTATTGAAGCAAAAAATCAGTTTAATCTCTCAATAGAGCAAAAATTTTCAGAATACTGGAGCTTTACTACATCCTCAACATTTGATAAAAAAAATAAAATTAAATTTCATGGTATCAATGCAAAAATTAAATACGAAGACGAATGTCTTGGATTTTCATTCAATTGGTCAAGACAATACACTCATATGCCAGAAAACCCGACATCAAACAGTTTCCAGTTTCTTTTCTCGCTTAAAGAAATTATGGAGAACGATATTTAATTCTTTTATATTTCTAATCTTACTTTTCTTGTTTAAAATAACTTTAGCTGAACAAAAGTTTGAGGGAATAATAGCATCTGTTGATTCTGAAGCAATAACAACATATGACCTATCTGAGAGAATAAAGCTTGTTCTTAAATCACTGAAACTTGAAGATAATATTAGAAACAGAGATTCAGTAAGGGACCGTGTACTCGAATTATTAATAATAGAGAAACTAAAGAAAATTGAAGCCAAAAAAGCTGAAATTACTGCTGGTAAAGATGAAATAGTTGAACTCGCTGCGGCAATCTATAACTTTCCAGTAGAAGAATTTGAAGATTTTCAATTATTTTTAGAAAGTGAAAACATAGATGCTGAGATAGTGGTAGAGCAACTAAAAAATGAGTTATTATGGAAAAAACTCTCTCAGCAAATGTTTGCAACAAAAATTACTATTAATTCAGCAGATATAGACGCAATACTTAATAATTACAAAAATAAAGTTGGTAAAATTGAATTTAATTTTTCTGAAATAATCTTTCTTAACCAAGAACTAAATAATTGGGAATCATCAAAGAAGAAAATGGAAACTGTTATTTCGCTTCTCGACTCAGGAACCTCTTTTGAGCTTTTAGCGAATAAATTTAGTGATCTTAATCCACAAGGAAATAGACTTAAAACTGGATGGATATTTGAAGACAGTCTCGATTCTGAAACAAAAGAGATTCTTTATAATATGAATCCAGGTGATATAAAAACTAATATAAAAATAAGTAATGGATTTAAAATTTTAAAACTCAATCAAAAAAGAAGGTTTGGAAGTGATCAAATAAAGTTTTCTTTCTTAAAGTTTTCCTCATTTGATAAAAACCAGATTCAAAAAATGTATAAAAAAAATATAAGTTGTGACAATATAAAAGAGTCAGAAATTGGAGAAGGAGTTAAATTATTAAAAATAAAAGACATGGCTTCAAAAGATATATCAAATTTATTTCTTGAAAAATTAGATATTTCAGAAGAGAAAAGTTTTACTGAAGTTTTTGATTTTGATGGAGAACATAATTTACTATACGTATGTGAAAAAAAAATTTCTAGATCAAACAATATTTCCAGAGAAGCAATAGAAAGACAAGCCTTCTCCAAAAAATTTAACCAACTGACTAATACTTACTTATCAAATATTAGAAAAAGTACAAACATTAAGTTTTTTAATAAATGAAATCATGCAAACCTATAATTGTCAGCATGGGAGAACCTTCTGGTATTTCATCTGAAATAATAATCAAAGTATGGTTGAAGAGAAATTTATATAAAATTCCACCTTTCATTTTGGTTGACGATTTAAAAAAGTTAAATCAAGTTAATAGCCTATTTAATTTAAAAGCTAATTTTCAAGCTATAAATAATGATAATGACATAAATCACATTTTTTCGAGATCAATCCCAGTTATTGATCTTAAAGCAAATATAGATTTCTATCCAGGAAAACCTAACGCCAAAAATAGTAAATATGTTTTAAAGTCTATCACAGAAGCTTTTGAGTTTGTGTGTAAGAGAAAATCATCAGGAATACTTACACTTCCGGTATGTAAGACAACACTAAAAAAAGCAAAATTCAATTTTAATGGGCAGACTGAATATTTATCTTACTTAGCATCCAAAAAAAATAAAAAAAAATATTCTGAAATAATGATTTTATCTACCACAAAGCCCTCTGATAAAGGGAAAAATCTAATTGTAGGTTTAATAACTACTCACATACCACTCAAAAAAATTCACAAATTTATAAATCAGAATATTATTTATGAAAAAATTATTGCTTTTAGAAACTCTTTAACCACAATTTGGAAAATTAAATCACCAAAAATTGCAATAACTAGTCTAAATCCTCATGCAGGTGAAGAGGGTCTTATTGGAAGTGAAGAAATAGAAATTATAAAACCTCTGCTTAATAGATGCATTAAAAACAAAATTAAAATTTTTGGACCGCTTAGCAGTGACTCTTGTTTTCATAAATCTAAAAGAGAACAATTTGACGGCATTCTTTGCTTCTATCATGATCAAGGTTTAATTCCAGTCAAAACATTAGATTTCAATCATTCAATAAATATAACTGGTGGACTTCCTTTTCTTAGAGTCTCTCCAGACCACGGTCCGGCCTTTGATATAGCTAAAAGAAATATTGCTAATCCTGAGAGTTTAATAGCATCATTTAATTTCTTAAGAAAAAGATTTTAAATGCAACATTTTTTTAAGAAGAGCTTAGGTCAGCATTTCTTAATAAACAAATCAATTTTAAAAAAAATAGTTTCTTTAGATGATATAAAAGACAAGGTTATTTTTGAAATAGGACCAGGTCGAGGTGCACTAACAAAAGAAATACTTCAAAATAAGCCAAAAAGGCTGATTCTCATAGAAAAGGATAAGAATCTCAAAACATACTTGTTTAAACTTCAGGAAAAATTTAAAGATATAATTTCTCTTATAGATGATGATGTTCTAAACATTAATTTAAAACATTTTAATTATAGTAAAATTAAAATTATATCTAATCTTCCTTATAATATTGCAAGCACTTTGATAATAAAATTAATAAAAAACTATGATATAATAGAATCGATGGTATTGATGGTCCAAAAAGAAGTTGCCGAAAGATTAAGTGCAAGAGTTTCAACGTCATTTTATAGCAGATTATCAGTATTAGTACAGCTTCACGCAGAGGTAGAAAAAGTATTTGATGTAGAACCTTATAATTTTAACCCAAGACCAAAAGTTGAATCTACAGTAATAAAGATCATGCCATATAGGAAAAGAAAAATTCATTATGATAGATTAGATAATGTTCTTAAAATTTCATTCAGACAAAGAAGAAAAACAATCAAAAATAATTTAAAAACATTCTTCATTGATGCTGAAAAAAAAATTTTAAAATGCGGCATTGACCCAAACTCAAGACCGCAGGATTTGAAACCAATAGATTTTGTAAAACTTTCAAAAGTATTAATCTAACAATTTGGCAATAAAATCATATATAAATTTTTGTCTGTTTCTTTTTTTTCTTTCAGCGTTAAGAATATTTAGAACCTCAATTGAGCAATCTTTCAGATTGTGATTTATTAATACATAATCATATTCTATCCAATGACTTATTTCTGATCTAGCCTTACTCATTCTTTTACTAACGATTTCAACACTGTCTTCTGCTCTCTTTTTTAGTCTCTCATGAAGTTCCTTATTACTAGGTGGTAAAATAAAAACAGATACAACGTCATTTTTTGAAAAATCAGAGAGTTTCTGAGCTCCCTGCCAATCAATATCAAAAATAACATCTTCACCATTATTAAGATTATTTTCTATAAAGTTTTTTGGAGTTCCGTACCAGTGATCAAAAACGTTGGCAAATTCAATAAAAAAATTTTTTTTTTTTAGATCCTCAAATTTTTCCTTTGAAACAAAAAAATAATCCTTACCATCTTTTTCACTCTTTCTTTTTGGTCTGGTTGTGTAGGATACAGATAGTGAAATTTTTTTGTCCAAACTTATTACTTTTTTACATATTGACGTTTTACCCGCACCAGAGGGGGAAGATAAAACCAACATTAGTCCTTTCCTTGATATTTTGTTTTCATTCATGATTAACTTTTTTTTTCACAGACTTTATATTTTCCAAATGATCTTTATATTTCTCAGAGAAAAGATGTCCTTCATTTTTCTTATTTTTAGAAACAAAATATAAAAAATTGCTTTTGAAAGGTCTCGAAGTTGCAACTAAAGATTCTATCCCTGGTATACAAATAGGTTCTGGTGGAAGCCCTTTATTAACATAGGTATTGAATTTTGATTTAATCTTGAGGTCTTTTCTGAGTAATTTCCTATCCATTTTTTTTTTCCCCAAAGTTATCGCATAAACGACTGTTGGATCCGATTGAAGTTTCATATTTTTTTCAAATCTATTATAGAAAACACCTGAAATAATTGATTTTTCCTCTTTAATAAAGGTTTCTTTTTCGACAATGGAGGCAAGTATAAATAACTCATTAATATTATTAAGGGGAATTTTCTGATCTCTCTGATTCCAAATTTTTTTAGAAATCTCATTACTTTTTTTTATTATGTTGTTTAAAATAACTTTTGGATTGTCAGTAACTTTATAAAAATAGGTATCAGCCACCAAAAAGTTAGGAATATCGTCAAACTCTATACTTTTATATTTATCCAACTCATTTAAAATTTTAAATAAATCACTTTTATTTGAGCCCTCAATTATTGTAAGTTTTCTATATACAGATTTTCCCTTCTTTAATTTTTCTAAAAGTATGTTTGCAGATATTTTTTTGCTAAAATAATATTCTCCGAATTTTAACTTCTTTTGAGAGTTATTGATTATTACCCAAGTTTTAAAAATAGATTCATTTTTAATTAATCTATTTTCTTTAAGTAAATGTACTATTTGGTCTAGCTGCATCCCTGGTTTGATTATTATTTTAACTTCATTAATATTTTCTTCCTTGAAGAAGGTATAGTAAAACAAATTTAGGAGAATAATAAAAAGGAAAATAAGATTTTTAATCACTTATTAATTTTTTTGAAAATTAAAGATACATTTGTTCCTCCAAATCCAAACGAATTGGATAAAACATGATTTATTTCTTTATCAATACTTTCTTTGGGGACTAAATTAATTCCAACGCAACCATCCGATAATTCCTCCAGATTTAAAGTTGGAGGGGCAACACCATCCTTGATTGATAATATGGAAAATATTGCTTCAACGGCTCCCGATGCGCCAAGGAGATGACCTGTAGAGGATTTTGTAGATGACATTAATAAATTATCAGTATTGTCTACAAATAGTTTTTTTACAGAATTAAATTCAATCTCATCACCTAGTGGAGTAGATGTACCATGTGCATTTATATAATCAATATCTTCAGAGTCAAGATGAGCATTTTTTAAAGCCATTTTCATTGCCCTAAACCCACCATCCCCGTCTGATGCGGGCGCTGTAGGGTGATAAGCATCGCCAGATAAACCATAACCTATAATTTCAGCATATATATTCGCAGATCTTTTTTTTGCGTGTTCAAGTTCTTCAAGAACAATCATTCCTGATCCCTCAGAAAGTACAAATCCGTCTCTATTTTTATCCCACGGTCTTGACGCCTTTTCAGGAAAATCATTAAAACCTGTTGAAAGAGCTCTCATTGCACAAAATCCTGCAATACCAAACCTTGTACATGCTGATTCGGTTCCGCCTGAAATCATAACATCTGCATCTCCCTGAGATATTATTCTAAATGAGTCACCTATAGCATGTGCTCCGGAAGCACACGCAGTTACCACTGAATGATTTGGTCCTTTGAAATTATATTTAATTGAAATGTGTCCACTTGCTAAATTTATAAGACAGGAGGGAATAAAGAAGGGGGAAATTTTTCTTGGGCTATTTTTTAAGTTTTCAGCACTTTTTCTGATACCATCGAGCCCACCAATACCTGAACCAACCATTACCCCCGTTCTCATTGATTCAATTTCATTAGCTGGATTCCATCCAGAATCCAAAATTGCTTCTTTTGCTGCTATTAGTGCGTATTCAATAAATGGTTCAATCTTCTTTCTATTTTTTTGGTCAATGACTTGTTCTGGAAAAAGAGAAGAGTCTCCCTCTAAAATTAATTGACCACCAACTTTAGATTTTAGGTCAGCAATTTCAAAGCCAGAAAGTTTCCTAATACCAGATTTTGAAGAAATGAGTTGTTGCCAGCAGTGGTTGTAACCAAACCCAAGTGGAGTACACATTCCAATTCCTGTAACCACCACCCTTCTCATTCTAGTTTTGGGAATTTTCTATATGCTCTATTGCTTCTTTTATTGTAGTTATTTTCTCTGCTATATCGTCTGGTATCTCGATATTAAACTCTTCTTCGAAAGCCATTACTAGTTCAACTGTATCCAAGCTATCTGCTCCTAGATCATCAACAAAACTCGCACTTTCGATCACTTTATTTTTTTCAACTCCTAAATGCTCCACTACTATTTTTTTAACTCTTTCTGTTATATCACTCATAAACATCCCTTTTAATTAAAGTTCAATCATATATTAATAAATGTTTTTTTTAAATCAAATATATTATAACATTGCCAATCCACCATTGACATGAAATGTTTGTCCTGTGACGTATTCTGATTTTTCAGATACTAAAAATTCAACGCAATTTGCTACATCTAAAGGTGACCCAATTTTCCCCATCGGTATTTTTTCAATTAAAGATTTTCGCTGAGATTCAGACAGAATAGCTGTCATTGACGTTTCAATGAATCCAGGTGCTATACAGTTCACAGTGATGTTCCTCTTTGCTAATTCTAGTGCTATAGATTTTGACATACCTACTATTCCTGCTTTTGAAGCACTATAATTTGATTGACCAAAGTTTCCAGTATGACCTACGACTGACGTAATATTTATAATACGTCCCCATTTTTTTTTAATCATAATTTTTGATAACGCATTTGTAAGTAAAAAATTAGCTTTTAAATTTGTATCGATTACCCTCTGCCATTTTTCTAAATCCATTCTTAAAAATAAGGCGTCATTTGTAATTCCAGCATTATTTATCAAAATATCAAAATCAATAGAATTTGTATTGATTTCTTTAATTATTTCAGTTATTTGATTTTCGTTTTTTAAGTCGCAAATAAAACTTCCCTTAATAAACTTATATTTTTTACAAAGTTCTTTTATTTTAGATTCATTTCTACCCAATACAAAAATTTCGTATCTATCCCCTAACAAATTACAAACTGCTTCTCCAATACCACCGTTGGCTCCTGTAATAAGAATTTTTTTCATAAAATTTCCTCAAACTGTTTCAGAAATTTTTCAACCTCATCTAAATTTGATACACTAAATAAGTTGTAATCTCTATTAATTCTTTTACTCATTCCACTTAGTATTTTTCCTGGTCCTATTTCAACTATAGTGTTTGTTTTTTTTGTTGATTTAATAATACTTTCTCTCCACCTGACTCTACTTGAAACTTGTTTAATTAACAATTCTTTGATTTTTTCAGAATTTTTTTCAAAATTAGCTGTTACATTGCTTATAAAATTAGACTTTAACTCCTTTAATGAAATTTCATGCAAACAATCTTTCATCACATCTGATGCTTTATTCATCAGACTACAATGAAATGGAGCACTTACTTTGAGATCTATAATACTTCTAGCACCATTATCTTTCAGAATGTTAGACATAAAGATTACCCCCTTCTCTGTCCCAGATAAAATTACTTGACCAGGACAGTTATCATTTGCAATTTCACATATTTCTGATTTATCAATAATGTTTTCTTCAATAATTTTTTCAACTTTATTAATATCTAGCCCAATTACTGCAACCATCTTAGTTTTCAAATTTTTAACTGAATCTTGCATAGCTTTTCCTCTTTTTTTCAAAAGCAGAGTTGTATCTTTTAAACTGAGAGCATTTAAGCTACAAAGTGCTGAATATTCTCCCAATGAATGGCCCAAAATTGTATCTGCAAATTCAAAAATTTTTTTTTTTGATTCATATTCGATTACTCTTACTAACGCCATACTTACTGACATAATAGCAGGTTGAGTATTTTTAGTAAGAGTTAGTTCGTTTTCAGGACCATCGAAAATGATTTTTGAAAGTTTTTGATTTAATGTATTATCAACTTCATCGAAAACTTGTTTAGCTATATGATGATTTTTAAATAAGTCTCTTCCCATTCCAACGATTTGAGAACCTTGACCAGGAAAAACTACAATAATTTTATTCAGCATTTTTTTGTTGATTAAAAATTTATAATATTGTTATATACACAATGATTTAACCTTGCTATTTAATTAATTATTTAATAGCTAAACTAACAAAGTTTACCCATAAGGTAGCATTATGTTGTATGAAAATGTTTTTATATTCAGTGGGCAATTATCAAAGAAATCTGCTGATGACAAATTTAAAGAATGTCTAGATGAAATTAAGCAAACTGGAGGAGAGATTTTAAAAGAGGAAGCCTGGGGTTTAAGAGATCTTGCATACAAAATAAAGAAAAATTCTAAAGGATATTATTTCATGATTAATTGCCAATGTAACCCAAAAGTTTTTGAATCTTTAAACATTAAAGTTAAACAAGATCTGAGTTTTTTGCGTTTAATGACAATTAAAATTAAAGAAGTTGGAAAAGAACCATCGCTTCTTGTAGAAAGTAAAGAAAGTTAAAGGTTAACGTGAGAAATAAAGTCTTTGACAACACGTCATCCAAAATAGTTTTTTCAAAAACCTGTCCATTATCAGGAAAAGATGCACCCTCTGTTGATTATAAAAATTTAAACCTTTTAAGAAAATATGTAACTGAAAAGGGAAAAATTTTACCAAGCAGAGTTACACAAGTATCAACAAAAAAACAAAAACAATTATCTGCAGCGATAAAAAGAGCAAGATACTTAGCGTTACTTCCATATGTATCTAGTTGATGGATTCGTTACAATCAAAAAAACAAAGATCATTCATAATTTTTTATTCGACACTTTTTATATTGGTCTTTCAACTTCTATTTTTTAAAGTCTCTCCACAAGTTTATTCAATTTTTAATCCTTTACCTTTTTTGATTATTGGACTAGCCATCAAATATTCAGATTTTTTAAAATCATGTGCTTTGGCTTTAATAACTTTGATTTTTTTTAATTTTTTTGATGAGAATTTTTTTTCCAAACAACTGATTATTTTTCATTTTATAATTTCATTTGTGACACTATCCTTTTTAGGATCTTATCATTTTTCGAAAAAAATAAACCTTGATAGTTCTAATTTTTTATCAGGAATACTCATTTTTTTTTTATTTATTTTTGCTATCTTTTACATATTATTTTTTAATGATTTAGAATATGAGAAATTACGTTCTTTTATACAAAAATCGATAGATCAAATTATTTCAAGTTACGGAATACAGAAAGATAATGATATGGATAGAATTATCAAAATTATAATGATAATTTTGCCATCGGTTAATTCTTTGATTTTTTTTACAACATTCAGTTTGAATCTAATTTTATCGAAATTTATTTTGAAAAAATTTGAGATAAGACAATTAACCAATGTTAATTTAACGGATTTTACAACTCCATTATGGTTTTCATTTATTTATTTAATGATGCTAATTCTTGTTTTAACACAGAACCCAAATTCCAAAATTTTTGTTTTAAGTATTAATACTTTAATTTGCATGTCATTTTGTTTTCTTTTAGAGGGATATATTTCGTTTAACAATTATTTTAAAAAAATTAAAATTAATACTTTCATAAAATTTATAATTATGTTTTTACTTTTGTTTTTTTTAGGGTATGTTCTTCTTCTTATATTGTTGTTTATTGGTTTATTTGAAAACATAAGTAAAAAAAGGAATAAAAAGAGATAATTATGGAAGTAATTTTATTGGAATCATTCGATAGGCTAGGTCAAATTGGAGATATTGTTAAAGTAAAGAACGGATTTGCTCGTAATTATTTAATTCCCCAAAAAAAGGCTCTAAGAGCTAATAAAGAGAACAAAGATAAATTTTTAAAAATAAAAAATGATTTGCTCGAAAAAAATAAAAAAATAATAGAAGAGTCTAAACTCACTTTAAAAAAGATTGAGAAAAAAGAAATTATTTTTATTAGAAATGCTAGTGACAATGGACAACTCTATGGATCCGTTTCACCAAAAGATATTGCAAATTACTTCAATGAAAAAAAGATTAGCATTAAACCTTCAAATATTAATTTACATTCATCTATAAAAAAAATTGGAATATACGATTTAAATATAAAGTTACACTCGGATGTAGGTTGTAATCTAAAGATTAATGTAGCAACATCAGAAGAAAACGCAAAGAAACAAAAAAATGATTTAGATGCTCTAGTTAAAAAAACAAATGAGTCAACAAAGACCATTGATGACAATCAGGCAGATGATAAGAATATATCAAAAATTCAAACTGAAGACAAAATCTCTGGAAAAATCGATAAAACCAAAAGAACTAATAACGATTCTGATGGTGTTACTCATGATACAAAGATTGAAAATGCCGCTGACTTAAAAAGGGTAGAAGAAATCGAAACTTCTTCAATTAAAGAAAAAAAAAAAAATATTCCTAATTAGCCTTTTTATTGCTTTAAAGAAAAGGTCAGATAAAGATTTATAACCTTTTAAAAATAATATAAAATAAGATTAATCTTAACTAATTTATCTGATATTAAAATGCTGTTAAGCATATTTACACTTACAACAGGACTTATACTTTTAGTAAAAGGAGCTGAAATATTAATATCTAGTGCAATTGCGGTTGGTAAAAAACTGAGGATTTCAGAATTTTTTATCGGATTGATTGTAGTAGGTTTTGGAACATCACTTTGCGAACTGGTAGTTTCAATAGATGCAGTTTTAAAAGAGTCTCCCGATATTTCTGTAGGCAACGTTATTGGTTCAAATATTGCCAACATACTTTTAGTGACCTTGGCAGCAGGACTGACTTCTGAATTGAAATCTATTAAAGTATCAAAATTTGATCTTTCATTCCATCTTAGCACACACCTTATTTTTGTATTAATTTTCGTTTTTGCATTTTTAAGTTCAGGATATGGATTGCTCTTTATTTGTTTATTTTCATTTTATTTATTTCGAAGTTTTAAAAATTCTGATGCAAAAGACAAAGACGAGATTATCTTAGAAAATGATTTTTTTTCAAAAATTTCATTTAAAAGTCCTTTACTTTTTGGATTACCTATATCTGCATTAGCTATATGTATCACTCTTTTTGGTGCAGATATAACTGTCGATTCTGCCATATCTATCTCGATGATTCTTAATGTTTCAGACTCATTTATAGGCTTGACTATAATTGCACTTGGAACTTCTCTGCCAGAGATAGCGACATCGATTACGGCCGCTAAAAAAGGTAAATCTAATATTATCATTGGAAATATTATTGGGTCAAACATTTATAATTTACTACTTATTCTTGGGTTTACATCACTTTTTAACTCTTTCTCATACGACAAAAACATTCTATTAGATGATGTTTATTTCTTGGGTCTTATAGCCATTATTTTCACTTTATTTATTTTAAAAAGAATTCGAATTGGAAGAAAGGTTTCTTTTTTATGTTTCTTAATTTATTTAATGTACCTTGGAAATTTATATTTCACTAATTTTTAAAAAGTTATGCTCATTATCCACTTAATTAACAGGCAAAAAATAAATGCTTAATGAAACAAATTTGTTATTATACCTTTATGTCCACATCAGAAAGTAACAAATTAACCAATATCCTCTCATCCAAAAATTTAAATCTTATTAGAGAAGTCCCGGTAAATACCGGAGCAGAGCAAGCTCTTTTAGGAGCAATTCTTTCAAATAACCTAGCTTATGAAAAAGTAGAGGAATTCTTGGAACCTGAGTATTTTTCAAGTAAAATTAATAGGATTATTTATAAATCAATTAAAAAATTGATTAACAATGATCAAATTGCTGATTTAAATACAGTTAAGGTTCAACTTGATGGAAATGAAGAGTTTGGAGAAAATGGAGGGCTATCTTATCTTTTAAAGCTTTGTGAAAACACAGTAAGTATTATAAATTCAAAACAGTACGGAGAATTAATTTATGACCTATATTTGAGAAGGCGACTGATAGACCTTGGTACAAATTTGATAAACAATTCTTATAACACTGAGGAAGAGGATAATTCAATATCCTTAATTGAAAAAACTGAACAAAATCTCTTTAATTTAATACAAAATAATGAATTTGACAGTGGACCCAAAGATTTTAAAGAAATAATGCAGAGAACCGTTGATTATGCTGAGAAAGCTTTTAAAAAGAGCGAAGATGTAATAGGTTTAAAAACAGGATTAAGTGATTTTGATAAGAAGATTGGAGGACTTCACAAGTCTGACTTAATTATTGTTGCAGGAAGACCATCAATGGGTAAGACAGCATTTGCTACAAATATAGCTTCTAATATATCAAAAGAGTTTGATAATAAAAAAAAAAACGTTCTTTTCTTTTCTCTCGAAATGTCCTCTGAGCAACTAGCAACAAGACTGTTAGGTGAATTGGCTGAAATTTCATCAGAAAACATCAGGACTGGTAATCTCTCAAAGCAAGATTTTAGCAAGATATTATCTTCAAGTGATGATTTAAAAAAGCTAAATTTATTTATAGATGATACTCCAGCATTAAGTATTTCAGCAATTAGAACAAGAGCTAGAAGGTTAAAAAGAAAATTAGGTTTAGATTTAATTATTTTAGATTATCTTCAATTAGTAAATGGAGAATCAAAAAAAACGAATGATAATCGCGTTCAGGAAATTTCCGATATTACAAGAGGACTTAAAGCTATTGCCAAAGAACTTGATATACCTGTCATTGCTCTGTCTCAATTATCAAGAAAAGTTGAAGATAGAGAAGAAAAAAGACCTCAGCTAGCAGATCTTCGTGAATCAGGTGCTATAGAACAAGACGCCGATTTAGTTGTTTTTTTATATAGAGAGGAATACTACCTTGCTCGAACCGAGCCACCTGAAGGGACAGACAAACATGAAATGTGGACAAACAAAATGGAGAAAGTACATAATATAGCTGAAGCCATAATTGCAAAACATAGACATGGTCCAATTTCTAAAGTTAAACTACATTTTAATCCAAGTTGGACAAAATTTTCAGATTTAGCTGACAATAATTTTAATTAAAATTTTTTAAAATTCCTGGAAATACAAAAAAAATAGGAAATTTTATTATTATTTATTTATATTAAAAAAAACAATATATTTGCAGTAATGACAAGATTGCTTTCCAGTGCCTTAGCTTTATCAAAAAGATTGTTAAATCTTATATTCTCTTTTTTTTATTCCATCGGTGAGATAGTCGACTTTTTTCTTAAATGTGTTAAATATTTCATCACTGAAAAATTCTACTTTAATATTTTTCTTAAACAATTTATCAAGATTGGTTTTAACTCTTTACCAGTCGTAGGTTTAACTTCTATATTTACAGGTATGGTTTTAGCACTTCAGTCTTACACTGGATTTTCAAGATTCTCTGCAGAAAGTGCAATTCCCAATGTTGTTGTTTTATCTATTACAAGAGAACTAGCCCCAGTATTAGCTGGTCTAATGGTGGCAGGACGATCAGGTGCAGCTATTGCTGCTGAAATAGGAACAATGAAAGTCACTGAGCAAATTGATGCACTCAAAACACTATCAACTAACCCATTTAATTATCTTATCATTCCAAGAATTTTAGCAGGTATTATTTCACTCCCAATTCTTGTGATAGTTGGGGACATTATCGGAGTTTTGGGTGGATATTTAATTTGCGTAAATCTTTTAAACTTTAATCCTACTGTGTACCTTCAAAATACATACAATTTTGTTCAATTCCTAGATGTTTTTAGTGGCTTAGTTAAAGCTTCTGTTTTTGGTTTTTTGATAACCTTTATGGGTTGCTATCACGGATTTAATGCAAACGGGGGTGCACAAGGAGTTGGTCAATCAACAACATATTCAGTTGTTTCATCCTCTATATTGATTTTACTAATGAATTATATAATCACTTCCTTTTTTTTTAGACTATGAGAAAAAAAAAAATAATCGTTAAAAATGTTAGTAAAAGTTTTAAAAATAAGGTTGTGTTAAATAAACTTAATCTCGACGTTTATGAATCTGAATCTCTTTCAATTATAGGAGAGTCAGGTTCGGGTAAGTCAATTCTTACAAGATGCATAGTTGGCTTGCTAAAATATGATGACGGATCGATTGATTTTGGAAAACTAAATAATATTAACACTCTAAGTGATAAAGAAAAAATGAATTATATGTCAAAATTTGGAATATTATTTCAGAATTCAGCTCTTCTGGACAGTTTAAATATTAGAGAAAACCTCAAATTTGCTTATAAAAAGAATTCTTTAAAAAAAATTTTGAATGAAGTAGGTCTACCTCAATCAATCTTGGAGAAGTATCCTTCCGAACTTTCAGTGGGAATGCAAAAAAGGGTTGGGCTTGCCAGAGCAATTCTTAAAAAACCTGAGGTTCTTATCTTAGACGAGCCAACAACTGGTTTAGATCCAATCATTGCTAGACAAATAAACTTACTTATTAAAAATTTAGTCAGAAAAAAAAAGATAACTACGATAACAGTTACACACGACATGGAAAGTGTATATGAGTTTGCTGATTATGTTGCTTTTTTAAAAAACGGAATTATTGAATGGTACGGAAAAGCAAGAAAAATCAATCAATCAAAAAATAGTTCTATGATTAAATTTATAAAAGGAATCACATAGTATGTTTGATTTAATAATTTTAGTTTTAATTCTCATATCAGCTCTATTTGCATTTTTTAGAGGATTTTCTCTTGAATTATTATCAATAAGTGTCTGGGTTATATCTTTTTTTGGATCTTACGCATATGGAAACAATTTTGTTAATTTTTTTAACAAGATAATAAATAATATTCTGATCTCAACTGGGATATCTTACGTTTTAGCATTCTTGGTAATTTTTATTTTTTTTTCTTTTTTTACTAGAAAGTTTTCAGTTTATATAAAGAATAGTTATGTTGGACTTATTGATAAAAGTCTTGGTTTTATATTTGGAATTTTGAGAGGATACGTAATAGTTGGTTTGTGTTTTTTTTGCTTTGACTATTTTTATCAAGGAAAAAGTTTGAAATTTATTGATAATTCAAAAATTATTCCAGTCATAAAGATTACAAATAATGAGATATTGAGATTTCTTGATATTGATAATAGTTATTCTGAAAATTTAAGCAGTGAAATAAAAAAAAAGTCTGATCTTCTTTTTGAAAAAAGTATAGATTCAAAACTTCGTATAAAAAAAAATAGTAAAAATCAAGAAAACATTTATAACGAGAGTGGAAGAAAAAATATTGAGAGTATTATAGAAAATAATTTGGAATAAAGTGAAATATCTCTTTTCAAAATCAAAACCAAGAGACGAATGTGGTGTGTATGGTGTCTACAATCATGATAAAGCTGCAAATCTTACTGCATTAGGTCTACATGCTCTGCAACATAGAGGACAAGATTCAGCAGGAATTGTGACTTCAAATAATCAAAAATTTTTTGCTCATAGAGGAATGGGTCAAGTTTCTGATGTTTTTTCAAATAAAGAAATAATACCCAAACTTATGGGAAGGGCATCAATAGGTCATAACCGTTATGGTACAACTGGTGAATCCGCACTTAAAAATGTTCAACCGCTTTTCTCTGAATTAGACTTCGGAGGTATTGCAATCGCACACAATGGGAATTTAACAAATACGAATCAAATTAAAGAAAAACTAATTAAGAATGGAGCTATCTTTCAATCAACATCTGATACAGAGGTGATTCTTCATTTGATTTCGACTGCTAAAGGTACTCTTATTGATAGAATTGTATACGCCCTTCAGTCAATAACAGGTGCATTCTCTCTGGTAATGCTTACAAATGATTGCCTCATTGGTGTAAGAGATCCGTTTGGAATAAGGCCACTTGTTTTAGGTAAGCTTGGTGGTTCATACATTTTAAGCTCTGAAAGTTGTGGACTAGATATTATTGGAGCAAATTTAATAAGAGATGTTGAGCCTGGTGAAATTTTAATTCTCAAAAATAATAAAATTGATTCAATAAAACCTTTTAAAAAAACATATCTTAAACCATGTCTATTTGAATATATTTACTTTTCTAGACCAGATAGTATTCTGGAAGGAAGAAATGTTTATGATGTTCGAAAAAGTATCGGACATCAGTTGGCATCTGAAAATCCGGAAGACAACAAAATTATTGATGTTGTAATTCCAATTCCAGATTCCGGAAACGCCTCTGCGTTGGGTTATTCTGAAAAGATAAAAAAACCATTTGAATTTGGAATAATAAGAAATCACTACACTGGAAGAACTTTTATTGAGGATTCTATTTCAGTGAGAAATTTATCAGTAAAGTTAAAGCATAATCCAAATATTTTATCATTTAAAAATAAAAGCATTGCTTTAGTTGACGACTCAATAGTCAGAGGTACAACCTCTGTTAAGATTGTCGAAATGTTGAGGAATTGTGGTGTCAAAAATGTTCACATGCGAATTGCAAGTCCTCCGGTAAAATATCCATGCTTCTATGGAATCGATACACCTACTAAAGAAGAACTCTTAGCATCAAAGTTCACAATAGATGAAATAAAGAAATATATTGGTGTAGATAGTCTCAAATTTGTAACATTAGACGGAGTTTACAAAGCATTAGGCTTTCAAAATGGAAGAGAAAAAGAAAAGCCAATGTTTACTGATCATTATTTTAGTGGTGATTATCCTGTTAAACTCATTGATCAAGACGCGGGTATTAATCCTTCTCAACTATCTTTATTAATCGAACCTACAAAATAAATAGATGAAACTTAAAAAAATTAGTAATGGAATCATCTTTGGTTCAACAGGAATTTTAGGAACAAGAATTTCTTTAGATTTAGCGCATATGAATACAAATCTTATTCTACATGGTAAGTCTCTTGAAAAACTCATCAAATTAGATGATGAAATAAAAAAAGTAAACAAGAATGTTACATTTTTTCAAGCCGATATAACAAATAAGAAATTTGCGACAAATTTGTTAAGAAAAGTAGGCTCAAAATTTTTAAGAATTGACTTTATAATAAATTTAGTTGGAGTCTTTTTTGGATTGAGACCGTTGACTAATTTTTCACATAAAGAATGGGATGATCTTATTGAAATAAATCTTTCCTCTTATTGGAGAATTGTCAAGGAATTAGAACCTTTATTGAGAAAATCATCAAATGCTAAAATAATTTTTCTCGAAAACAGAGATATCTCTTCCGGGAAAGCGTATCATAATACATTTAGTATTTGTCAAAAAGCTAAAGAAACAATGTTAAAAATCTTTAGAAAAGAAAATTCAAAGTTCAAAATTAAAGTACATTTTATTGAAATTGAAAAAGTCAATGCAGGTATGTCTTTATCCCTTGCAGGAAAACATAAAGTTGATGAAAGAAAATTGAAAGAGATATCAGACAGAGTAATAAAAAAATGTTTTTAGTTTTTTACATAAAAAGATCATTAACCATAGTTTCATACCAGCCAAAAGCGTGTTGAGCCTCTAATTTCCTGTCATTATTATTAGCGTATACACTACTTTCGTTACTTCCTAACGAAATAATTTTGTCTTTTGTAATATTCAACCTATACCAAGCAGAAATTGAAAATGCTCTATCTTCTTTAGAAAAACTATAACAAGTATTCAAAAAGACAGGATCAATATAGTCCTTTTCCAGAATTTTATTAATTAAATTTATTGCCAAAACCTTAGCTTGACTGTTCGCTGAAAATGCTGATTTTGGCATTGCCCAAGCGTCTATTGAATCACCAACTGCATAAATATCCTTGAAACGATTAACTTCGAATGATAATGGATTTATTTCACACCAGTCTTTTCCGTCATTCAATAAATCTGAATCAGAAAAAATATTAGCTGCTTTTTGTTCAGGTATTATATGTATGAAATCTCCTTTAAAGACTTGACCATCTGAATTTTTTACTAGATTTTTTTTTTGATCATAAAAGACAACTTTGCCACCCTTACTTCTAGGTATCCACTCAATTTCGTCACCAAAACTAATTTGCCACTCACGAAAAAAGTTTTCTTGTTTAGTAAATGAATTTTTTGAATCAAGAATTAAAATTTTAACCTTTTTATTTAATTTTCTTTGATAATTAGCAATTAAAGAAGCTCTCTCGTATGGTGCTGGAGGGCATCTGTAGGGATAGTCAGGCGAGGTTATTATTATTTTTGAGTTATTTTCTAAATCTCTTAACCTTTTTTTAAACTGAGTGATATTGCTTTCTCCATCCCAACAGTGTGGAATATTTTTTTTGTCTGATACACTATATCCCTGCAAAATATCATTTTTATAACTAATTCCAGGAGATAAAATTAAGAAATCAAATTTTACTTTCAAGTTTTTTGAAAATATTACACTTTTATCTTCAACATCAATTCTTCTTACATTTTCGAAAATAAATTTTACGTTTTTATATTTGTTTTTATTTATTTTAAAACAAATATCTTTGCGTTCTAAGATATTCCCGATCACAAGATTAGAAAGAGGACCTGTTTGATATTCATTTTGTTTTTCAATAACAATGATGTCAACCAAGTTAGAAATTTTACTTAAATATTGAAGGCAGGTAGCTCCCCCTATTCCCAAACCTACAATTACAATTTTTGGTCTTGTTTTGGAATTTAGTCTTTTTAATAAAAAAGTATTTGCAAGAAAAAGAAACGCTAAATTAGTCATTATATTAGAAATAAATTTTCTTCTGCCAAATCTATCTTTTACCATATATTTTGTCCGCCATTTTTAAAATATCATTTTCTGTTAAGACTCTAGAAATCCTGTTCATTACACTATTATCCTTATCATTTTTATATTTCGTCATTAATCTAATAAATTCTTCTTTTTCTAAATTATTTAGATCTGGAATTTTTTTTGTAACTTCTATATTGAGGTTATGGCAAGATTTACAATTTTCAACTATTATGTTTATAGTTTTATCTTGATCTGCATACAAATTACTTGATAAAAATAAAATAAAATAAGATAAAAATTTACTCATAAGGGTTATTAGTTTTTTTAAATCTAACCTTTATTGGCACAGCTTCTAATTGGAATCTTTTTTTGAGCTTGTTGGATAAATACTTTTTATATTGGTTATTAATTGCACCAGGGTGATTTGAAAAAATATTAAATTTGGGAGGAGAAATACTCACCTGTGAAGCGAATTTCAGTTTTACAACTCTTCCATTTTTTAAGGGGGGAGGGTTTTCAATCATTACTTTACCCAACCATTCGTTTAAATCACTTGTTGTAATTCTTCTTTTCCATGATTTTAATTGTTTCTCGATTATTGAATGCAATTTCTCAAAACCAATATTTTCTTTTGCTGAAACAAATAATACAGGTGTTTCTCTTATTTGTGGATTTAAATCTTGAAGATGTTTTTTAATTTTTTGTTGTTGAAAATCATTCACGCTATCTATTTTATTCATCAATAATACATGACATCTATTCTCAGAATTGACCAAACTTAAAATTTTAGAGTTTATTTTTTCATAATAATTATTAATATCCAAAACTATTAATAAAACATTACATAGTCTTATTTTTTTTAGAGTTTGATTAATTGCTAATTCATGAACATGTTCTTTATTACTTTTCGAGAAACCGGCAGTATCAAACATCTTAAAATTAGAATTCTTTAAACTTACATTAGTTTCAACCGAATCTCTTGTTAGATTTGGTTGAGAGCCAGTTATTGCAATCTTTTTTTTTTTTATCAAATTAAACATTGTTGATTTACCCGTATTAGTCTTGCCAATAATTGCAATTGAAAAGTCATTAAATTGCTCCTCATTTTCTTCCATTATTTTCAAGTTCTTTAAAGATTCATATATTTGCCATTTCAATTGATCAATTGACTGATTATGAGCTGCAGATACAAGTATTGGTTTACCTAAACCAGATTTATTTAATTCATTTAAAACGTTTTGAGAGTAATTTCCCTCAGTTTTATTTACTACCAATAAAATAGGTTTATTAAATTTTCTTGCCAAAACTATTATTTCTAAATCTTCATATGATAAATCTGATTTACCATCAAATACAATTACTATCAAATCAGATAATTTTGAATATTCAATTGTGTTCTTCTTTATTTTTTCTTCAATTTCGTTAGATGGATTTACAAGACCAGGTGAATCAACAAATTCACATTTAAGATCCCATAAGCTTATTATTTTTTTTCTTAAGTCTACAGTCAAACCAGGAAGGTTATCAACAATTGCAATATTTTTTTTTAAAATCATATTAAATAATGATGATTTTCCCACATTTGGCTTACCTAGTATAATTATTTTAACTGGCATTTTTAACCCAAAATATATAATGTTCCTTTTTTTGAAATTAGAATTATTTGATCTCCTATGTTAATTGGATTAGAAACAAATTCTTCGTAGAACTTTATTTTACTTAATAATTTTCCAGTAAACGGAGAGATTGAAATTACCTGTCCTTCTGAATTATTTAATATCAATTTATTGGAAGTTAGAAGTGGACCAAACCAACTGATTTCATCACCATTATTTGAAACTTTTAACTGTACAGCCCATAATAATTTTCCGTTAGCTTTGTCGATACACAATAATCTTCCTAAAGTGTCTATTAAATAAATTGATCTTCCAGAAACAACAAAAGGATTAATTGAAGATAATTTAAGATTCCATATTTTATTTCCATTACTAACTTCATATGCTATAAATTTGTCTGAAAATGATGGAACAAATACCGTGTCACCTACAATCGAAATGGGCGATTGAATATCATTCAACGATGATTTACTAAAAAAATTTCCAGATGCTACATTATCAAACCATAATAATGTTCCATCATTATGATCAAGTGCGTAAATTTCGCCAGAAGAATATGAAACAATTACAATATTTTCTGTGACCACTGGTTTTGAGCCACCAATGATTGAGACTTCTTCGATATTTCCAGCGTGGGACCACATTAAATTTCCATCTTCAGTATTTAAAGCGAATGTTTGGTTATCATCAGAAACAACAATAATTTTATTCTTGAATACCAAAGGGGGCCTGGAGAATTGAACTAATAACTTTTTTTTCCATAAAATTTTTCCATTTTCTGCATTTACAGAATAAATATTTCCTAAACCGGATGTAATAAATAATTCATTTTTGTGAAGAGAAAAACCACCTATAAATGGTAAATTCTCTGTTTTTTCGTTTACTAATTTGACAATCCAATTTATTTTTCCATTTTCTAAACCGGTGGAATAAACGTTAAAATCGTTGTCTGCATAATATACATTTTTTAAATCAAATACTGGGGTAGTAACATAATCTATCTTATCAAAGGCTATATCATTGAGTTTAATTTTTTTTTTTAGTGAAAGGTTGGGTTTACTCTTAAAATGGAATAAATGATTTCTTTCGTTTTGGAATTGCTGAGACCAAGAATCAACGGAAATACTTTTATCTATATTGATTCTTTCGTTTGATTTTAGGATTATTTCGTTTTCAAATTTAAAGACGCTTTGTCTTTTTCCTGGAAGAATCTCTTCTGTCTCGTCAAAGTATGAGCATGAATAAATAATGAAAAAAAAAAAACTTATTATTATATGCTTTTTTCTCAATTTATTCTTTCTGTAGAAAATCAATCATATTCTGAGCTCTTAAGCCTAATGAAGAAGGCTTGTTTGGAAGCATTTTAATTTCTTGAAAAGTTTCTAATGCTTCTTTCTTTTGATCATTTTTAAGATAAATAAAAGCTGTCAATTCAAGTGCAGATGATTTCCAGATCATACTATTTCTTAATGGATCCAATTTATCTAAAAGTTTTTCTGGTTGTTCAAAATCTATCGAATTCATTACAAAAAGTATTGTTGCAATGTCTCTAAATGATTGATCTACTGCATTTTTTTCAAGATCTAAATAAATATCAAGCCCTTTATTTATATCACCTTTAGCGATGAGTATGGATGCTTTTTTTATTTTTGCCATAGTTACATATCCGTCAGAGCCTTTGTCTACTATTCTATCTAATGCAATCAATGCAGCATCTATATCTTCTTCATTAGAAAGTTCAACAGCTGCAGTGAAATCATCTCCAAGTTGTTGTTTCGTTTTATTTGTATAATTTTCCCAAAAAACATACCCACTTGTACTTAAGATTACACCCAAGGAGATGCTGACAACGTATGGGAGTAGTTTTTTCCAAAGTTTTAGTCTTTTTTCTTCTTTTAAATCCTCGTCAACTTCTCTAATAAATTCTTCACTCATTTTTTTATTTATTTTCCAAAATAGTTTAATATCATATATTTAATGTATTTATATTCTATCAGATTAAAATTTCAATTTTATATTTATGAATAATTTAAAAAAATCCAAAATTATTAGTTTTAAAAAACAAGAAATACATGAAATTATGGAATTATATTCAAAAAAAATTTCAATAGGTGAATGGAAGGATTATTCGATTACTTTTCAAAAAAGTTATGCTGTATTTGCCATTCATAGATCTTTTAAGCACGGTCCGAGTCTGGAGATAAAGAAAAATTATAAAAATAACAGTGTTTTTACACTTTCATCACAGAATAATATTTTAACAAGTTCTAAAAGTTTAAGAAAAGTTATTAGCTATTTAAAAAAACCATATTTAAAGTTAGTCAAATAATTTTTTCATTCCAGAGGTATAACTATCATTTCTGCTTTTTGAAAGTCTTTGATAGCCCATAACTCCACTGAAGATATAATCTTTTTTTCCAGATTCCCAAATAATTTGTAAATTTCCATCAACAATCGTCCAATTTCCATTTTCTCCATTTCCATAATTAGTTGAAGCTGTGCCATCAGCATATACTTCGATTAGGAACTCAGATTGCCATTTATCCAGGGCTTTCCATTTACCTACCCACAACTCATTTGCAAAACATTCGTTAAAAAAAATTAAAAATAATACTATTAAGGTTGCTAACTTTCTATTTTTCAACGTTGCAATTATATTCTTTTTTTTATTTTCTGTATATTTAGACCAATTACTTATTTCATCAGAAGTCCTTAAACATCCCTCACACAAATTGTTTGTAGGGTTTAACTTGCATACATTTATGCATGGAGATTTTACATTCATACTATTAAACTCCATCCCTTTATTACGTATTCGACCGCCAGGGCACCTAAAATTAATCCAAATAGTTTTTGTAATACATTCATAATTGTTTTATTAAGCAAATACATAAAAAAATTCGAGAAGATGATAATTATAGAAGTTAAAAATAATGTCAATACGAGTGGAAAAATTTGAGTATAAAAACTAACCATTGTGTAGTCGATATCCTTTGAAATTAAAACAGAGAGTGTTATGGCTGATGGTCCAGCAACCAGTGGTATTGAAATAGGAAATACAGCCAAACTATTCAATTCCTGTTCGTCAATTAATTCATTGGCAATGGTTGTCTTTCTTTTTACCCTTTTTTCAAATACCATCTCATAAGAAATGATTAAAAGAAAAAAACCTCCAATAATTTGAAAAGATGATATGGATATACCCATAAAAACTAAAAAAGAATTTCCATAAAATGAAAAAAAGGTTAATACACTGCATGTAATTAAAAACACAAATCCAGAAAGTTTAATTGTGTTTTTTGTATTTAAACCTTGAGTAATTATTGTTAAAATAGGAATTAAAGAAATTGGATCAATGGCAATGAAAGCTTTTAAAAAATTCTGAAGAAATAAGTCATGCATAAAAAAAAATTTATAGTATCCAGCTTTTACAAATTTGTCTATCTAAGAAATCCTGGTGTAATAAAAGAAAAACTCTCAGCTGGTTTGAAAAAACTTAATATTAAAGGAACGTTTATTATTGGAAAAGAAGGAATCAATGCATCATTTTCAGTATTAGCAGAACAATTTGAGAAAGTTGAGATTTTAATCAATACTTTTATTCAAAAGCAAATTAAATTTAAAAATCAATATAATAATAATCATTCTTTTTTAAGACTTAAAATTAAAGAAAAAAAAGAAATTGTATCTCTAGGACAAAAAAATATATGTCCAGAGAAAATGACTGGTAATTTTCTAGACCCTGATGCGTGGGAGAAGTTAATTTCTGATCCAAACTCCATAATTATCGATACAAGAAATAAATATGAATCTGATATTGGTACTTTCAGATCTTCAGTTAAAACTAAAACCACTAACTTTAGAGAGTTTCCTATTTGGTTTAAGAAAAATAAAAAAAAACTTTTTGAAAAAAAAATTGGAATGTTTTGTACTGGTGGAATCAGGTGTGAAAAAGCAAGTAATTTTTTAATTAATGAAGGGTATAAAAATATCTTTCAACTTAAGGGTGGAATTATTGAATATTTAAAAAAAACTAAAAATAAAAATAAAATGTGGCAGGGTGAATGTTTCGTTTTTGATGAAAGAGTTTCACTAAATGATAAACTTGAAAAAGGATTGTATTCTCAATGTTTTGCATGTAGATCTGCAATAAATTACGTAGACACTAAATCAAAATATTTTAAACAAGGAGTATCTTGTCCTAAATGTTTTAAAGAAAAATCTAAAAAGCAAAAAGCTAGATATAACGAACGTCGAAGACAAATGCAAATTGCAAAAGAAAAAGGAATAAAACATATAGGAAGTTAGTCATTTCCGAGCTTAGGAATAGAGTATTTTTTCATTTTTTCAATTAAAGTCGTTCTGTTTATTTTTAAACATTTCGAAGCCTCGGTCACAGATCCGTTACTTTTCTTTAGTGCTCCTTCTATTAAGTTAAATTCAACATCACTTAAATGTCTACGAAGATCTATCTTGTCTAAGAAATCAAACCATTTTTTATAATGATTTGGGTGTGGCATTGAATGAGAATCAGAACTCGTTTCGATTTTTATTGGAGAAAGATCAGAAGTCATTTCCCATAACTCCTCTTTTTCTTGAGAGTTGTCAGGTAAATTAACTTTTAACAAATTTTCTTTAATGTTTTTGCCATTAATACTTTTTTCTGGGAAGATTATTGCTGCCCTCTCAATAACATTTTTTAATTCTCTTACATTACCTGGCCATAAATATTCTTGAAGCGCTTTTATTCCCGAATTATCAATTTGAGGAATAATAGATCCACTGTATTTTAAATCCTCTAAGATATGATTAACAAGAATTGGAATATCCTCCTTTCTCTCTGCGAGTGATGGAATTTCAATTGGAAATACGTTGATCCGAAAAAATAGATCAGCCCTAAAATTACCCTCATCAATTTTTTTTTCAATGTCTTGGTGAGTAGCACAAATAAGCCTTAAATTAAGATCAATCTCTTTTCTTCCTCCAACTCGTTGAATTTTTCTAGTTTCAATCGCTCTGAGTAATTTAGCCTGAAGTGCCATAGGCATGTCACCTATTTCATCTAGAAACAAGGTGCCATTATTGGAAGCCTCGAATCTTCCTTCTCTTTTTGAATCTGCACCAGTAAATGCTCCTTTTTCGTGACCAAATAATTCAGATTCTAAAAGCTCAGACGGTATTGCTGCACAATTAACATTAATTAATTCACCGTTTCTTTTTGATGATTCATGAATAGCTCTGGCAACCACATCTTTACCACACCCAGTCTCACCTCTAAGTAAAACTGTTGAATTTGATTTTGCAACCATCTCTACAAGTTTTTTTAATTGTAAAGTTGCCTCACATTTTCCTTTGATGATCTCAGACATAATAAATTAACTTATTTATAAATAAAATAATGTCAGAAAACTGACAATAAGCAAATTTTAAAAAAAATTAAAAAAAAAAAAAATTTCTAAGTAGTTGATATTACTATTTAAAATTAATTTTGTAAAAATTCGTTTTCTTATTTGGCAATATTTTTGCTTTTAGATTGAAAACGAAAATAAAGGATTTAAGTATGAAGGAAATATTTATTATTAAAGATTGTTTTGAAGTACACAATGATATAAATGATTTTTTTAGTAAAAAAGGAAAGGAAATCAAATTAATTGATTCTGATGAGATCAGTGAAATTAAAAGTTCTCAATCCACATTGATTATCGATAAAAAATTCGAAAACCAACAAGGTGGTCAATCAAACATTCTTAAAATTGCTAGAAATATAGGTTCTACAAAATTAATAGTTTTGGATTCAGAAAATGATAGTAGTTATGACTTAAAAAAAGAAATGGGCGGAGCTTATATTCAAATTTCTTTCCAGATTATGGATGAGGTTATAAAAGAAATTATTTTTCAGATTATATCTAAGGAAAAGTATAGTTTCTCAGATAAGAAAACACTTTCTTTAATTAATATGGTTGAAAAGGTTTCAAAAACAGATGTTACAGTGTTTATTCATGGACCGACTGGAACTGGAAAAGAAGTTATTTCCAATCTTATTCATAAAAAGTCGGATAGACATGAAAAACCTTTTATTGCAATAAATTGTGCTGCGATACCAGAAAATATGCTTGAAGCAATGTTATTTGGACATGAAAAAGGAGCTTTTACAGGAGCTTCCTCTGCGAATAAAGGAATTTTTCGAGCTGCTGATAATGGAACATTACTTCTTGATGAAGTATCTGAAATGCCTTTGTCCCTTCAAGCTAAGCTTCTTAGAGTTCTCCAAGAAAAAAAAGTTACACCGATTGGCGGACAACGAGATATTGATGTTAATGTTCGAGTAATTGCAACAACTAATAGAGATATGTTAAACGAAGTAAAAGATAAAAAATTCAGAGAGGATTTATATTACAGACTTAATGTGTTCCCAATAGAAACACATAATTTATCTGAAAGACCTGATGATATTTTGCCAATTAGTATAGCTTTATTGAATAGACACACAGAAAAAAGCGCCCTACCTTACATCAACAAAGATGCTCAAAAAATATTAAGAGAGTATAGTTGGCCCGGAAATGTTAGAGAGTTGGAAAATGTTCTGCAAAGAGCTATAGTTCTCTCTGAAAGAAATATAATTGAAGATAAAGACATAATGATAGATGTTTCGAAAGAAAGTAATTTTTATAATAACATTCAAGAAAATTTGTCAGAAAAAAAATTGATGCAAGCTTAATTTTGAAGGAGAAATAATGAAACCAAACCTTACTAATTTAAAACCAACAGTTATTACACCAAACAATCAAAATGAAATAAAAAAAGTTCAAGAGGATATTGCAAATCTGTCTCCAAAAATTATGGAACCACAAGATGGTGGTTTTTTGGATAGTATTAAATCAGCTATTCAAGAAGTTTCTGATACTCAAAAACAAAGTGCTGAGTTAACAAAAAACTTTGAACTTGGATTAGAAAACGATCTTACCAAGGTTATGATTCAACAACAATTATCAAGTCTGGGTTTTCAAATGACTTTGAACGTAAGAAATAAAGTCCTGAGTGCATACAAAGACATTATGAATATGCCTGTTTAAATTAAAAGGAAAAAATTATGGCTGAAGAGATTCAAACTACTGAAATAACAAAAAATTCAATATCAAATCAAGGAATGTTGTCAAACATAACTAACTCCATAGAAAAAATTAAAAAATTTTCTAATGAACCTGCTGTTCAAAGATCTATTCCAGTTATGATAACTTTATTTGTTATTTTTCTTGGTTTAGTTTTTTTTATATCTTTCAGAGAACCCCCAAGAACAACTTTATTTGCAACTTTACCTGAACATGAAAAATCCAGAGTAATTGATGTTTTAAGATCTAATGGAATTGATGTTTCAATCGACAGAACTACAGGTGAAATTTTAGTTCCGTCGCCTGAATATTATGAAGCAAAGATGAAACTTGCCGCAGAAGGTTTGCCGAGTTCAGTTCCTCAAGGTTATGATATTCTTGAAAAAATCCCAATGGGAACAAGTAGGTCAGTTGAATTTATGAAAATGAAACAGACGCAAGAAATAGAGCTTGCCAGATCGATAAATGAAATAGCTAATATTATTGGAGCAAGAGTACATCTAGCAATTCCTGAAAAATCTGTTTTTGTCAGAGACTCCTCTCCTCCCACTGCATCTGTATTTGTGAAACTAGCTGATGGAAGAGCTTTAGGATTAGAGCAAATTAGATCAATTGTTCATATAGTATCATCATCAATTCCTAATATGACTTCCGATAACGTAACAGTTGTGGATCAATATGGTTCGTTATTGTCGAAACCAGAAGATGACCCAAATTTAGCAATGACAGAAAAACAGTTAGCTCATAGAGTAAAAATTGAATCAATATACAGAGAAAGAATTTTATCATTAGTTTCTCCAATCGTTGGTGCAGGTAATTTAACGGCACAAGTAAATGTTGAAATGGATTTTACAAGCAATCAAACAACAGAAGAAATTTTTGATCCAGAGAGCATTTCGACTAGAAGTGAACAAAATAGTCAAGACGAATCCACTGATAGACCGGCAAGAGGTATTCCTGGTGCTGTAGCTAACCAAGCACCTCTAGCTGCTGATTTACAGGTTGCAGCTCCTGAAACTGGGGAACCAGCAGAATTCAAGCAAAGATCATCCAGTAATGTTAAAAACTATGAGGTTAGTAAAAAACTTAGTACAACTGTTGGTCAAATCGGAAAAATTAAGAAAGTTAAGACGGCTGTTTTAGTTAAAAACAAAATGATTGAAACTCCAGAAGGCACAGTTGTCTCTGAGCCAATAAGTGAAGAAGATAGAGAAAAAATTACTTCTCTTGTTAAAGAAGCAGTTGGTTTCAATGAGGATAGAGAAGACACAATTGTTGTAACAAGTGGAGATTTTATCCAAGAAATGGATGTTATAACAACTAAATGGTATGAACAATCATGGTTTCAAAATATGGTTGGTCAGTTATCGACTGTTCTAATTCTTGCAATCGTAACATTCGGTGCATTAAAGCCATTGTTAAATAGAATTTTAGTTCCTTCAGCTGGAACAGCTGCAGGTCCAGGTGGTACTTCTGAAGCTGATCTTGAGGCAGAAGAAGCAGAAGATGAAGTTCAAGTTCAAGAAGGCGAATCTCTTGAAGACATAAAAGCTAAACTTAAACCAAAAAAATCAACTATTTCAGCAGATATGCTCGATACGGCCAATACTTACGACGATAAAGTTGCTGTTATCAGGATGATAGTGGGAGATGAAGCTGGAAAAGTTTCAAATGTATTCAGACAACTTATGAAAAAAGATGTATAATATAAATTAATAAGGAGTACTCAAATGGCTGAAAAAGCAAAGGAAGAAAATAAAGAAGAAGAAGAAAAGTCGCAATATGAACAATTAACAAGTACTCAAAAATGTGCTATTTTGATGATGCTTTTAGGCGAGGAAGAGGCTTCAGAAATTTTAAAAAATTTGGGTCCAAAAGAAGTGCAGCAACTCGGTAAAGAGATGTACAATGTTCAAGGTTTAGATCAAGAAACTGTGAATAGAGTTTTAGACGAATTTTTAGCCATAATAAAAACACAAACTGACTTGGGTATGGGTTCTACAAACTACATTAGAAATGTAATGACAAAAGCTTTAGGTGAAAATAAAGCTCAGTCTGTTCTTGGAAGAATTACTCCTACTGAAAGTGACAAGCCAATAGAAATTTTAGATTGGATGGATGCCAGATCAGTTGCAGAGTTAATTTCTGATGAACATCCTCAAATAATGGCATTGATAATTTCGTATTTAGAGCCTGGTGTTGCAGCAGATGTTTTAACTTTGCTACCCGAAGAAACTCAATCTGATATTATTCATCGTATTGCAACTCTAGAAACAGTTCAACCAGACGCTTTGGCAGAATTGGAAAGAGTTATGCAACTTAAATTTAAAACAAACACTTCATTGCGAGCCTCATCAGTCGGAGGAATAAAAGATGCTGCATCAATAATGAATTTTACAAAGCAGAATATGGAACAAAGAATCATGAAAACGTTAGGTGAAAAGGACAGAAATTTAGCTAAAGAAATTCAGGAAAGTATGTTTACCTTTGATACATTAATTTTAATGGATGATAGAAGCATGCAAACTTTATTAAGAAATGTTGATCAAGAAATTCTTATAATTGCGCTTAAAGGAACAGAAGATGAATTGAAAGATAAGATTTTCTCGTGCATGTCTCAAAGAGCTTCGGCAAACATCAGAGATGAAATGGAGGTACTTGGCCCATTGAGACTTACAGAAGTTCAAGAGGCTCAGAAGGCCATCATCAATGTAGCAAGAACTATGTCAGACGAAGGAACAATTGTACTTGCTGGAAGAGGTGGAGATGACTTCGTATGATGCCACTCACAGACAAAACCGAAGCTCAGGAAAAAAGTGATGAAAAAATTTCTGGAGCACTAAGCACTGAAGAAATTGTTAGTTTATTAAATAAAAGTAACAAAGACTTCGTAAAAGAGTCAGATATCACTTCTAACATCACAAATTTGTTTAAAAAAGTTACTCCGTTATCCCTTGCACAAAAAAATCAAGAAATAACATCTGAAAAAAAAGAAGAAGTAACAAAAGATTTAAATGAGGTTTCTGAAAGTAAAGACAAGGAACCAACAAGTGATGTTATCGATGAAAAAAAACCAGACAATGAAAAAATATATACAGAAAAAGAAGCACAAAAATTAGCCAATGATATGGCAAAACAATATTACAATAATGGTTATAAACTTGGAGTAAAAAAAACTACCGAAGAGCTTCAAAAAGGAGAAAAGTCACTTGCTGTGACTCTTAAAAATACAACTGATAATATTTTTAAAATGACACCAGAATTTGTTAATGAATTAAACAAATCAATAACTAATTTACTTTCAAATTTATCAAAAGAAGTTTTAGGTTACGAGATAGATAATAACAATAAATTCTTTCAAGAAAAAATTAAGCAAGTTGTTAATTCAATTGAAAACTCAATTGAAAATATTGTAGTTTTTTTAAATCCAAAAGATTTTGAAGCTATAAAGGTTTACAACAGTAAAAATAATTTAAGTTTGTCATTTGAAATCAATCAAGATGCAAAACTTGAACGAGGTGATATGAGAATAAAATCAGGATCAATAGAGATGAGTGATATTGTTTCTAAAAAAATTAAATTTTCAATACCTGATGAAATTGAGAAAGATCTTGAAGATGCCAAATTAAGTTCTCAAAAATAAACTTCTATTTAGAATTAAATGTAAATGGTTATAGCAAAAAAAATACTTCAGACTGTAGATTCACATACTATATCTCAAAACAGGATCTATAAGAGTAAAACATCAAAATATGACGGTAAAGTTGTCGAATGTGAAGCATTTCCCGCACCAATCGGGACAACATGTGAAATAGAATGTAATGACAAATCTATAGTCACGGGAGAAATCATTGGTTTCAAAGAAAATAAAAATATTATTGCCGTTCATGAAAATAATGCAAACATAATTTTGGGGTCTGAAATAAGAGTCTTAAATTCATCAAATGATGTAATTGTGGGTTCTCATTTACTTGGAAGGGTTTTAGATGCTTTTGGGAATCCAATAGATGGAGGGGCAAAAATAAATGATTCTTCAGAAACATGGCCAATTAATGGAAAACCCGATAACCCAATGTCAAAAAAACCAATAAATGAAGTGCTAGATGTTGGTATTAGAGCGATCAATTCACTTTTTACTGTAGGAAGGGGGCAAAGGCTTGGAATCATTGCAGGTTCTGGAGTTGGAAAATCTATTTTACTTGGAATGATGACTAAGTTTACTGACGCTGATGTTGTTGTTGTAGCACTCATCGGAGAAAGAGGAAGAGAGTTAGGAAATTTTGTATCAGAAATATTGAATGACGAATCAAGAAAAAGAACTGTCACTGTAGCCGTGCCAGCAGACAAATCGCCATTATTAAGAATTAAAGGAGCAGAAAGAGCAACTTCAATTGCAGAATATTTTAGGTCTAAAGGAAAAAACGTTTTGCTTATTATGGACTCTCTTACCAGAATAGCACATGCTAAACGAGAGGTGGGGTTGGCACTTGGTGAACAACCTACTTCAAAAGGATACCCAACATCTGTAATTTCAATGATTCCAAATCTAATCGAAAGAACTGGAGCCGGTTCAACAAATGAAGGAACTATAACAAGTTTCTATACAATACTGGCAGATTCTGATGATACGAACGATCCTGTAGTAGACACTGCCAGGGCAATATTAGATGGACATATTGTATTATCTAGAGAACTTGCACAACTTGGAATTTTTCCTGCAATTGATTTGAATCAATCATTAAGTAGAGTAATGAATTCTATTGTTACCGAGGAACATCAAAATCATTCTGATTTAGTAAAAAAATTATACTCCATATACCAAGAAAACAAAGATCTAATTCTTATGGGGGGATATGCCCAAGGGCAAAACCCTGAAATTGATAGTGCATTAAATAATTGGAATAAAATTTGCAGTCATATAAAACAACACTTTAAAAAAAAATCGAGTTTTGAAGACAGCATAACAAGCTTGAAAAAGATTAACTGATGACATGAAAAAAAATAAATATGATATTTTTTTAACTCTCAAAAAATTAAAGAAAAATAAACTACTTAACAATTTATCTACACTAAATGATGAAAAAAAAAGGTTAGATTTTGTAAAAGAAACGTTGAATGAAATGTTAAATCAAAGCGCCGTAGAGGAATCTGGTGAACTTTCAGGTTCAGATTTAAAATTTAGAGCTTCTTTTACCAGCAATTTAATAAATAAACTTGAGGTTTCAAAAAATAGGGAAAATCATGTTTTAGACGAAATTAGTCATAATCTAAAAGAAATAGTAAAAATTGAAAAACAAAAAGAAAAAATAAATGAAAAAAAGAAATTTATTAAAATTCAAGAAGATAAAGTAAAAGAATTAAAAAAAGAAAATTATTTCAAACCTAAAAATTCAGTTTCTCTTTAATAGTGGCATTATAATTGCAGAATTGCTTTAACAAGGGGCAGTTATGGTTGCAATAAAAAATGATACTAGCAAAAACATAAATTTCGTAAACTCAACTTTACATTCTGAAAAAACAAATGAGTTATTTGCTGAACTCTTTGCACTAATAAATACAAATAGTTTAGATCCTGAAAATAAAAACTTGCTGAAAGATGTGGTCTTACAAAAAACTGATACCGAAGGATTTTTGGATGTAAATAAAAATATCTCTGAAAAGAGTTTGTTAAAAGTAACTTCCGAGCAGAGAAATAAATTAGAGGTCACAGATTCTGAATACGAGACTGCAAAATCACTTATAGAGGTGTTTTATAAAGAAATTGGTATTGTCGAACCTTTGAATCAAACAAAAAATTCTAATCCAAACAGTTTAAATCAAAATCCAAAACCATTATTAAATAAAAATTTTATAACAGAGGAAAAAAAAATAGCTATAGAGAATAAATTGGATCCTAATGAATCTGATTTAGCGTTTAAAAATGAAAATTCAAAAAAAATTGTTATAAATATAATTAAAGGTCCTTCATCTTCAAAAAGAATTAACAAAAATGAAAAAAATCCAAAATATTATACTGAAAATAAAAGTCAAATTGATAGTAAAGTATTAAAGCAGCAAAATGAATTTAATTACAAAGCCAAGAATTCAAACTTTGAAACTGCAATTATTAACAAGAAAATAAACAAAAAGAATAAACAATTTAAAGTTTCTGCAAAAGATACAATTGAAAACAACGACCTTGTTACAAAACAAGTCAAAATCGAGAATAGAAAAAACACTAATTTTTCTCAAATTATAAAAAAATCAGCAGAAAATCAAATAGGTCAGAAAAGAGAAATCAGCAATAAAGATTTTTCAAAAACTTTGGAAACTAAAGACAATCAGATGCAAAATAAAGGACAAATCTTTTTAGATTTATTAGAGAGTAGCTGGGGCGAAAAATTCTCTAGAATTGTAAAAAATGCAATTAATAATGGTGTAAACAAATTAGAAATTCAGGTTAAACCCAAAAATTTAGGCAAATTAAACCTCCAGGTTTCTGTAAAAAATAGTGTCACAGCCATTAATATTGGTTCAGAGAATCAGGATGTTGTGAGCCTCCTTAATGACAATATTCCAAAACTTTTAGAATCAATTGATAAAGAAAGCAAAAGTTTCTCAGCTAATATGAATAATGAAAATAACAATAGTAATTATTTTAACCAAAAAAATGAAAGAGAAAATTTTTTGGTAAACAATGAAATTTCCAAAAAGAATAAAAAAAATGTTGAAAATAAAAATCAAAAATTTAGTAATCATAATATTGATGTGAATGCCTAATTAATTTAAAATATTAAGGAGAAAATAATGGCAGAAGAGAATAATCAAGAAAATGAAAAGAAGTCACCCTTAAAATTAATTTTGATGATTGTAGGTGGCATAGTTCTTCTAGGAACAGGTATTGGAGTTGGAATTTTTGTAGGCGGTGGAGAGGAGACAGACCCATCAACTGAAATATCTCAGATTATTGAAAAAAAAGACAATCCTGAACCATCAAAAAATGAAGATGAAGAAAATATTGATGAGGCTGCAGCTGAATGCGCTGAAGAAGAAAAAGATGAAGAAGGTAATTGTCCTGCAGGCCCAAAGAAGATTCCAAAGATTACACCTGACGAAGAAATCTTTACAACAACGTATTATGAATTTCCTGGCAATTTTACAGCCAACTTAAAGGGATCAAAAAAGTTTCTACAACTCTCAGTTGGAGTTTCAACTCAATATGACGAACAAGTAATGGTAAATGTGGAGAGTCATCAGCTTGCTCTGAGATCAGAAATATTAACTATCATGTCCGAATTTTCTTCTGAAGATATTGCCGGTAAAGAGGGTAAAAATAATTTAGCTGAATCATTGAGAGATGGAATTAATGAGGTTCTTGTAAAAGTTGAAGGGTTTGGTGGAATCGAGAATGTACATTTTACCTCATTTGTAGTACAATAGGAAATAAAAGTTATGTCTGAACCATCAAGGAAATTATCTACCGAAGAAGTCAACGCATTAATGGATGGACTAAAATCGGGAGATTTAAGTGCATCAACTACAGTCAAAGATGGGACTGAGATTGAATATAAAAAATTTAATTTCGGCTCAGATGATCTTTCACTCTTAGGAGATTATTACGCTTTAAGACTGATAAACGAGAGATTCGCAAGAACAGTGCGTGGTGTATTTCTCCCTTTGCTTAGAGTTCAACCGAGAATAAGTTCGTTTCCCCCAGAAGTAAAATCTTTCGAGGAGTACAGTTCTGGTTTAGATGCATTTATGAGTTTAACAAACAGTAGAATAGACGAGTTAAGAGGTTCCATGCTGACTGTACTGCCACCATCTTTTGTTAGTCTTTGTACTAGTAGCAGATATGGAGGAAAATTGGAGGTTAATGATACTGAAAGAACCGAATTTACTGCAACCGAAGAAAAAATAATCGAAGTTATAAATAATGGAATCTCCAAGGTTCTTGAACAGTGTTGGAAAGATTTAACGCCTATTTCAATCAAATTTCAAAGTAGAGAGCAAAATCCTCAGTTTGCTGCTTTTGTAGAATCTACAGATTTAGTTATAGTATGTTCATTTGTAATGCAATTACCTAATATTGACTCAATGTCTTTTGATGTGGTGTATCCACTTCAAACACTTAAACCAGTTTCATCTTTACTGAGATCTAGAGTACAATCTGATGTGGTCGAATCTAACATGACGTGGCGAGATAAGTTAGAAAAAGCAATATTAGAAATTCCCTTATTAGTTAAAAGTAATCTAAGCGAACCGGTTGTCTCCATGTCTAAATTGCTTAGAATGAAGGCAGGAGATACATTAAACGTAAATTTAGAGGATACGGTGGATTTTTATGTTGAGAATCAAAAATACTTTAAGGCTGAAATGGGAGAACTAAACGGCAATGCTTCAGTAAAGCTTGCTACACGAAATAATTAAGGAGAAAAATTATGAATGCAGAAATAGCAGAAAAAGATAAAAATCAGACCGAACAAACTCAAGAAGAAACTAAGGCACCTGAAGCCTCAGCTGAAAATCAAGCTAATAAATCTGAAGCAGAATCCTCAAAGACTTCAGATAAAAATACCACAGCAGTAAGTAATTTAAGACTTTTGGAAAACATCGAAGTAAAACTTACTGTTGAAGTTGGAAATACTGAAATTAAAATCAAAGATTTGCTACGATTAAATGAAGGATCTGTTGTTGAGCTTGACAGATTAGCTGGAGACGCCTTAGATATTTTAGCAAATGGGACAAAAATTGCCAAAGGCGAAGTTGTTATGGTTGGTGAAAAATTTGGTATAAGGTTTACTGAAGTTGCTACCCCAGAGGAACTAATCGAAAACTTATAGTTGTCAGCAAATTGACATCTTTTTTTTAATGAATAATTTATCAATTAAATCAGCTATTTAAAGTGACTACTGTTGTTTCGGCAAGGTTTTTGCATCTCTCTTGTATAAACCAAACAAGAGGGGAAAAATGCCAGAATATGTAGGTCCAAGTTTATCAAACTATTTACTAGTGTTAGGATTTTTAGCTCTGCTTTTTGTAGGCTTGTATTATATTAAGAAAAACAAACACTTAATCTCAAGAACCATTAATTCAAGGAAAAGAATGAAAGTATCTGAAGTTACCCTACTGGGACAGGGTGACAGAGCTTTAATCTTAAATTTAGATAATAAAGATTATCTTTTTATTTCTGGGAAAAATTCTGGTTCTTTATTGACAGAAATAAAAAACAACAGTCTCAAAGGTAACAATCTTGAGAAAGTATTTGAAAATAGGCTAAAAAATGAAAAAAATTAATTTTTTGTTTTTAATTATTATTCTTTTTCCATTTTTTGGGTTTTCTCAAATGGCTCCCGAAGGATTAGAAGCATTAACTATTACTGAGTCAGAAAATGGCACAAAAACATATTCTGTTTCTCTAAAAATTTTAGCGTTGATGACAGCTTTAACAATTCTGCCTTCACTCGTTTTAGGAATGACTGCTTTTACAAGAATTATTATTGTTATGTCAATTTTAAGACAAGCTCTTGGGACACAGCAAACACCGCCCAACCAAATTTTAGTCGCTATCTCCCTATTCCTTACTTTTTTTGTAATGGCTCCTACATTTAATAAAATTTACTCTGATGTCTCCGAACCCTATAATAATGGAGAAATGAATTTATCTGAGGCAGTTGAAAGTGGCGGCGGTGAGTTAAAAAAATTCATGGTTAAAAATACACGAAAGAATGATTTATTGATGTTTGCAGAAATGGCAAATGAGGGAAAGTTTGAAAATAGTTCTCAAATCCCTTTTTACATTGTTTTGCCAGCATATATTACGAGTGAATTAAAAACTGCATTTCAGATTGGTTTTTTACTTTTTTTACCTTTTTTGGTAATTGATATGGTCGTAGCTTCTGTTTTGATGTCACTTGGTATGATGATGTTATCTCCAATGTTAATTGCCCTACCCTTTAAACTACTCCTTTTTGTTTTGGTTGATGGTTGGTCAATGACTGTGGGATCTCTTGTTGGAACGTTCTCGTGAATTTAGTGTTATAGGAGTAATAGATAATGGGATTTGATCAAAATGTTGAAATGATAAGATTAGCTTTTTACCAAGTTTTGATTTCTAGTGGCCCATTTCTAGGTGCAGCTCTTGCTATTGGCTTGATTATTGGAATTATACAAGCAGCCACATCAATCCAGGAAATGACACTTAGTTTTGTTCCAAAAATTGTCATAGTTATCTTTGCAATAGGCTTTTTAGCTAATTTTCTTTTAGTGAGTTTAACTGATTATTTTCAATTTATTTTTGATACAATTTCAGGAATAAATTAATGTTTATTCCATTACCTTTTTACAGTCCTATGGATGCCTTACCAGGACTCGAATTAAACTCTCTTATTGAGTACTTATTTAAATTCTTTTTATGTTCGATAAGATTATCAGCATTTTTCATATCAAGCCCTTTTTTTGGTTCAAGAGTTATTCCTTTGAATGTAAAAATAATTTTTTCTCTAGTGATTTCATTTTTTTATTATGGGTATCTCTCTGATATTCAAGTGTCAGAACAAATTCTTGATAACCTTGTTATTGTTGTAATAGTAGAAGCTTTGATTGGATTATCACTGGGTTTAACACTAACAATATGGTTTGCAGCAGCAAGTTTGGCTGGAGAGAAAATAGCAGCTACTACTGGGTTAGGTTTTTCCCAAATGGTTGATCCAGATACAGGCGGACAAACACCAGTAATTAGTCTAATATTAGACTTATTCTTAATTACTATTTTTTTATCGTTAAATGGACATTTAATCGCAATTGAATTTTTATTTAAAAGCTTTGAAATTTTTAATATTAATGATGGAATACCACCATTTGGTCTTGTCGGTTTGGGCATAGAAGCTGCTGGTGCTATGTTTTATACAGGAGGATTAATAATGCTTCCAGTTGTTGGAGCACTTTTACTAACAAACATTGCAATAGGAATTATAACAAGAGCAGCTCCTCAATTAAATATGTTTTCGTTTGCATTCCCTGTAACTATGATCCTAGCTTTCTTCATAATGTATTTAGCTTCTCAATCTATGGGAAATGCATTTGCAGAGCTTACGAAAAGTTCTTTAGAATCGATAGAAAATATACTCATTAATTAAAAAGGATATAATTTAATGGCGGAAGATAAAGACGAAAGTCAAGAAAAAACCCAGGAACCTACAGCCCGAAGGCTTGAAAAAGCAAAAGAGGATGGGAAAGTTCTGTCTTCCAAAGAAGCTTTTGTTTTCAGTTCAATGTTCATGGGAGTATTACTATTTTATCTTGCACCAATGCTTTTAGACGATTTTTTAAAAATTTGTAAATCTCTATTTTCCTTTGGTCCAGAATTAGCCTCTGGAAAGTCTCCACTTGAATCTGTTGCTGTAGTTGTAAAATTTTTCATTCAAGTATTTTTAATTTTTTCAATACCACTATTGGTAGTAAGTGTACTAACGCAGTTTTTAATTGGTGGAATAAACTTCTCCATAAAATCAATTTACTGGAAGTTTGAGAAAATGAATCCAATTAAAGGATTAAAAAGAATATTTTCACTTAAGGGATTAGTAGAATTAGTAAAGGCTATATTAAAAGTCAGTCTTCTTGGTCTAGTAGCTTTCTTTTTGATTGAAAATAATTTATCTGATTTAGTCAATTTAACAACCGCTAATATTTTTTCCGCAGTAAATAGACTTTTTTCTTTTTTTCCAGAAATAATTGCTTATCTCCTTGTCGTTCTCGCATTTATAGCTTTTATAGATGTAGTTTACCAAAAGTATGATTATATTAAGCAACTTAGAATGTCTCATCAAGACCTCAAAGACGAATACAAAGAGACTGACGGACAACCTGAAGTCAAACAAAAAATAAGAAAACTTCAAGCCGAAGCTGCAACAAAAAGTAGAAAAGAAGCGTCGTCTGTTGATAACCTTGAAGAAGCTACTGCAATAATTACAAACCCAACACACTTTGCTGTAGCTCTTAAATATGAAGTTGGGGACGCAAAAGCTCCTATAATTATATCCAAAGGAAGGGGTAAAATTGCTGAATCCATAATTAAGAAAGGAAAAGAACTTAAAATTGGTACCATGCAAAGTCCTAAACTGGCAAGAGCAATATACTATACATCCGAAATTGGTGATGAAATCATGAGTAAACTCTATAATGCTGTTGCTATTGCCTTAGCATATATTTATAAAATAGATAATGGAGAAGAAATTGAGAAACCAGAGATAGAGATACCTGAAGATATGATTTTTGACGAGTTCGGAAGAAAAAATGATCAATAGAAACATTTCACAACTAATTGTTACTCTTGCTTTTTTTTATAGCTCATTAATATGTCACTTCAAAGCCATTGAAGTATTCGAAGAGAAAAATTTTCTTCTTGCTTTATTTCTTTGGTTTTGTGCTTTAACTTCTTTTTGTGGTGCGTTGAGATTCCAAATTGCAAAACTATATTATAAAATAAGAGATCTAATGAAAAATGAATCAAAATAACTGTAATAACTGCTCGCATTTTTATGTGACCTATAAGAAAAACTTTCCATATGGTTGTAAAGCATTTGGTATAATTTCAAAAAATAACCCATATTTAGAAATAAAGAAAGTTTCTGGCACAGATTGTGCACTATTTCAAAAAAAACAAAAAAGTGTTAAAATACTAAATAAAGGAAGAATTGCATGACTCAACAACTTAATGCAATGCAGGAAAGCATTAAAATAGCTTTGGATGCTGCTGACGCAGCCACCGATGTGACTTCAGAATACAAAAGAATTAAAAACGAATACTTAAAGACGGAGCAAAAAATGAAAGAAATTCACAAATATACAACAATCATTTTTTCAAGTTCAATTGCCACTGCTATTGTAGCAATTCTTTTAACTGGACTTCTATATTTTAAGTCACTTTCTGAACTAGAAGACATGACAAGCACTAGTAGAGAAGCTTTGGTTGTTTTTGCTGAAAATGTCGAAAATGTTAATAAAGCAGTAGATAACATGAATCAAAGTTTAGCTAGACATACTGATTTATTAAATGCCAGTGAAGAGATGAAAGTTAAAATTGAAGAGCTTTCAAGTGCAATTAATTCGAATGATAAAAAACTAATGGTTAATTTATCAAAAGAAATTACAAATTTATCATCAGGGCTTTCTAAATCAATTAAAAATGAAGCTGATAAGCTGAATAAGTCAATTCAAGAGTCAGGAGTTGTTACATCTGCAAGTGTTAACAAAGAGATTGGAAAACTATTGAAAGATAATAAAAAGAACCAGAACGTAAAACTTCTTAAAGAACTTTCTAATAGCACATCATCATTGAATGCGGCACTTGAAGCGATTTCCAGCCAAAACAAGCAATTAGTTAAAGAAATAACTGATCAAAAAGAAAGTATAACTTTCCCGTAACAAAACAATGTCTGAAAAGCAAGAAGGAAACTTTCTCTTAAAAATTAATAAAATAAATAGTGGAAGTCACGCTGCAAACAACTTTTTGAAGCCTGATGATATAATCGTTGCACTAGATAACCAAATCTATACTTTTGGTGAAAAACAGTTTACCGCTGATTTAAAGGAGTTAAAAAAAAATAGTCAAAAATCTATGCTCACAGTTCTGAGAGACGATACATTTTTTAATTTATTAGTAGAAAATAGTTTAGGTTGCAAATTTATTACGACTACAGCTGAGGAAACCAGTAAAATAAAATCTGATTACTTAACGCATAAAATAAATGATCTTGATGAACTAAAGGAATTTATTGGGATGAGAGACGTTTACAGAAACTATGAGGTGATCGAAAATGCAAACTCACTTTCAGCAGGTATTTTCCCTCCATTCTGGTTAGCTTATTCGCAAAAATGGTGGGTTTTACTTCTGTTTACAGCAATTATGGCAATATCAATATCAGTCAATATTTATATTTTTTTTCTTGGATGGTTACTTACTTCAATTTACTGTTACAAAGCCCAATTAAATCTTCTTTACAGTTTTTCAATGCTGGAAGGAAAAGTCTTTTGTATAAAAATTTTGTCTAAATCAATTGATGAGGCTCAAAAAACCATTAGAAAGTTAGACCCAAAGTCAAAATTTAAGTTTTCAAAACTACCAAAACCACTTGTTGAAGAGGTTGAAAAAGATAAAAAAGAAGACAATGTTAATAAAAATAACAGTAATAAACAAAACATTGTTGATGAAAATCAAACCGTAATAGTATAAAATCATCTTATGGTTGCAGATAAATATACAATACAAGCAGAAACTTTAATGAAAGCAGCAATTGAAGATTATACAGAAGTAATTCAAGAAATAAAATCAGCAGATGCAAACTTAAGTACACTAAAAGGTATCCGGATCAACATTCAGGGTAAGCCAAGAAGATTAGTTGATGTAGGAGATATAAAAAAAACAGAAAATGAAAATGTAGTGCAAATCTTAGTATTTAATACAGATCATATTCCCCTTTTAACTGAAAAAATTGACGAAGTAGAGTTTAATTACGAAGTTGATGGGCAATTCATTAACATTGACCTACCAGAACCAGGCTATAAACAACTGATGGAAGTTGTCGACGATTTAAATAGAAAAAAAAATTCAGGTTTAGCTAGGCTTACAAAGGCTAAATCAGAGGCAACCACAAGAGCAAGAACAGCACTTGAAAATGATTTTATATCTCAAGGGGTTGCAAACGCAGTTTCTAGAAAATGTTCTGAAATGCACGAGTTATACTCGTCTAAAGTTAACGATCTTACAATTGAGAAGATAAAAGAAATTCTTGGTAACGAATATTTTGAAAAATATAAAAACGAAGAACTTGAATACGAGTGATTAAAGTTTCAAATTTAAGTTTGCTCCAATATTTCCATTTTTAAGATCCATATATTTCTTATTAATTAAGTCTTTGCTTTTCAATTCATTTTTATTTTTGTCAACTTCAAAAGATCTGGGACTCCAATTCGGATAGTTAAAATTGATTTCTCCAAATTTTTCTTTTTTGGACTTTTTATTTTCATTTTTGTTATCTATCGACCCAGAGATTTGATTATTTATTTTTACTAACTCAGACTTTCCATCAAAAGCCAAAGTAATATTTTGTTTATTTTCCAAAACAACTGGTTTGGTCGAATATTTATTAATATTTCTTTCGATAGCATTATTTTTATTTTCGATACCTACATTTTTGAAGTTGGGGAGGTTAGTTTTTTCAAAATTATTTTTGCCAGATGCTACATAATTTTTAGTACTAGATTTTTGGTTGCCTTTCCACCATTCTCCGTAAGTATTTTTATTAGAAAAAACCACAGAAGAATTTTTGTCATCATCTATTTTATTATTTTCTGCAATCTGACTCTCTTTGTTCTTATTGTCTTTCCAAAGATTGCTTATTCCTGAAACATCAAGCGCTAGTTCTGACGGCGTTTTGTCAAATATTTTATTAAAAACCCAATTCCCAAAACCTGCAATCGCGCCAATAGGACCACCGTACATAAAACCACCAAGACTATTTTGAATTAAGTCTCTATCGGATTTACTATCATCAGAATTAATGCTTGAATAAATTCCACTTATAATTGGAAGATTTTGGAAAGGGTTGACCAACCCTCTAAACCAATCCCAAAAAGAAAAATCGTCTTTTTCGGGTTTATTAACCTTCTTATCATTGAATAGTTGTTGATTTTTAGGCCCTTTATTTTCTTTTACAGGGGAAACCTTATTTTTAGAAATATGAAATGGACTATTTTCTATTTTCATCTTAATAATTTATCTCAATTTCGATTCTTCTATTTTTGGCTCTTCCCTGAGAGGTATCATTTGACTCTACTGGTCTTGTCTCTCCGTAACTAATCGCCTTCATTCTTTTTGGGTCGAGAGTATCATTTCTTGATAATTGTTGTACCACTGAGGCAGATCTTGCTGCTGCGAGATCCCAATTGTCTCTATAATTTGACCCAAATGTAAGTGGCACATTGTCCGTATGACCCATAACTAATATCTCACTTCTACCTTTTTTATTTTGTTCTGCTATTTTAGACATTATCTGTCTTGCCTTGTTGGTAAGTTCAGCAGATCCTGACTTGAACGCACCAGCAGACCCAACAGTTATTATCACTTTGTCGTCCTCTCTATCAACATTTACAAGACCTTCCCCAATTTCTTGTTTAAGTGCAATTTTTAATTTGTCCTCAGCCAACTCTGCTTTTTTAGCCTCCTCTTTAGCTGATTGGCTTTGTTCAGATTGACCTACACTTTCTCCATCTTCTCCTTCAGCCTCATTTTTACCTTTTTGAGAAGATGCTGTTGCAAGATCAGCGAGTTGTTTTTCTAAGCCACCAATTAAAATTTCAGAATCTGATTTTCCTGATGCAGCCTTTACAGATTCCACAGCATTTAAAGTCTCTTGAAGTAGTTGCGGTAGTTCTTTCTCGTCAGCTTCTGTTGGTGTAAAGTTAACAACAACTTTACTCCCTAATGCTTCGACGGTTATATCACCTCTTGCAATAGCTTCCTGAATATTTTTGGCAAGTTCTTTCGCGTCCTCAGTTTCACCATCATCCTTAGTATTATCTTCGTTCTTAGTTTGAAGTTCTACTTTAGGTTGATCAGTCTCTGTTGTTTGTTGTTTTAAATTTTCTTGAACTGCTGGAGTCGGGTTCGGACTGAAGTTTAAAGATAATATTGTTGTTCCTTTAGGTGGTTCAACAACTGGAATAACTCTTTGTATTCCAAAAGCATTCTTCATACTTCCACTTATTTGTTTAAATTTTGGGACGTTAAATTCTGCGAAAGATAGGATTAAAACAAAAAAAGCCATCAACAGTGTTGCCATGTCGGCAAAAGTTGCCATCCAAGCAGGTGCTCCTTTTGGAGGGCATTCAGGACATTCATGCTCCTCTTCTTCATTAGATGTCTGTTGATTTTCGGTTTTTTCCTCAGCCATGATTCAAACATTAACCTCCAGCTGCAGCTTCCAGGAGTTTTTGCTTTTCTTTAGGTGGAAGATTCGCAACAAGTTGATCCTGAATATTTCTTGGACTCTCTCCTCTGGAAATAAATTGTAAACCTGTAATGATCATTTCTCTGTAGGTTGTTTCGTAGGCTGAGTAGCCTTTTAATTTTATTACTATCGGCATAAAAATAGTATTTGCTATCATAGCCCCGTAAAGTGTAGTCAAAAGAGCAACGGCCATTGCAGGACCTATTGCTTTAGGATCTGCCATATTACCAAGCATCGCAACCAATCCAACCAAAGTTCCAATCATTCCCATTGCAGGTGCTATATCTACCCAAGATTGGGCACACCCAATATTTTTTTCATGTCGACCTTGCATTGCCTTTAGTTCTTTTTTTAATTGTACGGTAAGTTTTGATTCATCTGCTCCGTCTACTAGCATTTGAAGACCGTTGTCAAAAAATGGATCTGGGGTTTCTTGCCCTTCTAATGCCATCATTCCATCTTTTCTTGCAATACCTGCTAGCTCTACTATTCTTTCAATAAGTTCGTCCATTTTTTTTACAGGTGGTTTAAAAGCTTTACCAAAAGCTCCGAAAGAACCAAGATAAACTGGTAAGGGTGCCGTATACATTACAGCAAAAAAAGAACCACCAAAAACTATTAAAATTGAAGGGACATCAATGTATGACCCCAAGCCTCCAGCTGAAATCATTGCGCCAGCAATCATGCCAATTGTACCAAGAAAACCAATTATTGTAGCTAAATCCATTTATTTTTCCATTTTCATTTAATATACAATTAATATTTTGGTATGGATTCTGCAACTTTAATACCAAAATAGAAAATATTTTTATAAATTTACATATTTATTGTAATATACAGATATGATTAAAAAGCAACTTTTTATATGTTTTTTCCTATTATTTTTTAGTAATAATGTCTTTGCATCTAACTTCATAGACAAAGGATATTACGTTATAGATTTAAAAAATAAACTTGAATGGTTAAAATGTACAACAGGTCAACAATGGAGCGACAACAAACAAGAATGTCTTGGAACTGCAGTTAAATTGGATTTAAAATCTGCAGAAGAGGCTAATAATTTACTTAATGAACAAATTGAAGGTGAATGGAGATTGCCCTCTAGAAAAGAGCTTGAAAGTTTAATTTGTAAAAAATGCGAGGGAGCAAAGATAAATAAAACTTTTTTTCCTAATACACCGGCTGAACCTTTCTGGACTTCTCAAAGAAATTGGTGGTCACCTAAGTTTTTTTGGTCAGTAAACTTCTTTACGGGGCATTCTTATGGAAGGTTTGTACCTGAGAAAGAATTATTTGTAAGATTTGTAAAAGATCGTTAATCTTTCTGATTTAAATACTCAATTAATTTAAATAAAAATAGACAACAACCCACACCAAATATTAATATTGCTGCATTCCATGGTGTTACAAACGAAAGATAACCTAGATTGTCTTTAAAAGTCAGCGAAATAATAATCAATAACAGAACAAAACCTAAAAAATATCTTATGAAAGAACATATTCTACAATTTTTCATCTTTTTAAAATTAAACAGTTAATTCTTATAGATTTTGAATAATTACATATTAATTCACCACTTGAGGAATTCTCAGCTTTATAAATAAGTTTGAACAAATTATTTTCTTCCAAAATTCTAAAGTTTTTCTCAAAATCTGGAAACTTCTGGGACATTAATTTAAGAATTTTTAGTTTTTGTATTTCAGCATTCTTTAATTTCGAAAAAGCACCAAATTGAATTTTTAAAAAACTATCACTAACTATCACCGTGGGTTTAGATTTAATTTCTGGAATTTTATTAGTTGTCTGATTATTCTTGGTATCATTTAAATCCGTTTTTGATTTAGATTCGTTCCCTTTTAACAATATAGGTCCAGAATCTTTTGAAGAATTATCTAATTCTGTTTCATTGTTTTTATCTAGATTTTCATTTGAAATTGTTTTTTCTTCATCTTTTTTAATCTGAAAACCTTCATTTTCGTTAGTTTTAGAAATTTGTTCAAATTTGAATTTACTATCTAATTTAACTGTCAGATTTTCAACATTCAAAAAAAATACTAAAAAAAGCGTTGGAATAAGCAACAATGGTAAAACTTTTATCATTAGGGTAATAATAGAATATTTACTCAAATTAGCCAGCATATATCAACATAAAAGAGAAATTTGTTAATTGTTTTTTTAATAAGTCAAGGGTGTCAAGTATCTGACTTAGTTGAAGTGTCAAATTAAAGTTTTGCATTTCTAACAAAAAAATTGTGAAATAATAACGAAAGGAAAAGAATTATGCAAATTTCACAGAATCTTAAATTAAAACAGAGTCAATCTTTAGTTATGACTCCTCAGTTACAACAAGCAATTAAATTGCTTCAGCTAAATAATTTAGAATTAACAAATTTAGTGAATAAAGAGATGGAAGAGAATCCATTTTTGGAAAATGAGAGCGAAGAACTAGATAATAAAGAAAATCAAGACATAGAAAAAACTGATGAATTAGACGAATCTTTCAAAAATGGCGAATCTATTGCAGATGAACCCCATAATAATGATTTTGAAAATAGGTGGGATTGCGATGCGACTTTTGAATTTAACAGTAGGCATTCATCAACGGAAAGTGTTGACGTTGGAAGTGTAATTGAACAAACACTTAGCAACAAAGTTTCTTTAAAATCCATTTTGAATAATCAAGCAGATCTTGAATTTGAGGATGATGAAGATAAGAATATTGCAAAAATATTAATTGATTACATTGATGAAAATGGTTGGATTACAGAAAAATTGGAAACTATCGAAGAGTTTAGTGGATTTAAATTAAATAAAATTGAAAAAGTTCTAGAAAGAATGCAATCTTTTGAGCCTAATGGTGTATTTGCTAGAAATTTGAAAGAGTGCCTAAAAATTCAACTTATAAACGAAAACAACTGTGATTCAAAAAAAGAGATTCTTATTGATAATATTGAACTACTTGGAAGTGGAAATATTAAAGGTCTCCAAAAACTTACAGGATTAACAGAGGAAAAACTGAAAGAAGAAATAAGGCTTATAAGAGCTCTAAACCCAAAACCTGGGAGTAAGTATTCTATAGATAATGACAATATTTTTCATCCAGATGTAATTGTAACAAAAAATAATTCTGACTGGGCTGTGGAATTAAATCATAGCACACTTCCAAAAATTAATATTAACGAAGATTACGTGAAAGAAATAGAGAGACTTCAGTGTGGAGAATCAGATAAAAAGTTTATTAATGAATCTTTAAATTCTGCAAGATGGTTACTCAAAGCAATTCAACAAAGAAATGTAACAACACTGAAAATAAGCTCAGAAATTGTTAACCAACAAAAGGAATTTTTTGAAAAGGGAAAAAAGTATCTTAAACCAATGGTTCTTAAGGATGTAGCAAAAAAAATAAATATGCATGAAAGCACAGTCAGTAGAGTTACATCAGATAAATTGATGCTAACACCAAGAGGTGTTTTTGAAATGAAACTATTTTTTAGTGCCTCTATAAGTAGTACTAAGAAAGGTGAAACTCATTCAGCAGAATCAGTAAGAGAATCTCTAAAAAAATTAATTAGTAGTGAACCAGTACACAGTCCATTGAGTGACGAAATGTTAGTAGAAAAACTCCAAGATGAAGGAATTGATTTAGCTAGAAGAACAGTAGCAAAATACAGGGAGTTACTCAATATACCAGCCTCCTCAGTTAGAAGAAAAATTATGAAAATTCAAAGTATGAATATGTAGTTTGGATTTTAATGAATTTATAAATTATCTAATTTTATTTAAGATTTAATCTCGTATATATTTAAAAATATGTTTTGAAAAATGCCAATACCTTTTCTTAGGAATATACTAGAGCTTTTATTTCTCTAGAAGTTTTATCCAAGAAATGTGAAATTGGGTAAACATCAGTTTTAACACATTTATTATTGTCAAAATGAGTAATTTTAATAACTGGATTAGAATTAATAATATTATCTTTAATTTCTCGTGATCTTATGTATTTATTCATTATTTTTCCTTTCATACAATATGTCTGCAAATACTTTGCCAAAATCTTAAATATTTTCTTTATTTAGTATTTCTCTAAAAAATTTTATTTTTTCTGCTTCATCATGGCTGGTATAATTATTAATAACTATTTTCTGTTGTCTTAAATCATTCCAATATGTATGAACTTTTTTAAGATAATTTTTCTTTCGTTTTGGAATTGATGAATGATATCTTGAAACCGCTTCGTTCCACGATTTATGTTTATTATAAAGTTTACGAAGATAAATTGCAGCATACTTAACATTTTCTTCGGGCTCGACTAAATGAGACAAATCTTTAAAATTTTTCAAGTGGTATCTTGTATTAATTTGCATGCAACCGACGTCGATACTTTTTTTTAATCTTATATTACTTTTTAAATATTCTAAGGTTTCTAATTTATTATCAAAATACATTGATTTTCCAGAAACATTTAGTGTCCATGGCCATGATTTAAATTCGTTCTTTTTGATCCCAGATTCTACAAGTGCGATAGAAGTTAATAATTTATTGGGAAGATTATAAATTTTTCCGTACTTTTCAGTTAAATAGTTACAATTATCTAATTCTTTTGATTCAAGAAATGTAAATATTAAAAAGCATAATAAAACGGCCAAAAATAATCTCATGCATTTTATTCAGCAATTTAAGTGCCAAACTTTACTTTATTTTTTAATTATTGAACTGCTTAGCAGATCACGTCCCACTGAAATAAAATCATATGGATTTACTGATTTACCATTGACTTTTATTTCATAATGAAGATGCGCACCTACAGCTCTTCCTGTTGATCCCATTTTTCCAATTACTTCGCCCTCTGTAACATTCTTTCCTTTTTTCACATTCAATCGATGAAGATGTCCATACAATGTTGACACACCATGTTTATGTATTATTTTGATTGTTTTACCAAAAGACCCATTTCTTCCTGAAAAAGAAACATATCCATCAGCAGGTGCCCTAACCTCTTCTTGCCAAGTACCAGCCATATCAATTCCATGATGCATTTGTTTTCTTTTGCTTTTAGGATGAACTCTGACACCGTAGGGACTAGAGACATAGTAATATTGCATAGGTGGTTTTAAAGGCACATAAATAATTGCATCTTTAAGATCTTGCAAGATTTGAAACCTTAGCGAAGTATGATCCAACAAATCCTCGTTATCTTCACTTACATTTATATTTTCAGAAAGCAAGGCGTTTATCCTATGAATATCAAGTTTATCTGGTTGAAGTTTTAATTGTTCAAAAACACTTAAAAGTTGTAAAATTTCAATATCAATTTTCTTAGTAAAATTAATTATTTTCAGTTTTTTTGTTCTTGGTGCAACAAACGGTATAACAGGCAGTTTCTTATATGAAAATGATTCCTTTTGGTCTTTTGATGGTTTTGTTAAATCAAACTTGTTTTCGAAGGCGTGTTCTATTGCAACCATTTCAGGACTCGCAATTTTAGAAAATTGCTCAAATTTAATTTCATCTGAATAATTCAAGTCATTTGGGAGGCTAAGCTTTATATTTCGCATCATACTTTTTAAATTTAATAATTTTTCTCTTAATTGATCTTGTAATTCATTTTGATAATTATTTGTGTTGTTAAATTCATCTTTTTGTTTTATTACTATTTCTGCTTTTTCAGAATTAATTTCTTGCTCCGATATATTTTTACCTTTTGCAATACTTTTTAACGTTTTAATTTCGGATTCTGTAAAGCTCTGCTCATTTATAACTGTATTTTTGTAAATCATATAAGAAAAAAAAGACGAAACACCAAAGAATAAAAGTTGAAATACTTTGAAGATTAAAACCAGAAAAATTGCAATAGCTGACAGATAATGTTTAATGTTGAATACAACTTCTATGGGGCCTTTTTTTGTAAAATAAAGAAATCTTCTTTCTTTGAGAATGAGTCTAAGGTTTTTTGAAAATACAGTTAAGTTTTTGGAAAAGATACTAGTTTCGCCAAATCTTGTACTTGATTTTAGATTTTTCAGAATGTTAAATTTAAGCACATTCATAGAAAATTTTTTAGATAAATTTTCCATTTAGTTATTTTAGGTATAAAACAACAACCAACATCATGTTGGTTAACAGTTGCATTAACATAATTAGCAACATTAGTTTCCAAGAAATAGGATTACTTACGTTTAAACTAAACTGAGGAAATGGTTGTTTTTCATCAAACTTTACTGATTGTTTTTTATCATCAACAACTCTATCATTTTGATAGCTATCATAGGTCTTATAATTTTGCTTAGTTTCAAAAGTCTTTTGTTTTTCAAATTCTATTTTTTCAATAAAATCAGGTTCTTCAGCTTTTTTTGGTTTATGCTTTTTTGCTTCAGAATCGACCGCTGATTTTTCGTTTGTCTTAAATTTAATATTTTCTTTATCGGCTATTTCAAAGTTGTTTTTACTTATTTTTTTTTCTAAGTTTTCTACATTAATGTTTGCGGCTTTGTCGCTTGGTACGGATTCAATTTTTTTACTTTCAACTTTTGTTTCTGAAGTAGAAACTTTAGAGGCAGGTACGGTCATCTGATTTCTCATCTTTTCTATCCTGTCTCTAATATCAATTACTGGTTCACTCATAATTCATTAATTTACAATAAAATTTATTAAAAGTAAATTTATGCATTTAGTAAGCCAAAATATAAATAATAAAACTTTTTTTTTAATTTTTTTTATGATAATGGTAAAAGTTCTAAAAATTAAATTAATTGGCAAAATTATTGCAAAAATAGAAATATGTTTTCTAGAAACTCAGATAAAACTCCAAAAAAAGCATCGACTTCCTCTAGTGTAATTGGTACTGAAATGCAAATTAACGGTAACATAAAATGTAGTGGAAAGTTAGTGCTTAAAGGAATTGTTAAAGGTAATATAGAATGTGAACATGTTCATATTTCTGCTGAAGGAAATCAGAAAGGTAATATAAAAGCTTTCGAATGTATAATTGGAGGTAAATTTGAGGGCGATGTTACTGCTGAATCATTAGCTATAGAATCTGCAGCTAACATAAAAGGTAATATGTATTACAATAGTTTAAGTGCAAGACCAGGTGCTAATTTAGAGATTCAGCTTTTCCGTGGATTAGATAAAAGAATAGAAGACAAAAGTTTAGAGAAAGAAAAAAGAAAAAAACCATCAAAAAAATCTAAAGGTATTTAATAATGGCAGATAATCAATCAATCATAGGAAGAGGAGCGATATTTAAAGGCAAAATATCTAATGCATCAACTATAGAAATTAATGGAAGAGTCGAAGCAGATATTAAATCTGATAAGGTAACACTTGGAAGATATGCTTCACTAGAAGGGTCAATAATATCTGAGTTAGTTGTAATTTCTGGAAACTATCAAGGTAAAATTAAAGCTGATTCTGTTTGGCTTACAGATTCTTCTGTAATTACTGGAGAAATTAATTATAAATCACTTCAGATGGATAGAGGTGCAGCACTCAACTGTAAGATCATCCATAACTGGGATGAAAATAAGTTAAAAAATAATAAACACGCTGAGGATTAAAGATGAGTGATATAACCTATATTAATAAAAGTCTTCTCATGGAAGGACAATTAGAGTCGAAAGAAGGACAAGTTGTTATAGCGGGAAATTTTAAAGGGAATATCGTTGCTAGATCTGTAATTATTGAATCCACAGCACTTTTCAATGGAAACATAAATGCAGAACACTTAAAAGTAGAGGGAAAGGTTGATGGAGATATTACAGCTGACCTTCTAGAAGTCTCTAACAGTGGTGTAATTGACGGTAAATTAAAAACAAATTCGCTTTCCGTTGATACTGGAGCTCAAATTTCAGGGAATGTTGGAAGGATTTCTGGTTAGTTCAAACTTTTTTTGAGTTTCAATACAATTTTTAAAAAAATTAATTGTCTGCTTTTCACCATCCAACTTTTCAAGATTGATTGAAGCAAATCTTCCAGCAGCAAGTGAAACAGCCCATAAATCTCTCTCATTAATGGCATAGTTGGTTAAAATTTTTTCAATTTCATCTCTAATTTTAACCATTTTTTCTTTCTTTTGGTTTATTAAATTTGGGAATTTAATAATGTTCTTCGTGCTATGCATAAATAATGTAACGACAATATTTCAAAAATTTTAATAAATTAATGATTTATTTTAAATTATGATTTAGATATATAATAAACTGAGCTATGAAAAAAAAACAACAAAATTTACCAGTCAAAACTAAACAAAACGAAGTTATAACTGTTAATCAAGACAAAACGAAAACACTTGACATAACTAATAAACTTCATCATTTCAAAAATAGATCAGAGGTAAGAAAGTTTCTTCCAGATATACTTGGAAGGGTTCTGGCAAGGATTTGGATTGATTCTAAATTTAAAGAAGAGTTTGAACAAGATCCTCAAAAAACTTTGGAATTTAATGGTGTATTTCTTCCAGAAGATATGTCAATAGAATTTCAAAAACCTAATTCTGATAGACCAAGAATTGTTGTTTATGAACAAAGACCAAATTCCAAGTTTAGATTAAGAGTTTTATATTTACAGTTAATAATGATGGCGGGAAGGTGAAACAATTTCTTTTAATTCTTTTAAACTTTTTTCTCGTTAAAGAATTGTCTTTCGCAGACACAATAACACCTGAAAATAAATATTTGAATGATGTGGAATACTACAAAAGTGGGGTGAATTTTTATGAAAATGGAGAGTTTAAAAAATCTTTTATTGTTTTTTTTAATCTTTCCGAAAAAGGAAATAAAGATGCAATTTTTAATTTATCAAATATGTATTTTGAGGGTATCGGAACTACCCAAAACTTTAGCAAGTCACTTAAGTATACTTGGCTTTGTTCACTAAACGGAAATAAAAAATGTTTAAATAAAATAAAATCAATTGAAGAAAAAATTGAAGAAGATGAATTTTTAAAAATTTCCAAAACTATCCCTAAAATTCTTGAAAATGGGTATGTTAACGATAACAATCCAATATCAGCCTTTCAATTGGGTTATTGGTATGAAAAAATTTCTCCAGAAATTGATTTTGAAAAATCATATTTATGGTATTCTGTATCTGTAAGTTCAGGAATATATAAAGCTATGAAAATTAGGGATAGAGTTGGAGAGTTAATTGAAAAGGAAAAAATAACTGAAATCCAGGTTCAAGCCAATGAAATCCTAACAAAAAATAAATATTTTAATTCTAACAAGGATGAAGATGATTTATAAAGTTCACTGGATTGTTGATGGGCTAGCTGAAATTGAAGCTAAAAGTAAGGAAGAGGCAGAAAAAATTTTGCAAGAAGAGCTCGAGGATTATGTAAAGAAATCAGATCCTTTAATGAACAAATTTGTTGCAAAGTCAATTCAAGGATCTGCTTATATGCCTGGATCTGAAGAAGAAACATCCACAAAAACAAATATTCAGAACAAGGAAAAGCCTGATGAGGAAAATTCTTAGTCTTTTTGTATTATTTTGCTTTATAATTCCCTTTATGGTCGACTCTTTACCAAAAACAAAGGGCAGGACCTATGCTCCTGAAGAGGGAACATTTGACAGAAGAAAGAGAATTGTTATTCAACCAAAATGTAGGCTTATTAGTGAAAGAAAAGTTCCAGGTGACGTTGTTTGCACCTATCAATCTCAGAAAAGAGGAGCAAAAGATAAAGAGATATACCTCGGTTCTCCAGGGAATACATGCCAAAAAGAAATAACGTGTCCTAAAAAATAATTCTCAGGAGCAACCAATTAATATTAAACAAATACAATATAGATGTTGGCAATTACTTGAACCAGGACAAGATAAAGACATAGCAAGTAAGATAACTGATCTTTTTCTTCTTACCTTGATAACTTTAAATGTTTTTTCAGTAATTTTAGAAACTGTTGATTCAATTTATGAAAAATTTGAAATTTACTTCAATTATTTCGAGTATTTTTCTGTATTAATTTTTACTATAGAATATCTACTCAGGTTGTGGTCTTGTGTTTCAAAAGAAGATGCAAAAGAGAGTGATTATAAAAAAAGAGTCAGATATATTTTTAGTTTTGGAGCTATAATTGACGCGGTTGCAATACTTCCAAGTCTTGTCGCATTATTTTATCCAACTATTGATCTTAGATTTATAAGAGCGTTGAGGATTGTAAGGTTGTTAAAATTTTCAAGATATTCAGGTTCAATTAATAGTTTGATTTCTGTATTATGGGATCAAAGAAGGTCCTTTGCTGCAGCATTTTTTTTATTATTTATAGCTTTAATAATCGTATCAAGTGGAATGTACTTAGTTGAAAAAGACGTTCAACCAGAAAAATTTGGAAGTATCCCTCAATCCATGTGGTGGGCATTAGTTACTCTTACGACAGTTGGTTACGGGGATGTGTACCCTATTACAAATTTAGGAAAATTTTTTGGGTCTATAAGTATTATTTTAGGAATTGGAACAGTTGCATTACCGGCTGGAATCATGGCATCAGCTTTTACAGAATTCACAAGAAGGAATCAAAAAAAATATGAAGACAAATTAAAATTTATGCTGAAAGACGATGTTATTGATAAGGAGGAAAGAGAGGAACTAAGGTTATTATCAGAAAAACTGAATTTATCGGATAAAGACATAGGTGCAATTGAAGATCACTATAAAGCTGAAAAAAAGAAATAACCCTTATTAACCTACAGATCCTATAAAGTGATTGATTCCATTGCTAACCCGTCTTGCACATTCATATAGGGCTTCCAATTTTTGGAAAATATTTTTTTCTTCTTTTGTATAATTAATGTTACCCTCACTTACATAATTTGATTTATCAGAAAAACCAATATTCGAAGTTTTTGCTTGACCAACTGGAAAGATTTTCCTGAGAATCTCAACAGCGTTAAAAACGTCAAATCGTATTAATTTTGCAATGACTTCGTCTCTCGACGTACCTGCCTGATCACTGAACTTTGGGATTCTAACGGAGAGTAAAAAAATTTCGTGAAAAATTGCAACTCGTATTCCATGCATTAATAATAATTCGTCTCTGATTTCTTTTTCAATAACCCTTCCTCTTCCTACAGCTATTCTTCCCCTGAGTTTTCGACCTAAAATCCAGTTTCTTATTTCCATATATTCTTGGTGCAGTCCTCTGTAAACTTTATTAAGCCTCCAATGAACATCAAATTTTTCAAGTAAATTTGCGACTTCTTTCATATTTTTACTTCTTTCAGAATCTGCAGTTCTTGTTGACCATGACAACCACATCCCTGGATCAAAACAATCTATGTAAGCCTTTAATACTTCTATATCACTAAAGGCGAATGCATGTTGCACTATATCCATAATTCTTTTAAATCTCTCAGAATTGTTGTATATTTTAACGAATTTTTTTTGGTCTTTCCCTATAAATCTTCCAACTCCCCCCAGAGAGTTTGCTAGCATTCCAAGTTGTTGAAGGATCGAATTCTGAGGTATTGCTCTTGTCTGACTGGGATGATAAACAAGTGTCTTTATAGAAGAGTCAATATGACGCTTCACTGATCTTGATCCAGTTGAGTGAGTTAAATTAGATCCAAATACATTTAAAAGTGCGGCGTAATTAGGATCGTCCATAATTTCTGTATTGAAATTTTTAATTGTATTAACAAACTCTATGCCAAAATCTACTGAATCATACAAAGCATCTGATTTTACAGAACTATCATTATAGCAAAATTCTGCAATTCTTGAAATAGCAGCAAAGGCTAGATCATGATTCATAAAGTATTGATAACCGTCACCACCCTGAAAACTCATTTCTTGAATTAAATCAATTTTCCAATCCATAAGTTTTTTTCGAGTATAATTACAATTTACATATTTCAGTCTATCAATTAAAGATACAGGATGTCCCCCTCTTCCAATCGATTCTCCGTGAGTATTAAAAATTAAAAGTTTTACGTTTGTAATATTCAAATCATGCATTGCTTTGGCAATTTTTCTTTGCAAATTTTCAATTGATAAAACTGCAGCAGATTGACCTAAGTATCTTCCAGCATCTGAGAATCCTGTTTGAACTGTAAGTTTCTTTCTTGCTAAGATATATTTTTTAAAATTTGAATTTCTTAAAAGTGTCCTAATTACATCGTCACCAATCTCAAGACCTTTCTCGGTTTCAAATAGAGGTGATATATCGATTTTACTTTCCACTCCAAATAATTTTGAGAAATATAATGCTGTCATAACAGTAAGTGGGTAATCACATTCTGCGATCAGAAACCTTATTGACTGATTCTCGTCTATATATTTCAATATTTGTTTTGTTAACATAAAATATCTTCTTGCATTCATATTTTCTTCATAAATACTTCCAAAATTGATTTTTACAGGTTTAACATTATCAATCATTCTTGAAATTATATTCAGATAGGTAAGTTTATTTGAGGGATCATTTGGATCTCCCATCAAATCTATTTCTTTGGATATAGCATTATTTAGTTGGTTTGCATTAAGTCTTAATTGTGTTCTTCCTAAACCAAGTCCAAAATTTGATAATTCAATTTTAAAAATTAATATCTCATAAATAGTTTTGTTATTTTTACTTGAATCCTTTTCGACTAAGTAATTTAAAACAGCTGAAATTTTTTCTAAAATTAGCAAAGAGTTTGTAAGCAACTTGTCTTTATTTTTGTGAAGAAAATTTGATACTTGCTTAATTGAATTTAAATCATTAACGAAATCTTTTTGTGTAAATTTTGTAAGCGCCTCAGAATTAGTTTTAAGTGCATTAGAGATAATGTTTCTTATTTGAGATAATTCAATTTCACAACCTTTGTCTTTATTTAATTTAATAATTTTATTTACCCTTTGTTGGTAAATATCTAGTTGCTCAACCTTAACCTTAAGTCTTTTTGAAAAACTATCACTCCAAAATATATCCCCTCTCCCATCAACATCATATCCAACCCAAGTATGTAATCTAAAAATCTGTGGTGTTACTCTATGATAATTATCAGGGAATAATTTTTTTGATACATCTATGATTACCTCATAAAATGTTCTTAGCGAAGCTTGAAGAAATTTTAGAGCAGACATTGATAGACTGTGTTCAAAATCAAGTGTTATTTTCTTTTCTGGTCTTTGCTCTGTCTTGAAGACTTCTTTAACAATCCCTTTTAATTCTTTATCAGAAAGATTTTTATTATTATTTTTTGATGTAGCCAATTTTGCCAATTCTAACATCATGTTGTAGGTCATCCCAAAAGTTGGATGTGCTGTTAAAACAATTCCAAATATTTCTTTAGAAATCTTGCAGTTAAATTCTTTAAACGTTAACTTTTTCTTTTCTTCAAATGCTAGGTTTATAATGATTTTTCTGATTATTTCAATGTTTTGTTTTTTATCTATTTTACCGATATAAGATTTTAAACGATCAGCACGAAGACCAAATGAACCAACAGCTAGCCTTTGAATCAAAGCTTCAAGTGCAGAATAATTTAGTCTATTCTTCTCTAACCTCCTAGAAATATCAAGAGCTAACATTGTGATTGAATTGGAAAATGGATCTTTTTCTGCACCAGATCTAATTTTATCTAAATCTTTTTGCAAAATTTTTCTTAACTGTTGAGTATCGATGTCTCTGTCAACAGGAAAACAACTCCATTTTTCAGGTAATAAAGGTTTCCTGTACAAATCCATCTCGGAATGAGATAATTTTCTTATATTAATACTTGTCATTTCTTTAAAAATTATATAATTAAGGTTTATAGCATAATTATTAATCAATAATATGATGTTTTTTTGAAAAAATTTAATGGCTCTTCTAAAAGAAAAAGTTACTGAAATTCATCACTGGACTGACAAAACATTTAGTTTCAAAACAACTAGAAATATGAGTTTTAGGTTTAAAAATGGTGAATTCGCTATGATAGGACTTGAGATTAATGGAAAACCATTGTTAAGAGCCTACTCTGTGGTTAGTCCTAATCATGAAGATTATTTAGAGTTTTTAAGCATTAAAGTTCCTAACGGCCCATTAACGAGTAAGCTTCAACATGTTAAAATTGACGATGAAATAATTATTAATTCAAAACCAACTGGAACACTGGTATGTGACTACCTTTTGCCTGGAAGAAATCTATTTTTATTTTCAACTGGGACAGGGTTAGCTCCCTTCATGAGTATAGTAAGAGATCCTGAAACATATGAAAAATTTGAAAAGGTTATTTTAACTCATACAGTAAGAACATCTAAAGAGCTTGCTTATAGGGATTTGCTTACAAATCTTAATAACGATGAGGTTTATTCTGAAGTGACAAGAAATAATTTCATTTATTTTAGTACTGTTACAAGAGAAAAATGGGTGAATGAAGGAAGAATTACTGACTGGATACAAGAAAACACATTATGGAAGAAAGTTGGTGTGGAAAATTTCAAACCTGAAATTGACAGAGTAATGATTTGTGGTTCAGAAGAGATGACGTTTGATTTAAAAAAAATATTCGAAAAACTTGGTTCTAAAGAAGGTTCTACAAAAGTTCAAGGTGGATTTGTTATTGAAAAAGCATTTGCAGAGAAATAATGATAAAGCTTGTTTATTTTGATTTTAACTTTTGGAGAATAGACATATTGAGATTATGTCTGTCTCACGCAAAAATTCCTTATGAATATATTAGAATTAAAAGACAAGAGTGGCCGAAAAAAAAAAAAGAATTCCCATTTGGTCAACTTCCAGTAATGATTATAAATGACAAACAGTTTTCACAAACACACACTCTGGCAAAATTTTGCGCTACGCGCGCTTCTCTTTACGATACAAATGAATTAAAGATATTAATCATAGATCAAGTATTAGATTGGGCCAACGAAATAACAACTCACATAGCTCCCTCGATTAGAGCGGCAATGAGAGAAAAAAACCTTGCGAAGTCAAAGAAACTTCGTCAAGAGTTTATAGAAAATGATTTAGTTTTATGGTTTTCCTACCTAGAAAATTTATTAACAAATTCTTCATTAAATAAAAAGTTTTTTACAGACAAGTTTAGTATTGCAGATATAACAGCTTGGAGGGTTATTTTTTGGTTTTGTTCTGGTAAGCTTGATCTAATAGATCCTTCATTTTTAAATCAAACTCCTATACTAAATAATTATTATAATGAAATTTGTAACTATGGGCCATTGAATAAGCTTGAGGAATTTAAATCTATTACAAATTAATATTTAAGGAATTTGCATTTTAATTGGAAATCTTCTCTTCATCCAGAACAATATAATTAAACCTGGCAAACCAAATATTGTTGATAATACAAAAAAATAACTCCAGCCTAAAGACTCTACAATAAAACCAGAAGGAGAAGATAAAAATGTCCTAGCTACACCCATAACTGATGATAAGATTGCATATTGCGTTCCTGAAAATTCTTTTTTGCAAAGAACTGATAAATAAGCAACAAAAGCTGCTGAACCTAAACCACCTGAATAATTCTCACCAGCAATAGTAATTAGAAGAAAATTAAATTCAGGTCCAACAACATTTAATAAGACATATAGTAAATTTGATACTATTTGAAGAAAACCTGAAATAATTAAAGAATTAATTAAACCTATTTTTTTAACTAAATATCCCCCACAGAAAACGCCAAATAAAGTCATAAAAACGCCAAAAATTTTACTCGCGTTAGCAATATCTATATTTGAAAAACCAATTTTTACATAAAACGGATTTGCCATTATTCCTGCAACTACATCTCCAAATTTGAAAAAAAAAATAAAAAAAAGAATAATAATTAAATTTTTAACTGAGTTTCTTGTTATGAACTCTCTGAAAGGAGCAAGTAAACCGTCTTGATTTTTTTTTTTAAGATAAGGATCCGTTTTAAACACAAAAATACACAAAATCATTAAAAATAAAATTACGAGAGCAATTAATATAAAAACCTCTGACCAACTAAAAATACTTTTAAGATAAAGAGAACCTGCTCCTGCTATTATTCCCCCAACTCTATATCCAAACTGTGTTGCAGCAGCTCCTGCACCTTGGAGTTCATTCTCAAGAATTTCAATTCGAAAAGCATCTATAATTATATCCTGATTGGCAGAAAAGAAAGCAGTTAATAGGGCAAAAGATGCAGTCAAAATGAGACTTTCAGTAGGATCACTAAATCCTAAAAGAATCAAAGAAAAAATAAGCAAAATTTGTGTTATCAATAACCAGGATTTTCTTTGACCAAAATATTTACTTAAAATAGGAATTTCGTAATTATCTATAAACGGAGCCCAAGTGAATTTTAAACTCCATGGTATTTGTGTGAGCGCAAATAGACCAACCGTGGAAATATCAATATTTTCTCTTGTGAGCCAAATAAATAAAGTTGATAAAATCATGTAAAGAGGAATTCCACTTGCAATACCCATCAAAAATATTAATAGTATTTTTTTTGAATAATATATTTTTAGAAATTCAATATTCATTATAATTGTTGAATTTTTTTTATTTATAACAATAATAATACTATGAACTTAAAATTATTCATCTACTCTTTTTTCAGCTTTGCTATGATTTGCCTCAACAATGCCTCTTCATCTGAGAAAGTTCCAAATATAATTGGAACGTGGATAGGAGAAAACAAAACCATATCAGAACAAAGAGGATTTAGAACATGGGAAAAAAAAGTTGAAATTATAGAGCAAAAAGGGCGTAGGTTTAAAGGCACTTTTTCATACACTGACGGTACAAAAAATTTTTTTGGGGTAATTCATCCTGATAATCAAACTATTACTTGGGTCGCGTCAAATAGCAGAGGTTATAATCTTGGTAAACTCCTAACCAAAAATAGGTTGAGTGCTTGTTATGTTGAATCTGGCATCGATGCAACAGCAGGGTGTGCTGACTTAATTAGAAAATGAGTTATGCCACTTTTTCAAATAGTTTTTTTAGATGTTCGGTTGGTTTTTTTTTAACCTGAGCCACCGACCCTCTCCAGTGTAAAGCTGACTTTTCAAGAACCACCACCTCTTCAAAATATTTTAAAACACTTCGCATGTCGGATGTTACAACAACCAACGTTGTATTTTTATTATTAGACAACTTCTTTATAATATTAAAGATAACATTTGTTTTAACTGGATCTAAACCAGCGGTGGGTTCGTCGAGAACTAAAAACTTTGGTTTGTGAGAAATGGCCCTTGCAATTGCTACTCTTTTTCTCATTCCACCTGAAAGCTCTGATGGAAACAAAAATGCATCATTTCTCGCTAAACCGACTTTTTTGAGAATTGAATAAGAATGTCTTATTAACTTTTGCTTGGAGTAGTCATTTAAACTCCTAAACATAATATTCTCCCAAACAGTTAAACTATCAAACAATGCATCTTTTTGGAATACAACTCCAAATGTATCAAAAACTTCCTTTATTTTATTATCTTCAATTGATTGACCATTTATAAAAATTTTACCAGAGCTTATTTTTACGAGACCTAATATACTTTTTAATAATGAACTCTTACCTGAAGAGCCTGTTCCTATTATACATAAAGGTTTATCAGGACTGGTGGAAAAAGATATATTTTTAAGAATAAATTTTCCATCTATTTTTATTGATACTTTTTTTAAAACGATTGTATTTTTCATGTCTTTTAATGCTACGATATCATATGAAGATTAATTATAAACCCAGTAATTTTGTTTTTGAAAAAGGATCAGTGATTCTGGCTGGCGCTGGACCTGGTTGTTTAGAGCAAGTAACATTAAAAGTTTATGCAGCCATTACACAGGCAGATGTTATTATATATGACTCTTTAGTAAATGAAGAACTTTTAAAAAATACAAAAAAATCTGCGATAAAGATATTTGGAGGTAAAACAAAGAATAAAAGAGCATGTTCTCAAAGTGAAATAAATGAATGGATGGTAGATCATGCCAAAAAAAAAAATAAAGTTTTAAGACTTAAGGGGGGCGACCCCAGTTTTTTTAGCAGGGGAAGTCAAGAAATAGAATTTCTTAAAAAAAAAGAGATAAAATATAAAATTTTTTCTGGAATTACATCATCACAACCAGCAATCAACAAAACGAATATTTCCTTTTTCAATCAAAATGGTGTTTGTAACTTTATCACTGGTCATAGAAGAATTAACAATAGCTCTATTTCTCTGGATTTAAAGAAAATCGTAGGTAACAAGGGTAGAATAATTATATATATGGGGGTTAGTCAAATAAAAAAAATTTCATCTGATTTAATTAATTTGGGTGTTGATCGTAAAACAAAAGTTTTTATAGTTTCAAACGCTTCAATGCATTCAGAGAGAGTTTTCCAATCTTCATTGTATGAAGTTGAAAAAACAATTAATCAAAATAATATTTTGCCTCCATCAATAATTGTAATAAATTAGGATTTTTTGAGAGTCTTTTGAGAAATATTTTCGAATACATAATAGTAATTTTCTTTTTTTTATTATTTAAACTTCTGGGTCTTAGACTATCATCCTTAACTGGTGGGGTGATTCTCTCTGTATATGGATTCTTTTCAAAAAGAAATTTAGTTGTAAAAAAAAATATTATGAGGGTTTTTCCAAAAATAAATACAAAAGAACTCAATAGTATAATTGGTAGGATGTGGTTTCATTTTGGAAGAGTTGTTGGCGAATATCCAAATCTGAATAAGATTAAACTTGGAAGAAAAAATAATATAATTGTAGAGAATGAAGAAAACTTAACTAGTCCAATGAAAAAATACTCTAATTGCTTATTTTTTTCTGCTCATATAGGTAATTGGGAATTAACTTCTCGTCTGCTTACCCAAAAAGGCTTTAAAATCAATTTTATATACAGAGCTCCAAATAATCATTTAGTTGATAAAATTCTTAGAAAGATACGTTTAGGTTATGGAGTTGGTTTAATAAGAAAAGGTTCTCATGGAGCTAAACAGTGTCTCAAAATATTGAGTAGTAAAGGTGGACACATTGGAATGCTTATAGATCAAAAAATGAATGACGGTATTTCTACAAAATTTTTTGGAAAATCTGTTAAATCGCCGTCTGCAATTGCTAAATTTGCTTTGAAATACAATTGTCCAATTATACCTGCAGTATGTTTTAGAGAAAATGCCACAAATTTCAAAGTTTCTTATGCAAAACCAATTTCTCCTAGTGAACTTAAAAAAATTGGTAATGAAAAAGAAATTATGAATCATCTGAATAAATATGTTGAAATTTGGATAAAACAAAAGCCAGAACAGTGGATTTGGTTTCATAATAGATGGAATAATTAAATTATTTTAATTAAATAGTTTGCGATTCTCTTTGATTCATTTACTTTTTCATATTCCCAACTTCGAATTTCACCGTCAAAAAATTTTACTACACCTTTTGCTTCTAAATTCCTTACAAAATCTTTTATTTTGTCTTTTATATTATTTATGCTAGCTACATAAACAGGTTTTCCTGTAAAAGCAGCATCTGAAATCATACTGACAGAATCCTCTGTAACAATAAAGTGTGATGATTTATTTATCAAGTACCAATAAGGATTTTTATCTTCATAATCGTAACAATAATGATTGACTTTTTTCCTTTTACTAATAATTTCTTTTGTTATTTCACTTGTTCTTCTCGAAAAACAATATACAACCGTATATCTATTACAAATCATATTTATTTTATCGACAAGACTATTTATTTCTGAAATTAAGATTTTAGAACTCCTACCATCCCCGCCTACAAAACAAGCTATGATATTTTTTATTGATTCAATTTCCTTAAAATTTTTTACATAATCTTTGGATAATTTTCTTTTAACAACAAATGTTCCCAAAAACTCTAAAACATTGTTAAACTTCAAAAACTTTTGAAAGTCATGAGATGGAATTAATATTTTATCAAAGCGATTTCTTAAAAAATAAGGGTCCAATATATGAAAGACTTTACATTCTTTGTTAAATTTTTTAATCATCAAACTGTATGGAGCACTTATTCTTCCACAGGAGATAATAAAATCTGCAATTTTATTCTTATTTTTTTTTCTAAAAAATGATTGAATGAGCAAATATATATAAATTAAAAAATTGGGTAAAGTATGGGTTAATTCTCTTTCAATTTTTAAATGTTCTGTTTTTAATTTAACTTTTTTTTTTAAATAATATAAAAGGGCGTTACATTGATTATAACTACTTTTTTTTTCATCAGTTATTATTAAAACTTTTTTCATAAAATAATTTTCTTCTCAAATATAGATAAACTATATTTTTATATAATATCGCTAAATAAATCATAAAAGTCATAGCAAAAATATTGTCACTGAGAAAGTGTCCTCCCATGGAAAGTCTACAAAAGAAAACTAAAAAGCCCAGAATTAGGTTCAATAGAAAAAAAAGAGGATTTTTAAGAAGTATTGTCCCAACTGTAAAAGAGAATGCTGCAGAGGTTTCTCCACTGATCCAAGAACAATTCTTTTCACACTGATCAGACTTTAAAAATGCAGGAGTAAAGATTTTGTTTCCACCAAACTCCTCCACATGAACTGGTCTAGCCCTTCCCCAAGTATCTTTGAAATATAGGTTGGCGATTATCCCACAACCCAAAATTGGACCAACAACTAAACCTATTAATGAAAACTTAGTTCTTTGATTTATTAATCTTCTCATATTCTGTTTTTTATTAATGAAGTTTATCAACAGCATTAGAAGAGACATTACTGAAATAATTATCATGAGGTTTTTTAAATAAACTCTTAAAACCTTAATAATTGTATATTTTTCTGAGATAAACTGATTTCCATTAAAAAAAAGATTAGAAAAATAAATATCTAAACCTGGATAAAATAGGAAGAGTGTTCCAAACAAAATAAAGATGAAGGTGTTGTAAAAAAAAATTTTTTGAATAAATTTTGAATGCATCAAGATTTAATATTTATTTGTAATTTCTTTTTGGCTTAAGAAAAGTCAAATATCTCAATCTCAATACAATAATTGCAATAGCAATTATAAGAATTGCTAATGATTCATAAATAAGTATAGATGGATCGAGGTCCTTTTTTTGCAGTATTATAAGTCTTGAAATAGCCGTAATTGCAATTATAAGAGGGTATGTAATTCGTATTTCTTCATTAAGAAGATATACCCTTATCATTCCCATTACCTCAACATAAATAAAAAGAAGTAAGAGATCTGCAAGCTCAACTTTCATTTTTTCAATCATAAGATTGATTTCACTGACGAAACCGACTACGGCACCAACAAGAATTAAGAGTACAGAAGTTACTTGAATTAATCTTATAAATTTCTCTACATTCATATTTATATAATTGCTTTTTTTGTAATTAAGTCAATTAAACATTTAACTAAATAATTTATATCATTATATGAATTATATTGATGTATAGATATTCTAATTAAATCATTTACTTTAAGCTTTTTAAAATAAAGTGAGCCTGAGGAATATTTTGATATAGAACAAAGAATTCCTTTTGAAAGTAAGTATGTGTAAATTTTGAATGAACTTAAACCTTTTATCTTGAATGTATTAATCCCAGTCATTGTATTTAAATTTTCAAAAAATGTAATTTGATTAAAATTTTCAAGTTTCTTTCTAAAATATTTACTTTTCTTAATAATATTTCGTTCAATTTTATATATTCCATATGCATTAACTCTTTCGATAGCTTTACTTAATCCAATTTGAAGAGAAGGTGAGAATTCAAAATTCTCAAAAATATTAGATTTCTTAATTTTTATTTTATCTCCAATTATTTCAGAATTTTTCATATCTAAAATCATAGGAGTAATTTTATTTCTTATTTTTTCATTGATGTAAATAAATCCTGTACCTCGAGGACCCCTCAGATATTTTCTTCCAGAACCAACAAGAACATCGCAATTAATTTTCTTTACATCAACTTCGACCTGTCCAATAGATTGGCATGCATCAATTACACAGATAACTTCTGGGAAAAGCTTTTTTACATAATTACAAATCTTTTCAGCTTCAATTTTATTTCCACAATGAGTGGCCACATGACACAAAGAAATGACTTTAGTATATTTATTAATTTTCTTTTTTAAATCTCCAAAACAAACTTTTCCATTTTTTTTAATATTTACAATTTTTAGATTATGTCTTTTATTTTTGTAATAAATGAGATTACTTCCGTATTCATTTTCAAAAATTATAATATTTTGATTTTTATTTATTTTCAGTGAATTAAAAAATAAATTCCATGCCAGAGTCGTACTGGTTAAAAAAGATAATTCTTTTTGGTTACAATTTATTAATTTGGAAAGATTATTATAAAAGCAATTTAATTTATCTTTAAATTTTATAGCTGCATAATATCCGCCATAGTTATTCTCAATTTCTAAAAAACTATTTATTTCTTTTTTAACGATATTAAGTGGCTTGCTAGATCCTGCGTTATTAAAATTAATATATTTCAAATACTTTTTACTTTCAAAATAAAAACACCAAAAAAGGATCTCTTATCTTTAAGGACGTCTATGATTTCAAAATTTGACAACTCTGCCAAATTCTGAAAACTACTTAAGGTATATTTGTAAGAATTTTCAGTATGAATAGTTTCTCCCTCTTTAAAATGAATTTTTGTATTTAATATTTTAACTATATGGTTTTTTTTACTCACTAAGTGCATTTCTATCCTACTCTTCTTTTCATTAAAGAAGGCTTTATGAGAAAAAAGTTTTGAATCAAATATAGTGCCACATATTTTATTTACACCATTAAGAATATTTTTATTAAATTCAGCTGTTAATCCTTTAGAGTCATTGTAAGCTTTTTCTAAAACTTCTATATCCTTTTTTAAATCAACACCAATTACAAGAAAACTCTCTTCTCCAAGAATTCTTGAAAAGTTAATTAATAGTTTTTTTGCATCCTCTGGACTATAATTTCCTACTGTAGAGCCAGGAAAAAAACCAATTTTCGATTTTTTCTTTCCTATAATACTTTGAAGTACATCTATCTGATCAAAATCTGCACAAATTGCTTTAATTTTCAGATTTGGAAAATCTTTTGCAGAGTCTTTAGCATTTTTGAATAAAAACTCTTTGCTTATGTCAATTGGAATATATTCGATTGGTTTATCAACTGCATCCAGTAGTTTTTTTATTTTCTGGTTAGAACCACTTCCAAATTCTACAATAACGGATTTTGAAGGTAATGTTTTTTTTATACTATCTTTATTTTTTTCTAAAATTTCACATTCAATTTTTGAGGGATAGTAGTCATCTAGTTTTGTTATTTGATCGAAAAGAATTGATCCTTTTTCGTCATAAAAATATTTAGAATTAATTTTTTTTTGAGTTTTTGAATCTAAACCCTTTAATACTGTCAGAGAATCATCCTCTATAGAGTCAAAAAAATTTATAAAGTCTAAATTATTCATTAAATATCTTCTGCTAACCTTAAACCGGAAAACTGCCATCTATCTTGAGGATAATAAAAATTTCGATAAGAGGGTCTTATATGACTCTTAGGTGTTGCAAATGAACCACCCTTAAGTACTAACTGGTTGCACATAAACTTTGAATTGTATTCTGATAATTTATTTTTAAAAGGTTTGTAATTTTTATAAGGTATGTAATAACTGGATGTCCAAACCCAAAGATTGCCATAGAATGACATGTTAAAATGCTTTGTATTATAACTCATCTCTTCAAAATTCGCTTGATCAAGAAAGTTTCCATTTTTTTTAGAACTACTCAAAACAAATTCCATCTCAAATTCAGTTGGTAGTCTTTTTTTTTTATAGTTTGCAAAAGCTTGAGCTTCATAATAACTAATATTTGAAACTGGCAATCGGTCTAGAATTTTTTTTATACCATTAAAAGTAAAATAATTATTAGAATCAATCCAATACAATGGCTTTTGAATTTTATTTTTCTGAATGAAATCCCATCCATCAGAAAACCAATATTTAAAATTTTCGTATCCACCGTCACTAATGAATTCCTTCCAATCTTTATTTGTTACAAAATTATTGAGTTTAAAAGGCTGCAGATTACAAAAAGAACTTGGGCTTTCGTTATCATAGCAAAAATTCTCTGCATTACTCCCAAATTTAAACCTTGTATTATCGTTGCATTTGAATTCATTTGAATATCTAAATCCATTTATTTTATGATTTTTTTTAGTTTTTAAAAAATTAGGTTTTAATGGGTTACTAAAAAATATATGTTTTATGTCCATTAAAATAAGTTCTTGATGTTGCTGCTCATGATTAATTCCTAATTCCACTTTAAAGTTCAAGTCTTGAGATAATTTGAAATCTAATAAATCGTTCATATAAGAGTCTACATATTTTCTATATTCAAGCACCCTCTGATATAGTGGTCTATTAAGAAATCCTCTTTTTGACTTTTCATTGAATGAACCTACACCTATGTAGTATGAATTAAAAATGTAATCGAAGGATTCATCAAACGATGTATAATTTTTAAGATTAGGGATTAATAAGAATTTCTCAAAAAACCAAGTAGTGTGACCTAAATGCCATTTAATCGGGCTTACAAAAGATTCTGTTTGAATAACCATATCTTCAGCTTCAAGTGGTTTAATCAATTCTAACGACTGTTTTCTAACAGCATGAAATTTTTTCAAGATAGAATCTTTTGTAAATGTTTGAGAAATATCATCCATTGCTATCAACATATTAATAGAAAAAAAAAAAATATAAAGTGGATAAAGAATTAAATAAGAAAGAAAATATTAATAAAAATAATTTTGAAAATTAGTCACAGTTATTATTAAATCTTAGAAAATAAATATATAAATCTATCAAGTTGTAATTCTTAATTTTTAACAATAAATGTAACAATTGTAATTACAAGGTCATCCTCATCACTTATTGAAACACTCGATGATAATATCTCATCAACTTTTTGGCTTGCATTACCATGAAGTTTGACAAAAGGTTTACCATTTTCTTTATTAAGTATTTCTATATCTTTAAATTTTACACCCTCAGAGAAACCAGTTCCAATCGCCTTAGAGGTAGCTTCTTTAGCCGAAAATTTAGAGGCTATTTTATTTGTATATTTATATTTATTTTTATCTTTTATTTGCTCTATTTCTTTCAATGAAAAAATTTTCGATAAAAACTTATCTCCAAACTTTAAATATACTTTTTGAATCCTTTCAGTTTTTAAAAGATCAATACCCTGTAAAATTTTCATATTACAATCCCTATTAATAAATATAATATAAGTATAAATTATTTTTTCACATTTTTTTTCAATTGATTATTACGTTCTATCTTTATTGCTAAATAAATAAAGAAGCAATAAATATCGTGGTGTTAAGAAATGAATGAGATTAACCAGAAAAAATAGCTTTGGATTAAATAATATTAATTGAAAAAATCCAAAGCCTAATCTGTCCTTTATAATTCTGCTTAAAGATAGCAAATAAATGTAACTTAAGAAAATTTTAAATGGATATTTAAAGTTTTTTGTTGATAATAATCAATTTCATAACAGTGCTAATTTATATATGTATCAAGACTAGTGAATTATTTTTAAATAAAAATTTTAAATCAAAAAAAACAGAGCTTGAATATTAAATAAATATTGTTATTAATTTCTTATATGCCACATAACAAATAACCAATTATTCAAAAGAAATTATTCGAAGTGTCAGTCAAACTTAAAGCCAAAAAAAAAAATTTAATAAAACAAATTCCTTTTCTTGACCTCAAATCACAACAAAAAAAAATAAAAAGTCAAATTGATATGGCTATAAAACGAGTTCTGGATCATGGAAAGTATATTATGGGGCCTGAGGTTTTTGAACTAGAGAAAAAATTAGCAGCATACTCTAAAGTTAGAAATGTTATATCATGTTCCAGTGGCACGGATGCTCTATTAATGGTTTTAATGGCAAAAAATATTGGTCCAGGTGACGCTATTTTTCTGCCTAGCTTTACTTACACCGCAACACCGGAGGTAGTTGCAATATTAGGAGCTATACCTGTTTTTGTAGATGTTCTTTATGATACTTATAATATTGATTCAAAAAGTTTGATTAAAAGCATCGATATTGCTAAAAAAAAGGGACTAAAACCAAAGGCAATTATTGCTGTAGACTTATTTGGTCAACCATCAGATTATAATGTACTTAAGACAATAGCAGACGAAAATAAGTTATGGATTCTTGCTGATGCTGCACAAAGTTATGGTGCAGAATTATTAAATAAGAAAGTTGGTAAACTAGCTTATGCGACGGCGACAAGTTTTTTTCCTGCAAAACCACTTGGTTGTTACGGAGATGGAGGAGCTATTTTTACTGATGATGATGAACTTGCTGAGGTACTAAAGTCAATACGACTGCATGGTAAAGGTGAGCACAAATACGACAACATTCGGGTTGGGTTAAATGCAAGATTAGATACAATTCAAGCAGCAATATTATTAGAAAAAATAAAAATATTTGATGATGAACTTAGAGAAAGGCAAAAAGTAGCAAATTATTATAATAAAATGCTAAAAAATATCGTTCAAGTACCTTCTGTTATTTCAGGAGCACAATCAGCATGGGCACAATACACAATTCAATTACCTAACAAAATTTCTAGATCAATTCTTATTGAGAAATTAAAAGAATCGGGTATACCATCCATGATTTATTATCAGAAACCCTTACATCTCCAAAAAGCATACAAGAACTTTCCAAAATCTATTTCTTTAAAAGTAAGTGAAGAAATTTCAAAAAAAGTTTTAAGTTTACCAATGAACCATAAGTATTCTTCATATATTATTGAAAAGTTTTACGATATTATTGGAAAATTACGTTAAGCCAATTATCAATAGTAAAAAAAAAAATTATATTTTTAATTTTCCAACAAAATATTAATTATATTTTTAGCTCCATTTCCGTCACCATAATCGAAAATTTTTTTTCTGGATTTATAATGATTTTCGGTCCACAATCTGTTCCAACCATTTTTAATAGTTTCCACCCACTCTGTTTCTGAGCGAAATGTAACACAAGGTACCTTATGGAAATAAGCTTCTTTTTGAAGACCACCAGAATCAGTTAAAACAACAAAAGCATTACTTAGAAGATATTGAATCTCAAAATAACTCAAAGGATCTAAAAAAGAAAAGTTTGGCTTTAACTTATATTCTTTAATCAAAGCTTTTGTCCTAGGATGAACGGGAAATAGAATTTTTATATTATTTTTTTTTGAAAACTTGTCTGCATAGTCAAACAATTTGGAAAATTTTATTTTATTGTTTACTGACTCTTGCCTATGAATAGTCATTAATCCAAATTCATTTTTACGTATTTTAAACTTATTGTTAAGCTTTTTAAAATTTTTATTTATGTAATCTTTTGCAAATATTGTGGCGTCGTACATTATATCTCCAGTATAATAAACTCCATTTGTAATACCTTCAATTTTTAAGTTTTTCATTGCCTGCTTTGTTGGACAGAATAAAAACTTGCTTAGGTGATCTGTTAAAAGTCTATTTATTTCTTCAGGCATTTTTCTATTAAAGGACCTTAGACCTGCTTCGACATGAGCTAGTGGTATATTTAGTTTAGATGCTGCAATCGCACCTGCCAAAGTTGAATTTGTGTCACCATAAACTAAAACTAAGTCTGGTTTTTCATTTAAAAAAACCTCCTCTATTGCAATAAGCATTTGACCAGTCATTTTCCCATGAGAACAACTATGAATATCAAAAATATATTTTGGCTTTGAAATCTTAAGCTCATCAAAAAAGATTTCAGACATATTTTTATCAAAATGCTGACCTGTATGAATAACTATTTCTTCAAAAAAATCATGGTTTTTAATTTCTCTAGACAAAGTTGAAGCTTTAATAAATTGTGGCCTTGCACCAATAATTGTTACGATACGTTTTTTCATGAATTAGCAATTTTTTTAGCTTTATTTTTAAACTGCTTATTGAAAACTTTTTTTTTTTCAATTTCTTTTAAATTCCCAGCTTTATCAATTGCATATTTACGACCTTCTCTGGGACATCTCAAAGATTTGTCAAGCAGTTCCCCTGCATGAGATATCCATCCAATTTGTTTGGCAGGATTACCAGCCACAACTGCGTGAGATTTAACATTTTTGGTAACTACTGCACCTGCACCTACAAAGCTATATGCTCCCAATTTGTTACCACATATAATAGTAGCATTAGCTCCAATAGTTACCCCTTTCTCTACATGAGTATTAAGAAATTCTTTTTTACGATCAATTTCGGCTCGAGGGTTGTGCACGTTTGTAAAAACACAAGACGGACCACAAAATACACCGTCTTCTAATTTGACACCTTTATATAAACTTACATTATTTTGTATTTTACAATTATTGCCAATAACAACATCAGGACCAATCATATTATTCTGACCAATATTACAATTTTCACCAATGTAAACTCCTTTAAGAATATGAGAAAAATGCCAGATTTTAGTTCCCTTACCAATATAACAACCTTTATCGATATATGCAGTTTCATGAGAATAAAATTTACTTTTTTTTTCTTTATTATTTTTTAAATATATTGTCATTCCTCCTACCAAAGACCTCTGAGAAGCATCAAGTACTTTTAAAACGTTTAAACCCTCACTTCCATCGGTTCGGGGTCTTTTATTCTTTTGGATACAATCTAAAAAATGTTCACATTCTATCCTAAGTGGTTCTTTAGGTTCAAGACTTAAAGCTTTAAATTCTGCTTTTTGCGGTTCTGGAAAACCGTTAACCCATTTTACTTTATGAGGATAAAGTTTTAGTTTCATCGACCAATCTAGACCATCATCAAAAACAGCCATGCCTCTTTCACCAACAACAACTAACTTTTGTTCTTTAAATGGGTGTAACCACGAAACATAGACATGAGCTTGTAAATTATTTTTAAAAGTTAAATGAGTTATTGTTACATCGTGAATATTTTTACTCAAATGTGCAGCACCAGTTGCTACAACCTTTTCTGGTGTACTACCAATAAGACTTAAAATCATCGAAATATCATGAGGTGCAAAACTCCATAGAATGTTTTCTTCACTTCGAAATTTACCCAAGTTAAGACGATTTGAATAAATATATTGAAGTTTACCAAGTTTACCTTTGTCAATAAGTTCTTTTAGCTTTAAAAAAGCTTGATGATATTGCAGTAAGTGTCCAACCATTAAAATTTTACTATTAAGTTTGGCTAAGTCACATAACTCCTCAGCTTCTGATACATTTAAAGAAATAGGTTTTTCCACAAAAACATGTTTTTTTGCTTCAAGTGAGGATTTCACTATTTTACTGTGATGTTCAGCTGGCGCAGCGATAACAACACCATTTACATTTCCAAGTAAAATGTCTTTTAAAGATTTAGTCTCAACATTGTATTTTTTTGCAATTTTGTTAGCTATTAATGGATTTAAATCACAAACATATTTTAGCACGCCCAACTCTGAGAAGTTCCTGATAAGGTTTTTTCCCCAATTTCCACAACCTATTACAGCAACCTTGAGCTTTTGCATAATTTTTCCTTTTTTTCTTAAAGTACAAAGATCTTAATAATTACCAAATTTAATTAAAACATGTCAAACAATTGATGTGAATCAAATTTTCCGAAAGTGAAAAATTAATTATTAGTAATTAAATTAAACTATATCTTATTACAGGAGTATAAATTTGCATTGAACATTTAAGTTTTGACTTAAATAAAATGTTATAGAAAACAAAAATACCCTTTTAAAAAATAATTTGGTAATATTAGTAATATATTCATTCAAAGTCTTTTTAACTGCGAGTAAAATAGATGCTTAAATCTAAACCAAAATTAAAAATAAAAAGAACTTATAGAAAAATTCATATATCTTTTTTTATTGGCTCGCTTGGTATTGGTGGAACTGAAAAACAACTTCTTAATCTTATTAATTCATTGGATAAAAAAAAATTTAAAATTGATCTTTACCTACTGATGAAAGAAAAGGGTGATTTATATGTGGATTTAGATAGTTCTGTAAGAGTTTTTCTACCTAAATATAAATTTGAATCAATATTAAGCCATTTTTTAAATTTCATAGTAAATTACTTTAGAATAAGTAAAACTAGACCTGAAATAATTCATTGTTTTTTACCATTAGCATATTTGATGGGAGGTCTGATTGGTATTTTAAATAATCATCAAAATATAATAATGAGCAGAAGATCTTTAAATGACTATCAGAAAAGATTTAAATTCTTTCCTGTAAGAAGAATTGAATTATTTCTTCACAAAAAAATAAAACTTATAATTGCAAATTCTAATGCGGTAAAAAAAAATTTAATAGATGAAGGAGCCCCAAAGGAAAAACTTAGGGTCATTTACAACGGTTTTATTAATACAAAATACAATCATAAAGAATCAAGAGCAAAATTAAAAGAATCTTTGGCTATCAAAAGAAATAGTTTTGTTTTTTTAGTATTGGCTAACCTCATACCTTACAAAAACCATAAATTGGTTATCAGAGCAGCAGATCTACTAAGAAAATTAACCAAAAAAAACTTCAAAATTATTTTTTTAGGCTCAGGTCAGAGAAAATACAAATTATCTCTTAAGAACATGATCAAAGAAAGAGGGGTTGAGGATCATTTTATATTTAAAAATAGTACCAAAAAAATTAATAACTTTTTAAAAATCACAGATGTTGGCATTAGTTCCTCTCTAGAAGAAGGTCTTTCAAATAGTTTAATTGAATTCATAAGCTTAGGAATCCCCACAATAGCGACTAAAGTTGGGGGAAATTCAGAAATTACGAATAATAGAAATGGTTTTCTAATTGAAAGTAATAATGAAGAGCAGCTTATGAAAGCTATGAAAAGTTTTATGTTAGACAAAAAATTACAAAATAAAAAATCATTAATATCAAAAAATGATTCGAAAAAATTTAGTCTCAATAAAATGGTTGAAAATCATATTGCCTTATATAAAGAATTAAGGAATTAATAAGTGGCTCTTTCACCTTTAATTAAAATAAGATTTTTGTTATTTCATCCATCTATCAAACCAAGTTTGGAACATTAATAAATTCCAAATTTCATAATGATTATTCGAATTTAAACTAAGGTGTTTTTCAATGGTTTGTGAAACTAATTCACCGTCCAAAATGCCCTGTTTTTCAATTTTTTTTTTGCTAAGTACATCTAACATCCATTTCTCCAAATTTGTTCTCAGGAAAGTTGCTAAGGGGATGGCAAAGCCCATTTTTGGTCTATTAATTAAATCTTTAGGTATGTATTTAGATAATATTTTTCTTAGCAAATACTTACCTTTGTTATTTCTAATCTTATTATTTTTGACAAGAAATTTATTTGAAAATTCAAGTAGTCTATAATCTAAAAGAGGAGATCTTAATTCCAAACCATAAGCCATACTTGAACGATCAATTTTAACTAAAATATCTCCAGGAAGGTAATTAGTAATATCCATTCTTTGCATGGCTTCGCTAATTTCAAGATTTACAGGAAAATCAAAATTCTCAATTTCATAAAAGGTTTTATTTTTTAAAAAATTTTTATCACTTTGTATTACAAGCTTTTGATAAATATCAAAATTGTTTTCACAAATTATAATCTTTCCGATTTTTTTTAATCGATCACCGAATTGTGAAGGAAAGAAATCAATAGGAAATAACTTATTTAATAAATTTAATTTATTGCTAGGTAAATTTAAAATTAATTTTGATAAAGTTTTTCTGAAGTTAAGTGGAAAAAAATTACAAAATTTTGAAATTTTACCCCCCCAAACGTATCTAGAGTATCCTCCAAAAATTTCATCACCACCATCACCTGTCAATGCAACTGTAACTTTTTTTTTTAATTCTTTGGCTATTATCATTGAAGGTATCTGGGAAGAGTCAGCAAAAGGTTCATCATAGTGATAAGAGATTCTTCCCACCAAATCCTCTAAATAATAATCATCAATACTAAATGTATTGTGAGTAGTTGATAATTCTTTTGCAACTCTTTTAGCGAATTTAGATTCATCAAAACCTTTTTGTGGAAAAGAAATAGAGAAGGTATCTATTTTTTTTTTGGAGAATTTCTGAGCAATTGCAGCAATCAATGAACTATCTATACCACCTGATAACATGACACCTAATGGTACGTCACTTACCATTCTAGAGCGAACTGAATCATCCACCAAATCTGATAATTTTGTTTCTATTTCATCTTGGGGTATTTTTAGCAATTTTGAATCCACTTCATTGGATGGTGTTGACCAATATATGTGTTTAGTAATTTTTTTTTTTTTATCGATTTTTAAAAAAGTTCCTGGTTCAACTTTGTAAGTACTCTCATAAATCGTTTGTGGGGCTTTTATGTAAGAATATTTAAAAAAAAAACTTAAGGCTTTATAATTGATTCTTTTCTTAAATGTATAGAAAGAAACAATGGATTTTAACTCTGAACTAAACAATATATCTTGATTTTGATCCGTCCAATACAAAGGTTTTTTTCCAAATCTATCAATTGCTAAATATAAAGTTTTTTCTTTTACATCCCATAATGCAAAAGAAAACATTCCGTTTATATGCTTAAGAGCCTTGCTAAATCCAAAATAATTTATTAGTTCAAGTAAAACTCTAGTATCAGAGTTATCTTTAAATTTCACCACGTCTTTCAAAAGATTTTTTAATTCTAAAAAATTATAAATTTCCCCATTAAAAATAATAACATATCTTCCATTATATGATCTCATTGGCTGATTTGCTTTAGAGCTTAAATCAATGATAGATAAACGTCTGTGTCCTAAATATATTTTATCTTTATAATCTGACCAAATACCTTTAGCATCTGGACCTCTATGAATAAGCAGTTCATTCATTTTTTTTATTTGTTTAATCAGAAAACCATGATCATAAGAATTTTTAAATAAATAAAAACCTGTAATTCCGCACATATTTTAGACCTTTTTCATAGTTTGTGATTATTATCTGATACTGTCCTTAACCACACTTCAATATTTATAAGTTGAGCTAAAACCTTCCCTAAGTATGGTTTTTTATCAGAATAGAAATCGTCAATTAATTTTTTAATTTTTTTTTTATCGCAGAAACTAATTATTTTACAGTTTGGCTGATCAAAATAATCAATAAATCTTCCAAAACCATTTCTATTTTTCAACCAATTATGGATTGGTAAATTAAGTCCATTTTTTTTTCTGAAAATAAAATCATCAGAAAAGAAAAATTTTGATATTTGTTTTAAGGTATTTTTAGTAATACCAGACTTATATCTTTGGCTGGATGCAATAGAATTTACAAACTTTAAAAGTTTAATGTTTACATATGGTACTCTTGATTCTAAACCATGTGCCATAGAAATCTTATCTTGCCTTATTAGCAAAGATTCAAGATAAACGCTTTGGTCGTAAGCTGCGATTTTATTAATGGGATTTTGAATTTTATTAAAAATTCTTTTACTATAAAAATCTTCAAAATCAAAATCATTAAAAATGTCTCGCATTATGTCAAAAATTCTAAATGTAATTAGCTCTAAAAATGGATTTTTTTTTCTATAATGCTCCAAAAATTGTAATCTAGGAATTTTATCACAAAATTTTTTAGGAAGAAAATTAGCTAACTTTGTCAAATTAATAACTTTATCAATATCATTATATCTAGCATATCCTCCAAAGACTTCATCTGCCCCTTCACCCGTCAAAACAACTTTATGTTTTTGTGATATATTTTGACATAGTTCGTATAATAATACACAACCAAAATGTGTAGTTGGACCCTCTAAACTTTTAATAGTTTTTTCAAAATTATCGGCAAATATTTTTGAATCATAAAATATATCTTTGTGATTAGTTGGGTAATTATCGTTAATATAGCGAATATATTGCTTTTCGTCTAGTTCCCTACTATCAAGCCTTATACTATATGTACTAATTTTCATACCATATTTTCTTTGCAAATATGCAACTAATAAACTTGAGTCAAGTCCACCTGACAATTGAACTGCAAAACCTACATCACTTTGAGTATGTTTAATAAATGAGTCAAAAAGAGTATTTTTCGTTATATTTAAAAAATTTTTATTAATGTTATTTTTAAAAGACGAATAAATATCAAAATACTTTTTTTTCTTTACTTGGAAAGTATCAATATCAACTAAATAATTATAACCAGCAAGTATTTTATTGACATATTTGTAACCAGTTGATTTGCCACTAGCATATCTAAAAAAAACTATCTCTCTTAATGATTTTTTATCAACCTCAAGATTTGTTATTTCTGTTAAAGGTCTAATCTCACTGCTAATAAATATCATTTCATTGTTTTGCATTATGTAAAGTGGTTTAATTCCCATTTGATCTCTAGAAACGAAAATATATCTTTTATTTAAATCTAAAATTGCAAAAGTAAACATTCCTTCAAGTTTATCTGATATTTTTTCTCCCCATTCTAAATACCCGTTTAGGATAACCTCTGCATCCCCTTTGCTTCTAAACGAATAACCCCTTGATATTAGTTCTTTTTTAAGTTCTAAGTAATTGTATATCTCACCATTAAATACCAGAGAAATTTTATATTTTGATAAACTCATTGGTTGATTAGACAGTTTACTCAAATCTATGATTGACAATCTACGAAATATAAGTGCAACATTTTCTTTTATTAGATACCCTCCTGAATCCGGTCCACGATGGAAAATTTTTTTTTCTAATGATTTTAGAAGTTTCTCAGAAAAGATTTTATCTTTTTTTATAAATACTATAAAACCACACATACTAATTTCTTATAATTTTTAAAAACCTTTGACAAAATAATTCACTAAAATTATCACTATGAAGAATTTTATCATATAGAATCTGAGCATTCTCTGCATATTTCCTGTAGGAATCAAAGTTTTCTAAAATGGCATTCAATTTAAATATCAAATCTGAAAAATCCCATTTAAAGCTTACATATGTTTTATTTTTTAAATACAAATTTGGCCAAGTTTCTAAATGTTGCATACAAGGCTTGAATAAAACACAACCGTATAAAAACGCCTCAAAATCTTTTAAATTTATTTCACCATATCCAAATGGTGAAATAACAACTTTTGATCTTTTCAATTCAGAAAAATATCTAATTCTTGAAACTTTATCAAAAGAATAATTTTGCTTTAACAATTCACTTATCTTTTGTCTTTGAAAACTTATCGATTTTTTTGAATACTCAATATTCATTCTACAACTTAATTCTTCTTTTCTTTTATAATTTCTTCGTATTTTAGGATATTTCAAAAAAAGGGGATTTCCGGTATATTGAAAAAGTTTCATTAAATAATTTCCAAAAAATGAGTAGTTTGAAAAACACGAATTCCATGCAACTTTTATTTTTTTAAGATTGTTTTTATTAGGATTTTTAAACTTCTCAGGCTCAGGATCTAATACTCCGAACTTTTTATTATAATAGTCCGAAAAAATTCTTCTTCCGTAAAATTTTTTTAAATAAAGTTTTTTATTTTTTAAAATTTGATTCTTTAAATAAACATCACTTAATTCAAGTGCATCGGCTATAATAAAACTAGAACTGTCAGAAAGATCAAAAAAAATTAATCTATTTGTTTTTTTTTTTGAATTTATAAAAAACCTTTTGGTTTTTTCCAATTCTTTTTTCCCCCAAGAATATTTAAAGAATTTACTATCAAAAATAAGATAATCACAATCATAAAAATTATCATTTGCGCTAAAAAAAAAACTTATCTTGACACCAAGGTCACTAAAAATTTTTTTAAAATTTATAAGCGGTCCTAGGAAACTATAACTATTTGCCGAAACAAAACCTTTAGTTAAAATATTAATCTTAATCATTTAGCTTATTTATTTTAGTTTGTTGAAAAGTTTTATCCATTCTTTTGATATTTCTGATATATCATATTTTTTTACATAAGAATATCCATTATCAGATAGTTGTTTGCTTAAGTCATTTGAAAAAGCTAAAAGTTGCATGTTTTTGAGTAAATCTTCATCAGATTCAATTTTATAAATAATTCCGTTATAATTATGTTTTATAATTTCCGAACATCCATTATAATTACTTGAAATTATAGGAACTCTAAATGACATAGCCTCTAGTAAAACATTTGGAGTTCCTTCATATTTTGCACCATGAATCAAAATCGAAGACTTTTTGTAAAAGGCTGATGGATCTGTAAAATTAAAAATCTTAACTTTTCTCTCTAAACCTAAAAATTTTATATATTCTATTATTTTTTTTCTTAATTCACCTTCACCTAAAATATTATAAGTCCAATTGTCATTTTTCAGAGAAAAAGCTTTGAAACATCTCAAAAGTTGAGGATAATTTTTTTGATCATTCAATCTTCCAACTGACAAAATTATTTTTTTTCTGTTTTGTTTTTTAAATTTTTTAATCTCTACGGGATTATTTATATAATTTACTTTTTTTCCATATTTTGATTTTAATAATAAAAGGTTACTTTTGTTATTTGTTGTAATTAGATCAGCTAAATTATAGGTGATGAATTTAAGAAACGTCCAAGTAAAGTTTAATTTTTGCTTAAAAATGTCGTTTCTTTCATTAATGATAATCTTGGAATTTATTCCAATAGAACTCAATAAACATAAAATATTTGTAGTGTTTAAAAATGAAACTAAAATATAGTCTTTATGAGATTTAAAAATTTTTCTTAAAAGAGCTAATCTTTGCAAGTTTTTAAAAATAAAATCAAAAAAATTCTTTTTATTACTTTTAATTTTTAATTCTATTTTTTTTACTCTTTTTGAAAGGAAATATTTTATTTTAGATTGATTGATTATGCATATTTTAATCTCATAGTTGTTTCTACTTAAATAATTAGCAAGTAAAGAAATTACGCGTTGGGTCCCTCCACCTTCAAAATCAGAAATGATAAATAAAACTTTATTCAACTTTTAAAAACCTCTTCGATAATATTTTCTTCAATTTTGATCCTTTCATTCCATGATAGAAATTTATTCTTAAAAACAGTGTTAATTTTTTTTTCATAATTAAAAATTATTTTTGGATTTTTATGTAAATTCAACAACTTTTTTACTAAATCCTCTACTGTATTTTTTCTAGAAATTCTGATCACACAGTCTTTTGGAATTATTTTATCTGTCGATAAGTCGACCTTACTTGAATTATCACTATTAAGAAAAATACAACATTTTCCAAAACTTAATGCTTCAATGTTTGAATTACTCAAGCTTCCTAATTTATTTAGTGATACATATACATGAGAGTCTTCATATAATTGATATATTTTTTTGTTTTCTACATTTTTTATTAATAAAAATTTATTCTGATACTTGCTAGTCTTAATTCTATTTAAAACATATTTTTCTAAACTCCCTTTTCCAACAATAGTAAAAAAAAAATTTCTTTTAGCATTTGTCAAAAGTTTTAATGCTGCATCCAGAAATTCAAGGCAACCCTTCCATTTTTCTAGTCTACCAATAAAAAGAACATTTAATGTAGATTTGAAACTTTTATTGTAAATTTTTTTAACCTGAGAGTTATCATATCCTCCTAAAAGTAAAATACGCTTTACATTTTTTTTTAAATGATTTTTTAACCACCAACTTCCCGGTGAACCATCCTCTGTACAAATTACATAACTAAATGGACTGAGATAAAAAAATCTTTGTAAATATGAACTAACATTTCTTCTTTTTTTAAGATCTAGCATATCGGGATATATACCCATAATCCTTAAAATAACCCTTATTTTAAAGACTCTTGAAAATATAGAAGCATAAATCAGGTTTGATCTATCTACATATAATACATCAATCTTATTTTTTTTAATTTCATTGTAGATTTTAATTACATTTATAAGGAATGTAATCGGTTTTATTAACCCAAACTTTTTAATAAAGATAAAATCACTCTTTAACCCTTTAACATTAATAGAACCTGATTTTTTTTTTGATAAAATGACAACCTTTAAAAAATAATTTTTGTTAACATTTTCAATAATTCTATAAATTGTGGGAACACCTGTTGGTTTCCAAACTTTTTTTTTTAAAATCATCTCTAAACCACTAAATTCGCTTAAAAGAAATAATACCCTCATTCAAATTCCTCATTTATTAGCTTTACCCATTTTATTACAAACAAGGAGTTGGGGTTTCTTAATTTTTTGTAATACTTCAAAAATTCCCTTATTCCATAAGCTGAATAGTAGTAAGAAAATCTGTCAAAATATTTTGCAAATGAGAGGAAATCATTTTGAATTTTTCTTCCCAAAATATATTTACAAAATATAGATATAGGTTTGACCCAATATCTATGAAATAAACCCCAACCCTGATTTTTGATCTTTATTGAAGTAAACAGTCCCTTATAATCATATTTTTTTAGATAGGTCTTATAGAGATATTGATTGATTTTAAAATTATATGGAACATTCTTCCAAAAATTTACATATGAATAACTCCAAAAAGGGAGTTCCCACTGTAAATCATAAAAATCATAGACTCTTTGTCCACCTATAATAAATTTTGATTGTCTTTCCTCATATTCCCAATATTCATATAGAGTAACCAATGTTTTTATTTTTTTATCAATATTATTAAAAATTTTGTTTATGATATTTTTAAGATTAATTTTATTTTTTGATTCAAATTTTAATAAACTGTAGTGTTTTTTTATTATTTCTTTAAACAAAATATCTTTTTTTATTTTATTACCAATTAAACTTTTAGGAATATGGCCACCAGTAATAAAATCACCAGTTTGACCATTAATAATAATGCTATTTCTATCAATTATTTTTTTAGATTTTAAATAGTCAATTGCTAACAAATCTTGGTTGTTTGGAAGAGTGGAGTAAAAATCACAAAATTTCCAAAATTTCTTAATCTTTTTGGAATCAAAATAATTTTTATAATCTTTTGAGCTTTGGTTGATATATATCCATTTAACAGATAAAATTTTACAAACCTTTTTTGCGATCCTAACCTCAAATGAATCTTTGGGACCATAAGAAAAAGCTATTATTCTTTTATGTCCAAGTTCCACCAATTTCGATATAATAAGTCTTGAATCTAGACCACCGCTCAAAGGAACTAAGATTAATTTGTCTTTATTTTTTTTTATTATTCGTAAGAATTCTTCATTAAGAATTTTTTCATGTATCTTTAATAGATCTATTTCCTGTTTGGTATTTTTTGAATCCGGTAAATAATTAAAATATTTTTTTGTTGTTAAACGATTAGACTTTTTATCATAAATCAAAGCCTCTCCGGCTCGTAATTGTTTAACATTTGAAAAAATTGTTCTATTACTACTCATGTAGCCAGATTTCAGAAGCTCATAACTAAAATTTTTTTCTATTTCTAAATTTTTCTCTGAATTTTGAATTCTTTCGACATTATTTGAAATTTTAAAATTTTTTTCACAATAAAATAATGAAACTGATTTGCAGTGATCTGCAGAGGCAAAAATCTTATTTTTTGTTTCTATTAAAATTGCACGAAGGTAAAATCTTCTTAATACATACCAGATATTTTTTTCTTCTAATGACTGTTTTGCGATTTTTATAAAAACTTCTTTATTAACCTTTGCAGGAATATAAATTTTAGATTCATTATATGTTAAGGAATGCCAATCTTTTAAAAAAATCATTTAAACATTAAATTATATGTTTTTCTTATTAAAACATAGTAAAAATTAATACTAAAGTGTCAGATTTCAAAAAAATAGATTTCTTTAAAAGAAAAATTATTTTTTATTATTATAACTTTAAAAAAAATAAATAAGGGAGTGACTTAAAATCAAAATTTTTTTAGGCATTATTTATTAATTCTAGATAATCACAACTTTCAAGTGCCTTATCTACAACAAACTTTTCATCATCATTAAGACATCTATAATAATTAGTCATAAAAGGTTTACATATTTTTCTTTTTTCTAAAATATATTTTTCTTCAGCACCGCCTAAAAAATTGTCCTTTTTAATTGATTTTGGCAAAGAGTTCGTAAATTTAATAAGATTTAATTGATGTTCTCGAGCAGAGTCATATTTACCTTCTATAAATAAATTATAAATATTAATTAAAGGTTCTGGCAAAGCACTAGCCAAACTTGATGTACCACATTCACTTCCCATGGCTAAAGAAGCAAACCATTGATTAGCGACAGCAGTCATAACTTGAAATTCCTCATTTTTAAAATTTAAAACCTTTAGCTGGTCGACTGTATTACTTGATGAAAATTTAATACCAGCAATATTTGGATGATTCATTAATTCATTTACAAAAACTGGTGGTACGTATTGACACCAATTTGCACTTGTGTAAAGCCATATTGGTTTATGCGAATAATCAGCTATCAATTTATAATATTGCTGAAGCATCTCTAAACTTAATTTTGGATGATAAGGCATAATATGGTACGCATCAAATTGAAACTCTTTTGTAGCATCTATAAAATTAAAAGTATCTTCGAGACAAAAAAAACTAGCTCCTATAATTAATGGAAGTTCATCGGCATTTTCGGTAGAGATTATTTTTGCAATTTCCACCCTTTTTTTAAATGTTAGATTCATATCTTCACTACCTGTTCCCAAACACCAAAATCCACCAATCTGTTTTGTTTTTAAAAAAATAATAAGATTTTTTAAGCCGTTATTATCTATTGAACCATTTTTATTCAAAGGAGTAACTACTACTGGAACTACTCCTTTTATTATTCTAGTTTTTATCATTTTTTTATTCCTTTATTAAGATACTTTAAATAATTTTCTGCAACAATAAAATCTGAAATTTCATCAACATCTATAGAATAAAATTTATTCATTTTTATTGGTATTTCTTCAGTTGAAGTAAGTTTTTTTTTTTTTACAAAATAATCTCTTCTTGATGCATATATAGAAGCATTATACAAATATAATTCTTCAGGATTGGATATTGAGTGACTACACCATGGTATCAATTTTTTATCTTTAATTTTTTTAATTATTGGGTCTCTTTTTTTTTTAAAAGGACCTTTTACACTCGCGGCAGTATTTAATCTTGAATTCCAAAGTTTCAAAATTGTCTCGTTTATGTGTTTGAAATCTCTTACTGGACTGGTTGGTTGTAAAAGAATTATAATGTCATATTTAATATTTAGTGTTTTTTCCATAAAATTCAGTGCATGGTCTATTACTGCATAATTATCAATATTTGACTTTGATAAACTGCTTGGTCTTTTGAATGGAGTAGATGCTCCATATTCCCTTGCAATTTTCATTATTTTCTCACAATCAGTACTTACAAT
>CACBON010000001.1 GCA_902540805.1 uncultured Alphaproteobacteria bacterium | reverse complement strand
TGATCCTAATAGAACTTGTTTTATGAGAGATAGAGACAGGATTATACATTCGTCTGCATTTAGGAGGCTAAAATACAAAACACAAGTATTTGTTCATCATGAGGAGGATTACTTTAGAACAAGATTATCTCATAGTTTGGAAGTATCGCAATTATCAAGATCTATCTCAAAAATTTTTAATATTAATGATGATCTCACTGAATCAATATCATTGAGTCATGATTTAGGACATACACCTTTTGGTCATGCTGGTGAGGAAGTTTTAAATAAAAAGATGAAAGGAAAGGGCGGCTTTAATCATAATTATCAAGCTTTGAAAATTTTAACAGTTTTAGAAAAGAAATATTTAGATTTTGATGGATTAAATCTAACATTTGAAACATTAGATGGTATTTTGAAACATAATGGTCCTATTACCTCAGTACTTCCAAGTTACATACAAAGTTTTATTGATTTTTTCGATGGAGAAACGAAATCTCAAGGATCTTTTGAAGCTCAAGTTGCTGCTATATGCGACGATATTGCATATAATAATAATGATATTGATGATGGTTTATATGCAGGATTATTCGAAATAGATGAATTAAATGAATTAGAAATAATAAAAGACGCTTTAAAAAAAATTAATTTTAACAAAAATAAAGAGTTTAGAAGAATTAAATATGAATTAATAAGAAAACTAATAAATATCATGGTTGATGATTTAATTAGCAATACAAAACAAAACATCCAAAATTTCAAAATTAAAAACTGCTATGAAATTTTAGAGCTTGACAAACCTTTGGTAATTTTTGGTGATGAAATGAAAAATAAAGAAAAAAATTTAAAAGTTTTTTTAAAAAATAAAATGTATAATCATCCCAAAGTTAAAACTATGAACTTTAAAGCAAAAAAAATAGTGTCTGACCTTTTTGATCTATATATTGATGAGCCATATTTATTACCAGGCAGTTGGAGAAACTTTAAAAATGAAAATGAAAAATATATTAATGTTTCTGACTATATATCAGGAATGACAGACAATTATGCAATGAATATTCACAAAAAATATTTTGATCTGTATAGTCATTAATGTTTTATCATGATTTATTAAAAAAAGAATTATTTGATTATATTAATTCAGAATATTCAAAAAAAAATATTAAAGAGGTTCTAAACCAATCATCTTTTAATATCGAAATTCCAAGTAATAAAAAATTTGGTGATGTTTCTACAAATATTGCAATGGTATTTGCTAAGAAAATAGGACTCCCACCAAGAGATCTTGCATTAAAAATATCTAAATACATGGACAAAGAAAACTTCATTGAAAAACTAGAGGTTGTAGGACCTGGATTTTTAAATATATTTTTCAAAAAATCATTTTGGCAGGATCAATTAAAAGTCTATTTTAAAAGTATTAACTCTTTAAATTATAACATTAAAAAAAAAAATATCTGCTTAGAATTTGTTTCTGCTAACCCCACAGGATTGATGCATATTGGACATGCTAGAGGTGCGGTTTTGGGTGATACTATTGCATCCATTTTAGAAGAGGTTGGTCACAAAGTTACTAGAGAATACTATATCAATGATGCTGGTGAACAAATAAAAAAACTAAAAAAAACAATAAATTTTCACTTTAAAAGTCGCAATAATAAAAACATTAAAACTGAAGACGAACTATACCCTGGAGAGTACTTAAAGGAAATTTCAGAAAAAATCTTTAGTGAAAAGTTATCCGAACCAATTTTTGAAAATAAAATAATTAAATTTATTATGAATGATATCAAGGAGGATCTTTTGAAAATCAAGATCGTCCATGATTCTTTTGTTTCAGAGAAAGAATGTTCCTCAAAAAAGAATATTAATGAGGTGCTTAAAAAACTCGATCAAAAAAAATTAACGTATTATGGTTATCAAGAAAAACCTAAGTCGTTAAATAATGAAACCTGGGAAAAGAAAAAGCTTCTATTATTCAAATCACAAGAATTTGGTGATGAAACAGATAGAGCGCTGATTAAATCAAATGGTGAACTCACTTATTTTATGACGGATATAATTTATCACCAAAAGAAAATTGATAAAAAATTTGACATTTTATTAAATATTTGGGGTTCAGATCATTCAGGTTATGTAAAAAGACTTCAAAGTGCCTTAGAACAATTGAATAAAAAAACAGATTATACCTTTGAAATTAAATTAACGTCATTAGTTAATTTATTAAATGGTAAACAAGTTCTAAAAATGTCTAAAAGAGATGGAAACTATGTTACCTTAAGAGAAGTTGTAGAAAAAGTGGGCTCAGATGTGTTGAGGTATATGATGATCTCAAGGAGTGTTGATAAAAAAATAGACTTTGATTTTGAAATTGTCAAATCTAAATCAAAAGACAATCCAGTATTTTATATTCAATATGCCTATGCAAGGTGTATGTCACTTATTTCAATTTATGAAAAAACATTTAATATTTCTTTGAAGAAAATTGATCTTATGAAAGTAAATTTGTCTAATCTAAATCTAAATGAAGAAATAATTATGATAATAAAAGTTTGTAATTTTTTTAATGTAATAATAAAAGCTGCAAAATTTTATGAACCCCACAGAATTGCTAACTACTTATTCGATATTGCAAAAGATTTTCACGCATACTGGGGTCTCGGAAAAGTGGATTCGTCAAAAAAGGTAATTGTTGATAAAGATCGTAACATTTCCTTATCAAGAATTGTACTTGTCCTTTCAATTAGTATGATTATCAAAAAAGGGATGAATATTTTAAAAATTGAATGTCCAGAGAATATGTAAAATGAATAACAGTAGATTTAAGATATTAAGCATAATATTATCATATGTTTTTTTTATTTTTGTCATTATGATTTCTTTTAATGCAGTAGTACCCGAAAAAGATCTTCGAGTATTAGAAACAAAAGAAATTTTAATTAAAAAAATTGATAACAATTTCTCAAGAGATAAAAACTCTGTTTACGAAATATTAGAAAAAGATAATCATGAATCTGAAAAAAGTGCGGAATCTAAAGAAGAAAAATCAAGCGAAAAAATAGAAAAAGATGGAATTAAAAGAGATAACTTCAGAATTCAATTTGCATCATTCAGAGAAAAACAAAAAAGTTTACAAATTTCATCTAAATTAAAAGAAAAAATGTCAAAGATGTCTTTTGGGATAAACTTGATTGTAAAAGAAGTAAAAATTAAGGAAAATCAAATTTTTTATAGAGTAATGTCTGAAAGAAAATATCCGCTTGAAAAAGCAAATAGTGAATGTGAAAAATTAAGAAAAAATAAGATTCAATGCATAATTATTAAAAGTTAATATGAAACAAATAGATGCTATAATTTTATCTTGTTTTGGTTATGAGCTTACATCAAATGAAAAAAACTTTTTCAAAGACATTTATCCTTTTGGATTTGTCCTTTTCAAAAGAAATTTTAAAAACAAAAAACAAATTAAATTACTTATTAAAAATATAAAAAAAGCAACCTTAAATCCCGATTTACTTATTTTCATCGATCAAGAAGGGGGTAGGGTGCAAAGACTAAAAAATAAAGAATTTACAAAATTTCCACCTCAAATGACTTTTGGCAATATATACCAAAAAGATAAGAAAAAGGCTCTAGAATTAGCTTATAAATCTGCATATTTGATGGGCAAACAGCTTAATGAAATTTGTATAGATGTAAATTTTTCTCCAGTGTGTGACCTTTTTTTTGATAATGCACACAGAATAATAGGTGATAGATCGTTTGGATCAGATCCTGAATTAGTACTAAATTTATCAAACTCTTTTTGTAAAGGCCTTAAAGACTCTGGAATTATTCCAGTTCCAAAGCATTTTCCTGGTCATGGAAGGTCAAAGTATGATACACATTTGAGAACATCAATTGTAAATAAAAGTTATAAAGACTTAATAAGGACAGATTTGGTACCATTTAAGCTTCTTGACAAGTCCTTAATGGTTATGTTGGCTCATATAATATATCCTTTGATTGATTCAAAAGTTGCAACTTATTCTCATGAAATAATAGAGAATATTTTAAGAAAAAAATTCAATTTCAAAGGACTTGTTATTTCAGATGACATTTCAATGAAAGCTCTAAAGGAAGACCTTCAGACCAGAGTAATAAATTGTTACAAAGGTGGATGTGATGTTGTAATGTATTGTAAGGGAAATTTGAATGAAATGAAGTTAATATATCCATTTGTAAATATTTTAGAAAAAAAAAGAATGAATTTATTTTTCAGTAAAAGAAAAAAAATAACACTAAAAAGAAAAAATAATAACAAATTTAAGTCTGACTTGATAGAATACGAACTGATAAGTAATGCACCTAAATCTTAACATAAGTGGATATGAAGGACCTTTAGATTTATTGCTTGACTTATCAAAAAAACAAAAAGTCGATATAAAAAAAATTTCGATTTTAGAATTGGCTAACCAATACCTAAATTTTGTAGAAGAAAATATTGAGAATTTAAAATTGACTGCCGACTATTTAGTTATGGCTTCTTTGTTGGCTTACTTGAAATCCAAGTTACTTATTCCAGAAGAAAAAGAAGAGGTGCAGGAAATTCAAGAAGATTTAACGCAAAGAATAATACACTACAATGCTATAAAAAAATTATCTAACGAAATATTTAAACTCCCAAAAGAAGGAAATGATTTCTTTAATATTTCAATTAAGAATGAATTTATTATAAGTAATAAAATAGTACCTAAAATTTCTCTTCAAGACTTAATTTTAAAATATTCTGATATTTATAACAAAAAGAAATCGATTAAACTTCTAGCAGAAGAAAATGACTTATATAGCCTTGAAGATGGAGAAAGATGGCTCAAAAGTATTTTAAAACTAAAAGAAAAGAATTGGCAAAATCTTTTTAGGTTTGTTCCAGTAGAAATAAAAAGTTCAAAAATGAAGAAATCAGCAATACTATCTCTTCTACTAGCATCCCTTGACAATGTAAATCAAGGTAAAATATTAATTAATCAAAAGGATCATTTTGAAGAAATCATGGTTAAATTGAAATAATGAATTATAAGATTGCAAAAAACTTTATTGAATCTTTAATTTTTTCTGCAGAGGAACCCTTAACAAAGGAAAGTATGAAAAAAATGCTTTCTTACTATGGTGAATTTAATTTAGACCACATTCTAAAGGAGCTTAAAGACGACTACAAAGATAGAGGTGTTGAATTAGTTGAGCTGGACAAAAGATTTTTTTTTAAAACATCTGACACACTTAATGAATTTATGAGAATTGAGACAAAAAAGACTAGAAATTTGTCTCCTGCAGCAATGGAAACTTTAGCCATAATTTCTTACCATCAACCAGTTACAAGAGCTGAAATAGAAAAAATAAGAGGAAAACCAGTTTTTAGAGGTACATTAGATACTTTATTAGAGTTAAAATGGATAAAACCCTTTGGGAGGCGGGAAACGCCTGGTCGACCTGTAACATGGGTAACCGATTTTGAATTCTTAAGACACTTTGGTTTGAAATCTATCAAAGATTTACCAAAAATTGATGAATTAGAATCAGTTATCTTGTAGTATAATTTTAAAAAAGGGAGAATTTATGTTTGGACTAGGTCATTGGGAAATTATCCTAATTCTTGTTATAGTTTTAATATTCTTTGGAGCAGGTAAGTTGCCAAAGGTAGCAGGAGAGATTGCTAAAGGAATTAAGTCATTTAGGCAAGGTTTAAAAGATGATAAGAAAGAAAAGTAAAATGATCTTATGCTGAACATAGGTTTAATTGAATTTTTAATTATTTTTTTCTTTTTTATTTTACTTGTTAAGCCTGAAGATATCCCGACTATATTTAAAAACCTTGGTTTATTTTATAGAAAATTAAGTAGATATTTTTACAATATTAAATACGAGATAGATGAAATTAATAACGAATTTTCTGAAGTAAACTTAAAGAAAAAAAGAATAAAAAATGAAGTATCTAGATCATCTAAAAGAACTAAGAAATAGATTACTTTCAAGTTTTTTATTTCTAATTATAAGTTTTATTTTTTTTTTTTATAATGCTTCTTTTTTAGGTGAAATTCTATCTAAACCTTTATTCAAATTACTAGTTGACGTTGATGACAAAAGGATGATTTTTACAGGATTACCTGAAGTTTTCGTTTCTAACTTAAAAATATCGCTATTTGCTTCTTTTATTCTTTCAATGCCTTTTTTGATTGTTCAAATGATACTTTTTTTATCACCAGCAATGTATAAAAGAGAAAAAAAAATTTTTATGCCAATTTTTTTTTTGATTCCAATCTTATTTTTCTTCGGAATAACTTTTGCATACTTTGTTTTGATACCTTTTATTTGGTCTTTTTTTATATCTTTTGAAAATTTTTTTTCCTCAGGTCTTAATTTAGAACTTGAATCTAGGTATTCAGAATATATGAAATTAACAATGTTTTTATTATTTGCATCTGGAATGTCGTTTGAATTTCCAATTCTTTTAATAATTTTAACAAAATTTGGTATAGTAGATGTCAAATTTCTAAGAAAAAATAGAAAATATTTTTTCTTAGGAATTTTAATCTTTTCAGCATTATTCACTCCACCTGATATTATTTCACAGTTAGGCATTGCTATTCCCCTTATAATCTTTTATGAAGTTTCAATAGCGTTTATTTTTTTTTTTATGAGAAAGTAAAATTTTGCACGATATAAAGTTTATTAAAAAGAATCCTTTAGTTTTTGATGATTCCTTAAAAAAAAGAAATCTGCAACCTTGTAGCTCTAAAATAATTAAAATTCATAATGAATACTTAGAACATCTCAACTTAAAACAAAAATTATTAGAAGAAAAAAACTCATTATCTAAATCCTTTGTAAGAAAAAAGGATAATGTTGAAAGTATTAAAAAACTAGTTTATGAATTGAAAGCAAAAATTGATAATTTAACTGATTTAGCAGAATTAAAATTAAACGAGTTAAATGAATTAATGATGTTTCTACCTAATATTCTCTCAAAAAATGTTCCTAGGGGAGATTCCGAAAAAGATAACAAAATTATAAAGGAACATGGTGAAATCAAAAACTTTAACTTTAAACCGAAGAATCATTTAGAGTTAGCTGAGAATCTTGGTCTATTAGATTATAAAAAAGCGATAAAGATTTCAGGAAGTCGCTTTTCAATCTTAAAAAGTGATTTGGCAAAGCTTCATAGAGGGCTAATTAATTTTTTACTTGATAACAATTCATTAGAATTTGGTTTCGAGGAATATGTTGTTCCAGAACTTGTAAAAAGTGAAGCTCTTGAGGGAACAGGTCAACTTCCTAAATTCGAAGAAGATTTATTTAAAACAAATTTTAATAATCTCTATTTAATTCCTACTTCGGAAGTCCCCTTAACAAATCTTAATAGAGAATCAATCATTAATAAAAAAGATATACCCTTAAAATATACAACATTTACAAATTGCTTTAGAGCAGAGGCCGGAGCATCAGGTACAGACACTAAAGGATTAATGAGAGAACATCAATTTGGAAAGGTAGAGTTAGTTACAATTTCAGAGCCCCATAAGTCAGAATCAGAATTAAATAACATGATAAGTTGTGTTGAAAATATATTAAAAAAATTATCTATACCTTACAGAATTGTCGAGCTCTGTTCCGGTGACATAGGCTTTTCGTCCTCTTACACGCTTGATATTGAAATCTGGATGCCGGGTCAAAATAAATATAGAGAAGTATCGAGTTGTTCGAATTGTACAGATTTTCAATCAAGAAGAATGAAAATGCGTATTAAAAATTTTGAAAATGGAGAAATTTATTATCCACACACTCTTAATGGTTCATCTTTAGCTATTGGAAGACTATTAATATCTATTCTTGAGAATTATCAGAATGAGGATGGAACAATAAAAATTCCACCAATCTTGAAAGACTATACAAATGGTTTAAGTATTATTTCAAATGGTAAAAAAATCTGAAATTAAAAAAAAAATTAATTTAATTTTAGAACTTCAAAACTACGGAATTGAAAAATCAAATATCTTGAAGGTTATGGAAGAAGTTGATAGAAAGCTTTTCGTAGAGGAAAGTTTGAGACAAAAAGCTTACGATAATATAGCTCTTCCTATAGATTGTGGGCAAACCATATCACAACCTTTAGTTGTTGCTTTGATGACTCAATTTTTAGACTTAAAAAAAAACATGAGGGTACTCGAGATTGGCACTGGTAGTGGTTACCAAACTTTTATTCTCTCGAAATTAGCAAGATTTGTTTATACTATAGAAAGACATAAATTTTTATACATAAATGCGTATAATCTTTTTAAAAAACTTATGGTTACAAATATTTTTTGCAAACATGATGATGGAGGGCTTGGATGGAGAGATCAAGCACCATTTGATAGAATAATAGTTACTGCTAGTGCTCCTGAAATTCCACGTAAGTTAGTTGAGCAATTATCAAACAATGGTAAAATGATTGTCCCCATTGGAGACCAGCACAATGATCAAGTTCTAAAGAAAATTTCAAAAAATAACGAAACGCTCTCAATTACTGATTTAGGTTCAGTGAGATTTGTACCATTATTGGAAGGAAAAGAGAATAAATGAAGAATTTATATGTATTTTTCTTTTTTTTTGTAATGGGCTGCGAAAGTTACTTGTATGATGACTACAAAATCATTGATTATAAAAAAAAAATCAATCGTGATTATACTCTCAAGAATAATGAATACAAAGTTAGAAAAGGTGATAACCTTTTTTCAATATCGCGAAAGTTCAATATTTCAATTCAAGAACTTATTAAAGTTAATAAGATACAAGAACCATATAAAATATTCCCAAATCAGACTATTTTTATTCCGCTCAATCAAAAGCATAAAGTTGTTAAAGGCGAAACTCTTTATTCCATATCAAGATATTATGAAACAACAGTATTTACTCTCGCCAAATATAACAATATTAAAAATGTCAATAATATAGAAGTAGGCAAAGAATTAATAATTCCTAAAAGAAGCAAAAAGATAAAAAAAATTAAAAAGAAAAAATGGGATAGCAATTTCAAAACAAAAAAAATAGAAAAAAATAAGAATGAAACTTTGAGGGATACAAAAAGTTCAAAATTTATCTGGCCTGTTAAAGGAAAGCTTCTCTCAAAATATGGAAAATCAAAGGAGGGCTTTTATAATGATGGGATAAACATTGACTCAAAAAAAGGAACAAAAGTGATTTCTTCGAAAGCTGGAAAGGTAATTTACTGCGGTAATGAAATCCCAGGTTATGGTAATTTAATTTTGATAAAACATTCAAAAAATTGGATAACTGCATATGCACATCTTAACGAAGTATTTACTGAAAAGGGTAAAAAAGTTATCAAAGGTGAGACGATTGGTTCAGTTGGTAATACAGGCAATGTGAGGTCGCCTCAACTTCATTTTGAAATTCGAAAAGGTAAGGAATCTGTTAATCCACTGAAATTACTTTAATTATAATTAATCTTTTTATTTTATATTTTTCACAAATTGCTGAGCAGTTCTTCCAGAAAAATTTCCTTTTTGAATTGACCAATTTAATGCTTTTTTTTCTAAGTCCTTTGAAAAACTAATAGAATTCTTTTTTAAATAATATTTTACCATATTAATATATTGTTCTTGATTAGAGTCGTAAAAACCCACCCAACATCCGAAACGATCAGATAAGGATATTAAATTTTGATTGATTTCTTTATCTTCAATGTCATTATTAGGACTATCTGAACTTCGATGTGAAAGATGTCTTAAATTTGAGGTTATATAATACCGAACGTTTTCTATATGACTAATTAGACTTCCTTCAACGAGTGTTTTAAATAAACTGAAATTATCATCATTATTTTTAAACGAAATATCATCAATAAAAATGATGAATTTATATTTATATTTACTTAACTGGTAAACTATATCTGTTAAATTTTCGATATTATTGTTTAACACTTCAAGCATTTTTAAGTCATTATTTAATTCTTTGTTATAATAATCTACTACACACTTTACTAAAGAAGATTTACCCATTCCTTTTGCTCCCCATAGTAGAATATTATTTGAAGATTTATCTTCTAAAAAATTTTTTGTATTTTTAAGAACAATTTCTTTTTGGTGATTAATTTCTAAAAGATCGTTTAGCTTAACATTTAGATTAACTTTAATAGGCTCTAGCTTATTACTCATTGGAATAAAAATAAAAAAATTATTTTCTTTAAGTTGTTTTATACTTGTAATAATACTCATAAATTCTTTATATATTTATTCAAATTCTTATTTTATACTTGTATTTGTAAAGTTTTTCTATATTGATTTCATTGTATTTAATGTAAACAATTTTTTAAAGGAATATCATGATTAATTATGCTCATGCCCAAGCAGCCGCTCAACAGCCATCAATGCTAGCATCATTCATACCATTAATTTTAATTTTCTTAATTTTTTATTTTCTACTAATCAGACCACAACAAAAAAAGCAAAAAGAGCACAAAGTTCTCTTAGACTCAATAAAAAGAGGTGATGAAATTTTGTCAAGTGGAGGAATTTTAGGAAAAGTTATCAAAGTTGACAATGATAAACTTACAGTTGAAATAGCGAAAGGTGTTAATGTTATCATAATCCGATCAACTGTTGCAGATGTAATAAAAAAGTAAAAATAAAATGCTTAAAATTAATAAATGGAATGTTTTCTTTGTTTTGGCAGTTTGTGTAACAGCAATCTATTATATTATTCCTAATATTTATGGAAAAAGTGAAGTAACAGCCCTTCCTAAATTTCTCTCACAAAAGCAAGTTAATCTCGGACTTGACCTTCAAGGTGGGTCACACCTTTTACTTGAAGTTGATACTAAATCAGTTTTAAAAGAAAAGTCTGAAGATTTAGTTGATGATATTAGAAAGTCATTGAGAAAATCAAAAATTAAATACTCTAACTTAGGTTCTAAAATAACAGGTGCGGTTGTAACGATAAGTGATTCAGAAAAAATAACAATAGCAAAAAATAACATTAAAGAAAATATTGAACAGGGCATCACAATTGAAGAGTCTAAGAATAAATTAAACTTATTTTTTTCAGATCAATATATTATTGAAACTAGGGCTAATACTGTAGAACAGTCGATTGAAGTTGTAAGGAAAAGAGTGGATGAATCAGGAACAAAAGAGCCCTCTATTCAAAGACAAGGGGAAGAAAGAATAGTTGTTCAGCTTCCAGGAATAAAGAATCCAGAAAGAGTCAAGGCTTTAATTGGAAGAACTGCAAAATTGAATTTTCATATGCTTGATCCAACTACTGTAGAGCTTGCTGAACAAAGAGGAAAACTTCCTCCGGGAACCTTTAAGGCTTTGAACTCTGACCCAACAGCCTACGAGAAGCAGTTTGTTGTTAAAAAAAGAGTTCTGTTGACTGGGGAGAGACTAAAAAATGCAGCAGCTACTGTAGATGCTCAAACAGGAAGATATGTTGTCGCATTTGAATTTGATAAAAAGGGTGCAAAGAAGTTTGCCAAAATTACAACTGATAATACTTATCAAAGATTAGCAATTCTTCTTGATAATAAAGTAATAAGTGCTCCTCAGATTAGAGAACCAATTACTGGTGGTCAAGGAAATATAAGTGGAAACTTTTCCCCTGAAACTGCTAATGATTTAGCAGTTCTTCTTAGAGCTGGTTCTTTACCAGCTCCAATCAAAGTTCTTGAAGAAAGAACTGTAGGCCCGAGTCTTGGAATTGATTCAATTGAGGCTGGAAAAAAAGCATTAGCTATTGGTTTTGTTTTAGTAATAGTATTCATGATTTTAAGATATAAAGCATTCGGAATCGTTGCGGATTTTGCCATAATTTTCAACATTATATTATTGATTTCAATGTTGAGTGCGATTGAAGCAACCTTAACAATGCCTGGGATTGCTGGGATAGTTTTAACAGTAGGAATGGCAGTAGATGCTAACGTCCTTGTATTTGAAAGAATTAAGGAAGAAATAAGGTCTGGAAGGTCAATTCTGAACTCTATTGATTTAGGTTATAAGTTTGCAATAAAAACAATTTTGGATGCAAACTTTACAACTCTTATTGCAGCGCTTTTACTATATAATTATGGTTCAGGTCCCATTAAAGGTTTCGCAGTTACGTTAAGCATCGGTATATTAACTTCAATGTTTACTGCTTTAATTTTAACTAAACTTATTGTAACTTTTTGGGTTCTCAGGTTAAAACCGAATAAATTGTACATTTAGAGATTATGAATTTTAATATTAATTTTTTTAAATATAGATTTATCGCTTTTGTACTGTCTGCGTTATTAATCGGATTATCAGCTTTTTTGTTTCTAACCAAAAATTTGAATCTTGGGATTGACTTTAAGGGTGGAATTATGATCGAGGCGAAATTTTCAGATGTTCCTGATCTCGCTTTATTAAGAGATAAAATCGACAACTTGCAAATTGGAAACTCTGAAATACAAGAATTTGGTGATTCTAATACAATCCTATTCAGATTAGAAAAAATTGATGACGGTAACATAACCCAAGAGCAAATTATTCAAAAGTTAAAAAATGAGTTAGATGAGGACACTGATTACAGAAGGGTAGAATTCGTTGGTCCCAAAGTTGGCAAAGAGCTAAAATCAATTGCAATTAAAGCTGTGCTATTTTCTCTTATTGCAATGTTCATTTATATTTGGTTCAGGTTTTCTGGATGGCAATTTGGTCTTGGTGCTTTAGTTGCCCTGTTTCATGATGTTCTTTCAACAATGGGTTTTTTTTCTTTAACACAAATAGAGTTCAATCTGGCTTCGATTGCTGCTATTTTAACAATTGCAGGCTATTCAATAAACGATACAGTTGTTGTATTTGACAGAATAAGGGAAAATTTAGTTAAAACCGACAGGGAATTAAAAGAGTTGTTGAACTTATCTATTAATCAAACTTTGTCAAGAACATTAATGACTTCAATCACTACTCTTCTTGCTTTATTAGCATTGTTTATATTCGGAGGCGAGGTAGTCAAAGGTTTTGTTTCTGCAATGATGTGGGGGGTTTTAATTGGTACATACTCATCTATATTTATTGCTTCTCCATTAATATTATTTTTTGGTTTTAAAAAAGTTGAAGAAAAATCATAAATGAAATTTTAATGATGACTTTGAAATAGATACTATTATTTGACCCTCCACATCGCATTCTTTAATAGGTCCAATTTGTTTTTGTGAAATACTAGATTGATGTTGTCCCTCAAACCAAAAATGATTTGAACAGTCAATTTTAATTAACTTTTTTATTAATTTACCATAAATTTGATGTCTAAAGACGAAAAATTTATTTAATTTTTTTTCTTTAAAATATTTTATCAATACAAAGGAATTTTTTTCTATAGATGGAGACATGCTGTCTCCTTCAATTTTATAGATAAAAAAATTTAAGAACATTATTTGCTTAATTCGGGATATACCAACTCTTGTTCAGGTGGATATGGACTGATAGCCTTAAATGTTTTAATGTTTTTTGTTGCCCAAAAAATTTCAGCAAATCTATTTACTTTCTCCAATAGGTCAAGAGTTGCTGCTTTGTCGATGTTTTGTTTAGCTTTTGATGCTGCTAACATTATTGAATGTGATAATGTGTGGAGTTCAGGAAATTTTTCAAGTTGAGGTTCCTTAATGTAATCGCCCCATATGACTCTTATTTCTTCCTTAACTTTATAACCATGTTCTTCTTTTTGAGCTATAAGTCTTGAAATTTGTGCGTGGTCTTTAGAAGTTAAAGAATCTTTTTTTTCAATTTCTTCGATCAAATCGACAAGTCTTATCATTGTCAAGACTGCGATTTGAGATATTATTGGATCATAAATCTTGCAAGGAATATCGCAATGTGCTGATACTTTCTTAAAAGGTCTAATTTTATCTATAACGTTGATTATTTTGTATATCATTTTTGGTCCTTAGTATGTTTTGTTTATCCAATTATTATTATTTAACTATAATAAATATAATATATTATTTTTTTTTTAAAAAGTGCAATCTGAAATGAACAAAAAGAAAAAAGGTCTTTTCTATACAAGACATCTCCAAAAACAGATTTATTTTAGGAAAAATGTTATTGTTAATGCTTTATTTAATCTAGAGAAATATCTTTTTGAAAATTTTGAACTTAAAGAAGATATTCCAACTTCTTACATTAAACAAAAATGGATTTATGATTCTATAAATGAAAATGATTATACAAATGAGATATCAAGTCAATTCAAAGTTTTTTCTAAAAGAAGGCTAAAAAAAAAAATCCTTAAATTAATTGATTTATTTAGTCAAATACCTAACTTATCTCAATCAAAAATTTTTTTACGAGCATTTCAAAAATTCAACGATCAGTTTAATAATATACTGATATCAGAAGGTAATAATAATTTTAAAACAAATGTTTATTTCCAAATCTATTTTTTAATTTATTTAAAAAAGTTAAAAATAGAGGAAATCTTTGAAAGCAATAAAGTGTTTGCAGATAATTTAGTAGACATTTTTGAAATTATTTTTTTGGAAATATTTATAAAAAATAAAAATTATAAAATTTCTAAAATTTTTTATTTATATAAAGTTTTAGTTAGATTAATGATAAAAAAATGAAATATATCATTTATAACATTGTTTGCATTTTATTGATAAATTGTCTTTTGTATCTAGCAATTAATATCCATCAAATCTTTTCTTATATTCTTATAAGTTTTTTATTTGTTTTACTAAGTTTTGTATTCAAAAGAATTTTTAATTCCCAAATTCATAGTAAAGCAAAGAGTAATAATTTTGAACATAAGAGTAGAATAGAAACAGCAGAAGATCACCCTATAATAAAATCGGCTAGAAAAAGATTAGGTAAATAATTATTTGTTTAAGAATTCATTTAGACATTTAGCCGTGTCATTTTCATTTTTTGATAATAAATGTTCAACAGTTCCTTCAAATAAGACGTGGCCTCCCTTGTCTCCACCTTCAGGGCCAAGGTCGATAATCCAATCTGATGTTTTTATCACGTCCAAATTATGTTCTATTACAAGTACAGTATTTCCTTCATCAACGAATTTGTGAAGAATTTCTAGAAGTTTTCTTACATCGTGCGTATGCAAACCAGTTGTAGGTTCATCAAGAATATACATGGTTTTGCCTGTTGATCTTTTTGAAAGTTCTTTTGCTAATTTTATTCTTTGTGCTTCTCCTCCAGATAAAGTTGTAGCTGATTGTCCTATTTTTATATACTCCAAACCAACTTTTTTTAGTGTTTCTAGTTTTTTAGAAATTGAGGGAATAGCTTTAAAAAACTCTAATCCTTCCTCTACGGTCATATTTAATACATCGGATATATTTCTATTCTTAAATTTTACTTCTAGTGTTTCTCTGTTAAATCTTCTTCCTTTGCAAAGATCACAAGTAACAAAGACATCTGCAAGAAAATGCATTTCTATTCTTAACATTCCGTCACCTTGACAATTCTCACATCTACCCCCTTTAACATTAAAAGAAAATCGACCAGGTTTATATCCTCTGGCTCTTGCCTCTGGAAGATTTGAATACCATTCTCTTATGAAATTAAAACATGAGGTATATGTTGCAGGGTTGGATCTTGGTGTTCTTCCAATTGGACTTTGATCTATTTGAATTATTTTATCAAGATTTTCATGTCCTTTAATTTCTGTATGATTGAGGGGTTGTTCACTTGTTTTATTGATTTTTTTTGACAAAGACTTAAAAAGGGTTTCTATAATCAATGTTGATTTTCCTCCACCTGATACTCCAGTTATACTGATAAACTTCTTAAGAGGAAACCTAACATTTATATTTTTAAGGTTGTTTCCATTTGCACCTTTTATTTCAATATATTCACCACCACTCGACCTTTTATTTTTATTAATTGGAATCATTAATTTTTTTGATAAGTATGCTCCTGTTAGACTTTTACTATTTTTAATTATTTCGATAGGTTTACCTTCAGCTATTATATTCCCACCATTTACTCCAGCCCCAACTCCTACATCAATAACATAATCACTTTCAAGAATAGTCTCTTCATCGTGTTCAACAACAATTAGTGAATTTCCAAGATCTCGAAGACTTTTTAATGTGTTAATAAGTTTTTTATTATCTCTTTGGTGAAGACCAATTGAAGGTTCGTCTAATACATATAGAACGCCCGTTAATCCTGATCCAATTTGTGAAGCTAATCTTATCCTCTGACTTTCACCACCTGATAGCGTATTTGAACTTCTTGACAACTGAAGATAGCCTAAACCAACGTTATTAAGAAAGGATAATCTGTCAATGATTTCTTTGATAATTTTGTCTGAAATTTTTTTTTTATAATCAGACAAGGATTTTTCTAAATCAATAAACCATTTTAAAAGTTTCTCAATTGATAAATTTGTGATTTCACTTATGTTTTTTTTGTTTATTTTAACTGCCAGTGCTTCTTTCTTTAATCTTGTTCCACCGCATATTTCACAACGGAATTTACTTAGATATTTATTAAGTTCTTCCCTTTGCCACAAATCTGACCTTTTTAACTTATTTTCTAAAAATCCAACTACTCCATCGAATTCTCTGCTATAACTCCAACCGGTATAATTGTTAAAAATATTAATCATTTTATTATCGCCAAAAATTACTATCTTTTTCTTCTCTTCAGAGAGCTTTTCCCATTTTTGATTTGGGTTTATCGAACAATGCTTAGCTACTTCTTTTGTCAATTCTTGATAAAATTGATTATTTTTATTCCATGGAAGAATTACACCTTCACTTAGAGATAATGATGGGTCGCCGATAATAAGCTCAGGATTAAATTTTTCCTTGTAACCAAGACCATCACAGGACTTACAAGCGCCATTTGGACTATTAAAAGAAAAAAGTCTTGGTTCTATTTCTTCAATCGTGAAACCTGTGATTGGGCATGCAAATTTTGACGAAAAAATATAATTTTTTTTCTCCTCTACATCATAAAAATAAATAACTCCATCTGACAGATTTATCGAGGCTTCAATTGATTGTGCTATTCTAGCTTCATATTTTCTGTCAACTTCTATTCTATCAACTATGACATCAATGGAATGATTCTTCTTTTTATCAAGTTGAGGAAGGCTTGAGGATTCACAAACTTCTCCGTCAATCCTAAACCTCATAAATCCTTTTTTAATAAAATCACTTATCTCTTTTTTAAACTCTCCTTTTCTGTTATTAACAACTGGTGCAATTAAATAAAATTTTTTTTTTTCCTCGAATTTGTAAAATTCATCTACAATTTCTTGAACACTCATTGATTTAATCTCTTTTCCAGTTTCAGGAGAGTATGGAGTTCCAATTCTTGCAAACAAAACTCTAAAATAATCATATATTTCTGTTACTGTACCAACTGTTGATCTGGGGTTTCTTGATGTTGTTTTTTGGTCAATTGATATTGATGGAGATAATCCTTCTATGGAATCAACATCAGGTTTCTCCATCATATTTAAAAATTGTCTTGCGTAAGATGATAAACTCTCAACATAACGTCTTTGACCTTCTGCGTAGATCGTGTCAAATGCCAGCGAAGATTTTCCTGAACCTGAAAGACCACTTATAACAACAAACTTATTTTTGGGAATATTTACATTTATGTTTTTAAGATTGTGTTGTCTTGCTCCGACAATTTTAATAAAGTTTTGAGTGTTCTTTGATTTCATTTTCTTAAAAACTTTTAAAAGATTTATATTTTATTTAAAGTAATTATGATATTATAATTTTTTTTATTATAACAATGGCCGGATCAGTTAATAAAGTCATATTACTAGGAAGATTAGGTGGAGATCCTGAGATTAGAGTATCTCAGGATGGAACAAAGATAGCAAGGTTTTCTATTGCCACAAGCGAATCATGGAAAGATAAGACAACAAACGAAAAAAAAGAGAAAACCGATTGGCATAAAATTGTAATTTTTTCACCTGGGCTATCTGAGATAGTCGAGAAATTTCTGAAAAAGGGTTCATTAGTATACTTGGAAGGTCAAATTAGATCTAGAAAATTCAATGACCAAGCCGGTATTGAGAAGACAACAACTGAAATAATACTCCAAGGTTATAATTGTCAATTAACAATGCTAGATAATAAATCTGACGATTTTCAAAAATTGAATTCTCCTAACATTGAAAACTCTTCTGTCGAAAAAAAATTAAATGAATCTACACAAGATTTTGATATTGAGGATGAAGTACCTTTTTAAAAAAAAAAGTTTATGATTGACGACAGTAAGCCAGAAAATATAGAAAAAGGAAGTATTTTTATAGAAAGAGAAATGGAGAACTCTTTCTTAGACTATGCCATGAGTGTCATAGTTTCTAGAGCTTTGCCAGATGTATGTGATGGATTAAAACCAGTTCACAGAAGAATTATTTATGCAATGAATGAGGCTGGATATACTGCAGGAAAACCCTCTAGGAAATCTGCAAGAATCGTTGGTGATGTAATGGGTAAATACCATCCTCATGGTGATTCTGCTATATATGATGCAATGGTTCGATTAGCCCAGGATTTCAGTATGAGGGTTCCGCTAATTGATGGCCAAGGAAACTTTGGTTCAATGGATGGCGATTCCGCAGCTGCTATGAGATATACAGAAGCTAAACTATCTCCAATAGCTTCATTTCTTGTGAATGACATTGACAACGAAACCGTTAATTTTAAAGAAAATTATGATGGAACAGCTTTTGAACCAGAACTGCTCCCTGCTGAGTTTCCCAACTTATTAATAAATGGTTCAGAGGGAATTGCAGTAGGTATGGCAACTAAAATTCCTCCACATTGTCCAAATGAAATTATTGATGCTTGTTGTAAAATTATTTTAGAACCTAACGTCTCAGATGACGATTTACTTGACTTGGTAAAAGGACCAGATTTCCCTACTGGAGGAATAATTGTTGGGAAAACTGGTATTAAAGATGCTTACTCAAGAGGTAAAGGTTCAATAATAATAAGAGCTAAAACATCTGTAGAAAATTCGAAAAAAGGGAGAGAATCTATAATTATTTCAGAGATTCCTTATTCTATAAAGAAGTCTCAATTGATTGAAAACATTGCAAAAGTAGCAAAAGAAAAAATTATAGATGGAATTTCTGAACTGAGAGATGAATCCAATAGAGAAGGGGTGAGAGTTGTAATTGATTTAAAAAGAGATGTTCAAGCTGACGTAGTGATGAACCAATTATACAAATTTACGTCATTGCAGACTTCATTTGGAATAAATATGTTGGCATTAAACAATGGGGTTCCAGAATTATTAAATTTAAGAAGATATTTAGAACTTTTCACAAATTTTAGAAAAGATGTCGTTTATAAAAGAACCAAATATCATTTAAAGAAAACAAGAGAAAAGGCACACATACTACTAGGACTTTCTGTAGCTCTGGAAAATATTGATTTAATAATTGAACTTATTAAATCCTCAAAAGACTCAAGTGATGCAAAAAACAAATTGACCTCTCAAAGTTGGAAAATCCCATCTGACAATTTTATTAAAGACTTTATTAATGCAGATAATGAAAGTTTAATTAAAACTGGTAATTTTAAGATCACTGATACCCAAGCTAAAGCAATTTTAGAGATAAAGTTGAGTAGACTGACAGGGTTGGAGAGGTCCAAATTAATTAATGATTTGAAGGAATGTGTAAATTTAATAAATTATTATTTAAAAATTTTATCTTCGACAGATAAACTTAACGAAGTAATCATTGAAGAGTTACATCAAATAAAAGAAAAAATAGGATCTTCACGACAAACTGAGATATCTGAGAATGAAGAAATCATTGATGACGAATCACTTATTAAGTCCGAGGACGTTGTAGTTACATTGACGCATACAGGATATATAAAAAGAGTTCCACTAAATTCTTACAGAGCACAAAAACGAGGTGGAAAAGGTAGAGCAGGAATGACAACTAAACAAGAAGATTTTGTTAGTGAGGTTTTTGCAGTGAATACACTTGCTCCACTACTATTTTTTTCATCAAGAGGAATTGTGTATAAACTGAAAACATACAAATTACCGATTGGAAGCCCGACCTCTAAAGGAAAAGCTCTGGTAAATTTACTTCCTTTAAGAAGTGGAGAAAAAATAACAGCAACAATGCCATATGATGTATCGGAAAATAATATAATTTTTGCTACATCTTCAGGAAACATTAGGAGAAATAAACTTACTGATTTTCACAATATCAATTCAAATGGAAAAATTGCCATGAAATTAAATGATGACGACAAGTTGGTAAATGTATTAACATGCTCAGAGGATTCAAATATCTTTTTATCAACTAAACTAGGAAAATGTATTCGATTTTCATGCAGTGATCTCAGAATTTTCTCAGGTAGATCGTCTATAGGGGTAAGAGGCATAAAACTTTCAAAAGGTGATACAGTTATTTCATTAGCAATTCTTAATGGTATTGACTTTGATGTTACTGAAAGAGACGAATATCTGAGAATAAGCAATTTAATGAGAAAAAATGAAAAGATAGAAAATAATAATTTAAATGATGAAAAGTTTAAAAATTTGCAAGAAAATGAGGAATTTATTTTAAGTGTTACAGATAAGGGTTTCGGTAAAAGAAGTTCTGCGTTTGAATACAGAAAAACAAAAAGAGGCGGACTTGGAATTGCAAATATGCAGCTAAGCAATAGAAATGGAAGTCAGGTGGTAGCGTCTTTTCCAATTAATAACAGTGATCAGCTAGTTCTAGTTACAGACAAGGGGAAGTTAATTAGATGTCCTGTAAATGACGTTAGAATTGGAGGAAGGCAAACTCAGGGTGTAACACTCTTTAATGTATCCGATGAAGAAAAAGTTGTTTCCGTTGCTAAATTAGAGGAAAATGACTGACAATCTAATTACAGGAATTTATCCTGGAACATTTGACCCTGTGACTTTCGGACACCTGGATATCATTCACCGAGCATCTCACATAGTTAATAAATTGATTATAAGTGTTGCAGAAAATAAACATAAAAAGCCTTTTTTTCAAATAGACGAAAGAATTAATATGATTAAAGAGTCGTTAAACATTATTGATATAAAAAGTTGTGATATAGACGTTGTAGGTTTTGATAATTTGTTAGTCGAACATGCAAAAAAATGTAAAGCAAAAGTTATCATCAGAGGCTTAAGAGCTGTAGCAGATTTTGAATACGAGTTTCAGATGGCTGGTATGAACTCTAAGTTAGGTCCTGAAATAGAAACTATTTTTTTGATGGCATCTGAAAATCTTCAATTAACCTCTGCAAGATTTGTGAAAGAAATTGCATTTTACGATGGTGAGATTAAGAATTTCGTTCCAGAGAACGTTCTCAAAATGTTTGAAATAAAAAGAAAGGAAAAATAATGTTTAAATTTTTAAGATATTTTGTAAAAACTTGTATTTTTTTTATATTTACTAATTCTGTTGCAACAGAGAGTCCCGTACTCCACATGGTTTTAGAGAAGGGAATAGTAAAAATTAAAACTTTCCCAGAAAAAGCACCCAATACAGTTAAAAGGATAATAGAATTGTCGGAATCTGGATTTTACGACGGTTTGACTTTTCATAGAGTTATATCAGGTTTTATGGCTCAAGGTGGGGATCCAAAAGGCGATGGAACTGGCGGCAGCGGTAAAAACATAAAAGCTGAATTTAATGATATTAAACATGAAAGAGGAATTGTATCAATGGCAAGAGCAAACGACCCAGATTCAGCTGACAGTCAATTTTTTATTTGTTATGACATTCATCCATTTTTGGACGGCAAATACACAGTCTGGGGTAAAGTTATTGAAGGGATGAACTTAATTGACAGAATTCCAGAGGGAAAAGGCCAAAACGGACAAGTTCTCAGAAACCCGACCAAAATTATTACAATGAGATTAAAATAAAATAAATTTTTGTTGTGAAAATCATCTAATTTTACTATATCCTAACTAACAATGCGCCCGTAGCTCAGTTGGTAGAGCACTCCCCTTTTAAGGGAGTTGTCATGAGTTCGAGCCTCATCGGGCGTACCAAAAGACTTGAGCGCTAAATGTGGGCTAGATTAAAAAACTATTTTTTTACTGGAATCCTAGTAACTGCACCAGTTGTCATTACTTTTTGGATTGTGATCTCACTTATTAACTTATTTGACAGGCTTATCACACCTGTCATACCATATTATTTAAATCCTAATTTTTATCTACCAAGAGATGTTCCAGGGTTAGGTCTCATAGTACTCATTTTATTTATGGTTGTAATTGGTTCATTGACAGCCAATTTCTTCGGTTCATGGCTTCTTAAGAAAACTGATTTGATAATACAAAGAATTCCATTGATAAAAGTTTTTTATAAAACAATAAAACAAATTTTGGAAACGATTCTCAAAACAAATTCTGACGCCTTCAGAGAAGCAGTTCTGGTTGAATATCCCAGAAAAGGAGTGTGGGTTATAGGTTTTACAACAGGCGATGTTGAGGGTGAGGTTAAAAACAGATTGAAAAAAAAACTTACCAATGTTTTTATCCCAACAACACCCAACCCAACATCTGGTTTTCTTTTAATGGTTCCTAATACCGAATTAAAAAAATTAAATGTTAGTGTTGATGACGCAATTAAAACAATTGTATCAGCAGGTATAATTAAATTAGAATCTAAACGGAATAAAAATTCTTAAAATTTTTCTCTTGGTAAAAAATTTTCTGTAGAAACTCAATTTTATCTATGTTCTCCACATAATTTTTTATTAAATATTCTGAATTTTCTTTAACAGAATTAAGAAGTGTGTGATCTTCATGAGGTCTGAAAAATTTCCATGATGGCAGCCCAGTTTGGTTTGTTCCAAAAAAATCACCAGCTCCCCTCAAATAGAGATCCTTTTCAGCGATTTCAAAGCCATCACTGCTTTTTTTTAGAATCAAAAGTCGTTGTTTTGATAACTCTGATAAATTTTGATTATAAATTAAAACGCAATTTGATTGAAGATTACCTCTAGTTACTCTTCCTCTAAGTTGATGAAGTTGTGCAAGTCCAAATCTTTCAACATTTTCGATTATCATTAATGTTGCATTAGGAATATTAATTCCAACCTCAATAACGGTTGTAGATACAAGAATCATAATTTTTTGATCTTTAAAGTCCTGCATTACTCTGTCAGCATCTTCTTTTTTCACTTTACCGTGAATAAAACCAACTTTCTTTTTAAATCGTTTCCTTAGGTATTCATATCTTGTGATTAAAGTTTGCTCTTCAGAATCTAATGTTCCTATAGTGGGTAAAATCCAAAATATTTGTTCATTCTTAATAAGTTTTCTCTCAATACCTTCTATTAGTGTTTCAATCTGATTTTTATTTATTAAAGACGTAATTACTTCTTTTCTTCCTTGGGGTTTAGACTTAATATTCGAAATAGATATTTCGCCATACATTACAAAAGAAAGACTTCTTGGAATTGGTGTTGCAGACATTATTAAAGTATGACATCCAGCTGATTTTTCTAAAAGATTAATTCTTTGTCTTACACCAAACTTGTGTTGTTCGTCTATGACTATAAGACCCAATTTATAGAACTCGATAGAGGAATTGTAAACGCTGTGAGTTCCAATTAAAATATCGATATTTTTCTTTGCTAAACGAGCGTAAATATCTTTTTTATTTTTGGTTTTACCAGTGAGTATTTCAGTTTTAATATTTAACGGAGAAAGTAGTTTATTGAAATAATCAAAATGCTGATTGGCTAATATTTCTGTTGGAGCCATTAAGACTACTTGAAATCCGCTTTTAATTACATCGGCAACAATTAACAGTGCAACTATTGTCTTCCCAGAACCAACATCACCCTGTATTAGTCTATACATTTGTTTCTTTAATGATAAGTCATATTTTATGTCCTGCAAAGTTGTTAATTGATCTTTTGTAAGTTTGAATGAAAGTTTGCTTTGAATTTCATTTGACAATTCATAATTTAAAATTGGTGGAATATTATTTTTTAAATTAATTTTTTTTTTTAGTTCATAAAAAATTATATAACTTGCGAGAAGCTCATCATATGCAAGTCTTTGACGATTTTTTTCTAGTAATTTTATTTCACCAATAGCATTGGGGTTGTGAAGGTGTAAAAGAGAATCTTTAAAAGAGTTCCAATTTTTTTTTCTAAACTTTTTTAGGATCCATTCTTCTGGAAAATTATAAGATTCAATGATATCTATATAATTTTTAACAAACTTTCTGAAAATTTTTTTGTTAATCTTTTTTCTTGATAAATCATATTGGGGTTCAAATTTGTCGAAATAAAAGAAATCTTTCTCATTTAAAACTCCTGATGGATGGATAATTTGAAGCTTATTCTTTACATAAACTAATTTACCCGAGATTCTGTATATATTTTCTAGTTTAATATAATTTTTGACTTGAAATTCATTCATATTAAAAAAAAGAAGTTCAATTTTTTGTTTTTTTTTATTTTCGCATAGAATCTTAAATGGAGCGTTTTTACTGTACTTTTTTTCATATTTATTCACTAACAAGTCACATGAGATAATTTTTTCGAAATGAATCGGTTTGATTTCCTCAACTAAAATATTCTCATTAATACTGAGTGGCATATGAGTAAAAAGATCAATAATTCTTTTTCCGAAATGGCTGATGATGTTTTTTATTGTTAAATTTGTTCGTAAAAAATTGAAATTATTAAAAATATTTTTATTTTTCAAATTGTTCATTTAAAATGCTCCAAAAAGTTTTTATTATGAATACATCTTCTAAAAAAAAAATTCTACATAGAGCTAAGTACAGAGGAATTAAAGAATTAGATATTATATTTGAAAAATTCGTCAACACATATAAATATAAATTAAATGACCAAGAATTCAAAGAACTTGAAGAAATTTTAAATCTACCAGATAATCTTCTTTTGGATATTATTTTAAAAAAAGAAAAGATACCTGCTAATTATGACAATCCTGTAATGAAAAAAATTTTTAAAACTTGTAATGATAAATCAAGTGAATGAAATATCAAATAAATTTGCATTAGATAAATCTTCATTAGAGTTCTTTTTAGCTGCTCAGTGCACTAAATATAAAAAAATTGCCTATTTTTCCAGTATTGATTACGACTTCGATGACATCAAAAATAAATTACTTAAAATCAACCCTAAATTGAATGTAATTGAATTTCCAAGTTTTGATTGTTTTTTTTTTTCAAATCTTTCACCTACTAATAAAAATAAGTCTGATCGAATAAATTGCCTTCATAATTTAGTTTTCTCAGATTTATCAGATAATATAATTATAAGCTCTATTAAAGCCATAGCAACTAATACAATTAACATTGAAATAGTAAAAAAATTTCAATTAGTAATAAGTAATAGAAGCTCTTTAACCTACGACAAAATTCTTAATTTTTTAGTTGAAGGTGGGTATGAAAGGGTGGATTTTGTGCATAATAAAGGCGAATTTGCAATTAGAGGAGAAATTATGGATATTTTCTCTCCAATTCATAAACAACCCCTTAGAATTTTATTTGACTTTCAAAAAATAGACAAACTTAATTTGTTTTCTACACAAGACCAGCTTTCAACAAGTGTTGTTAATGATTATTATTTATGCTTATCCTCTGAGTTTCAGTTCAATTCAGAGAATATAGAATGTTTTAGAAGCTTATTTAGGCAACTGAAACTAAAGGATAAAGACGATTATTATAAATCACTTTCTCAAAAAATAGTCTTACCAGGTTCAGAACAGTTTTTTCCAATCTTAAATAATAATTTTAATTCTTTTTTAGAATATTTAGATGGTTATAAAATCTTTTTGGACGCAAATTTTGAAAAGGATTTCAAACAAGTAACATGCGATTCATTTGACAATATTCATGAATATAAAGATTTAAAAAAAATAAATTGTAATTATTTTTATAATTCAAAAGAATTAAATTCTAAAATTGAAAATAGATTACATACTCTTTCATTTAATCCGTTAAATTCAAAAGAAGATGGAATAAATTATTTTTCATCAAGATATAATTTTAATAAAAATAAAATACTAAATCAAAAAAAGTTAATAACTTTAATAAAAAAAAGAGAAATTATAATTTTTTGCTATTCCTCAAATGTAAATAAAAAAAAAATTCTAAATTTTTTAAATTCACAAAATATTAACTATATAGACAATTTTAAACAAGATTTTTTCGATTTAACTAGAATAAACTTTAACTTCTTAGTCTATAAATTCAGAATAAATAATAGTTTTGTTTTAAATCTTAATAATACTCACTCACTATATTTTATTGCCGATGAAGAAATTTATGGAAAAACTTCGAAAAAATATATTTCTAAATCAATAAAAGAAGAAAATTTGATAGATGATTATTCAAATCTTAAAATCGGAGATTATATAGTCCATAATGACCACGGTATTGGAAAATATAATGGACTTATAACAAGAACGTTTAATAACATTGTTCAAGAGTTTTTGGAGTTGCTATATCATGGTAATGATAAATTGTTAATTCCAGTAGAAAACCTAGATCAGATTTCAAAATATGGTCAAAGTGAAATTAAGGTGAGCTTAGATAAGTTAGGTATACAGAGTTGGCAGCAAAGAAGAGCTAGAGTAAAGAATCGTATAAAAGACATTGCAGAGAATTTATTAAAAACTGCAGCAAAGAGAAAATTAGAAAAAGGTGATGTTCTCATTCCTAAATCTTTTGAGTATGAGAAATTCTCATCAGAATTTGAATTTACTGAAACATCAGATCAGTTAAAATCAATACAACAAATTGAAAATGATTTGGCCTCAGGTATGCCAATGGACCGTTTAATCTGCGGAGATGTAGGTTTTGGCAAAACAGAAATAGCAATGAGAGCTTCATTTATTTCTGTTTCAGCTGGATTCCAAGTTGCATTGATATGCCCTAAATTACTTTTAGTGAATCAACATATAAAAAATTTTAAAGAAAGATTTAAAAATTTTGATTATGTAATACAAAAAATTTCAAGAATAGAATCAGATACTGAAAAAAAAAATCTTAAAGAAGAAATTGAAAACGGAAATATTGATATTCTAATTGGAACTCATGCAATATTATCAAGTGAACTTGTGTTTAAAAAGTTAGGTTTAATAATCATTGATGAGGAGCAGAGTTTTGGTGTTGAACAAAAAGAAATACTAAAAAAATTTAAGCCAAATTGTCATATCCTTACTTTAACTGCAACACCAATTCCAAGAACATTACAATCGTCCATATTTCAATTAAAAAATATTTCTTTAATTAAAACTCCACCACTTAGTAGATTGAATATAAAAACCTATCTTATGTTGAAGGAAAAAAAACAATTAAAAAAAATTATTCAAAAAGAAATTAATCGTGATGGACAGATTTTTTATGTTGCACCGAGAATTTCTGATTTAAATAATATCCAAAAAAATTTAAATAATCTCATTCCTAATGAAAAAATAGAAGTAATTCATGGTAGATTGTCCAATAAAAATATTGAAGAATCTTATAATAGATTCTTTTTAAAAAAGTCAAAAATATTGGTCTCAACAGCTATGATCGAATCTGGATTAGATATTTCTAATGTGAATACAATAATAATTGAAAAGCCACAATTATTTGGTCTTTCTCAGTTATATCAGTTAAGAGGAAGAGTAGGCAGATCAAGTAGACAAGCATATGCATATTTGCTTCTTGATGATTTTAAAAATATAAGCGAAAATTCGATTCAAAAACTTAAAATTATTTCTAAAATTCAAAATCTTGGTGCAGGTTTGTCTATTGCTTCTAGTGACCTTGATCTTAGAGGGGGAGGGAATATTGTTGGATCAGAACAGTCGGGTCATATTAAAGAGGTTGGTATTGAATTATATTATAAAATGCTAAAAGAAACTATTGACGAACTTAAAAATATTAAAACACCTGATAGAGATTGGTCACCAGTAATTAAACTTGGATTCGAAATTAGTATTCCAAAAAATTACATTAAAGATTTGGATATGAGATTAAGGTTTTATCGAAAAATATCGAATATAGTTAATATTGACGAATTAAAAGAAATGTTATCTAACTTGACTGATAGGTTCGGAAACATTCCTAACTCTCTCAAAAATTTATTTCATATAATTGAGATTAAAATAAAAGCCAAAAAGATGAATATAAAAAAAATTGAGAAAACCAATAAAGGTTTTGTACTGGAATTCAAAGATGATAATATGATGAATGTTGAAAAACTTATAAAATTAGTTGAAAAAAACGCTAAAATTTTAAAATTGATGCCAAGTTCAAAGTTATTTTTTAAGAATGTTAAAATTAAAGATGAAGAGAAAGTCATGAGTTTAAAAAATTTTTTACAAATACTCTCTAAACAAATATGAATACTTCAAAGAAACAGATTAATTTCAATTTGAATGATTTTCTTCCTTTAATAGACGGTTTGGATATTGCAATAAACTTTTCTCTAGTTATTTTTTTATCTTCTTTTCTTTTAGAGTCATTAGATACAAGAATAAGTGTTGTTATCTTATGTTTTGTTACTTCATTATCTTTAATTTTCAGAATATTTGACTTAAAAATTTCTAAGTTATTAGAAAAATTAAAAATCAATAAAATAAATCTATTCTTAATTTTATGCTTTCTTTACTTTATACCTGTTATAATTCAAAAGGAATTTCCAATTTTTTTGTCAATTGGAATTTTCGTAATTTTTCGGGTTTTCGTGGGTATTATAATTTCATTAAGTTATAGAAATGTTTTAATAAACGAACAAAAATTTGTTACAAATATTTTACAATTAAAATATTGGATATCGATTTTTCTTGGTATTGCCTGCGGTTCACTATTTTATAATTTAATAAATGAAATTTTTTCAAATGATTTTATAAATAATGGTGGTTGGAAAATACTTTATCTAATAGTTATAACTCTACTTTTAGTTATATTTGTATTTTCCAAATTCCATTTAAAAAAAAATGTAAATATAATGCTAGATTCCAATAATATAAAAAATAATTCTTTTGTTACTAACTATATAAATAGTTTTATTTTATTTATACCTATTTTATGTTTTTTACTTTTTTCTTTTTCTAATTGGCTACCTAAATTCAGTAATCCTGACAACTTATATTTTTTGAGTTATGGATTTTTATATTTATTTTTAACTAACCTAATTTTGTTTTTTATAACACCGCTCGCCAATATTGTAGGTAGAAGAAAATCTGTAATATTTTTCAATATATCAGTTCTAATAATTTCTTCAATTTGTTCATTTGTAAATCATTCATCAAGTTATAGCATCGATTTTCTAAAATTTTTTTTATCTTTGGTGTCAAGTTTCACAATTTGTTGCTTTATCCTTCAACAACAAATAAATAGAACAACAGAAAATTCATGCATTTCAAGCTTAAACCTTTCTTTTCTTACTGCAGCTATATTTGCTTCACCATTTATTTTTTTTTCAGTCAATTATTCAATAAATTATTCTGTTATTTACATATTTTTATCAATAGTTTATTTTATAAATCATATAAGACTCGTTTTTAAAAAAGATGGATAAAATTTCAGCCTCACACATTTTGATAATGCATAAAGACTCCAAAGATTCTAGATCAAGTTTATCTAAAGATGAAGCTATGAAACTTATCAATGAAATACACAATGACCTGACTAATAACAAATCCTCTTTCAAAGATCTTGCTAGTAAGCACTCTGAATGCTCATCATCTGCATATGGAGGAAGTTTAGGAGAGTTTGGTAAAGGAATGATGGTTAAGCCTTTTGAAGAAAGTGCCTTTTCTCTGAAAGTTGGTGAGATTTGTGAACCAATTGAAACTGAGTTTGGTTTTCATATAATTAAAAGAGATAAATAAATTCTGTGCGGTAATCAGAGAATTTATTCTTTTAAATCTTCTGACCAAGCAGCCGCCAATAGTTGTCTGATTCTCACAATATTTTCATTATCTTGAGTTTTGATATTAATATCCTTTTTTTTTTTTTTTACGCTGGCGTTTAGCCACAACATTTCAATTGATTCAATTAAATTTTTTTTTTCAATTGATGATAAATTGTTTAAATTTTTAATAGACTCTTTCAAATTACTTACTTCGTCGTCATGCACCATACTCAGTTGCCATTTCGAATAAAAATCTTGTTTCTTTTTGATAAACTTCTTTATTAATAAATCCTTTTATATAAAGTTCTCTAACATTTTCCATTTCATTTTTTATTGCTATCAATTTTTCTTCTGTATTTTTCATAATTTGATAATAATATAGTATTATATTTAGTAAACATTATAAAATGAAAAATAGACTTTCAAAATCTATTCAAAGATTAAAAAAAGAGAAAAAAATTTCTGATAAAGAAAAATCTGATTCAAAAGCTTTGAGTGCTTATAATGTAAAAATATTTAGAAACTTGTCTGAGAAATATGACTTATCATTAACAATAAATAACGAAAAATTTAATAATGAAAATGATAAGGAACAAAATTTGAGTTTGGGCGCACAGATGACTCTAGAAAGAATAAAAAAAGGTGAGAATTTTAAGTTATAAAATTCTCTTTTTTGTTATTTTTGGATTTACAGAGTTGCGATCAAACGAGTTCGCACTCATTCATTCAAAAAATTTTTCTAATTTGTTAGTAAAAATAGCTGTTGACGATAATACAAAGCAAAAAGGTCTTATGAATATAAAACAGTTAGACACTCATAATGGGATGCTTTTTATTTACGATGCACCGCAAATAGTCAAGTTCTGGATGCACAATACTTTCATACCATTAGATATAATATTTATTGACGATAGAAACATTATAAGCTCTATAAAAAAGGGTGTTCCAATGAAAAAAAAAATAATTTCATCTGAAATTAAAATTTCTGCTGTATTAGAAATACCGAAAGGTTGTGCAAAAAAATTAAAAATTAAGAAAGGTCAAATTGTTTCTTGGATAACAAAAAAATCGGGTGAAATTAAAAATATTAGATATTTTCATTGTTTAAATTTAAAAGAAAAATAGAATAAAATGGGGAAATTGTTTTGGGAAAATTTATTGAAAAATATAAATTAGAAAATCCTAGCTTTAGCTTTGAGTTAAATGAACTTATTCAAAAAATTAAGTCTGAGAATAATCAAGAAACAGAAGATTTGTTTTCTACAATTAATTCACTTAGAGAAAAATTAGATCAATCTATTTTTGAAAAAAATACTGCAGTACAAAAAGCTATTTCATTAAAAAATGATGAAATAAACCAGTTAAAATCTTCTGTAAAAGAACTTAGAAATCAAATGGAAAAGCTAAGATTTGAAAAAAGAAAAGCAATTCAAATTCAAATTCAGGCTTCAGCTAATGAAATAAAACAACTAAAGTTGTCTTGCTCCGCATTAAGAGAAGAGCTTGAAAATTTAAGGTTCGAAAAACAAGAAGCTATACAAAATGCGATAAAAAAATCTTCACTCGAAATTAACGAATTAAAAGATGCAACATCTGCTTTAAGAGACGAATTAGTTGAATCAAAGTTTTCAAAAAAACAAGCAATTCAAAAAGCGGTTTTAAACTCCAGTGATGAAATTAAACAGCTTAAAAATTCAACGCAGTCACTTAGAGACGAATTAGAAAAAGTAATAAAAAATTATGAAAAAAAAATCCAAAAATAACAATAAGTTAAAATATGAAAAATGCTAATGAAAACATAGTCCAAACCTTGGAGAAACTAAGAAGAACTGAACTTTTACTTCAGATTTCACGAAAAATTGCTGGACTTAAATCTTTGGAGGAGATTTTATGGACACTTATAGAATTCGTTACTAATGAGTTAGATGCAGATAGAGGAACATTATTTTTAAATGATAACGAAACTAATGAACTTTATTCAAGAGTTGCCCAAGGTGATTTGACTCGCGAAATTAGAATTTTAAACAATGTTGGAATAGCTGGCGCAATTTTTCAAAACCAATCTGGAGAGGTGATTCATGACGTTTATGCCGATTCTCGTTTTAATAAAGAAGTTGATCAGGAAACTGGTTATAAGACAAAAAATATGATTTGCTGTCCAGTTAAAACCGTCGACGGACAAACAATAGGGGTTATTCAAGTTTTAAATAAAAAAAAAGGTAGATTTTCAAAAGATAATCTTGTCTTTACAGAGGCAATTGCCACCCAAGCTGCTGTATCAATACAAAATGCACAAAATACAGAATATTTTGAAAAAAAAAGAGCCAAAGAAATGGAGTTTATAAGTATAGTTTCTGATGTGACAGCTGAAATTGATCTAGGAGCCTTACTGCAAAGAGTAATGGAAGAGGCAACACGAATGCTTAATGCTGACAGAGCTACTTTGTTTTTAAATGACGAAAAAACAAATGAATTATTTTCACGGGTAGCTATGGGTGAAGGCATTGGAGAGATAAGACTTCCAAACACAGCAGGAATAGCAGGGTCTGTCTTTTCCTCTGGCAAATCAATGAATATTCCTTACGCTTACGCTGATTTACGATTCAACCCTTCATTCGATAAACAAACAGGATATTTTACTCGTTCGATTTTATGTGTACCTGTTGTAAATAAAGAAGGAAAGGTTATCGGTTGTACACAAGTTTTAAATAAGATTGGTGGAAAATTTACAGATGAAGATGAATCTAGATTAAAGGCATTTACTCAACAAGTTGCAATTGCGCTTGAAAATGCCAAACTTTTCGAAGATGTATCTAAATCTAGAAAGTATAACGAAAGTATGCTTTCTAGTATGTCTAACGGAGTTATTACAATTAACAGTGAAGAAGAAATTGTTACTTGTAACAAATCTGGCTTAAAAATATTGCGAACTAAAGATTTAGAAATAATAAAAAAACAATCTAAAGATTTTTTTTCAGGAAATAAAAAATGGATATACGAGAAAATCAAGTGTGTTGGTGAATCAAAAGAACCTGAAATTATTGTTGACGCAGAAATAGAGGTTTTCGATTATGAAACAGAAAAAGAAGAAAAAATATCAGTAAACTTGACAATACTTCCACTTATAAATGAGGATAGTGACGGTAGAACAGACCAATCAGATAATTTTCTGGGTACACTATTAATGTTTGAAGATATTTCTTCAGAAAAAAGAATGAAATCAACAATGTCTAGATATATGGATCCTGGAATAGCAGATCAATTATTAGAGGATGGATCTGAAATAATGGGAGGGCTAGAAACAACTGCAACTTTATTGTTTTCTGATCTGAGAAGCTTTACAACAATTACAGAGTCTTTAGGTGCTCAAGGTACTGTCAAATTATTGAATGAGTATTTTGAAATAATGGTTGAATGTATATCTGAACAGGGCGGGATGTTAGATAAATTTATTGGGGATGCAATAATGGCTGCATTCGGTCTTCCAATATCACATGAAGATGATGAAGATAGGGGCGTTAAAGCTGGTATCAATATGATCAAAAGATTATGGGAGTGGAACGAGCACAGAGAAAAAGATGGAAAACCAGCTGTTGATATGGGATTAGGATTAAATACCGACAAAATTGTGGCAGGAAATATCGGATCACAAAAAAGAATGGATTATACGATGATTGGTGACGGTGTGAACTTAGCTGCACGTTTAGAGAGTGCATGCAAACAATACAGTGCAAGAATATTAATTAGTGACTATACATTTAAAAAACTTAAAGGTACTTATCGCATAAGATATATAGATGATGTAGTTGTTAAAGGAAAAAACGAACCGATTGGTGTTCACGAAGTTTTAGATTATCACAATGATAAAACTTTTCCAAATTTAATGGATGTTGTTAATCATTTTAATGAAGGTAGAAAACATTATAAAAGTGGAGGTTTTGAACAAGCTATCTCATCTTTTAAAGAATGTCTAAAATCAAATCCTCAAGATAACTTATCAAAAACATACATTGAGAGGTGCAATTTGTTAATTGAGGAAAAACCAACCGATTGGAATGGTGTTTGGGTAATGAAAAGCAAATGAGGAATCTTCCGTTAGATAAAGGTTTACCAAGTTTAAATTACATAGTTAAGAATTGGCCTAGAACAAAATGTATTTTAAAAAAATATGTTTTGTCAAATCATAAACAACCAGATTTATACTCGATAGCAATTATATGTTTAAAAGAGCTAAAAGTTTTTAAGTTAAAAGACTATAAATCTATTATTAGAAAATTATCAAAATTATGTTTAAGAAATACCTGTTTCAATACATACCATGATTCCCATCACTTTAAGTCAGTTTTGGTAATTTCATGCATATTAGGAAAACAGATAAATTTAAAATATAAAGATAGGCTTTTATTAGTCATAATAGCCCTCACTCATGATATGAATCATCAGGGTAGGAGGATACTCATGAGCAAGCCCTACTATCAAGAATTAAAAAGTTATGACGGATTAGAAAAAATTTTATTCAAGAAAGTCTTTAATTTTAAAGAATTGAAGAGGATCAAGAGAATATTTGAGAGTACCTTTTTCCCAGTAAAACCTGAAAATGTAAAAGATGATCTTGAAAAAATAATTTTAGACGCTGATATCTTATCATCTTTAATGTTTGGTCCTCAAGTTGGATTGCAACTCGCTGGAAGGCTGAAACAGGAAATAAGGTATAATGATAACTCAGAACTACTTTTTTCAAATTTCCTAAAACTTTTAGAGGGAAAAAGTTTATATCTAGATTATTCAAAAAAATCATGTTAAAAATAAACTAATGTAAGAAATTGTCGTTTTAAGTTATTCACAGTCAATAAGTTGTGGATAAATTGTAGTATGGGAAAATTTTTAATAGCATGTTTTATTTTGGCGATCGGTTCAGGATCATTGTTAGTCGCGCAAGACCAAAATGCTGAGGTTATACCCTATAATCTAAAAGCCGCACTTAAGTCAGTTTTGAACAATCATAAGACAATATTAGCAACTAAGAGTGATATAGAGGCTGCTAAGTTAAGACTAAAACAATCCAGGGGCGGTTATTTTCCTTCGTTAGACGTTACAGCTAACTACGGACATGAAAATATTATAAAATATGGACCGGGAAACAACACGCAATTGATGGCAAGGGACGCAACAGCAAAAATTACTCAAACAATTACAGATTTTGGTTTGACTAAATCAACAGTAGAAACTTCAAGATTATCATTAAAACAAACACGGGCAACTGAAACACAAATTAAAAATGACATTTTATTAAGAGCAATTTCAGCATATTTGAGAATTATTCAATCAAGGGAAAGTGTTCGGTTCGCAAGACAATCTGTTGCAAACATAAAAAAACAAACTGAACTCGAAGATGCAGCAGTAACTGCAGGAGGTGGACTGACTTCGGATGTTCTCCAAGCAAAAACTCAATTAGCTGGTGCTCAGGCACGTTTAATTCAGTTTGAAGGTGTATTAGCCACTTCCAAACATGAATTTGAATATGTTTATAATTCATTTCCAGATAATTTAAATTCTTTGGTACTCCTTAAATCTGTTTTTGACAAATTACCTAAATCGCTGGAAGAGGCAGAGGAAATAACAATGAAAAATAATCCCTCACTGATTGCAGCAAGAATTACAGAGGATATTGGTAAAGAGGCAATAAACACAGCTAAATCTTCTCTTTTTCCAACTGTAAAAGGGATAGTGAGTCATTCAGAAAAACAAGATTTTGGTGGTGTAGTAGGATTCAAAAGAGAAACCTCTGCAAAGTTAGATTTTGCATATCCATTAAATCTAAGTTTATCGGAATACGCTGGTAAAGATGCTGCGATTGAATCTTATCTAGCAACATCTACAAGAATAAGAGATCAAGAAGATATGATTAAACAAATGTTAAGAACTACATGGGACGGATTAAAAACAGCTCAACAAAATGCTCAATTTCTTACAAATCAGGCAAGAATCTCTGGTGAATTTTTAGAGCTTGCAAGACAAGAAAGACAGGCAGGAAACCGTACTCTACTTGATGTTTTAGGGGGTGAAACTGCTCTAATTAATGCTCAAGCAGATGCGATTGCAGCTAAGATTGAGGTTCTCATAAATAGTTACACTCTCTTGAGTTTAATGGGAGGACTTTCAATTGAATCAATTGAATTTGTTGAATAAATTAGGCCTTTTTAACTTTTAAAATAGTAGTATTTAGCCTATAGTTAAACTGGATATGATAGGAAATAGTCAACAAATAAATCTGAACGACAGTGGTTCTTTAACTAAGATCTACGCTGGCAGCACTATTGACATTAATGGATTACCAGGCTGGTTACCGAAGGCCAATTTTGCGAAAACGCAAACAGACCTTCTAATAACTTCACCTGCTGGCGATGAAATATTATTAGTAGATTTTTTTACGAACTTTGAACTTCCTTCACTCAAAACTGAAAACGGTTTATTACTCAAAGGCACTTTAATTGATACTTTATCTGGATCATTAACACCTGGACAATACGTGCAAGCCAATAATGCAAACGCACTTTCGATTGGAGAAGTTTCCAGTGTTACAGGAGAGGCTAAAGCAACTCGTTTGGACGGAACAACTGTAAATCTTGCAACCGGAGATCCAGTTTTTCAGGGTGATACTGTAGAAACTACTGGGTCAGGAGCGATTGGATTAGTATTTCTTGATAAAACAACTCTCTCATTATCAGAGGGTGGAAAAATGGTTTTAGATGAACTTGTTTATGACCCTGCAACTGGAACTGGAAGTATGGCCGTTGATATGGTTGAAGGAGCTTTTAGCTTTGTGAGTGGCGAAATTGCTAAAACTGGACCTGATGCCATGAAAGTTTCGACACCTGTCGCAACTATTGGGATAAGAGGAACTACGGTTGCAGGTAAAGCTGCAGTTGAAGGCAATGAAAACTCCTTTACACTTCTTCAAGATGCTGATGGAGGAGTAGGACAAATATCTGTGAGTAATGCTGGGGGAACTCAAGTTCTAGCACAAGTCGGTGCGACCACGAGTATAACGAGTTTTACAGCCCCACCTCCACCACCAATTATTTTAAGTGCAGCACAAATTCAAGCAAATTATGGTACAGCTTTAAATGTTTTACCACCAACTCCTGTGGTTGCTCCAACACCACAACCACCTCCACCGCCTCAAGAACAACAGCAGGAGCAAGTTCAAGAAGAGGAGTCTCAAGGGGAAGAAGAGGCAGTAGAAGAGGAGGCTATTGACGAGGAACTGCAAGAGGAGGGAGAAGGTCCTCCAGAGGGAGAGGAAGGAGAAGGTCTTCCAGAGGGTGAAGAAGGAGAGGATCCACTAGAAGCAGAAGGTCCTCCAGAAGGAGAAGAGGGCCCGCCAATTGGACCTGATGGAGAACCACTAGCAGAAGAAGGACCTCCCGAAGGAGACGGCCCACCGATTGGACCGGACGGAGAACCCTTACCACCGGGAGAAGGCGGTCCACCGATTGGACCTGATGGAGAACCCTTACCCCCTGGAGATTTTGGTCCTGGAGGCCCACCAATAGGACCTGATGGAGAACCACTTGCTGATGGTCCACCGATTGGACCTGATGGAGAACCTTTACCACCTGGAGATTTCGGTCCTGATGGTCCTACACCTGAACAAGACGCAGCAGCAAGAGAGGCTTTTGAAACTGCATTGGCAGCCGGTTTATCTCCTGAAGAAGCAATGGCAGAGGCAGCAGCAGCTGCTGGAATTCCACCACCACCAGGTGGTTTCGGAGGAGATCCTTTGTCAGCAACAGTTGGAGGTGATGAATTCGCAGGGGGTCCTCTTGGTCCTGGAGGCCCAGGAGACTTTGGTCCGGGAGGTCCTGGAGATTTTGGTCCCGGTGGTCCTGGAGATTTTGGTCCCGGTGGCCCTGATGATTTTGGTTTTGGAGGTCCTGGAGATTTTGGTCCTGGCGGTCCTGGAGATTTTGGTCCTGGTGGTCCAGGAGATTTTGGTCCTGGTGGTCCAGGAGACTTTGGTCTAGGTGGTCCAGGAGACTTTGGTCCTGGTGGTCCAGGGGACTTTGGCCCGGGTGGTCCAGTTGGATTTGGTGGTCCAGGAGACTTTGGTCCCGGTGGTCCAGGAGACTTTGGTCCTGGTGGTCCGGGTGGATTTGATGCCCCAGGAGATTTTGGTCCTGGTGGTCCAGGAGACTTTGGTCCAGGTGGTCCAGGAGACTTTAGTCCAGATGTAGGACCTGGAAATTTTGATCCTGGCTCGGGCGGTGATCAAGGCTCCTTTGGAACTTTTCTTCCACCAGGTTCTTTTCAACCACCTGGTACTGTTCAACAGCCAGGTGCTTATATCCCAGCTCAAGTAGGTTTTGCTCCAATTGCACCGGTTACAACTGCTCCCGTAATTGGCTCGGGTTTTTCAGGTAATGATGGAGGTGGTTTTCATGGAGGTCCTGGTGGACCTTTAGGTTTTGATCCAGGTGGAGGTCCCGGAGACTTTGGTCCTGGTGGTCCCGGTGATTTTGGTCCGGGTGGACCAGGAGACTTTGGTCCAGGAGGCCCTGGTGGATTTGGTCCTGATGGCTTTGGTCCAGGAGGCACTGGTGGATTTGGTCCTGATGGTTTTGGTCCTGGAGGTTTTGGTCCTGGAGGATTTGGTCCTGCAGGCTTTGGTCCTGGAGGCTTTGGTCCTGGAGGTTTTGGTCCTTCAGGCTTTGTTCCTGGAGGTTTTGGTCCCGCAGGCTTTGATCCATATGGTCCTGATCCCTTTGGTGGAGAACCTGTTGAAGGTTTTTATTATGAAGATCCAAGTGTTTTTGAGAATGTTGAAGAGGAAGAAGCTGCTGAATCTGGAAGTGGAGGTGGAAGTAGTGGGACTACATTTATAGGATCAAGTAATGTTGATAACGTTGATAAATCTGCGGAATCTTCCGCATGGCGCTTTGAGGGTTACAGTGGGGCAGATATTTTTAAAGGTGGATCAGGTAATGACGTTTTCTGGGGAGCACTTGGCGGTGATTCTTTAACTGGTAATGCTGGGCAAGATACTTTTTATTTTGGTGATTTGACCGAAGGAAATGACACAATAACGGACTTCACAGTTGGAGCTGGAGGTGATATTTTACAGTTCTCTACCTCAGTTCAAACAAGTGCGTACGCAAGAGATGCTTCGGTTGTGAATATGGTACAACTCCACGGTACAACTTATAATATGGGATCAAATTCAAATGTTCTTCCATCAGTTTTCAATTTTACATCACAATTTTCATCAGCAAATACAACAACAGGGGTAAAAAATCAGCTCACAAGTTTCAAAGTTACAACGGATGGTTCAACTGCAATTTCAAGTCCAACTGATTTTATTCTTGTAACAGGAGATACAAGTACTAATGGTCATGTCTATGGATGGTCAGACGGTGGAAATGGTGTTATTGACAATGGAGAACTTTTTGGTTTAGCAACCTTAACTGGTGTTGACAATGATAACATTGGAGCAACAAATTTCACTTTTGGTCCAATATAAAGTTCCTGAATAATAGAGCTTTCAACTAAATAAATTTCCTTTTATGTCGTAAACATAGCATTAACAGTGGTTTGTGGAATGTGTATAATGAAAATCAAATAAATGTCATTAAAAAAGACAAAGTAGACTCAATACGATCATCTATTGAAGGTCTAAAAGACAAGCTTTTTATCAATGATCTTAAAAAAGATCTTCAAGAATTCATAGATACAAATGTTGAATTAGATAAAAGCAATAATCATTTAAAAATCCCAACAATTAAAGAAGCTCCCTCTTGGTTTCCGAAAGCTAACTTATCAAAAACGCAAACGGATTTAATAGCAACATCAGTTGATGGCGAAGAATTCATTTTTTTTGATTATTTTACAAATCATCGACTCCCATCTATCCAAACAGAAAATGGTTTAAACTTTCATGGAGGTTTAGTAGATAGGTTGGCTGGTTTATTTGCAAAAGGTCAGTATGTTCAAGCGTCTCTTGATGGTGAATTATCGATAGGAGAAGTGTCGAGTTTAACGGGTGTAGCCAAAGCAAAACGAGTTGACGGCAACGAATTTAACTTGTCAAATGGTGACCCTGTATTTCAAGGAGATACAATTACAGTTTCAAATTCTGGTGCGATTGGCCTTACATTTTTGGATAAAACCACGTTATCTTTATCTGAAGGTGGAAAGATGCTTTTAGATGAGTTGGTTTATAATCCTGAAACTGGGGATGGGAATATGACTATAGACATGGTTGAGGGTGCATTCAGTTTTATAAGTGGAGAGATAGCAAAAACTGGAGAAGATGCCATGACCATAAAAACGCCTGTTGCAACCATCGGAATTAGAGGAACTACAGTTGCCGGTAAAGCTGCGGTAGAAGGAAACGAAAACTCATTTACTTTACTTCAGGATGCCGATGGGGGAGTAGGACAAATATCTATTAGTAATGCTGGCGGTACACAAATACTAGAACAAATTGGTGCAACCACAAGTGTAGTAAGTTTTAATGCGCCACCACCTCCACCAATTATTTTAAGCGCTGCACAGATTCAAGCTAATTATGGAACAGCTTTAAACGTTTTGCCACCTACACCAACTGTAGCACCTACACCGCAAGAGGTTTCACCACAACAAGATCAACAGCAAGAGGAATCTCAAGAAGAAGCTTCAGAAGAAGAATCTGATGAAGAGGTGGAAGAAACTTCGGAAGAAGTATTGGAAGAAGAAGGTTCTTTAGAAGGAGAAGAGCAATTAGCTGAGGAGGAGGAGGAATCAACAGAGGAGGAAATAGCAAGAGCTGAAGAAGATTTGTTCGAGGAGGGTGGCCAAGAGAACCAAGCACTTGCAGAAGAGGAGGTTGTAGCGGAAGAAGAGGTAGCTCTCCCTCCTGAAGAAGCTCAACCTGGAGGTGATGAACAAGCTGCTCGAGAAGCCTTTGATACGGCACTTTCAGCTGGAGCATCTCCTGAACAAGCAATGGCTGAAGCGGCGGTGGCAGGTGGTTTTGATGAATCTGCGGCTCGAGAATCAGCACTAGATAGTGGGCCATTAGGAGGCCCTCCACTTGCACAAACATTTTCTCCTGGAGTTGGGGGGCCAATATTAGGTTCACAACTTGGACCTGAACCAATCAATGCTAGTCAATATTCTGTAATGATACCTGTTTTTGGAATGGGACCAGCCTTTGGATCTGCAACAATGGATGTATTTGGAAGTCAGTTAAGCGGGAGATTTGAAAACTTTCTTCAAGGTGCTTCTGGTTTTGGAGACGAAATTTTTGGAGTTCTGGATGAAAATCCTTATAGTTTTTCTGATACAGAGTCTTTTGAAAGTTATTTTTTTGACGATCCATCACTTTATGATGATTACAGGAAACAAGATTTTGATCAATCAACAGAAATCTCAAGTTCTCAAACAACAAATACTTTTGATGGTACAAATTCAAACGACACTATTGATAAATCCTCTGAAACCGCAAGTATTGTAATAAATGGATTAGATGGAGCGGATACACTTGAAGGAGGGATAAATAATGACACAATTAATGGAGGTGATGGGATTGACAAACTAGTTGGTAATCAAGGTGATGATGTTTTAAGAGGTGATGATGGTAATGATTTTATTTTTGGAGGTGATGGAAATGACAAATTGATTGGAGGTTTGGGCGATGATGAACTTAACGGTGGGGACCAAGATGATATAATTGTTGGGGGCCTGGGTAGTGATACCCTTTATGGAAATGATGGTGATGACAAATTTTATTATGAACCAGGTCACATAGACGGAACTTCAAAAGATGAAATAATTGACTTTAGAGCTAGCGGTAATGATTTGATTGTAGGTTCTCAAGCTCCCTCGTCAGCTTATAATCGAAGTTTAATACACACAGACTCGTCTCAGTTTGGTAGTAACTATGATATTACTAGTAACTCCAATGAGTTACCCTATGTATTCAATTTTACTAATGATTTAACAACAGCCGTTGCTGAGAGTTCTTCTGCTCTTGCTAATCATTTCACTGGTTTTTCAATAAGTGTAAGTGGTAGTGGAACTAATGATTTTGAAAATGAATCAATGTATATAAGCGTAGGTGATGGAACAAGTACTTATATTTGGTTTTGGACAGACACCAATAATCATCATGGGATGATAGCTGATAGCGAACTTGAACCATTAGCTAAACTAAGTAATTATGATAATGATAATTTAACTGGTAACGAATTTGTATTCCAAACAATTTCTGGAGTTTAAGTTGTTATATGGTTATTTTGAAGGTAAGAGAGTGATATTATAAAATAACATTATGAAGTTTTGGTTTCACATATTAAAAGAAAGTAAATCCCTAAATACTATTCTTTTATTGACTTTTTTTATCACTATAATGGGTTTATTAAGCCCAATCTTTATTATTCACATTTTTAATAGATATATTGCATTCGGCCTTCAGGGAACATTGTTTTTTCTATTATCAGGTGCTCTTTTAGTTGCAGTATTCGAGTATATATTTAGGAATATAAGGAGTAAAATCTTATGTGAACTTCTCATAAATCCAATAAAATTTTTTAAATTAGACCTAATCAAAACATTTTTTGAGAGAGAAAATAAAACCTCAAAAAGAAATTTTGTTGAAATAATTGATTTCAATAATAATTTTTTTCAATTCTTATCACCCAAAGTTCAGTCAAATCTTCTCGACTCAATTTTTGCAACTTTGATTATTATTATTCTTTTTTTTCTGGACCTATTATTGGCAACAATTTTTTTAATTCTTGTTATTATTTTCTTGTTATTGCAACAAAGATTAATAAAAAATAAAAATCTAAACCTGGAAAAATTAAATTTATCTAAGAATGATAAATTAATAATTAAAGAGATTGGAACTAATCAAGAGCTTTTAAAATCTACTTTAGCATTTAAATATTCTGGATATTATCTAGAAAATTACTTAAATAAAAAATTAAAAATTGACTCTTCAACCGCAAATTTTGATGCTCAACAAATCTCCACAACGAGTTTTTTTGTTTTATTATCATCAATCATTACTATTGGATTTGGGAGTATCTTTGTCGTAAACGGAAATCTTACTATTGGAAGCCTCATAGGATTTAATATATTTGCTACTCGAGCATTGGGTTCAATTTCATCAGCACAAAATTCATATTCTATTATTGAGAGAACAAATATGTATCTTAATGATTGCCAAGATTTTTTCAAAAACTCTAAAAATAGAGTTGAGGGTATGCAACTAAGTAAAATTATAGGGAATTATAAACTTAAAAATGTAAACTACTCTTTTGATAATGATAATAAGTATATAATTAAAAATTTCTCTGCTAATTTTAATTCATCAGAAATTTCAGTTATTAGCGGATCGAATGGCTCGGGAAAGACCACAATTGCAAAATTACTTATGGGACTAATTAATCCAGAATCTGGTGATATTTTATTAGATGAAACTAATTTGGAGAAACTATCATTGCAATGGTATAAGAATCAAGTAGCTTATATACCAGAAGATGTTGAAGTGTTAAATTCATCAATTTTAAATAATATTTTAATATCCAACCCTGATCTGAATGAACAAGAGGTAAGTAGACTGCTTCAAAATGTTGGATTAGATAAAGAGTTAAAAAAATCAGATTTAACTATAACTGATTCTATAAATAAAAATTATTCAAAAGGGATTTTAAAAAAAATACATATTGCACGGTCGATTTCAAAAACTTATCAAGTTTATATTTTTGATGATCCGTTATTATATCTAGATAAATTAGGTAAAAATATGATACTCAAATTGATAGCCTCATTAAAAAGAGCTGGAAAAACCGTAATTTGTTTTTCAGAAGATTCTGAAATTATTAAATTAAGTGATAAACAAACTAATTTAGGGTGAAAAAATGACAGAGAAATGGGTAAAATGGAATTTATTTAAAAACGATGAAAAACCAAAAAACGTTATTAGTAAAAGACTAAAAGTATCATTAATTCTTTTTTCACTTATTTTTTTGCTACTAGTGAATTTAAAAATTATTGAGGTATTAAGCTTAGCTGATGGAAAAATAATACCCCAAGGAAGAATGAAGTATGTGCAACATTTAGAGGGTGGAATAGTTGAAGAAATACTAATTAGTGAAGGTGAAAAAGTTGAAATAAATCAGCCTTTAGTAGTTTTATCAAAAGAAAAAGCAAGCTCTGAATTTGAGGAAATTAATTCAAGACTTAAATCAATTGATCTGTCAATACTTAGAGTTAATTCTGAAATAAATTCTGATAATTCAATAGAAATTCCTGAAAATATAAATAATTTATTTGACAAGGAATTAGTAAAATCTGAAAATGAACTTTTTCAAAGTAGAAGAAAAGCAATCAACTCTGAAATAAAGTCCAAGAAAGCAAGTATTGATAAAGCTAATAAAAATCTCAAAAATTTAAAAAAAAGATTAAAAATCGTTAAAGAACAAGAAGATATTAGTCAAAAATTGTTAGAAGTTGAAGCAACAAATAGGTTAAAGCATTTAGAAATTTTAAGAGAAAGGCAGGAGGTTGAAGGGAGTATCGACGAACAACAATCTATTATTGATTTGAGCAAGAATGACTTAGAAAAAGTGCAAAACAATTACATAGAAGATTTAAATATCGAGTTGTCACAGTACCGAAAAGAAAAAGAAGAACTTAATAAAAGAATTCAGAAATATTCAGATAGTTTAAATAGAACTGTTTTAAAAAGCCCTGTGTCTGGAACAATAAAACTTGTGTCAGTAAATTCTAAAGGAGCTATAGTCGCTCCTGGCGTAACTGTTGTTGAAATTGTACCTGAAAACGAAAAACTAATCATTGAGGCAAAATTACCTTTATCAGAAATTGGTTACGTAAAAAAAAACCTTGAAGCAAAAATTAGACTAAATACTCCTGAAGGCTCTAGGTTTAGATCAATAAAAGGGAAGGTTGTTTTTGTAGGTGCTGACAGAATTTCTAATAAAGATGAAGAGGGTTTTTATTTAGTTAAGGTGGAAACTTCTGAAAACTCTTTTGCACGAAAAAACGAGGAATATAGACTTTTGTCTGGTGTTCCAGTTATGGTTGGAATTATAACTGGTAAAAGAAGTTTTATGGATTATTTCCTAACTCCTTTTATAACTGGTGCTAGCTTTGCATTATCCGAAAGATAAATTATTTTACAGAAGATTTTGCAATTGTTTCAGATTTGAAAATCACGCCGTTTTTTTGAGAATTGAGTTTTAAATGCTTGTAAAGCTCATCAAAGATAACATTTCCTTTTCTTTCTTTGACGATGAGAGTAAGAATATCTGCTTCACTAGCGTCACCAAATTGCTGTATGTCAAACATGTCTGTGGCTCTTCCATTAGCATAACCCACTGAAATAACGTCTGAGTTTTCAGAAAACTTTTTAACAACTTTTTGTCCTAAACCTTTTTTTATTAAGCCACCAATTTCAACGAATTTTGACATACTTACCCTCCGGCTCGTTTAATGACATCTTTAGGTATATGAGTCGCAACTCTGTCAAGTTTAACCATCCACATTATTCCTTTCCCAGGTGTATCGAGATTTCCAGCTAAGTACATTGATTCAAAAACTCTATTCGATTGTTCTTTAGAAACAATAATTCTTATTATTTCCTTTTGCTCGTCTATAGTTACACCAAGAAGTCCCATTCTATTTCTAATGCCAGTACCCCTGGCATAGTTAATTGTTGCACCTTGTGCTCCAACATTTGTGGCTGCATCAATGATTTTGTCGGCAAGACCACTTTCAACAACACAAGTGATTAAAAAAACGTCTGTTAAATAAGTGATATCTCTGGCCATAATTGTTTCCTTTAATTATTTTTTTTGTTTAAATTGTATATATAGTCCCATTAAGAGTACAGCAAGAATTGGACAAATACTTGCCATAGATAGAATGCCAAAACCCTCAGTGGCGGATACAGCATTTCCTAAACCAAGACCCATTGCCAAAACAAGTGGTACAGTTACAGGACCGGTTGTGACTCCAGCGCTATCCCAGGCGACATTAACAAATTCTTCAGTTGAAAAGTAAGTTAAAACAATTGCAAGAAGATAAAGTGGTATTAAAACTGTTGCTAAGTCAAAAGCAAAGACAATTTTTCCTACACCTAAGGCTATCCCAAATGCAACGCCCCCGGCAACACTATACATTAACATTGACTTTTTGAAGGCACCATTTGTGAGCTCTTGAACTGTTAAACCAAGAGCATTAAGTGCAGGCTCAGCAAGAGTTGCGCCAAATCCTAAAAGCCAAGCGAAAAGGATTACTATAGTTAAACCTAATAATTCGTTATAAATTGGTGATACTTCACTTACAGGAACTTCCATAAAGGCAGCAGGAAGATTAGTTCCAGCTTGGCCACCTATTGCTCCTAAACCATATGTAAGACCTATATTGAAGACACACATTCCAACAATGGACAAAGTTAGCCCATAAGTTGTTATCATATTATTAGGAAGTTTAGATTTAAGGATTACAAAAAGCACAATCATTAAAAATATTACAAGTGGAAGTATTGCTCTGACTCCTCCAATAATCTCAACAAACGGGGTTTGTGACCACTTAGAAACCTCTCCTATGGCCATATCTGAAGCCATATCAGTCGAAGCAATTATTTCCTCAACTGAGATTGTTTGAGAAACGTGTATGGCAAGAATCAGAACAGCGATAATTGGAAATAATGAAGCCATTGTAACAACGCCAAAACCAGAAAGAGATGAATCTCCTTTGCCAGCTGATGCTGCAATTCCAATACCTAGTGATAGCACAAGAGGTACAGTAACTGGTCCAGTAGTAACAGCTCCGCAATCCCAAGCTAATCCAAGAATAGTTCTTAAATCAGGGTTACTCCATACATATGCAGTAAGAATTATTGTTGGTGCAAGAGCCGCATAAATCATAGGTTTAAGAGACCAACCTTTTACAAACCTTATTGTTCCAATGATAGCAGCTAGTCCAACGCCAGCACCGACCATTACAACTAAGGTTTCACTTCTATTGTTGAGTATCTCATAGAGATATGGTGCGTCCTGTGGATTTATTGACGAACCAAAAGCTTTGAGTGCTCCGATAGCTGGTTCCGCATAAGTTACCCCAACTCCTAGTATTCCAATAATAATTAAAACAAGAACCATAGGTGCTTTTTTTGGTAATGTATCTCCAATTACATTGCCAAATGGCATTAAACCGGTTTTAAGACCCTCCATAAAAATTGCTAGGCCTATTATTACTGCAATCAATCCTAGACAAATTGTGGTCGCTGAAGAGATTGGTTGTCTTAGAATTAAAAGTTGAAATAGAAATAAATATGCTGCAAGTGGAACAACTGCTTTGATTTGCTCCATAACTCTGGAAATTGTGTATGGGGCTAACAGAGTCAATGCCTTGGCAGGAGATACTTTAATTTTTTGAGGCTTTAGGGGTTTTCCTTTGGTTGCCTTCGGAGTGAGAAGATTATAACTTAAAGATTTATGATTAATCTCTGATTCATGAATATAATCTGAATATTTCATATCTTATAATAACATATTGTAGAAATTAATAAAATCTTTATTCAACATGACTTGTTGACCGCTCTAATCTATAAAGAATTTGTTTTGTGATTTTTTGTATTATTTGATTCTCTGACGCTATTATCTCATCTATTTCCTTATGTGAATAAAGTACTTTTTGAAATTCAGTCCTTTTGGCGAGTTCTTCACATAAATCTCTAATTATCCTCTGAGCAGCTTTTGAACCAGAATTAATAAGCTCATCAAGATTTTCTTTACTAATGGATATCAACTCTGTGGATTGACTTGATGTAATTGTTGCGCTTCTGTTTTGTTTTAAAATTAAAGCCATTTCACCAAAAACCTCTCCATCTCTCATAGAACCGACTTTTTTTCCATCAACTACTACATCAAGAGCTCCTTGAACTATCATGTAAGCTTTATTACCCTTATCACCTTGATTAAAAAGTGTTTCTCCTTCTAGCATTAAAACTTTTGTTGTTTTTCCGTGACTAACTTCTTTCAAGAGAATATCCTTTGAGATAATCTATAATGAATCTGTAATGCTAGAGCTCTTATTACGTTAGGAGAGTCTTTGGTAAGTTTTAAAAGATCAGCTTTGGTAATAGGAAGTTTTTGGTCGTCAGACTTTCCTAATTCCTTTGACATTTCGTTAATAATTTTATGCAAATCTATATTTGACGATAACAAAATAGCCTCTAATGCCTTTCTTTTTATTTCAACAACTTCACTTGGGACAACTGCTTTTACGCTTGCAGTTCTGTTTTCGCCAAGAATTAAGGAAAGTTCTCCAAAGATTTCACCTGTTTCAATTTTACCTATTTTTTTTCCTTTAATTTCTGCGATTAATCCACCTGAGATAACTAAGAAAGCAGTTTCCCCAACTTCACCCTCTCGAACGATATATTGATCTGGAAGAACTCTAATCTTTTTTAAACTCATTTTAACCTAGTTTTTATTTTGAGGTTGCAACAAAAACACCATCCCAATCTTTTGGCGGAGGAGACTTTTTATATTCATTAATTCTATCTGTCATCATTTCATAATAATCTTTCATCAAGTTTTTACAAAGTGTTTTTGCCTGAGTCATTTCCTCCATAGCTTCTCCCCAATTTTGATTGAAATAGTTATTTAATATGTTTTTGTGCTTTATTTCAAGGGTTTTGAAATCCTGGCTTTTTTTAAAACTGGGGTCACCAAGTAAACAAAAAATTGAAACAGCTTCTTTTTTACCTTTAACTGCTAACATATCAAGTTGGAGTGTAGCAAAAGTATCTTTAATAGCATCGTTTGTTTCTTGTCCAATAACTGTTTTAACGCCATAACCTTTTGATTGACCTTCAAGACGTGAAGCTAAATTGACAGCGTCTCCTAACACAGAATAATCAAACCTTTGATCTGACCCCATATTTCCAACAACACAACCTCCTGTATTTAGTCCAATTCCAATTTTTAACTCTAAAAAATCTTTATTATCTGACTTTGCTTCTTGCTCTCTGATATCGTTAAGTTCTTTAAGTGCTTTATGCATACTTAATGCTGCTTCACATGAAACTTGCTCATGATTTTCGACGTCAATAGGTGCATTCCAAAAAGCCATGATACAATCTCCCATATATTTATCGATTGTTCCGTTTTTATTTATGATTTCATTAGTAAGAGGAGTTAAAAACCTATTAATAAGTTTTGTTAAGCCTTGAGGATCAGACTTAAAAGCTTCTGAAATAGTTGTAAATCCTCTTACATCACAAAAAAGAAATGTCATTTTTTTTGTTTCTCCACCCAAAACTAATTTATCAGGATCTTCAGCTAATTGCTCTACTAAAGCAGGGGATAGATATTGTGAAAATGCACCTCTTATCTGTTTCTTCTCATTGGCATCTCGCAAGTAGTTTGCAAAGGTGTTACCAAAATAAATTACAAAAGTTGTTACACCTGCAAAGGTTGGGTCAAATAAAGTTTTATGGTCAAGAAATAACCTTACACTTATATAAAAAGCAGAACTTATGATAGTTACAAGTAATGAAATATTAACAATTGGACCAAACTTTAATGCAGATATTGTGATAAATAATGCTAGAAAAATTGTAAATAGTGATTCATAAAATTTCATATTTGCACCGGATTTCAAAAAAGGAGATCCTGAAATTTTAACTTTATTTTTTTCAATTATTGCTTCTTCTTCACTTAAGCCTTTTTTTAATGCGTCTTTAAAAACTTTTTCAGAATTTTTTGTAGATGTATAATAAAGAATTGCTGAAATGACGGTATCAATAAGGTTTGCATGAATTTCAACACCTGGCATTCTTTCATCGACTGGCGTGGGTCTAATATCCTTTAATCCAGTGGCCGATGTGCCAAGTATTCCAAGTTTTCCTTGTAATCTATCTTTCCCAACTCTTCCTTTAATTATATCAACTGCACTTACATAATATCTTGATGTATCTTCTTTAACTTTACCAGCATCTGAATCACCGTAATAAATCCACACTCTACCATTCTCATCAGTCGGAATGGCAGCATTTCCAATGGCCTTGGTTTGAATTATTATTTCTTGAATTCCCGTCAAACCTGTCCTTGTGGCAATACTATTTCCTTGAAACGCAACCCGTATCATATCGAGCCCAAGAGTTGGTCTGATTTCACCTGCAACATTTGATATTAAGGGTACTCTTCTAATAATTCCATCAGGTTCCTGTGCAACTGACACTGTTCCGGAGCCAGAAGCAGCTTTTTCAAACTCTGTCACATTAGCTAGCAATCCAGGATAAGATATCAACCATTCCTTCGGATTTTTACCTTTACCAACAAAAACTTTTACAGACGAATCGTTTATATCATTTCTGTTTGCATCACCTTCAACATCTAAACCAGAGTGACCGATTACTACAGGAAAGTCATTCATAGCTTCTGTGGCTAAAAACTCATTAGAAGGAAGTTCACTTAATAACTTGGCGATAGTTGGGTTTCTTTTTTCTAAATCTTGAGAAATTAAATCAGGTGAAGTTCTGTCTTTTTCTGCAAATAGAACATCTAGGCCTAAAACAAGCATACCTGATTCCTTAGATTTTTTAAAAAGATCAGCAAGTACAGTTCTTGGCCACGGCCATTGACCAATTTCTCTGAGAGATTTTTCATCAATATCTACTATTACGGAATAAGTTTGACCATCCGTAGACCTTGGGAATTTTTTTTGAAGAACATCAAAATACTTTAGTCTTAGAACTTCTACTATTTCAGGATCAGCTATACGAATCAAACCAAAAAGAATAGCCATTACTAATGAAGCAATAGTAACAATTAGTCTAAAACTTAGCTTTAATTTGATCATGGTTCTGCAAAACTATTACCAAGAGTTCTTATAAGTGGATAAATAAAATACGTAATTAATCTTCTTTGCCCAACTCTAAACTTTCCTGAAACTTTCATTCCTGGCATTAAATTAAATCCTGGAGGAATATCTTTTAACTCATTTTCTGTTATTTGAGCCCTAGCCCTATAAAAATTTCCTGGTTTTCCATCGACGTCTTTATCAATTGTGTCAGCAGAAACATAAATAAGCTTTCCTTTTAACTCACCGTGTTTTTGTGCTGGAAGGGCATTAAGTTGAATTTTAACAGACGTATCCGGAATTAGTTTGCTAATATCAGAGGGATCAACATCAAAAACAGTTAATAATTCCACACCTGTTGGTACCAATGTAACAACACTTTTACCTTGTGTTATTACTGCTCCAGGATATAAAGAATGAAGGTCTAGAATCATACCGTCAGACGGCGCTCTCACCACTACATCAGTTTGTTGTCTTTCAAGTTTTTTTACATCTTCTTGTAGCGACATTCTTTGATCCTCTAATGCAACAAGCTCATCGTTTATTCCTCCAAAAAATTGGCTATTATATTCTTTTCTATTAGATTTTAATTCGCTTAGTTTATTGCTAGTTTTTGTGAATTCTTTTTCTAAAGATAACCTTTTGTTTTTTTCAGCTAAAACTTGTGACTCTGCTACAAGATCAAGTTCAAATAACTCCAACTTTGAATCTTCTAGCTGCTTTTGTATATCAAGTTGTTCCTTGATAAACTTTAAATCGTCTTCTGTAGAACCTATTTGTTGATCTAATGAAGCAATCTTTGCTAAATATTGGTCTTTTTTATCTTTGAAGATTCTGCTTTGTCTTTCGTCATTTGGGTTTGCAACCGAAACATTATTCCTTAACAATGATTGCTTTTTTAGTCTGTCAATTTTTGAATTTACAACTGAAAGCTGATAATCAAGTTTCATTTTATCCGCTCTTTGAAGTGTAGCATCGAAAGTTACGAGTGGGTCTCCTTGATTGACACTCTCGCCTTTTTTTACAAGTATTTCTTTGACAACAGAATTATAGTTTGATTGCACCTCTACATTTGGAACAACGGTGGTAATTTTACCAGAAGCAGAAATTGTAGTATCAATTTCGGAAATAGTGCCCCAAGTAATTAAAAATAAAATTAGGAAACCAAATGAATAAACTGACATTTTTACTGAACGAGGTACCTGTTTTGTTTTAATTCTATCAATATCGTCATCAAACTCATCCAACAATTCACTCATCATTTTTTTCTTTGATCTATTTTCTTTTTCCTCCTCAGTTAAAACTTCTTCTTGATCTTTGTTATTTTCATTTTCATTTCCAGATTCAAAAGCATCCACAGACAATTTTTCGTTTGCATTTCTAGCGTAGCTTGCAAGTTGCTGCATCATATTAAAAGCTGTTTGAGGAGAGTTTTTGAGATAGCCTAATAAAGCATTTTGATCAATTTCTTTTACCGTTGTCTCAACAGTTGCTCTAGCCATTGCACTTCTTGGTTGTTTGTCAATTAATGCCATTTCTCCAAACAACGCGCCTTTTTCAAGTATTGATAAAGTGACGTATTCGTCACCGTTGAATTTACATACCTCTATTTTTCCTTTTACTATTTGATAGGCATAGTCACCAACTTCACCTTCTCTAAAAAGCACATCACCAGCAGCTAAATTTCTAACAGCCGGTTGTATATTTTTTTTTTCAGCCATATTTAGTTACCCGGCCCTCTTTATAGATTTAATTTTGTTATCAACTCCCAAAATAGACATTTGCTTATTATACGTTTGACCAAAATAACCTGAAATTTGTCTTAATTCTTCAAAAGAACCCTGTTGAGATATTTTCCCCTTTTCAAGTACAAAGATTTTATTACAAAGTCGAAGGTGCCAAACCCTGTTTGATACGATAATTATCGTTCTGCCAAGAGCAATATCTGATAGTGCATCGTATAATTTTATTTCACTGTCAACGTCAAAACCTGTGAAAGCGTCATCAAGTATCATGATACGAGGGTTTCTAATAAGTGCTCTGGCAATTGCTAGTTTTTGTCTTAAGCCAGTTGCAAGATTTGTAGCATTTTCTTCTAAGAATGTTTCATATCCATCAGGATAAGACTCAATTTCTTCATGTGCGAAAACTTTTTTTGCAGCCCAAGTTATTCTGTCCATTGAAGAATTTGGCATTGCACTTGCTATTGTTTCTCTTATTGTTCCAGGAAAAAAATAACTATCTGTTCCAACTAATGAAACCTGTGATCTTACGTGACTCAGGTCCAATAGACGTAGATCTATATTATCAAGGGCTACGATGCCAGCTTGCGGTCTATATAAACCTTGAATTAGTTTTGCAATGGTACTTTTCCCACAACCACTTTTACCAGTTATACCAATTATCTGTCTTGGGTTAATTTCAATGTCAATATCATTTAATACTTTTGTGTTATCGTCGTACCCAAACTCAACATTTTTAAAACTAACTTGTCCCATGAGTTGAGGTTTTTGGCCTCTAACAGTTGTTTCGGTGTTAGCATCCACTATTCCTGATATGATCTGAAGGGATTGAACTAATTTTGTTATTTCTGTTTTTAGCGTAACTAGATCAATTATTGGCTTTGAAACTCTGCCAGCAAGCATATTAAAACCTACTAAAATTCCGGCTGAAAGAGATCCAGAAAATACAAGATGCACTCCGACAAAAATAACCATTGCAGTCATAAGTTGATTTATGGTTGATGAAATGTTGTTTAAAACTGCTGACTTTTTTTGCATTTCTTCATTTGCAATAATATAATTTGCTTCCAAATCTCTCCACTGATCTTTCAAATTAGGTTCAAGAGCAAGTCCCTTCACATTCTCGATTCCGTTTACAGCAACAGAAATAAATTCTTGTCTCTTTGATTCAGCCTTACTTAAACCAGCAAGAGAATCTCTTTGTTTTTTTGAGTAAAACATTGATGCTAAAGCTCCTAATATACTGAATGAAAACACAACAATAAATAGTAAAGGACTATAAAAAAATAGAATGGGAACAAAAACAAGTAAACTGATTGAGTCTAGTGCTGTTGAGAAAACTTTTTGAGTCAAAAGGCTTTTTATCTGAGATATTTGTCCTGTGAATCTCAAAAAAGTGGCGGATTCTTTGTGAAACCTTTGCATTGGTAAAGCAATTAATTTTTCAAAAACTTTAACTGAAAGTTTTGCTTCAACTTTTTGTGAGAAAAAATCAAGAAGATATGATTTTAAATACCCAAGTATTCCATTAAATACATACGCAACAATAACACCTGAAGTTATGACATATAAAGTTGAATAAGCTTCATAGTTCACAACTTTATCCAACACCAACATCATGAAAACAGCAGGTATAACTGCAAAAATGTTCAAAATCAAAGCTACTATTATAACCTGAATCATAACAGATTTATTTCTAAATGATTCGCCAATTAACCATCCAATTTTTAATTCGCTATCCTCTTCAAATTTTTTAAGTTTAGCTTTTAATAGAATAACTTCTCCATCCCACCCTTTTTTTAATTCTTTTAAATTAATTTGTTGAGGTTTAGGACTTGTTACACCAGTATCAAGGCATAAAACTGACTTATCGTCATCTTTTTCACCTTGAATAACTCTTAACGCTATTATGTATCTGCCATTTTTAAGTCTTAAGATTTGTTGTTTTTTAGATAAGAGCTTTACTAATTCCTTTTCGCTAATTTTGGTTGCTTTTGCTTTTAAATCAAATGAATGAGCTAAGTCACACATTTCAGAAATTCTTAGCTCTCTATCTTCAATTTGAAATCTTTCTGGAATATCGTTTGGACCAATATGAACCCCAAGTTGTCTTGCAACTAGAATAATTGATTTTTGAGATCCACGCATGGCTTCCATGTGAACATAATATATTAATTTTTGATTTAATCAAAAAAAAAACCCTCTCAGAAACTGTGAGAGGGTTTTTTACTTAAAGAAGTATAGCTTTAGACTACCTCACCACCATCATTTGGATCGTCAGGAGGTGGAGGCATATCTGCAGGCATATCACCTGGATCCATTCCAGCAGCAGGATCTATTGGAGGCCCGTCTGTTGGTGTATGATGTGCTCCAGCATCGTCCATATGAGTATGCATATCGCCCATTCCATCAGGAGGCATATCACCTGGAGCACCAGGTCCGCCATCCATTGGTCCTGGTTCACCCATTGGATCTCCTGGAGGCATGTCAAGTGGTGGCGGTCCACCAGCTGGTCCACCTTCACCAAATAATGGATCCGGTCCTCCTGGTTCACCTGGAGGAGGTCCGTCTGGAGGATAGTCCATTGGTGCTGGTCCGTCATCGTAACCACCTTCACCTGGGCCTTCAGGAGGTTGTGGCGCCATTCCAGTGGCTGGATCGATAGCGGGACCGCCTGCCATATCACCTGGAGGTGGAGGGGGCATTCCGTCTCCATCCATATCCATGCCTGGAGGAGGTCCATCAGGTCCCATTGTCTCTGGTCCCATATCAGGAGGAGGGGTTGCTGGTCCGAATTCTGGTCCACCTGCTGCCATGTCGCCTGGAGGAGGTCCGTCTGGTCCTGCCATATCCCCTGGAGGAGGTCCACCTTCACCTGGGCCTTCAGGAGGTTGTGGCGCCATTCCAGTGGCTGGATCGATAGCGGGACCGCCTGCCATATCACCTGGAGCGCCTGGTAAATCACCCGGAGGCGGAGGTGGGGGAGCATCAGCACCTGGTCCCATGTCCGGAACTGGAGGCATGTCACCTCCAAAATCTGTGCATGGTCCGTCAGGACATCCGTCTAAATGAGTATCCATAACCTCAGTTACAGCGTCAAAGGCCTCTGTTGCACTTGCACCAGGGTTTTCAGCCATAAAATCGTTGTATGCACCTTGAGCGGTATCAGCCATGTTTGCCATGATTTCAGGTGGCATTCCACCTTCCGTCATAACGTCCATTGCTGCAGTCATACATTCGTCAAAACTACCTCCGCCCTGCATCGCATCGAATGCAGCAGTACCTGCAGCATCGCCGAGATCCATAAGGTCAGGAGGCAGTGTAGTAAAGTCTGCCATAATAAATTCCTTTATTAAGTTGAAAAATTAAATTGTGTTAATACTTTAAAAAGTCGATACAGTCTATTTTAACATTATTTTATTTTTAAATTTTAAGCAAGCTTTAATTAATTTTATTTTTCAATTGTTTCGAAATTTAGAATTCCGCATAATTTCAATAATTCGAAGGATGAAATAATAAGTTGATATTGAGCGTTTACTAAATTTGATTCAGAATCTGTTAGATCTTTTTGTGCATCTAGAATTTCTAACGTTGTTCTGGTACCAACACTTGCTTCTTTAGTTACACCCTCAACTGCCATTAAATTTGATTCAACAGAAACTTCAAGAGATTCAATACTTGATTTTGAACTTTCTATTTTCTTCCATGCCGAATTAATTTGAAATTGCAAATCAAGTTTTTTTGTCTCAATTGATCTAATCACTGTAAGAGCAGAATCTTTGGATTTTTCTAAATTCAATAAATTATGCCCTTTGTTAAATAATGGAACTGTAACATTAGCAGTTACTGAGTATGAATCTGTTCTTTCAATTGTTCTAGAGGAATCGAGTGATTTTCCTACTGATCCAGACAAAGATAATTCGGGTGCAAAATTTAAATTATTTTTTCTTACATCCAATTTTGAGTTCATAAGTTGTAATTTTAATTTTCTGTAATCTGGGTTCTTTTCTAAACCCGTTTTTATTGAATCATCCAAAGATTTTGGAAGTTTTGGAATTTCTCCAAATTTTGACCAATCTTTTGGATTAGCGTCGACAATTTGGGCATTATTAGAATCAAGCCATCTAATATTTGGAGCTCTACCAACAATTGTTTTAAAGTCAGAAATTGAAATTTCTAAATTATTTTCAGCTTCTATTCTTTTTGACGTGGCACCTGCTAACCTTGCTTTGGCCTGAAACACGTCGGTTTTAGTTACGTCTTTAAATTCGAACCTTTTTTCTGTAGCTTCGAGTTTTTTTTCAAGAGTTTCTTCATTCCTCTTTGAAACATCTAAAAGAAAATGATCTTTTAAGACAGTATAATAAGCTCTACTAGCTTTAAATAAAACATCTTGAACTGTAGCGTAAAAGCTTAATTTTGCAATGTTCAAATTATTTTTAGCTTGCTTGAAATTTATTGCTTTTGTGTAACCTAGTGGTTGAGATAAATCTATGTCGAAAGTAGTTGGGTTGATTGCGCTATCATTAATTCGAGATGTATCAGGATTGCTTTTCGAAATTTTCCTTCCTTGTGAAGCTGAAAAATCAAGGGATGGTAGAAAATCAGTTTTTGAAATTTTTAAATCTTTTTCTGAAATTTTTAGTTCTGTTTTACTTTTTTTAATGTCAGGATAAAAACTATATGCATCTTTCAGAACATCGGAAAGTTCTTCAGAGGTTGAAATAAGGGGATAGGATAATAATGCTAAGATAGCCAGATGTAATTTGAATTTCACCTCTTAATTTCCATTTCCTCTAATTTAATTAATATTAATGTAATCTAAAAATAACAACAACATTTAAAAGAAAAATTTATATTTTTCACTTTTAATTAACAAATTCATATATTATAAGCAGATAAACGGGGAGTAGCGCAGCCTGGTAGCGCATCTGTTTTGGGAACAGAGGGTCGCAGGTTCAAATCCTGTCTCCCCGACCATTCAGTTTTTGGAAAGCTTTGTTATTGATATTTATAGGAGAAAATTATGTTTAAAAAATATTTTATTGCAATTTTTATTATTGGAATTGGATTTTCTGCTACAGCTAACGACTATTTTAAAGCTCTAGAGCTTTATAATAAAAAAATGATAGAACAAGCAATAATTCACTTTAAAAAGGTAGCTGAAGACGAGAATCATGAAAAAAGAAGTGATGCAATGTTTAATATTGCTTTAATTTATGACAACGGTTTCGGAATACAAACCGATAAAACAAGAGCACTTTATTATTACGAGTCTGCTTCACAATTATCAAATAAGTATGCTTTATTCAATTTGGGTTGGATGTATTATAACGGAGAAAACGTAAATAAAGATGTTTTCAAAGCATATGAATTATACCAAATGGCATCAGACTTTGGTCATCCAAGAGCAATGTATAATCTAGCTAATATGCATTTTACTGGAACAGGTACCGTTAAAGATTTAAAGAAAGCTTATAAATTATTTTTAAAATCAAAGATGCATGGGATACAAGAAAGTGAATATTTTATTGAACAAATTGCAATTTCTTTAAAACCTGAAGAGTTAAGTTTACTTAATAAAGAGTTTGAATCGTTGATAGAAAAAAAGATTGTTTTACCGTCTATAAATTAAAAAGATATCTCAGCAATAACAGTATCAAGTAAAATGAGACAAGGAAGCATAGAAAAATTATCGAAAACTTTTTTTTTTTTAACCTAAAGAAATATATGTAAGATAGGTAGGTATCAATGATTGCAAGTATCAATGCTAAAAGATATATATTCACAAAATGAATAAACTGTATTATGAAAATAAATTTCTATAATTATTAAAATTTGATATTATAAACATACTTCCTCCCCATGTTAATTATAAAAGGCGTTTTTTTTAAAAGCGCCTTTTAACTTCATCTTTGTTACAGTTATAACTCTTTATATATTGCTCTTTGTATGTTATCCATTTGTTTGTGGCAATGTTAAAGGTGCTCCTTGTATTAAATACCTTATTATTAAAGACAATTTCATTTCTTCCAAATAAAACTACATCATCAAAAAATCCACCCGAATAATTTACTATGGTTCGATCTTTAAAATTTACAATTTTAGCAAAGTCACTGCTTAATCCAATATCTAGGGAAGAATTTATTTCTGAACACACTAATTTGAAGTCTTTTGATATTGCAGACTTGTTAACAAAAAAAATTATAAAAATTAAAATTTTAATCATATTTAAACACTCTGGCGACCCCGGTACGATTCGAACGTACGACCTACTGCTTAGAAGGCAGTTGCTCTATCCAGCTGAGCTACGGGGCCAATAAATCTATTTATACATAAAGAAACTATAGATTGAAATATTTCTTTTTTTTAAGTTTACATTTTAAAAATGTTATTAATTTTTTAAAATTTATTTTGATCAAATCAATTTTGATTTTTAATCTTTGAAAATGAAGAAAACTCTTATTATCATCCACCAAACATTTGTACATCCTACCAATTAAAATATCAGAGAGGTTTGGACGTAAAATATTAAAATAATTTATTGTATTTTTTAATTCATTTAACTTTTCTATTATGTCTTTTTTTTTTAAATTTTTATAAGATTCTAATTGCTGACCACACCATAAGAATTTAAGTTCATAAAGTGAGTTAGCTTTATTGCAAATTAAAATTTCAGGCTTTTCCAATTCGTTTAGATCAAACTTGGTCATTTTGTTATCAATTTGATCTAAGAAATCAAAAGCATTTTGAATGTTTTTTAAGGCAATTTTTTTTTCACGATAATATTTCTGTTCAATATTTTTCATTTCTTTTCCCAGAATATTATTAAAGGGATCATAAAAATTTATTTCAATCTTATCTTTAAATTTTATTGTTTTTTGTTTTAAGTTATTTTCTTTAGCAGTCAAATTGAAGCAATCGATTATATCTGGGTGTGTTAGGTCAGGTTTCACAATTGAAATTTTTGAGTAAAAATCCTTCATTGCTAATAATACACTTAAAACCTCGCTTTTTTTTATATTTGTTTGAGATCTTATTACATTTTTTGACCATATAAGATGGACATCGAAAAGATCTAACATTAAATTTGAGACTTCCCAATGCTTGGGCTTCTTATTTTGGGAAAAAATCTGGTATAAAAAATTTTTTTCTTTAAAATCACTCCATTTTTCAATTGAAATTTGTATATCTTTTAAAGCTTGTTCTTTATGTAATTTGAAAAACTTATTTTTTTGATTCAGAGGAGTTTTTGTCATTTTTTTTTCTCATTATAAAAAATGGGAACAATGTTATAAAGGAAATTACAAGTGAAGCAATTAAAATGAATATCATCCAATAAGAGGTAGCAATTCTCTCGCATAATTCCTTGTTAGCTATAACGAAACTTTTGCCACATTTTTCATAATTATTAAATAAGTGAGCAATTAATTGTGTATCTGATAAATAAATTGTTTTAATTAAGATAACAAAAGAAACGATAAAAACCATAAGAAAAGTAATTCCGATAACGAAAAGTGAGAGTCTCAGAAGGAAAAAAATCATCTTAAGGGAATATTAATATATTTTTTTAATTTTTTATCTTATATTCTAATTCATTAACGTTTCTTTGGAATCTGTCTTTGAGTGTTTTATGATTTTTTAGGAATTTTTTTAATTTATTACAAAGTGTTTTGTAGTACCACAAAATATCATTAGTTGATTGAAAATGATTACTCCATAATTTTTTTCCAATTTTATTATGATCATTTATCATACAACTAACACTGTGAAGTTTATCACACATAATCACAAAAAGGGAAGATTGAGATTTTTTTTGAATTGTGTCTAGGTATTCTTTTTTTTTTTCAATCCATTGATCGTTTTTGCTATTAAGATCTTGGGAATCAGAGCATTGTTTAACTATATTAAAAACTTTTACTCCGAATTTCTTTTTTATAATATTTGACTTTTTAGTTATATCTTCCAGTTCAAAATAATCGTGAATTAAAGCTGCAATTGCTTCATCAGTATTTCCATTATTTTCTATTATCAAATTACTTACCGATGAAAGGTAATTAAAATATGGAAACTTTATTCCTTTCCTATATTTCTGCCTGTAATAGTTGTACGAAAAGTCCAATGCTCGTTTATATTGAATTAAGTCTAATTTTTTTCCCATTGTTATTATTTAAAGTTAAAAAAGATTAATATCAGTATTGGAAATTTTTTTAAATGATTTTGTTAAAATTATTTAAAGTCTCTATATGTTTTACAGCTGCCTTTGCATTTCCTTCAATATTATATCCACCCTCTAAAATAGACAGAAGTCTACCACTACAGTGTTTCTCAGCTATTTCCAGTGCTATTGTTGTAAGTTTTTTAAATCCCTTGTCTGAAACTTTAAAACAACCTAGAGGATCATCTTTTCTACTATCAAATCCAGCTGAAATTAAAATAAATTCAGGTCCAAAAAGATTTGCTTTTTTTACTAGTTTTTTTTTATATATATCAATTATTTCATTATCATTCGTACCGCACGGAAGGTGAATGTTTACGTTATACCCTTTGCCCTTTCCAGCTCCGGTTCTATCAGGTGAACCGGTTCGTGGATAGGCATTTTCGTCATGAGTTGAAAAGAAAAGAACCGAAGGATCATTATAAAAGAATAATTCAGTGGAATTTCCATGGTGATAGTCCCAATCAATAATTAGAATTTTTTTTAATTTATATTTTTTTTGGATATATTTAGCTGATATAGCAATATGATTATAATAACAAAATCCTTCATGCTTTCCTGTGTTTAATGCGTGATGTCCAGGAGGACGCACGGCACAAAAAACATTTTTGCATTCATTTTTCATTATTTTGTCAATACCATGGATACAACCTTTTACTGCGGTTAGTGAAGATTCTTCACCAACTGAATATTTGATTTTTAAAGAATTAATGTGAAAATTCGAATGAATGGTTTTTATCCAATTTTTTCCATTTGTTTTAAGATTGATTTCACGGATTAGAATACCTAGATTTTTTTTTTTGAGTAAATTTATTAATTCTAGAATTCTCTCTGATTTCTCCGGATGGTTTTTTGAAATTAGATGTCTTAAAACGATCTTATGAGTTAAAACAACGGTTTGATTCTTTTTATAAAAATTTGCAAATAAATTATTAGAAAACTTTATTTTAAAAAAGAAAATAAAAATGGTGTAAAAAGAAAAAAGCAAAAATTTTCTTTTTTTTTTCATATGAAATTATCTCTTTATTTTAAATATTGATTCGTAGGTTGTTTCGTAGACTCTTTCAATTAGATTTTTTAAAGCTTTTTGTCCAGACTTAACTGCACCTTCCTGTAAATTACAGTTAATAAAAATATTCTTCTCCCAATTCATATTTGAAGAAATGTCATTTGTAATACTTTTGGAAGAATTTGATACTTCAATTTTGGCATCTAAAGAAATTTTGTATATACCAGTATTTCTAACTGTTTCAAATTGAGAGTTACCTTTGAAATCGTAGAAAGAAACTTGAGAAACAAAACCATTTTCCTCTATTTTTTCTTTTTCTAATTTTTGATCTACTATTTCAAAATCTTTAAACATTTTATTGACTAAACTCTCAATTGATTTTTTGATAGGTTCATCAAAGTTTAATTTTAGTGCCCATGATTCACAGTTTTCAGATTTTATTTGATTTATTTGATTAAAATTTTTCTGGGAAATAAAAATTGCATGTTTCCCTTCAATTTTTGCTGTAGCAGGAGGAGAAACTTGAAGGATTTTTGATTTATCAAAATTTTTAGCGCAACCCAAAACAAAAGAAAATACGAATATAAGAAGAATCTGTTTCACAATGTTTTGATTATAATAATTTTACATTTAATTTAAACGAAAAATTATACACGTAGGAATTTAAAAAAATTCCTACGTGTATAAATTGAGTTTTCTACTTCTTTAGATGTTTGAATCCCCATCTATTTTCAGACGTATCCCAAACTCTATTAGTTTGCTCAGGGATTTTAACAAAGAAGTTGTTAAACTTTATAAGATTATTAGTTAATAACATACTCTTCACTCCATTAAGGTTAATTAAAGTTATCAAGCATGTACTTTTGACGCATGTACTATGCGCCACTTTTAGACCATGTGGATGGTATTTTTATATAACTAATTTTTAAACAAATTACAATAACTTATAAATAATTATCTTATTTATTTCAGATATATTTCAATCTGTAATATTTATATTGAAGTAATTTATTTTAAAAGAGTTTATAGAGATGTTGAATATCCATAGGAGAACTATATTCTATAAATCATGATTTTATTTTTCTTATTTTTATTTGTATCTATGTCAGCTTACTCAGGTGAAATTGACGGTAAGGGAATAGTTTGTAAGGTATATGGAGATACTGTTGGATATTTTTTTGAAAATGACAGAGCTTTTGAATATAAAATAGCTGGAGGGGATAAAGGTTTAGAGTTTGTTAAGAAAGATGTGGGAAAATATTATACAAATGAAAATTCTATTTTCATAAATGAAATTAAAATTAACAGAAAAGATTTAAAATATCAAAAATTCTCTTCTTTTAGGGGTGAATGCGAGGCTTTTGACAATTTCAGTTCCTTTAAGGATGGTTTTAATATAGAAAAACTTATTGAAGATAACAAAATTTAAATGAAAAATTTCAATTTAACATATGCTGCATTTCTTTTTCCTGCTATTCCATTGATGATGCTTACATTTGGTAATAGATGGATTGCTATTAGCAAGCTCATAAGGCAAATGCATAGGGATTTTGTAGACAAACGAAAGCAACAAAGTAGATCAGCGCCTAAATACTTAGTTCAAATTAAAATTCTGAGTTTAAGACTTAAATATGTCAAATATATGCAATTATTTTCAGGATTAGCTTTTATTATTAATCTTCTGACAATTCTATTAGGAATGATTGGAAGCATAGTAACCCCTTATTTTTTTGCTTTAGCATTAATAATTTTTGCAACTGCGTTGGTTATTTTTCTTATTGAAATCAATCTAAGTAGCCATGCCCTAAAAACTCATCTTGAAGATTTCGAAGATAAAAAGAATTAATATTTAATATGCTTGAAAGATTTACCTTGTGTTTTTTTTTTTTTTAATTAAAAAACTAATATGTTTTTCGTAAGGTTTTCAATTTTGTTACTGTTATTATCAGGAAGTTTAAAAGCCTCTGAATTTAGTACTAGAGAGGTATTTAATAAACTTTTAAAAGGTTTTTATAAAAATGAAATTCATAAATGCGATTATGTAAATAAATCTTGGAGCACTGGATTTGAACAATTTCCCTATGGTATGGTTTTAAATAGCAGTGCATTCAAAAATATATTAGTTTTTAGCAACAGAAATATTGTAGGAACATTGTGGCCAAATATTGGAGAAATATCGCTAGAAAGAGGTGTAAGAAAGTATCAATTATGGAAAAAAAATAAAAATGATGAATATGAGTTGCTAAATTCAGACTATCTAGATGATTTAAGTAGTTCTGATATAAATCTAAAATCTAAAACAAATTCAAACTATAAAGTATATTTTGATAATAAAACGTTAAAAATAGGGGTAAAACATTGGATAACTGATTTTTACAGTTGTGAAAAAATCGAATCTTCAAATTTTGCTAAAAAAAAACTGATAGATATTTTTGTTAATCAGAATGAATATGTAAAAAAAGATTTCGCTTATAGAGAGAAAAACCCAAGTCTTTTTACCAATAACATTGAACTTCTTTCAAATTAGTATAGTAGAATTGTGGTAGAATAAGGTAACTTGTAGTTAAAATGAGTTTTATTTTATAATTAAAGGCGAAGATTTCAAGGTGTCAAAAATTAATCTCGGTTTACTTTTTTTAATTATAGTCATTGTTATGATTATGTCTTTATTCATAAAAATGAATAGAAATTTTATATCGATAAATGATAGGTTTGAAGTAATCAATTCCAAGCTGGATCATTTGGAATATGATCTTCACGAATTAGAAGAAAAATAATGTTTAATAGGTTATACTTTGAATCAAACTTTAAGATTAACGGCTGAATTTTTACCGTTTTCCTCAGCAATCTCGAATGTTATATCCTGGCCTTCTTCCAAATTGTCAATGCCTGAACTTTTTAAAGCGGTTTTGTGAACGAAAACGTCCTTAGACCCATCTTCAGGTTGTATAAATCCATACCCTTTTTTAAAATTAAACCATTTAACTTTACCTTTTATCATTTTTCTCCTTACAAATAAGCTAACTTAGACATTAAACTATCTAAGAACTAAATAAATCAATTGAGCCTAAATCATTTCTTATAATATTAAAAATTAATTATGAGTCAAAATCGTTTATTTTCTTATTATAACCATGTTCTTTTAATTAGATAGTTTTAATATTTAAAAAAGCAATCTTTATATTTAATGTGGAACCACCTTGCTTTTGCTTCAACATTACATTTACTATTACAAGGTGGTATTTAACAAATAATGTAGAATTCTAAATTTTAAATGCAAAAGTTATCAATTTTTATCTATTTTTTTGGTTTAAATTTGTTTTCAGCAGATTTCTGTGTGGTTGACAATATTTTAGAGAAAAATAAAAAAATTATTAATTGTAGCGATGAAAAATTATTATTTGGTCATTTAAAATTCAATTCAAAAAAAAAAGATTTAAAGTTTCAATTTAACAAAGAATTTCATGAATATGTACCCCAGAGATATAAACCTGAAATTTTAACTTTTATAAGAAAAAATTGTTATAAAAAAACTTTAAAAATAAAAACCATAACAAATTTTAATAATAAGTATGGTAATTACCTGAATGAAGTTATTATTAAGTGTAAATTTAAATCATGACCGATAAAGATGATATAGAGTTAAAGGTTTGTAAAAATTGTGACGCTCCTTTGCCCAACGATCCTTCAAGATTAAATTATTTTAATTTAAGTCATTTCGTTTGTGATGACTGTTTTAAAGAGTTGTCATAGCATGAGAATAAGAGAAGAAAGATCATGTTTTAAATGTGATAAACTGTTTTCTGAGTTATTTAGATGCAAATATGACGAAAAAGGTAATTGGATTTTTTTATGCAAAACTTGTTTAGACCAATCCAAATTAAATAACTTGTTTTATCAATATGGGGGAACCTGGAAATCAAAAAAAAGATAGAAAAATATGTGTGGTAGATATGTACTTTATTCAAAAGAGAAATTTAAGAAAAAATTTAATATCAATTTAAGTCAAAATTATAATATATCTCCTAATCAAAACGTGTTTGTAATTGATCAAGCCAAAAATGTTGTTAAATTGAAGTGGGGCATAAAGCCAGAATGGAAAAATTCTCTAATAATTAACGCAAGATTAGAAACAATAGGAATAAAGAAATCTTTTGCCAGCTTAAAGAGATGTGTTTTTGTTAGTGATGGTTATTATGAATGGAGAAGACGTGGAAAATTAAAGATTCCATATTATCATTATGTTCCTAACAAATTTTTATATTTTGCTGGGCTTTGCAATAATTTAGGTTGTGTTGTTGTCACAATGGATAGTTTTCAATATCTTTCAGAAATTCATAGTAGGCAACCATTATTTTTAAAAGAAAATCAAATTGATTCGTGGATAAAAAATGATAGAAGTAATATAACTTTCGATGAAATAGTAAATTTTCATCAAGTTTCGACTGAAGTAAATAAAACATGGTGTAACTCAAACGATTTGATTACTGAAATCGAAGAAAAAACTCAATAAAAACAATTGCTTATTATATATATCTTATGCCAAATATCATAAAAATAATTTTTATCACGTTTTTCTTAAACTTTTTAGTGCATTTTGAACCTCAAAGTAGACCAGTTGGTAAAGGCCTATCGTGTTTTCCTGAAGACGATTTTGTCAATAATAATTATAAGTCATTTCGTGGATTATATTTTGAATCAGACAATTCAATTAGAGTAGTAAGTTTCAAAAGTAAAAATAAATCTCTTAAAATTATTTCAAAACTTACCCCTTATAAAATTTCCGAGAATTCTGTAAAATTTAAAATAAAGTTTATTTGGTATGGTGATATTTCTTTTGAAGAATTTACTCTAGGAAGAAAAGATCTTGAACTAAATCATGAAATAAATGATAAAATTAGAGTTTTGAAGTGCAAAATTCTAGATGGGGAGTTTATGCCAGAAATGATAGAGTTAAAGAATCTTTTCCAATTGAAATTTGATGATGGTTTAAAGTCAAATAAAATATAAAAAAAAAGCCTGACTAAATTAAGTCAGGCTCATTAAATACATGAAAATCTCTACTTATTTACTTTTCAGCGCAAGCGTAAGAATTGATTTCAAGTCCTACTGAGATTTCAGAAATAGTTGGTTTTGTCCAAGCCATTGTATTCTCCTTTATGTTAATATTGATAATTGAATTTAATATATTAGTTGAACCTTAATTAACTCTGATAAGCTTGTTCATAATGAGTTAATGTTGGGAATTCTTGAAAAATTGCTTTTGTTAGTTTTTGGTTTAAGGAATGAATGAGATAATAAGGAGAATGAAACTTCATTCTCCTTATTACAAAATATTAGTTATTTAGTAGTGCCAGAGCTCTATCAAAAATTTCTTCAGCATTGTCAAGCTCACCGATTTCTAATTTTTCAGCTCCTTGAGATCTGAGATTAGAGATCTGTGCAAAAGTCTCTGTATTGATTGAACTTTTGTTGGAAAATAACTTTGAATCAACTTCAGCCATTTTTTGATAAGGACAAGCTTCAGCACTTGTTGAAATGACGAAAGCAGCAGCTAGGCATAAAATAATTTTTTTCATAGTTTATCCTTTTGTTATTCTTTAAAGATAATATATTAAATTTTTTTTTCTATTATTATTTTTTTTAAGTTGTATTTTAATGTAAAGTTTAATTTTGCAAATTGATTTTTTTTTTACTTTTACTCATTAATAATCTAAAAACGTTATTTTTTGTAAAATTCTTTTTGTAAATAAGTAAAAATCTAAAAAATTAAAAAAAAGGTATAAATTTAATGGAATTCTCTGGAAACAAAAATTATATTTCGACAAATGACTTAACTGTTGCTGTAAATGCGTCAATTGCTCTGGAGAAACCATTATTGGTTAAAGGAGAACCAGGTACTGGCAAGACAGAGTTAGCAAGACAGATTGCTAGTAGTTTAAAACTAGAAATAATTGAATGGAGCATAAAGTCGACAACAAAGGCACAACAAGGGTTATATGAGTACGACGCTGTAAGTAGACTAAGAGATAGTCAGCTTGGAGAAGAAATAAAAGAAATATCTAAGTATATTAAAAAAGGTAAAATATGGGAATCTTTTGAAACAAAGAAAAAATCAGTTCTTTTAATTGATGAAATCGATAAAGCTGATATTGAGTTCCCCAATGATTTACTTCAAGAACTAGATAAAATGGAGTTTTACATATACGAAACAGGAAAAGTTATTAAAGCTAATCATAGACCAATAATAATAATAACCTCCAATAATGAAAAAGAGCTTCCTGAGGCGTTTTTAAGAAGATGTTTCTTTCATTACATTCAATTTCCTGAAATTGATACACTAAGAAAAATAGTTGAAGTTCATTTTCCAGACATAAAAAAATCATTATTAGAAATTGCTCTAAAAAAATTTTTTCAGATAAGAGAAGTTCCAGGATTAAAAAAAAAACCATCTACATCAGAAGCTCTTGATTGGATAAAACTTTTATTAGTAGAGGATTTGGACTCAAAAGATTTGAAATCAGATGGAAAGAACATACTACCAAAGCTTCATGGAGCATTGTTAAAAAATGAACAAGATATTCAACTTTTTGAACAATTAGCGTTTATGTCAAGAAGAGAAGATTAAGTTTATGTTTTTAGATTTTTTCTTTAAATTAAAAAATGCCAAAATACCTGTATCGCTGGATGAATTTTTAAATCTTCTCAATGCTTTAGATAATCAAGTAATTTCATACGATGTTAATGCATTTTATTATTTGGCTAGAACGTGTTTAATAAAAGATGAGAAACTTTTTGATAAGTTTGACTTAGTTTTTGGCGAATTTTTCAAGTCCATTGAAAGAATTGAGTTAGAAGATGTGCTGTCATCTATGGATATCCCCGATGATTGGATTAAACAAATGTTTAACAGATATTTTACAGAAGACGAAATTAACAAAATCAAATCCCAAGGTGGTATTGAAAAGCTTTTAAAAACTTTTAAACAAAGATTAAAAGATCAAAAAAAAAGACATCAAGGTGGAAATAAATGGATTGGAACTTCTGGAACCTCTCCATTCGGAGCATATGGATATAATCCTGAGGGCATAAGAATTGGCCAGGATAAAAGACGTCATGGAAAGGCAATAAAAGTTTGGGATAAAAGGATTTTTAAGGATTTTGATAATACCAAGGAATTTAATAATAGAAGTTTTAAAGTAGCTTTAAAAAAATTAAGACAATGGGCTAGAACTGGAATAAACCACGAGTTGGATATTGATGAAACAATATCAGATACAGCAAAAAATGGAATTTTGAACATCAAAACTAAAAAAGAAAGAGAAAATTCGATCAAAGTTTTATTGTTTTTAGATGTTGGTGGTTCCATGGACAGTCATATCGAGCAAGTTGAACAACTTTTTTCAGCAGCTAGTAATGTATTTAAAAATCTTCATTATTTTTATTTTCATAACTGCTTATACGAGGGTATTTGGAAAAGTAATAACAGAAGATGGAATGAAAGGTTATCAACATATGATGTTATAAGAACTTATGGAAAAGAATTTAAATGTATCTTTGTTGGAGATGCAACTATGAGTCCATACGAAATTGTAATTCCGGGGGGAGGCAATGAACATTTTAACGATGAACCCGGAAGAATTTGGCTGGAAAGGGCTATTACTCAATGGCCATCATATATATGGATAAATCCAGTTATCGAAAAATATTGGGAGTATTCAGAATCTACAATGATAATAAAAGATATTTTTAAGAATCGGATGGTACCTTTAACATTGGATGGAATTGACAAAGCTACAAGGATTCTCGCGAAACCAAATTATAATTAAGTAATTATTATTTTTTAATTATTAAATTTTTCTTATTTTTAGTTACTTGTTTATTCTTTTTTCCAAATCACCAGGTTTAACTTAAATTGATTATAATTGTTCTCCTTATCGTATTTTGATCGAACTGAATCAAAAAAGTTATTATTAGAATAACCATTAGAAAAAAAACAGAACTAAGGTTAGAAATATTAAAATTTACGTTGTATTCACTTAATAATTTCTCTATTAACTTCAATACGAATTTAAATTTTTAATAATAATGAATAACTGAAAGTTTTATAAAATGAATGAAAAATTAAATACACTCTTTAAAAAAGTTGATTATTGGAGATGGTTTGGTTTTTTTTTAGCAGTAATCGGAGCGTATGTCCTTGGAAATGCAAAAGTATCGTCTCAATCTATTGGTTGGATTATATGTAGTTTCTCATGCCTTATATGGATTATTATGGGAATAAAAGATAAAGACATTCCAAGAACTTTAATGGAAGTGATGTATTTTGTGATTGGCATTAGAGCAACAATTAATTGGCTTGATTATAGCTAATTTTGCATAAAAATAAATCTAACAAGTACTTAAAAAGGATTTTATTAAATTATGCTATTTAATTTTTGAGGGCAGCCTTAGGAAAATCATATATAATATTAATATGAAGAATTGGTGGGTCTACATAATCCAATGCCGAAATAAAAGTTTGTACACAGGTATTACAACCGATGTCGAACGACGACTGGATGAACACCAAAACGATAATAAAAAAGCTTCTAAGTATTGCGCGAGACTTCGTCCACTTAAACTAGTCTATAAAAGCTCAGCGTATGAAAATAAAAGTGATGCATCCAAAGAGGAGTATCGTATTAAACAATTATGTCATAAAGATAAACTAAAAATTATAAAAAAGATTTATGAACGAACTAACTAAAACTCTTGGAGATGTATTTGGTTTTTCCTCTTTTAGACCAGGGCAAGAGGAAATTATTAATCATTTAATGCAGAAGAAAAAACTATTAGCAGTTATGCCTACAGGGGCAGGAAAATCTTTATGCTTTCAACTCCCAGCCTTGCTCTTTGAAAATCAGACTATTGTGGTGTCTCCACTTTTAGCTCTTATGGATGACCAAGTTATTGGCTTGAAGGATTTGGGTGTTAAGGCTGAACGAGTTCACTCTGGAATGGCTGAGTCCGAGAGAGAACAAGTATGGGAGGATTTTAAAAATAAAACCATTAAAATTTTATACATCTCGCCTGAATCTTTAATGCGTAATGAAATGATATGTGCATTAAAGCCATTGAACATTAGTATGTTTGTTGTTGATGAAGCTCATTGTATTTCTAAATGGGGGAGTGATTTTAGACGAGAGTATGAACTCTTAAAAGAACTTCAAAATCATTTTCCTGAAGCAGTTATTTCAGCATTTACTGCAACAGCTGATGAAGAAACACGTAGCGACATTAATAACAAATTAACTAATGGCAAAGGTAAAATATTTCTTCATGGTTTTAATCGTCCTAACCTCTCTTTAGCTGTGCAACAAAAAACCAACAACTGGAAAGCTCAACTTCTTGAATTCTTAGAAAATAGAAAAAATCAATCAGGAATTGTTTATTGTTTGTCTCAAAAACTCACTGAACAATGCTCTGTATTTTTGAGATCAGAGGGATTCAACGCATATCCGTTTCATGCTGGATTAGATACTCAGGTAAAAATTGATACTCAAGATAAATTTATGACAGAAGACAATGTTGTAGTTTGTGCAACAATAGCGTTTGGGATGGGAATTGATAAAGCTGATGTTAGGTATATAGCTCATATAAGTTTGCCTAGTAGTATGGAATCTTTCTATCAGGAAATTGGAAGAGCTGGGCGAGATGGGATAGAGGCTGATACTTTACTAATTTTTGGTTTACAGGATTTATTCCAACGCAAACGTTTTATTGATATGAGCGATGCCCATGATAGCTTTAAAATTAAAGAGCATAAACGATTAGATGCATTGATCGCGTATTGTGATTCGGCTACTTGTAGGCGTCAAACATTACTATCTTATTTTAAAGAAACCTGCGAAACATGTGGTAAGTGTGATAATTGTGTTAATCCGCCTCAAATGATTGAAGGAACAGAGTATGCTCAAATGGTTTTATCAGCTGTATATCGAACAGGTCAATACTTTGGTTCGGGACATATTGTTGATGTGCTGAGAGGGCTTTTAAGTGACAAAGTCAAAGCAAAAGGACACGACAAAATTAAAACATTTGGAGTAGGGCGAATAGCTTCGACTGATTTTTGGAAAACATTTATTCGTCAGATGGTGTCAGCAAATTACTTACTTATTAATATTCAGCGTTATGGTGCATTACAAATTACATCAAAGGGTGAAATGGTTCTTAAAGGAGAGGACGAATATTTTTATCGTAAGATCGAATTTAATCAGCCTATTAAAGCAAAAAAGATTAAACCTGAAACCATTGATAATGAAACACTTGATGACGAAAAAGAATTATTTTCGGCATTAAAATCTAAACGTATGGAATTGGCACGCAAAAGGCGAGTTCCTGCTTACATAATTTTCCCAGATTCGACTCTTCATCAAATGCTACTTCATAAACCTCAAACAATTGGGGAGATGGGAAAGCTGAATGGAGTAGGGCCACAAAAGTTAGAGAAATATGGCGAAGCTTTTTTATCTATTATTACAAATGAAAAATACTCTAATGATTAGAATCATAAACGGTTTTATTATTTTATTTTTAGTTGTAAGTGTTTCTGAAGCTAAATCTCCTGAAGAAATGATTAAAGAATCTATTGCAAACTATCCTGGAAAATGTCCATGTCCTTATTCAATAATGAGTAACGGTAAAGAATGTGGAAAAAGAAGTGCATATTCAAAACCTGGTGGTTACGAGCCATTGTGCTATGTTTCAGATATTACCGCCGTAAAAAATAATAGTGTAAATACTCAACAAGAAATAAGAATTGTTGATGGAGATACTATCCATGTTAATAAAATTAAATATAGACTTCACGGTATTGATGCACCTGAAATGAAGCAATTATGCAACATGAAAGAAAAAAATTACAAATGCGGGGTCAAATCAAAAGAATTTTTAGCTTCTCTCATTGGCAATCAGTCCGTTAAATGTAATCACAAAGATAGAGATAGATACAAACGAATTGTTGCTGAATGTTTCGTAGGTCAAACCAACCTCAATAAAGAACTTGTAAGAAATGGATGGGCTCTTGCTTACAGAGATTATTCCAAAGACTATGTTATTGATGAAGAATACGCCCAAGAAAACAATTTAGGTATGTGGAAGGGAACATTTATTCATCCAAAAAAATGGAGAAAACTAAATAGATGAAAAATATTAAGGGCACTAATTTTCAAAAAATGGTGTGGTTAGAGATAACAAAAATTCCTAAAGGAAAAACAATCACTTATAAGGAACTTGCGTTGAAAATAGGGAAACCCAAAGCTTATCGAGCTGTTGCAAATGCATGTGCTAAAAATCCATTGTTAGAAATAATTCCATGTCACAGAGTCATTAGAGAAGACGGAAAAATGGGAGGATATAAAGGAAAAAAAGGATTAGAGAGAAAAAAAAGACTTCTTAAAAGTGAAGGCGTAAAATTACAAAAATGAAGTCACTTGAAAGAAACTCACTGCTTTACAAATAATTTACAATAAAGATTAAGCGAGACTAAGTAATGGGTTACTATTTATTTTATTTCTTTAAAAAAAATAATATCAAACTAATGACAACACTAACTATAATACAAGCAACTATTGGAAAATAAAAAGAAGAGTTTTCTTTTTTGATTACAATATCACCTGGCAATTTTCCAAACCCAATATCTTTGAAAAATGGGTATAAAAATCCTATAAAAATAAATAGTAACCCAATTATAATCAGTAATTTTTGAACCATAATTTAATTTTATGCTTAAATAAATTATTTGAAAATATAATTTAATTTATTAAAATTAGATTATGAACAATAAAATTTTAATTTCATTTTTATTTCTATTTCTTGCTTCCTGTTCAAGTATTGATAACAAAACTATTGGCAACACTCTAGGTGCCGCTGCAGGTGGAGTTATTGGTGCTCAATTTGGAGCCGGAACTGGCAAATTGTTTATGACAGCTATTGGTGCAGGTTTAGGGTCTTTAGTTGGTGGTGAGATAGCAGATGAATTATCTGTAGACAAAGTCAAAAAGAAATGTGAAGAGTTGGGCTTTGAAGAAAACACTTCTGAGTTTGAAAATTGTCTAAATAAACTTAAATAAGAGCTACTTCAAATAATCAAAAATTAGCAGCTATGTGAACTTTATGCTAAATTTCATAAGGTGGCCTATGTAACTTCCCTAGAGAAGTGTTTGAATAAAATAAATTTAATTAAAAAACACTTTATACTATTGAACTTTTTTTTTTTATTAATATCTTTCCTTAATGAAACTTTTTTCCTTTTATTTAATTATTTGTTTTGTTACATTTTTTTCTGACACAAAAGGGAACTTTATAAATGATGTTAGAGATAAATTTGGTAATTCTGATAAGTCTTATTCAGTAAAAATGAAATCCGTTACTAAAGATTCTAAGAATATTCAGTCCAATGAGAAAAAATCAAAAAAAGAAAAAAAAAAGGGTGGCTACAGGTAGCAATAGGATAATAAAAAAATGATCCATTAGTTAAATATCTTATCACTGCTTGCGTTTTATAATCTATATTGACATATAACTGTATATGAAAAAATTACTTTCATCTCTAGTTATGACAATTCTTTTTTTGTCATGCGCATTAGAAAAAGAAAAACTTACAGAAAATGTTGGTAAATATATTCCACCAAATATCGACGATACTAATTTTAAAAATTCTGTAATTACTAAAAAAAATTTTGACGAAACTTGGAACTCTGTAATTGATTTTGTAAATGATTCTTTATTCAAAATAGAAAACTTAGAGAAAGATTCTGGAATGTTAACGTTATCATTTGGTTCAAAAGAAGCAGAAAAGTTTATAGATTGTGGTGATTTTGAATATACTCTTTTTTTTACTGGTGAAGAATTTAAAGGTTCTTATATAGACTATGCAAAAAGTGGCTTACTGGCAGTACTTAAAGCAAAAATGAATATCAATATACGAAAAATTGATAATGAAACTACCCAAATAAGTATTAATACAACCTATACATACTCAACACAACATGCACTTGGGTATTATGACCCTAAGCTAAACCAAACTTATAGTTTTGAATCAGGAGGCTTTCAAACAATAGATGTTATCAACCCTATTAAAGGAAGTATCCCCACAAGAACTTGTAAATCAACTAATTTTGCAGAGAATGCAATTTTTAATATAGTAAAGTAAGGTTTCTTTAATACTTTTTAAAATATTAAAAAGAATTTATGAGATAAATTTTTGTGCTTTAATGGCAATATGAAACATCTATCATATTTAATAATATTCTTTTTTTCAGTTAATTTCCAAAATTTTGTATATTCTGAAACTTTTTCTTCTGGACAAAATTTCTTTGATGATTTTGAAATTGAAATGGGTGAAAAAATTGAATGTAAAATCGAAGATAGTATTGGTTTTGATTGGGAGAATGGTAAATATGTGAGTAAAGATTTTAAATCAAAATCCTATTTGTTTGAAAAAGTAGAACACCAAGAAGTGTTAAAAGCAGTAAATAATATGCTTTGTAGTGCCAAAGTTATCAGAAAAAAAGATGCAGTTTATGATTCTTTTGCATCTCTTCATAGATGTTACTTAATAAAACGTGAAGGTGTGGATGTTGATAGTGTTGAGTATTGTGAAGAGTTTTATGGGAAAAACAAAAAATTGAAAAGTGTTGAATGTAATAAGGGACAATATGTTTTTCACCCAGAACAAATGATTTTGGTATCACCAACCAGTGCCTCTAAAAACCCAAGAAAGTTTGAAAAATACAAAGACTCATTTGTTATAAAACATGGTTCATGTAGAGTTATGAAATACTAGGTTTTCACGACTTATTTAGTTTTTATTTACATGTGGTGTGAATGAATATTTTAATTAACAAATTTGGCACTCTAAATTTGTTAGTTGCATATCAAGCTGAGTAGGGGAAAGAGTGGTGCCGCTTGAGAGATTTGAACTCCCGACCCACTGATTACAAATCAGTTGCTCTACCAACTGAGCTAAAGCGGCATTAGAAATCAAATTACATAAAATTATTTTTTTTTCAACCTAATTTTGCGGAGGCTCAAATGGTAGTCCGTCTTCAACATTGTTCTCATTAGTCTCCATATTTTCAATATTATTTGGGTTGACAAATGAACTAGGTGTGCACTGCTTCATAACAACTTGAGCAAAAAGAGATTCTTTACATTTGACCCATGGTGGTGCTTCTCTATTCCTTCCAAACCAAAATGAACTAATCATAAGAATTAAAATTAAAACCGAGATAATCCACATACTTTTAGACATAATTATATTGAAACCACATTATTACGTTGGATAGGAATTGAAGATTTAATTTTATCAATGATGTTAGAGTCATTTTTGAAATAAATAAGTTTTGGAATGTGTTTTTTAATATCTTTTTTATTTATCTCTGCATATGTACAGATTATAACTTTATCATTTTTGTTGCCCTTAAAGGCGGCGGCTCCATTTAGTGTGATTATACCACTTCCACTTTCAGCTTTGATTGCATAAGTCGTGAATCTCTCACCATTTACCAAATTATAAATATGAATCATCTCATATTCTGATATATCGGCGGCATCTAATAATTCACTATCAATTGCACATGAACCTTCGTAATCAAGGTGGGTGTTTGTAATTGTTGCTCGGTGAAGTTTTGATTTTAAAATACTAATTTTCATTAATGTAACTAAAAACATAATGATGATGGATAATCAACAAAAAATATAATATAATATACTGTTTATGAAATTAAGAAGATGGCAACAAAAAGTAATTGATGAATTTCCTGAAATTACAAAAAATTACAAGAAGTTTATTTTAAAAGCTCCTACTGGAGCTGGTAAGACTGTTTTAGCAAGTGAGATAATAAATAGATTTTATAAAAATAAAAAAATAGTTGTTCTTTGTCATAGATTAGTTTTATTAGAACAACTTGAAAAAGGGTTATCTGCTGATCACAAAGTTAAAAAACTTGGTCTATCTGAAGAGGGAACTCCATTTGAGAATTATGACGTTTTAATTTCAACTAATTTAAGATCCAGAGATTTTCTTCTTAATGCAATTAAACATTGTGATCTACTCATAATTGACGAGGCACATAGAGTTTCACCCAACGGACAAGCTTACAAGGAATTACTTGATCAATTTGACAAAGAATCTGCAGAACAATCCAAACTTCTTGGTCTGACTGCTTCTCCAGAAAGAAGAACAGGTGATCAAAAAGATCAATTAGGTTTAGCATTTGATGCTATAATAGATTGTGCTGACATTGAGGAGTTAATCAAAGAAGGGGTTCTTGTTCCTGCTGATTATAGATCATTTTTTATCCATGATTTAGAACTTGATAACATGGATATTTCTACAGGCGATTTTCCAATAGAACAATTGTCTAATGCCATTATTAAGTCATCAATGATTGAGTATGCAATAAATATATATCTTGGAGAAAAAAAAAAAATGAAAGATAAACCTATTTCTGCATGGTTTTGTCCAGATATTCTAGTTGCTGAGGAAACAAAAAAGCAGGTGGCAGATAAAAATCTCAACGTTGAATTAATAACGGCTAAAACCCCAATTAAAGAAAGATTAGAGATACTGAAAAAACATGAAGTTGGTGATCTTGAGTGTTTGATTTCTGTAGGAGTTCTTTCTGAGGGGTGGGACAATCCAAATTGTAATATTATTGTTCATCTAAGACCAACTTTATCTAAAGTATTTTGGGGACAATCAGTTGGGAGAGGTTTGAGATCGGCTGAGGGTAAGACAAAATGCTTGGTTATAGACGTTAGTTCAAATTTCACAACTTTTGGACCTGTTGAACAACTTAAGTGGAAACTAATGAATCATCGAAAATCATACTTAGAATTCAAAAATAGATTTAATTGGGTAAGTAAACAGCAATTTGTAAAAGACAGAGATTACACTTATTTACTTTGTGAAGGACCAAGTGAAACTGGGAAAAGATGTTCACTGGTATACAAAAAAAAACAGCTTTCAGACGAGGCATGTCCCGTATGTAGTTCTTATGCTTCAACAGATCTTTATAAAGATAATAAGATTGAAAAACCTAAAAATGATAACAGTCTTCACAAAATCTTTTTTGAAAAAGTACCCAAAATTTTTGAGGATATGAATAAAAATATATGGCAAAATATGGAATCTACAGCTTGGCGAGATGCTAATATTTATGAAAAATTATTCCTAACATTTTGTTTGGCTTTCGACTTTGTATCAGGTGAAATGACTAATTCTGAACATGAATTCTGGAACTTAACTTTGGATGCTGAAAGAAAAATACGAGAGTTTTTATTTGAAAGAGAAATTACTATCCCACAGCAGGAAGAGTTTATATTTACCACATTAGCAGATGGGTTAAGTAAAGGTAGAGTAATAAGACCAGTTCAAACAAATTATGGTATTGCTTTGTGTGGTGAAAATTTTGCTAAAAATTCGAGTGACGAAAATGAAAGAAAGTTTCAAAAAGCTTTACAAGTAATCGAAAGAATTGCTGCGATGGGTGTAACTAACACAGAGGAATTACCATATTATAAGATAAACTAATAATATTAGTTTGGATCATAAATACATATTAAAGTCAGACCGCTTCCACGTTTATGGATGATTTTAACTTCATCTTTTGTAATTATTGTGTGCTTAAGATTGCATAATTTTACAATTAACTCTTCTTCTCTTACTTTTATGTCAAAATAAAGAAGTAATTTATCACCCTTATTACATATTTTTAATTTTTCCTGAATTTCATTTTCTGATTTAATAATTGGTGGTTTGCAAACCTTCTTTGCTATACTCAAGTTTGATGTGAGTAAAATAAAGGAAATGATAAAAATTTTTTGCATTAGATTGTTGCAGAAACCTTACCCAAATGTTTTGTTAGTTTCATATTTTCTGCATAGTCGACAGGGACACCTATTATTGCTGGACCATTCTGTTGAAAAGCCTCATTGAGAGCTGGAATAAATTGATCTGAAGAGTTTATTTGTGTTCCCCACATACCAAAAGATTTGGCTAATTCAAGAAAATTTGGATTGTCAAATTTTAGATCAGAATGTTCACCTTTGAATTGAACTTGTTGTTTCCATTTTATTAAACCATATTCACCGTCTAACCAAACAACAGCAACAATATTTATTTTGTTTCTTACAGCAGTTTCTAAATCTTGTACGTTCATAAGGAATCCAGCATCACCATTTACTGAAAGGACTTTTTTGTTTGGAAATGCCATTTTTGCTCCGATTGAACCGGGAAGAGCAAAACCCATTGTACAAAATCCATTGGAGATAAGACACGTATTTGGATTGACACAATTATATTCTCTTGCAACCCACATCTTATGCGCTCCAACGTCTGAAAGGATAATATCGTCTTCGCTTAGTACTTTCTTTATGTCTGCCAAGACTCTTTGTGGTTTCATTGGGAATGAGTTATCTTCATTATTTTTGTCTAAATGATTTAACATTTTTGATCTTAATTTTTTCCTTGAATCAATGTTGAACAATGGTAATTGACTTCTAGAAACCTTATTTATTAAAGCTAAATTCAGTTGATAGAGAGCACCTGCTAAATCTGCTATAATTTCAACGTTAGGAAGATAGTCTCTGTCTACTTCTGCAGGAGTATAGTCAATGTGAATAATCTTCTTTTCTCTCCCTTCAATTCTATTCCAAGCTGATGGGGAATATTCAACTAGATCATAACCTATAGCAATTACTAAATCTGACTCATCAATTGCCAAATTGTTGTAATCACCACTTCCAAGTCCAATAGTAAATAGTGAATGTTTATCTTTAAAAGAAACTGATCCTTTGCCCATAAAAGTATTAATTACTCCGATTCCTAAATTCTCTACTAACACCCTAAGTCTGTTAGAAGCTCTTTTTCTTATGGTTCCGTTTCCTGCAAGGATAATTGGATTTTTTGCATCCAAAATTAGATTGAGTGCCATTTCGATTGCCCTATTATCAGCTGCTGGTCTTCTTATCAAAGTTGGTTTGATTGGTGTATCTTTAATTTCTTCTTTTGCAATATCTTCTGGAAATTCAATAACGGTAACACCTGGCTTTTCAGTTTCAGCAACCTTAAAGGCTTTCCTTACTACTTCAGTTATATTTTTTGGGGATAAAAGTGTTTGCGCCCATTTTGATATTGGATGAACCATGCTTATTGAATCCATAATTTGGTGACTTTCTTTGTGAAGTCTATTTGTAGACCCTTGTCCAATTATCGCTACCACTGGGGATCTATCCATGTTAGCATCCGCTAATCCCGTCATAAGGTTAGTCACGCCAGGACCTAGTGTAGACAAACAAACTCCTGCTTTGCCTGTTAACCTTCCGTATGCGTCAGCCATAAAAGCAGCTGCTTGTTCGTGTCTACATAAAATAAATTCTATTTTTTTACTTTGTTTTAAGGAAATCATAAAATCAGCATTTTCTTCTCCAGGAACTCCAAATATTCGAGTAACCCCTTCCTCCTCAAGACATTTAACGAATAAATCTGATGCTTTCATTTCTTTTCTCCTTTGCAATTCTCATTTTCTTAAAACTAACATTTTATCTATTTGCATGTCATGCATTGAATATTTTATACCACCGGTTCCATGTCCGGAGTTTTTAAGACCAGCGAATGGCATCCAATCCACTCTAAATGCTGTATGGTCGTTATGAAAAACTGAAGATGCGTTAATTTTTGCGTAGAATTGTAAAAGTTCATTTATTTGATTTGTAAAAATTGATGTTTGAAATGACACATTTACTGAATTTGCATCATCAATCGCTTTTCCTAAATCATCGTATTCATTTATTGTTACAACTGGACCAAATATTTCAAATTGAGAAATTTTATCTTCCTTTTTTGGGTTTAAAATTATTGTTTTGTCATAAGTACATTCTGATAAAACCTTACCTCCTAAAATTAACTTTGATCCATTGTCTAAAGATTCACCAACCCACTGATCGACTCGTTTAATTTCAGAGTTCCTTATTAATGGACCCACCACTGTTTTTTTATCCATAGGATCGCCTAAATTCACTTTTTTAACTTCTTCTTTGAATTTGTCTATAAAACTATCCGATACGTTCTTACTTAAATATATTCTTTGAACTGATACGCAAACTTGACCAGCATGATAAAAACCTCCTCTTGCTATACTCTTTGCACACAAATCTAAATCGCTATTTTTAGTAATAAAGGTGGGTGCCATTCCCCCATGCTCAAGTGAACAACGTGTTCCGGGTGCTAATTTTGAACGTAAGAACCATCCAACTTTACTTGAACCAATAAATGAAAAAAAATCGATTCTTTCATCTGAAACTAACTTAGTAGCTAAATCTAAATTTTCAGGCATTACAAAGTGACATCTATTTTTTGGTACACCAGCTTCATAGAGCATTTCAACAATTCTAAGACAAGATAATGGTGTATCCTCTGCTGGTTTTACAATTACGGGACAACCCACGGCTATTGCTGGAATTACCTGATGAATAATTAAATTAAATGGATGGTTAAATGCACTTATCGCAAGCACTACGCCAATTGGTTCTTTTTGTGTAAATGCAATTCTATTTGAAGAAGCTTCGTTTATATTCATTGGAATAACGGAACCACTCTCTGATTTTAAAACTTCTATGCATGATTCAACTCCCTCCGCACCCCTTTTAATTTCAATTATTGAGTCGGTTATTGGTTTACCACCCTCAGATGTTGCAAGCTCTGCTAAACTTTGGATATTTTCTTGTATAATTTTAATAAAAGATTTTAAGACATTAATTCGTTCTTTCGGTGGGAAATCCTCACCCTTATGAGCAGAAATTCTGCACACTTCTTGAACAATACCCTCAATTTCTGAAGAGTTATGTGTTTTAACTGTTCCAACAGTTTCATTGTTCCAAGGAGATTTAACTTCAAGCATAGTTATTTATTATTTACTTTATGAAAAATTTAATTTTATAATAGACATTGTTAATTACAACAAAATATTGAACAGGATTAATAAATGCCATCATTCGACATAGTATCAAAAGTAGATTTAGCTGAAGTAGATAACGCACTAAATGGAGCAATGAGAGAAATTACAAGCCGATATGATTTTAAGAATAGTGAAGCAAAAATAATGAGAGTTGATAATCAAGTTGAACTGATGGCTGAGGATCAATATAAAATAGATCAAGTTCAACAAATTTTTAGGACACATCTGGTTAAAAGAAAGCTATCATCTGGTTCTTTTCAATTTTCAAAAGTTGAGGATGCCAGGGGAGGAATGTTAAGACAAAAATCTCCTATTATTCAAGGAATTGATAAAGACATCTCTCAAATCATTAATAAAACGATTAAAAATTCTAAGCTTAAAGTTCAGGTTTCAATCCGTGGAGAAGAACTAAGAGTTACGAGCAGTAAAAGAGATTTGCTGCAAAAAACAATTGAAATGACAAAAGAATTAGATATAAAACAACCGTTACAATTTATTAATTTTAGAGATTGAATTGGCATAAATATTTCATAGGAGTTGCATGAAAAAAAAAGACGATACATTCAAAAAACTATTAGATAGTTCCTCAAATACTTTTGTTGACAAATTAGCATCACTCAAATACGTAAGTAAAAAGGATTCTAAACTTCTCTCATCTGTCGTTTCAGGAATTTTAAAAAAAAAGAAATAACTATTTTTTAATAACAAAAAAAGCAACACCCTGATGCCAGTCACTGTTTTCGCCTGTGATTAAAGAGCTTGAGTTATCAGTGGTGGTTTTAATTTCTAATTTAGATACAATTTTTAATTTTTCATTGTGGATTGAGTCCAAAGTACCTTTTCTAACTTGCTCCCAGTTCCAATCATCAATAATTAATATGAATTTCTTTGTTAATGCAGGTAAAACTAATTTAATTGCATCATAATGATCTTCATAATGGTGAGATCCATCATAAAAATAAATGTTTATATTTTTAATATTTTTAAAATTAACTTTTCTAAAATCTTTTTCTATAATTTGAAGTGAAATATTTTCATTTAAAAATTTTTCTAAATTGCTTTCAAAAATTTTTTTTGAATCAAGGTTTGTTGAAAAATTTTGAGACCAATCATCTATGCACGTCATATTTGCTTTATTTTTAAAACATACTGAGCATGCACTAGAGCCGAGCCATGAACCAATTTCAAGGTATTTTGGATTTTTAAAATTTTTGATTAGATTATTCATCATTACTCTAAATTTTCTGCCTGACAATCCCTTCATTTTTTTTACTTCATCACTTAAGTTTGACTTTCCAGAAATTGCGCTTGTAAAAGAATTTTCAATTACTTTAAAGTAAGTATCATTTTTATCTCCTGAGAAGTTAATTGTTGTTTCATCTATTGAAAAGACATGATTGATTATATTCATCAATTTTTTTTTCTTTTTAAGTTGTATTTTTGTTTGAATACTTTCCATAATGAATTAAATTTATTTAATGAGTAATCTTTCGAAATGTAATAATATAAATGATTTTAGAAAACTAGCCAAAAGTAAATTACCTTTTCCAATTTTTCATTATATAGACGGAGGGGCTGACGATGAAACTACCCTAAAAAGAAATACCAAATCCTTCGAAAATTGTGATTTAGTTCCAAATGTATTGAGAGGAGTTGAAAATATTGATTTATCAATAAAGTTGTTTGGTAAAAGGATTGACTTACCTTTTTTTCTCTCACCAACGGCACTACAACGTCTTTTTCATTATGAAGGTGAAATGGCAGTTGGTCAAGCAGCTGAGACTTTTAACACTTTTTTTGGTATATCTTCTCTCTCCACAGTTTCAGCTAGCGAAATAAGCAAATTAAAGGGACCAAAAATTTTTCAACTGTATTATCATAAGGATAAAGAACTCACAAAAAATATGATTGATGAATGCAAAGAAAAAAAATTTGACGCATTAGCATTAACGGTCGACACAATAACGGGAGGAAATAGAGAAAGGGATTTAAAAACTGGTTTTACCTCTCCACCTAAATTTACATTGAAAAGTATTTTAAGTTATGCAACATCTCCTTCTTGGACCTTAAATTATTTAGTAAGGAAAAAATTTGATCTTCCTTTTCTAAGTGATTACGTTGGGGAAGGTACAAAGTTTGCAGTATCTGTGAGTGACTATTTTAGTACGATGTTGGATCAAAGCATGTCATGGAAAAATGCTGAAGAAATAAGAAAATATTGGAATGGTCCTTTTTGCCTTAAAGGAATAATGTCTGTAGAAGACGCAAAAAAAGCTGTAAAGATTGGTGCTTCTGCAATAATGATTTCAAATCATGGAGGACGTCAACTCGATGGATCAAGGTCTCCATTTGATCAACTAAAAGAGATTCTTGATGCAGTCGGAGGAAAAATAGAAGTTATTTGTGATGGGGGTATAAGAAGGGGGACGCACATTCTTAAAGCTTTATCTCTAGGAGCAAATGCGTGTTCTGGCGGAAGATTGTATTTGTACGCTTTGGCAGCGGCAGGAAGAGAGGGGGTTGAAAAAACTCTAGAAAACCTACAAAATGAATTGATTAGAAATATGAAGCTATTAGGGTGTAAAAAAATTTCTGAATTAAATCGTGACAATGTTCGTTTTAGAAATGTTAAAGACTAATTTAAAGAAAACTTTTTATCTTTTAGCAATTATTATTTCTCTGCAGGCAAGCGATTTATTTAGTAAAAGTACTGATTCACCCGATCTTGATAAATTTCCAAAAAATAAATTATCCTGGAATGAGTGGATTTTAAAAACCAAGAATGATCTTAAAAACAAAAATTACAAGGATGATACTTTAAATTATCTTGATAATATTAAATTTAATCCAAGGGTCATTGAGTTAGACAGAAAACAGCCTGAATTCAGGCTAACTTTTGACAAATATTTCAAAAATGTAGTTAATACAAAAAGTAAAAAAAAGATTAATGAACAATATAATCAAAATAAGACCCTTCTTAAAAAAATTGAACTAAAGTACAATGTAAGCGCTAAAATTTTATCAGCTTTGTGGGGAATTGAGACCTCCTTTGGTAAACATACTGGTAAAATGGACATAATCAGATCTTTAGCGTCCTTAGCATATGATGGAAGAAGAAAAGAATTTTTTACAAAAGAACTTGAGAACGCACTAAATATACTCGAAAGTAATCATTTCGAAAGAAATTCATTCAAGGGCTCGTGGGCAGGAGCATTCGGTCAAACTCAATTTATGCCAAGTACTTTTCTAAAACATGCAATTGATTTTGATGGTGATTCAAGAGTAAATTTATTTAAAAAACCTGATGCATTGGCATCTGGAGCAAATTATTTAAAAAAAATTGGCTGGAATAATAATTTGCAATGGGGTGAAGAAATAAATATTCAATTAACAAATGCATTGCGAAAATTAGCAAAAAATAAAGTTTATAAAGATGTTACTTTTTGGTCAGGTAATGGAATCAAATTAAATAAAGAATATGGCAAATCTAAACTTAAACTCGTTATTCCTGATTCAAATTATAATGAATGTTATCTTGTCTCAAAAAACTATGATGTTATATTAAACTGGAATAGGTCTAATTATTTCGCGTTAACTGTATTTTTATTCTCTGATGAAATTAAATAAAATTTTCACCTCCTTGAAATCTCAAATCATTATCATGATTCCGTTATTCTTATTAGGCTGTTCTGAAGCAACATTTCTTGTTAATTCTGCAAAAAGAATAGGAACATGGGGAGATGAACCGATATATAAAATAGGTACACCATATAAGATTAATGGTAAATGGTACTATCCAGCTATTGATTATGATTATGAAGAAATTGGCATTGCATCATGGTACGGACCAGGGTTTCATGGGAAAAAAACAGCAAATGGAGAAATTTTTGATCAAAATAAGGTTTCTGCGGCACATAGAACATTACCTATGCCTTCTATAGTAAGGGTTACCAATCTTGATAATGGAAAAGTACTCCCAAAGGTAAGAGTAAATGACAGGGGGCCTTTTGCTGGAAACAGAATAATTGATCTATCAAAAAAAGCTGCACAAGAACTGGGTTTTGTGAATACAGGAATAGCTAAAGTGAAAGTTGAAATTCTAGAAAATGAGTCAAGAGAACATGCATTAGGTAATACAAGTAATAAAATAACAAAAGTTGAGTCCGCTGAATTTAAAGAAATTAAGAAGACAGAAATTACAAATAATTTTGAGAAGCAAAAAATCATGAAAAAAGAGAAACAAAAATCGCAAAATGAAGACTTTGATAAGCAAAACTCTATTTTAAGTGATAAACAATTAGCTATCCAAGTTGGCGCATTCACTGATCACAGAAATGCTAAATCATTAACTCAAAAACTATCAGACTTTCAAGCATATATTGAGAGGACTTTTGTAAATAATAAGTATGTGTATAGAGTAAGAATAGGCCCAATAGAAAGTCTAAATTTAGCCGAAAATATAAGAACAAAACTTTTTGAATTAGGTTATACTGCGAGCCATTTAATAGTAAATTAAAATGAAATTTTTTTTAATATCTTTTTTCTTTTCTTTTTTATTAAATTATAAGGTTTTTTCACTCGACACAATTGCAAAGCAGGCAATACTTTATGATTATGAAACCAAAACTATAATTTTCGAAAAAAACTCTGAAGAACTTATGTCACCAAGCTCTATGAGTAAAATTATGACAATTTATTATGTTTTTAAAAAAATTAAGGATGGTGATTTAAAACTTACAGATAAATTTAAAGTAAGTAAGAAAGCCTGGAAAAAGGGTGGCTCAAAAATGTTTGTGAAGGTCAATACTATGGTTTCTGTTGAAGATTTAATAAGAGGAATAATTGTTCAATCTGGAAATGATGCATGTATAGCTATTGCGGAAGGTATATCAGGAAGTGAAGCAATTTTTGCTGAAGAATTAAATCTTCTTGCTAAGGAAATTGGTATGATGAACTCAAGCTTTACTAATTCAACTGGTTGGCCAGATCCAGACCATTTAACAACAATACAAGATCTGCTCACATTGACAGTCAGAACAATCGAAGATTTTCCAGAACTTTATTATTATTATGCAGAAAAAGAATTTACATATAGTGGAATTAAACAATTAAATAGGAATCCCTTGTTGTTTAACGAAATTAATGCAGATGGTTTAAAAACTGGAAAAACCTCTTTAGGTGGCTATGGTCTGGTTGCCTCTGTTTTAAAAAATAATCGAAGGTTAATTCTCATCTTAAATGGTTTAAAAAGAGATAAAGATAGGAGAGATGAGTCAGAAAGATTAATTAAAGTAGGTTTCAATCAATATAAAGTAATTGATCTTTTTGACAAAAATCAAACAATTACAAATCTTCAGGTCTGGGGTGGAAGAGAAAAAAAAGTAGATTTGTATTCTAAAGAGAGTGTAAATCTTACTGTGCCCAACAGATTAAAAAAAGATTTAGTATTTACCATTAAACATTATAAACCATTACTAGCTCCCATTGAAAAAGATCAAAAAGTCGCTGATTTAATCGTTAAAAATAAAAACTCAGAAATTATAAAAAAATATGAACTTTTTTCTAAAAACGAAATCAAAAAAATGTCTTTCTTTTCTAAAGTTTATAATAATTTAAAATTTTTGTTACTCGGTGATAGTATTTTTAGAACAAAATGAAGAAATTTATAACTTTTGAAGGTGGGGAAGGAACTGGAAAATCAACCCAAGCTAAATTGTTATCGAAATCATTATCATTTATAAATGAAAAAAATTTGCTCACAAGAGAGCCAGGTGGAACTAAAATATCTGATAAGATAAGAAAAATTTTAGTAGAAGACAAAAATACAAACATCTCGTCTGATGTTGAATTGCTTTTAATTTATGCGTCTAGACATCAGCATCTAAAAGAAAAGATAATTCCATCATTAAAAGAAAAAACAGTAATCTGTGATAGGTATATTCATTCAACAATTTCGTATCAATTTGATATAAAAAATTTCGCTAAAAAATTAGACTTTTTTCACCAAAATTTTGCATTTAATTTAATGCCTGACTTAACAATACTTCTAGATTTAGCTCCAGATATTGGTTTAAAAAGAAGTCTAAAGATTAAAAATAAAGAAACTAGATTTGAAAACAAAGATAAAATTTATCATGAAAAAATTAGAAAAAATTTCTTAAAACTGAGTAAAAAATGCAAAAATATGTATAAAATTGACGCTTCTTTATCTAAAAAGGTTATTCATAAAAAAATAATTGATCACGTAAATAAATTATTACTTTTCAAACTCAAACTTCCTTGTGTAATTTAATTATGATACACCCACCAAAAATTATTGGACACAACGAGCAATTAAAGATTTTAAATGAAAGCTATCATATACAATTTCCACATGCTTGGATTTTTAATGGAATCAAAGGAATAGGGAAGTATTCAACTGCAGTTAGTTTCATAAGATCAGTTTGTAAAATAAAAGGAAGTAACACTCAAAATTTTTTTGAAATAAATTCTGAACAAAACCCTGTGTTGGTAGATGATATCAGATTACTTATAAATCAAATAAACTTGACCAATGCAAATGAAAATCAAAATTGTTTTATAATAATTGATAATGCTAACAGTTTAAATTTTAATTCATATAATGCGATGTTAAAAACAATAGAAGATCCACCTTCAAATACTATCATAATATTTATTTCTCATGACATTAAAAGAATTCCAAAAACAATATCATCTAGGTGTATTAAACTTGATTTTAAACCTTTGAATAAAAAAAATATGTTTGAATTCTGTAAATATTACGATGTTGATTGTAAACATTTTGATCTAGAAAAAAAATACTTTTTGACAAATGGAAGTATTGAAAGGCTTTTTTTTTTGATAAGTGAGGAAGGTAAAATTATTCAGGAATATTTTGATAAGTTAGAAAAGGATAAAAGCTTCAAGATGTCTGAATTTGAATTATTCTATGATCTTATAGCTCATAATTATGATAAATTGTTTTCTTCGATAATGAATCATATATTTTTTATCCAAAAAGGCAGGTTTCTCAAGTATTACCAAAATAAAGCTTATATAAAAAAGATTTTAATATTTTTTTCAAATATTAGAATTCTTTATATCCAAAATTTAAATATTGATAAAAAAAAGGAATTATACTACTTACTTTCAGAATATATCAAAACAAATGAATATTAAAAAAACTTATATTACCACACCAATTTATTATGTTAATGATCTTCCACATATTGGTCATGCATATACTAGTATTATATGTGATACTGTTGCAAGATTTAATAAATTAGATGGCAAAAAAATACTTTTTACAACTGGTACAGACGAACATGGAATGAAAGTTGAAAAAGCAGCTAAACAAAAAGGTGAAATACCCCAAAATTTCGTAGATAAAGTTTCTCAAAATTTTAAAAACCTCTCTCAAACTCTTGGAATAATAAATACTGATTTTATTAGAACCACTGAAAAAAGACACAACAATTCAGCTATTCACTTTTGGAACGAACTCTTAAAAAATAACCAAATATATAAAAGTAAATATAGTGGTTGGTATTCGGTTAAGGACGAATCTTATTATCAAGATAAAGAGTTGATAAAAGAAGGTGACGTTTATACAACAAAGGACGGGAGTCAAGTAGACTGGATTGAAGAGGAGAGCTTTTTTTTCAAGTTATCAGAGTGGCAGGAAAAATTATTAGATTTTTATGAAGAAAATCCAGATTTTGTAATGCCTAAATCCAGAATGAATGAAGTTAAAAGCTTCGTTAAAGGAGGATTGAAAGATTTATCGATCTCAAGAACAAGTTTTGACTGGGGAATAAAAGTTCCTGAATCTGAACATATCATGTACGTTTGGATCGATGCACTAACTAATTATTTGACTTCAATTGGTTATCCAAATATCACAGATGAAAAAATGGAGTATTGGGAAAATTGTATTCATATAATTGGAAAAGACATTTTAAAATTTCATGCAATTTATTGGCCTGCTATGTTAATGGCAATAAACCACGCTTTGCCTAAAACCATATTTGCACACGGATGGTGGACAAATGAAGGTAAAAAAATATCAAAGTCTTTGGGAAACACAATTGATCCAAATCAAATGATAGAAAAATTTGGTTTAGATCAACTAAGATATTTTCTTTTAAGAGAAGTTCCTTTGGGAAATGATGGTGATTTTTCTGAATTTTCTTTAATCAATAGAATAAATTCAGATCTATCAAATAATTTAGGAAACTTAATTCAAAGAGTTGTTAAATTTATTAACAAGAACTTTAACAACTCTGTTCCAAATTCATTAGGAGAAGAAGCAGACCAAATAAAACTTATATGTCAAGGTTATGAAATGATAGTGCCTGTAAAAAAGAAAATGAAGGAATTCCAGATAAGCAAATGTCTTGAAGATATTTTCTTCTACATAGATGAATTAAATAAATATATGGATGAAAGTCAGCCTTGGAATAGTTTTAAAATAGATCCAAAAAAAGCAGGTAAAGATCTATCAATTCTTATAGAATGCTTTAGGGTTGTAGGAATTATACTTCAGCCATTTATTCCAAATGCTTCAAAAAAAATTTTAGATATTTTAAATATAAATAATGAGTCAAGAGAGTTTGATAATCTCAATTCGAAAAATACACTTATGAGTGACCATATGTTAAATAAACCCTCACCAATATTTCCGAGATATGAAAAATAAAATAGTTGATTCTCACTGTCATTTAAATTTTGACGATTTCAAAGATGATCTTGATAATGTAATTCAAAATGCAAAAGAAAAAGACGTGGATTACATGTTAAGTATATCAGTTAATCTAGAAAAGTTTGAGGAGATTTACAATTTAACTCAAAAATATAAAAATGTTTGGTGTACTACTGGGGTGCACCCAAATAATGTTCCAAAGCAATTAGATGTTCAAAATACTACAAAACTCAAATCACACTTATTGAAAAATTTACTGAAAAAGAAAGTTGTGGGTATTGGTGAAACTGGACTGGATTATTATAGAAGTTTTGAAAACAAACAAAACCAAATAGATTTTTTTGAAACACATATGCAAGTCTCTGGAGAAACCAATTCTCCAACTGTAATTCATACTAGAAATGCAGATGAAGATACAATTTTCTTTTTAAATAAATTTGTAAAAAAATATAATTCTAGCGGTCTCATACATTGTTTTTCGTCTGGGTTGTCTCTTGCTAATTGTGCTTTAGATAACGGTTTTTACATATCATTTTCTGGGGTTATTACCTTTGATAAGGCAGACGAAATTAGAAAAATTGTTAAGTACGTCCCCTTGAATAAAATTCTTGTGGAAACAGATTCACCATACCTAGCTCCCATACCTAAAAGAGGGAAAAGAAATGAGCCTGCATTCACGAAATATACATTAGAGCAAATAGCAAAAATTAAGAAAATTGATACTGAAGAGGTCGCTAGCGTAACTACAAAGAATTTTTTTAATTTATTTTCAAAGGCTAAAGATGCAACTTAAAATAACTGTTTTGGGTTGTGGAAGTTCTTCTGGTGTTCCAGCAATTGGAAACAATTGGGGTAATTGTAACCCAGACAATCCGAAAAACAGAAGGCTAAGATCGTCCATTTTAATTGAATCTCCCAGCGTATCAATATTAGTTGATGCTACTCCAGATTTGAGACAACAACTTTTGAATGCAAATGTTAAAAATTTGGACGCAGTCTTAATTACTCATTGTCACGCAGACCATATCAATGGCATTGATGACTTTAGATTTTTAAACGTCTTAATGAAAAAGGATTTAAATTTATATGCTACTAGAGAAAATATAGACGAAATTAGAAGAAGATTTGCATATGTTTTTGATAAACTATCCCCCAAGGCCAACGGTTTTTACTATAAACCGTGTTTAATTCCAAATGAAATAAATGGATCATTTAAAGTTAAAAATTTAGAAATTTTGAGTTTTCAGCAAGATCATGGCTTTGGATTATCAACGGGATTTAGGATAAACAATTTTGCTTATTGTTCGGACGTTTTTGACATAAGGCCAGATATTTTAAAAAAACTCGAAAATTTAGATTTATGGATTGTAGATTGTTTAAGATTTGAACCACATAAATCTCATGCACATTACGATAAAGTTATGAAATGGATAGAAATTATTAAACCAAAAAAAATAATTCTTACTCACATGAACTACGAAGTTGATTACGATCATATCAACTCGCTTTGTCCTGATAATTGTCAAGCTGCATACGATGGACTAAAGTTAATTGTTTAATTATTTAAAATTATTTTTTCAAGTTTTAATATCTCTCCAAGGAAAGAAGTAACTGCCTTAATTCTTTGTAAATTGTATAAATTTTCATGAACAACTAACCAATACTCTCTCTTTATATTTACTAGATTTGGTAAGACAGGAACTAAATCTTGATGATTTCTCGCTATAAAAGAGTGCAAGAGTCCAAGCCCAACCCCTTTTTTTACAGCATGTAATTGAGAACGAAGGCTATTACTTGAAAATACCACGTTAAGTTTGTTGTTAATTTCTTTAAGATAATTTAATTCAGGAAACTCTATTAATTCGTCAACATAGCTAACGAAGTTATGATTATTTAAATCTTTTAAACTTTTTATATTATTAAAATCTTTCTTATAATTCTTAGATCCGTATAGTTTTACGAAATAATCACATAATTTCCAGGATAAAAGTCTTCCTTTATTTGGTCGTGACAAAGAGATGAGTACATCAGCCTCGTGGTTAGATAAACTTCTTGATTTTGTATCTGCAAGGAGTTCGATTTCAATTTCTGGAAATCTTTCGTAAAAAAGATTTAAGTTTTTACTAATTATTTCAACACCCAGTCCTTCTCCAACACTTAACCTTACTTTTCCTCTAATTTTAGGGTTTGATTTTAAAAAATTATCGTTAATTTCAAATACTTCATTTTCAATTTTTTCAACGTATCTTAACAATTCAACTCCTTTTTCTGTCAAAATATATCCTTTGGGTGATTTATTGAATAGATCAGATTCAATATTTTTCTCTAGCCTTGCTATTCTCCTTGCAATTGTGGTTGGTTCAACTTTTAATTTTTTCGAAGCTAGCTTTAACTTTGAACATCTAGAAAGTGCTAGAAAAGAGCTCAAATCGTTCCAATTAAACATTAAGAAATAATATATTCAAAACGATGTTTTTAAAATGCTTTTTTGCATTTTTATAATTCAAAATTTTCGATTGAAATGCAAATAGGTTAAGGTATCTTATATTTAATGGTAGAAAATTTAGGACATATAGTCAATGGAAAATCAATGTATGATTCTGGTGCTCCCATTGAAATTTTTGATCCTTCTAATGGTAAGGTTATTTCAACTATTTCGAATGCTTCTGATAAAACAATTGAAAACACATTGAACAATTCAACAGAAGCATTCTATGAATGGAAAAGCTTTTCAATTGCTAAACGCTCCTCCATTTTATTTGAATACAAAATCTTGCTAGAAAAAAATATACAAAAACTTGCGGAAATAATAAGTAAGGATTTAGGTAAAGTTCACGATGATGCACTGGGTGAAATTAGAAGAGGCATTGAAAATGTTGAGTATGCCTGTGGCATAGGAGAAATTTTAAAGGGAGAATTTAACAAAAATATTAGTACTTCTGTAGACTCATGGAGTGAATTCTCCCCATTGGGACCCGTTTTAGGTATTACACCATTCAACTTTCCTGCAATGGTTCCTCTTTGGATGTTTCCACTTGCAATTGCTGCTGGAAATTCTTTTATTTTAAAACCATCAGAAAAAGATCCACTTGGTTCAATGTTCATAGTTGAACTATTTAATCAAACTAAAGCTCCTCGTGGACTCTTAAATTTATTAAATGGAGATAAGAGTGTAGTTAATAAGTTAATAAAAGACGACAGAATAAAAGCTGTAAGTTTTGTAGGTTCAACACCTGTTGCTAAAAATATATATGAAACCTCTGCAATTTCAGGTAAAAGATGTCAAGCTCTTGGTGGTGCTAAGAATCATGCTTTGATTTTACCTGATGCTGATATAGATTATACAACAGATCAGTTAATATCTGCTGCTTACGGATCGTCAGGTCAGCGTTGTATGGCCTTATCTGTTGCCGTAGTTTTTTCAGATATAAAGGATGAATTTATTCAAGATCTTGAGAGAAAAGTACAGAAATTAAAATTTGGACTTGATGACCTTCATTCTAATAGTTTTGGGCCATTAGTTTCAAAAGAGCATTTAGATTCGGTTAAAAATTATATAGATATGTCTGAAGGGGAGGGAGCCAGAGTTTTAGTTGATGGGAGAGATTTTCTAAAAAGAAAAAATTCTAATAATGGTTATTTTCTTGGTCCCACTATTATTGACAATGTAAGCTCTAATATGAAATCATACCAGAATGAAATATTTGGTCCAGTTCTTCAAATTATGGAAGTAAATAAATTGTCAGATGCAATTAATCTAATTAATAATAACAGATTTGGAAATGGATGTTGTATTTTTACTAGAAATGGAGAACAAGCAAGGACATTTTCAGAAAATGTAGAAATTGGTATGGTAGGTGTTAATATTCCACTGCCAGTTCCGACTTCATTTCATAGTTTCGGTGGGTGGAAGAATTCTCTATTTGGTGATCTAAATATATATGGTCCAGATGGGGTTAGATTTTACACTCAAAGAAAAACAATTACTCAAAGATGGCCATCTTCTGGATCGTCTAAAGGAGTAGATTTATCAATGCCTAATAATTTAAAACAATAAAAGGAGTAAAAATGAAAAAGTTATTGATGATACTTGCGATATTTTCGCTAAACTTTTTAGATAAAACTGCCCACGCTGATGGTCACGTTGAAAAAGTCTGGGAAACAGAAAAAATTTTCGAATTGCCAGAATCTGTAATTTATGATGCAACAAATGATGTTCTTTATGTTTCAAACATTACAGATCATCCATTCAAAAAGGATGGCACTGGATACATTTCCAAAATGAGCCTTGATGGAACTATAATCAAGAAAAAATGGATTGATAAACTTAATGCTCCTAAGGGGCTCACAATCAGTAAAGATAAATTATATATTGCTGATGTTGACGAATTAGTCGAAGTAGACATTGCTACTGCTAAAGTTACAAACAAATATAAAGGTTATGGTTCGGTATGTATGAATGACGTTACTCACGATAAGTATGGAAATGTTTATGTAGGGGATACATATAATGACACTATTTATAGGTTGAATCAATTCGGACAACTTCCTGCATGGTTTTATAGTCCTGGATTAGCGCCTAATGGAATTCACATTGATGAAGAAGAGGGCAACCTTATTGTGGGTAGCTGGGGAGCAGTGATGGAAGGCTGGGGAACACCAGAGCTCAAAGGAAGCTTAAAAAGTATTAATATTCATACAAAAGAAATAAAAAATCTTGGTAAGAAACCTATTGGTAATTTAGACGGTATAGAACCAGATGGTAAAGGTTCATACTTCGTTACTGATTGGACCGGTGCAAAGCTTTATAACATTAACAAAAAGGGAAAATTTAAAGTAATTGCTGAAGTTGGCAAAGGTGCGGCTGATCATGAGGTGATTTTAGATAAGAATCTAATTATAATTCCAGTAATGGCTGAAGGAAAGGTTATTGCACTAAAAGTCAAATAAGAAAATGTCATCTCAAAAACTTGGAATATTCAATAGCTTATCAAAACCATTTGTTAAATTAGTTGAAAGATATTATCCAGATGCATTTATTTTTGTAATTGTTTTATCTGTGTTAACTTTTGTTTTAGCACTTGTTAGCACAGATTCAACGCCCAGTGAAGTTTTAGAAGCGTGGGGTAACGGTCTTCCAAAGCTGTTCACTTTTACTGCTCAAATAACAATTATAATGATAACAGCTCATGCTCTTGCGCATACCAAGCCAGTTGAAAATATTTTATCGAAAATAGGCTCTTATCCTAATTCCCAAATACAAGCTTATGCCCTTGTTACATTTGTTTCAGGCTTAGCAAGTTTATTTGCCTGGTCATTTGGATTAATTGTGGGTGGTATTATTTCAAAGTTTGTAGCAATTGGATGCACAAAAAAAAGAATAAGAATTCATTATCCACTTTTAGTTGCGTCTGCTTACTCTGGTTACGTAATTTGGCATATGGGGTATTCTTCTTCTGCGGCTTTATTTGTTTCTTCAAGTGGACACTCTCTAGAGGATCAAATAGGAATTCTTCCTGTTACAGAAACAATATTTACTAATTTTAATATAACGTTAGCAATAATAACTCTTGTGATTATAACAATCATAAATCCTTTAATGAGACCTACGAATGAAGCAGAGATTAAAGAGATAGATCCAAATGTTTTTCGTTTTAGTAAAAGTAAAGACGACGAAAAAAATCTAAATCAAAATAACAGAACTTTTGCACAAGTAATTGAAAATAGTAGACTAATTAGTTTATTTGTAGGTTTTGTCTTATTGTTTTTCATTTTTTACATTTTCAATCAAAAAGGATTTTCCTTAGATTTAAACCTGGTGAGTTGGACATTTTTAGGGTTGGGACTTATTTTATCTAGTTCGTCAATTCATTATGTGAAATTGGTTAATAATGCTGCAATAACAGTCGGACCAATTATTCTTCAATATCCGTTTTATGCAGGAATAATGGGCATGATGGCTGATACTGGTCTAATAAATGTTATTGCAGCAAAAATTTCTCAAGTTTCATCATCTGAAACCTTAGGCTTTTACTCCTTTTTGTCAGGGGGCTTAGTTAATATGTTTATTCCATCTGGTGGAGGGCAGTGGGCTGTTCAAGGGCCGGTAATGATAGAAGCTGCAAGAAACTTAAATGTGGAGCCATATGTAGTAGTTCTTGGAGTAGCTTATGGCGATCAATGGACTAATATGATTCAACCTTTTTGGACAATTCCTCTCCTCGCAATAGCCGGTCTGCACATGAGACAAATTATGGGTTATACATTTGTAATATTTTTGATTACTGGATTTTTATACGGAGGTGGTATGCTTTATATAGGATCTGGATAATTAAATATTTATAAAATCTAATACTTAGTATGCATAATCAACCATATTCTTATAAAAGTTTAAATAAAGATATTCTTTCAGTCGTATAATATATATTATGTTAAATTATAAATTGATTTAAACTTGGCCGAACTGGTAAAGAAAAAATTCTCCTCCAAATTCTTTCTGTATTCGTTAAACTTACGTGCTTAAACTTATTAAAATTATATCTGAGATGTAATGGTATATAACCATTTTCAAGTTCAATTCCTTGAAGCAAAAGATTTTTCTTGTTAGATAAATTTGAATTAACATATAATTTGTTAAATATGGTATTAGTTTTATTTAAAACCTTAATATTATTTATTGTTTTTAATTTTCTCATCCAAAGGTTAGCTATTTTTTTTCTAGTTAAAATATTCTCCTCATTTTTTTCAATTTGATTTAAAATCATATACGCAGATAAATTACTTAGATTAAGTCTTTTGTCTTGAACCATTTTTATATTGCAAAATTTTTGGTTTTTATCAAAAACTGAATAAATTTTATCAATTAATCTTGATTTTATAATTTTAAATTTTTGGTCTGAAAATTTATTTTTGAAATTTATAAAATTTGAATAAACATTCTGTATTTTCTCATCAATCAAATTAGTCATTTCAAAATTTCTAAATTTTTTTTTTTTTGTAACAATCCAACCACCACATGGCGTAAATACTGGTTTTCCAACACCAGAGCTGAAAAATGAAATATCAGAAAATGTTCCAATTGGTTTTTTTTTAAATTTAAGACCAAATGCTTGGCAACAGTCTTCAATAACAGTTATTTTTTTATGTTTACAGATTTCAATTATTTTAAAAGTATCAATTGCAATTGTTCCACCCAGATGAGGAATGATAACTGCTGAAGTTTCAGAACTAATTGCTTTTTCAACACTCTCAAATAATGGATTAAGTTGGTCATCAATATCTATGAAAACAGGCTTATATTTCAATTGGAGTATGGGTTCAATTAAACCCAAACAAGAATATGACGGTATAATTATTTCTTTTTTTTTTAATTTAAGATTTAATAAAATAAAATATAGAGCATCTCTTCCAGAATGCGTTAAATAAATATCTTTGTCAAATTCGTAATATTTATTTAAGTAATTATGAAGTAATTTTTTATAATCATTAGCATCGGTAAGATTCTGCAAACCACAAAATACCTTTTTTATTTCTTCATCATTTAATTCATTCTGAAGAAAAGGTGTAAATTTTCCTTCTATTATTTTTAACAAATAACTCATCTTATCTTTGAATGTAATTTTATCTCGCATAATATAAGATAATATAATATAAAATATTAATATTTAATGAAATTTAATATTCCCAAATTTTTTTTTAAGATAGTTCTTAAATTTTATAAAAAGTTCTACTTTTTAAATAATATTAGATGGGCACAAAAAAATCTTGATTCTTCTGTTTTTTTTGTAAGTTTTGATTTTGAAACGCAAAAAGATATAAATCTAATTGAAGTTCTTACAAATAAACTAATTAAATCAGATATAATCCCCTACTATGCAGTACCTGGAGAACTGATAAAAGAAAATAAAGAAATTTTTAGAAAAATCTCAAAAAAATGCATAATCATTAATCACGGTTATAAAGTTCATACAGAGTTTGATAAAATACAAAATAAGAATAAATCTATAATTTCTTATTGTGATTTTAATAAAAATGAAATTGTTAAGGATATAACTGAAGGTCATGAAGCTATTAAAAATTTTTGTAATCAAGTTCCAAAAATTTTTAGAACACCACATTTTGGAGAATATTCAGAAAATAAATCATTAGATTTTATTCATAATATTTTAAATGATTTAAATTATGCTTATTCAAGCTCAACTGCTCCAATTTATTCGCTAATAAAATCTCCAATCTTTAAAAATAAAAATATCTCAGAGATGTGCTCCAGTGCGTTCATTGAGGATCCTTTTCAGATAATTGATAGTTGGAGTATTATGCATTCAAATTTGAATTACCATAATTTATTTGCTGAATTTAAAAAGACATTAAAAATAATGAAAACTTATAAATTTTTTTTCAATGTTTATTTTGATCCATCTGATATTATAGAAGAAAACATTTTTTTTGAACATTTATCATACTTTTCCAAATTTCAAAAAAGAATAGAAAATATAAAGATTATTAAATGAAGAAAAGGTTAAGAGGTCTAATAATTACGTATTGTTATCCTCCCTACAATTCTCCGGAATCATATGTTACGTATAAACTCTTAAATTCATTGTCGAGCTTTTGCGATATCACACTTTTAAAGCCTAGTTACAATAATTTGAAACGTTCAAAATTAAAAAATAATTTTCATACTATTGATGTTAAGATCCCCTACTTAATAGATTATCTTTTAAATTTTAAGAGATTACCAATTAGACCTGATAGATTTATTTTTTACTTTCCTGTTTTCAAAAAAGAATTATCAAAAATCAAAATTCTAGATTATGATTTTGTTATGACGAGGTCACAATTTCATTCGACACATCTACTTGGACTTTTTCTAAAAAAAAAGTATGGAATTAAATGGTTAGCTCACTTTTCTGATCCATGGCATAAAAATCCAGTTCAGAGACATGTTCCTATTTTTGATTCTTTAAGTCGTTATTGGCAAAATATAGTTTTGAAAAATACTGACATGAATACTTTTCCACTAAATAATTTGATGAATTTTTTTAATAGGCAGGTCGCTATAAACATTAAAAAAAAAAGTGTTACTATTCCTCACTCCTTAGTAGAATTTAAGAATAAACCAAAATTGTCTAAGACATTTGTTATAAGATACTTTGGAAAAATTTATGCCGGAAGGAAAATTAAAAATTCATTAATTGCATTAACCAACATAATTAAAAAGTATGATAGAGTAAAGGTCGAGTTTTTTGTAGATCAGGATTTTTTTGTAAACTATAAAAATTTTATAAATAATTTTGATAAAATTAAATTTTTAAAATATCTAGAGTTTGATAAATATTTTAAAAAATTAAATCAATCTTCCATTCTTATTTTAATAGATATAGATGAAGAATACGGCAACCTATTTTTTCAAAGTAAACTTGTTGATTATCTTCAAGCTCAAAGGCCAATACTTCATATTGGACGCTCAAAAACATATAATAAAAAAATAATTATCGAAAACAATGGAATTTCTTGTTTTAATGATCCAATTCAGATCTATAATTCCATAGAATATATTATTAAAAACATCCAAAAGTTTAAATACAATAAAAGTCTAATTAATTCATTCTCATCAAAAAAAGTCGCATTAAAACTTTTCCAAAATATAAAAAAAATAGTAAATCCAAATAATTCAAGTTTATTAAAAGAATAGATAGTAATGTGATAAAAGAAGTTAAGAAAATAATTTTGATTTCGTTCCCTGTATTGATATTTAGTGTATTTTTACATGTTTATCATGATGGAAATATTATTAAACTATCTAATGTACAATCTGTTATTGCTATATTTGCCCTAAGTTTAATAATCTTGGACAAGACAAGTTTTAAAACTAATAAAAATGCTTTTGGTTTATATTTATTTATCACTGTTTGTTTTATTTCTTGTTTTTTTTCTGATAATATTTTTTCTTCAATAAAAAGATTTTTTATAGTTTTTATTCCTTTTTTGATGATATTTCAAACATATCTTAATATTAATAGCGTAAAAGAAGTTAAAGAAAGTATTGAAAAATATTTTATTTATTTTGTAATCTTTTTGGTTATTTATGCTTTGACTATTTTCTTATTTGACTATTTTAGTTCTTATGGAATCAGATCACACGAAATTAGTAAAAGTGACTTTTATAAATTTGGGCAAATTTATTATACTCGCAAAGATTTATTTGGATCATCAAATGCCTTATTAAATCAACAAATTGATATTTACAGACCATCTAGTTTATTATCGAATACTATCGGATTCTCTCACCTAGTACTCTTGGCAATTTATATGAATCATTTTAAAGAAAATTCTAATCGTTTAATAAAATTCATTTTGTACTTTATTTTTATAATTACTTTGTTTTGGACTTTTTCTCGAATCAATATTTTAATTTTAATGTTAGTCCCATTTTTAATTTTTCTTACTAAGTATAAGAAATATTTTATTTACTTTTTGATAGGAAAATTTTTTTTATTCTTTTTACTTTTAATTTTACAAATTCAAAATCAAGCTGAGAATTTATTTTTTTTTGATACAATAAACCCTGGTAATTATACTGATAGATTTGAAATTTATAAAGTTACATTGCTATCCTTTGAAGATTATATTTTTAAAGGCGTTGGTTTTGGTCAAGGTTCTGAAAATTTCCTAATGAAAAAGTACCCGAGTTTACCTTCGTTTTATGAAAATCAGAGCCTAGCGATCCCTTCTGTGCCACTAACAATTTTTGTAGAGACAGGATTTTTGGGTTTATTTTTTTACATATTATTAATCCCGTTAGTTATTAAAAATAATAATTACTTTTATAAAAAATCAGTTATGAGTATTTTTATGATTCTAATTATAATTCAATTGACTCAGTATTTTGATATAAGTCTTTTTAGATTTCATCCTTTAACATTTATTTTTGCTATCTATTTAGGTATAGGTTGTAATAAAAATTCAAAGTTTAATGCATGAATATTTTGAAATAAAAAAGTTTGATGAATGTTCACTTTATCACTGGGATAAATTTTGTCTTAAGTCTGATGATGCATGGTTATGGCATACTTCTCACGGAATTTTATCAAAATCATGTTGGTTTAATCACTTCAATCATAGTTTTTGTATCATTGATAAATCAAATAAAAATCAGATTGTCGCAATTTGTCCGTTATTTCTTGTAAGGAGAAGAAAAATAATTGATTATTCTGTACTTGACTGTCTTGGAGGGCCTGCAATGTTATCTTCAATAAGTGAAAAAAAAACAAAAAAAATAACAATATTAATTAACGAATATTTATTAAATATTTTAAAAAAATATAAGGTAAATAAATGTGAATTTCTTTTGTCATCATTGTCCAATTCTATTATTAATAAGAGGAGGTTAATTCCTAATCCTTTAGGACCATATTTAAGTATTGATAAGTCTTCTTTTACATGGCTAAAAAATATCAAGAACCTATCCAATAAACAAATATTTGATACTTTTAGTAGCAATGCTAAAAGTATAATAAAAAAAAATGAAAAGTCTTTGTTATTCCAAAAGGTGAATAGAAACGAAGAGACAAAATTTTTAAAAATATATTTTGATTTACATCAACAAACTTCATCGCGAAAAAACATAAATACACACAATTTTAAATATTTTGAATATATTTTCCTGAATATCCCTCAACAACATAAAAATATCTTTTATGTTTCTACACAAGAAAAAATATTAAGTATCTCTATTTTTGGAGTTTACAAAAAAAATGTAATTTATTGGTCAAATGTGTCAAATCATGATGGTTTAAAATTAGGCTCAAACTATTTCTCTATGTGGAATGCAATTAAATATTTTAATAAACAGAAAGTTGAAAATATAGAGTTTGGTGAAGGTTTCTTTCAGCACGAGGAAAAAGGAAAATTATTTTTGAATCATTTTAAAAAAAGTTTTGGAGGAGTAAAATTTCCTCTTTACAGGGGCGAAAAAATTATTTCTAAATCTAAAGATTTTTTTTTCAACATTGTTAGAGATATAAAAAATTTTAAGTTTAGATGAATTATATTAAACAGATCCCTAAAGAAACAAAAATAAGATTTTTGTCTGAGTTAACTGTTAAATCCGGAAGTTTTTTAATAATACCAATTATCACTTATGGCATTGGTTTAAATGAGTATAGTTATTTTATAATTATTACTTGTGTAATAAATGGGTTGCTGCCTCTTTTTTTATTGGGATTTAATTTCTCAATTATAAAAAAACTTGCTACTAATGAAAATTTAAAAAATAATAGTATAAAGGTATTTAGTTCTATAAGCCTTATTTCAATATTTTCTTTATTAATATTCTCCTTCACATTTTTAATTTCATATATATTTTTTAAGAATTTATTAGTATTAAACTTATTAATTATACTTATTTCTCACTTTACTGCTATTCTGCAACTCCTTTTTGAATTTATGAGAAGTAAAAATAAATCAAATATATTTAGTATTTTCCAAATATTTGAAACTCTTTTGTTTCTTTTTTTATCTTCTTTGTTCTTTCTTTTTAACGAATTGAATCTCATCAGACTTCTACTATTAATTCTTTCTATTAAGATAATTTGTTCTTGTTTAATTTTTTTATACTTAATAAAGTTAAATTATTTAAGTCAAAAATATTTAACATTTGATCGAAAAATCATTGCAAATTATATTTCTCCAGGCCTTGTTTTTATTGCTTTGGGTTTGTCAGAATGGTTAATAAACTTTAGTGACAAGTTAATCTTGGATAGTTTTCTTTCACCATTATATTTAAGCATTTATTTTACTGCAGCAATGTTCTCAGGAATTCTAAATTCCCTTGGATCAATTTTTTGGTGGGATTTATTCCCGAAATTATTAATCTTAAAAAAAAATAATGATTATTCTAAAATTTATTCACTAATTAGAAACAAAAACTCACTCTATGTAGATTTCTCAATATTTTTTGTTCTCATACTGATTATTTTATTGCCAACTATCCAGGCTTTTCTTCTAAATTCAAACTTCGTCATAAATCATTATATTTATCTAACTTTTTTTATTTGTGTTTTTATTCACCAGTTATCCACAGGATGGGAGTTTTTCTGTTATATTAATAATAAAGAAAAATTTATTTTGATAAACTCTATAATTTGGGGAATTATCAGTTTTGTTTTGTACCTTTTGATTATTCCAAACTTTAAAATAGATGGTGCTTTGTTTTCATTACTATGCGTTAAAATTGGTTATTCATTGTCGTTGAGAAATTATTGTAAAAAAATAGGTTTTAAAGGAAACCTTTTAAAAAAAAGGGAATTCTTTAAATTTACTTACTTTTTTATTTCATTTTTAATTTTTATAATAATTTTAAAATTAGATCTTATTAACCTTGGATTTATAATAACTGACTTTACTTACGTGTTATTAATATTAACAATTTATTGTTTGTTTTTAAATTTAGGTAAAAAGTTATTTAATATATCATAAATTTTTGTTGAGGAATTTCCAAATCCTTGATTATTTCGCCATCTCTTTGTATTAATAGGATCTATTTTATTTTTGACATAATAATTTATTTTTTGATGTAATTTTGCCCCATCAGCATTTATTAAAGTTCCTACTTTAAGATTAATGATATCTATTCTTTCGGTTTTATCTCTTGCTATTAGAAGTGGTTTTCCAAGGAATGCTGCCTCCTCTTGCACCCCTCCTGAATCAGTAATTACTATCTGAGAGGATAACATAAGCTTTTGGAATTGACTATATTCCAAAGGTTCAGAGAATCTTATTTGATTCATATTTTTTTTAAAAGATTTTTTTATTTTCATTAAAATATTAGGGTTTGTGTGAAGTGGCCAATTAACATGAAATTCAGAATTATTTTTTAAAAAAACTTTTAGATTGTGAATGAATTTTTCTAAGTTTGAATTTATACTTTCTCTTCTATGCATAGTCACTAAAATGCTATTCTTGATAATTTTTTGTTTTTTATTTTCTTTTACGTACCTAACTAAGTGATCCACTCCTGGATTGCCAACAACAAAAACATTTTTAAAAATGCCTTCATTTTTTAGATTTATTTTAGAAGATTTATTTTGTGCAAAATGTATCTTTGCAATCTTACTTATGTTTTGCCTTATAAATTCTTCAGGAAAAGGGTTATATAAATCATAAGTTCTAAGTCCAGCTTCTAAATGAATAACTGGAATATTTTTAAAAAAACCAAATAAACTTGCACCATATGCAGTGTTTGTATCTCCTTGAACAAATAGGAAATCAGCTGAGAAATTTTGGAAAATTAAATTTAGTTTTTTTATAAGTTTAGAAACAAAAATTGCGTCATTATCAAAGTTTTTTAATTTTAAATCTATGTCAATAAAGTTTTTATCTACATACTTTTTTATAATATTTTTCTGTTGATTTGAAGAAAGTATTTTAATTTTAAATTTTTTATTATTTTTTAATTTTTTGATTACCTCAACAATTTTCAAATACTCAGGTCTAGTTCCAAAAACAAAACATAAATTAATCATAATTATTTTGATTATTTCTAAAAAATCTTTGAACTTGATTATAATTATTTTTTACCATTAAGTTAATATTATACTTATGGTTAGTTAAGTTTATAATTTTTTTTTTGTATGAATTTACTGTGCCATCTGTCCATATAATTTTTAATTTTTTAAATTCTTCTAAATTTTCTGATGGATCTTTATTTAAAATTATAGGTAGTCTAGAATTTATTGCTTCAATTAGAGTTTTGGGAAATTCATAAAACTTGTGATAGGCAATAAAAGCATCAAATTTATTTAATTCTTTTAAAATTTTTAAATTATCATGAAAACCAATTAATTTAATTTTTTTTTTCACATTATAAAATTTTATTAGTTTTTCTATTTTTTTTCTTTCAGGTCCGTCGCCATATATTGTAAGAGAAACATTTTTTAGATTTATAATAGCCTTAACAATTTTTATGATTGATTTTCCTTTTATCAATCTTCCAACAAAAACCAACTTATTACTTTTGTTTGTGAATCTAGTAGATTGTTTTTTTTCAACCTTAACATTCTCAACACAATTATATGCAAGCAAGATTTTATGCTGATTTATGGTATTTATGTTATCTCTGATCTTTGAATACGGTATTATTATCTTACTTGACGCATTGTGTGACTTATTTCTGAATCTATAATCAGCAAAATAAATAACTTTTTCTTTAAAAGTAAGGTAAATTAAAAAAATCTTAAATGAAATAAACGTGTGTATAGAGATTATAAGTTTAGATTTGTAATATTTTGAAATTAAACTTGAAATATAACCTACATAACCATCCCCTATACATCTAATGATATCAGGTTTTAATAAATTTAAAGATTTAAGCTCTTTATTTACGATAGCTTTATAAAAAGATAATGGCAGTAGATATCTGAAAAAATTATTAGTTAAAAGTTTGTTTTTGACTGTAAAATAATCATATTTAGAAGTTCCACATAACTTTTTCAATACATGATTAGATGGCTTTCCCTCTGTAACAAAAGAGAGAATTGTAATAACTTTAAACTTTTTATTAGGATTAAAGTAATTTTGTTTAATTTCACCTTTCTTCTCCCATTCAATAATTTTCTGATTTAAAATTATCAACTTTTTCATTTTTTTTTTAATACTTCTTTTTCATTTACAATCAAATCAACAACATTGTTATCAAGAGCTCGTAAACCATCTTCAATATCCATTACAATTGGCTCTTCATGTATATTAAAGCTTGTATTGATGAGACACGGAATTCCAGTTTTCTTGTAAAATTGTGTAAGAATATTATAACATAGATCATTTTGAAATTTATCAATCACCTGAACACGAATTGTATTATCCTTATGAATAATATTCTTTAATTTTTTTTTAAATTCAGATTTAACATTATACGTAATTGTCATAAATCTTGCTGTATAGTCCTCAGAGGAATAGTTTTCGAGAATATCTTTTGCATCAACATCTCTTATCATTGGAGCAAAGGGCATAAAGTCAGATCTTTTAAGTTTTTTATTTAGAATATCTGTAATATTAAATTTAGAGGGATTCGCTAGGATTGATCTGTTTCCCAAGGCTCTTGGACCAAATTCCATTTTATTATTTATAACACCTACAATTTTATTCTTAATTAAACATTCAGATATATAGTCATACAAACTCTCTTTTTTAAATTTCAAGAGATTGTACTTTCCCTTAGCTTGAAATTGACTTGAAGTATTGCCGAAAAAAACATTTTTTTGAATATCTGAGAATTTTTTTTTGTCTTCTTTTTTCAATGAGTTGTAGATTCCACCCAAAACCAGACCACCATCCCCCATATTGGGAACGATGAAGACATTATTTATGTCTTTTCTTTCCTTAATTTTTTTATTAATTACTACATTTGAAAAAAAGCCACCGGATAAAAGTAATTTTTCAGACTTAAATTTATATTTTTTAGATAAATAATCTAAAAATTGATGTGTTATTTCCTCACAAAATATTTGAAGTGAGGCAGAAATATCCTCTTTACTTGTATAATTTGCAAGTAAATTTTTCATATCTCTAATCTGTAAATAATCATAATTAATTCCAAACAGAAAAAAATTGAAATAGTAGTGTAATGTTTTTAAAAGACTTCTTTTTTGTGGACCAAATTTAGATTTAAATCTGCCATTCTCAAATTTAAGAATAGATTTAAAGTATTCTACATAAATAGGTTTTCCAGATGCGGAAAGTCCCATTACTTTTCCCTCATCTCTTAGCCTTTTAAAACCAAGATATTTTGTTGTGTTAGAATAAACATCAGCAGGGGTATCATGCACACTAAATTCTTTATTTTGGTAAAAACTCTTACTATTTTCTAAAAGTTTAAGTTTAAAATTGAAATAAGAATAAAAACTCCAGTTGAGGTTATCACCCCCACCGTCTAAAGATAACAAATAAGAGTTATTAATAGGGTAAGTGGCAAGAGATGAAGTTATGTGACACAAGTGGTGATCATAATAAAGTATTTTGCCTCTAAATCTATTTACATATAGAAATTCTTTTAAATATTCATGAAAACTTTTTTTTTTTTTAAAAATTGAACAAAGAAATAAAAATCTTCCATATAAACTTATTTCGTTTGAAAAATCTTGATTTATAAAACTGAAAAAATAATGGTTTTTATACGATCTAGAATTTTTTAATGAAGTGCTGGTGATAATTAATTTTTTTATATCAGGCCAATTTACTTTTTTTTGTTTAAATATTGTTTTAATAGCTTTTATTGGAAAGCCGTTATAATTTTTTACTCTAGATATTCTCTCCTCTGAGATAGCAATATAATCTTTATCATCAATAAACATTGCAGTGGCATCATGACCTACGTGGAGAGATAGGGTTGTTTCCATAAACATTAATTACATAAAGATTAAAAAATTTAAATAAAATAATTTTTCGTATATTGTAATATATTAAATCTAAATAGTAACTTTTAATAATTTAAAAAAAATTAATGAACAAATTCTTTTTTGGATAATTTTAATCGTAAAGAAATGTTTTTAAAAAAATTACCAGCTATTTCATTTTGGTTTATAGCAGTATTATATATCGTTTTATTATTTATAGGACCAAGAGTTCCTGATAACTTACAAAAAGAATATTGTGTAAGGAATTTTGAGATAGGTTCAGTTTTTGGACATAGTATGAATTGCGATTCTGCTGATTACATGCATAATTCATCTGATCCTTTTCGTCTTTTAGATAAAGATTCAATAAGGCAACCAAGACCAGGGTTGATTCTTTTGTCTCATTTAATATCATATCCAATAAACTTTATAGTTAAAAAAAGTTTTGGTTTAGACGGTTATCCCAAAGTAACTTCAAGATTTAATAATGATGGGTCTAAATACATTGTAAATGAAATATTTCATCCAAAAATCATTTATATCAGCTATTTAGTGATAAATTTATTTATTTTGTATTTTTCAATTTACTTTTTTTTTAAAATTTTTAATTTAAATTTATTTTCTTACAAAAGTTATCAAAATTGGATTTATTGGTTCGCTCTTTTAATAATTATTAATAATACTGTTAATCAATTTTTATACTCTCCATCAACTAAACTTTTTAACATTTTTTTGTCAATTCTTACTATTTTCTACTCAACAGAAATATATAAAAAAAAAAAATTAAAACTTGAACTACTATTTTTATTTTTAGGAATCTGTATGCTTTTTTATCTAGCTTTTTTTATTCCATTTATTATCTTCCTATTCCTTATAACTATTAACGATAAAAAAAGTAAAATATCATTTAAACTTTTCAAATTATTTTATTTAAGTTTTATATTTGTAATACCCTATTCAATTTGGTTTTTTTTAATAGTCAGCATAAATGGATCATTTTATGTTTCGAATTTTGAAAACTACAAAATGGTGGTATGGATTTTGGACTACTTTAGTGCAAATAATTTAGCTCTTACTATATATACATTGTTATATGCTTATTTAGACTTTTTTAAAAAATTTTTCATTTCACATTGGTTTATTTTTATATTGATTCTTCCTTTTTTTATTTTCTTTAAAAAGTTAAATTTTGATCCTGAAAATAATATTTATAAAAGTGTAATTATATTAACAATTATTTATCCACTTTTTTATGTTTTATTAGCCCACAGACCATTAGACATAATATCAGTCCTTATTATTCCATTCTCAGTAATCATTACAGAATTTTTAAGAAACAATATTCAAAAATGTTTTAAACTGAGAGCTACAAAAATTTATTATTCTTTATTTTTTGTTCCCTTCTTCTTTTGGTATGTGAGTAAGTTTGGTCCATATAGTTGACCTTTTCAAAACAATCTTAGGTAAAATAATATTATAGTAAGTTCTATAAGTGTTTTTTAATTAAATCCATGTCAATAGCGGAACTATAAGCAATAAAAGCTCCATTTTTAAAATTTTTTTTCCCATACAAAAATTCATTTAAATTGTTTTTTTCAAAACCAATTAGATTGGCATTTGCAGTTTGAAGTATCGAATGTCCGGCTGCAATATCCCATTCCATTGTTGTACCGAACCTAATGTATAAATTAGCTTTTGAATCAGCTATCATACAAAGTTTTAAAGATGACCCTTTTTTTATTAAATCATACTCATAATTAATTTTTGATAAAAAATCCTCTGTCTTTTTATCCAAATGTGATCTACTGCAAACTATTGACAATTCAGATGATTTCGATGAATTAATTATTTGAATCTCATTTTTGATTGATCTGAATGAATTATAACCATTTGAATAGTATTGAGTTTTTTGAACAGGAACATCAATGACTCCGATTTGTGGACGATTTTGTTGGATAAGTGCAATATTTACTGTAAATTCACCGTTCTTACTTAAAAATTCTTTGGTACCATCTAAAGGATCAATCAATATAAATTCATCAAAATGCTTACTATCTGGTATTTGAGACTCTTCAGAAACCCTGGTGATTGATCTTAATTCTTTTTTAAGTATCTCAATTATTATTCTATTGGACTCAATATCCGCTTTGGTTAAAGGTGTATTGTCCTTTTTAATTTTCTTAGTTAATTCATCGCATTCATATATTTCTAGAATTTTATTAGCTGCTTTGTTAGAAGCAAATCTAAATATTTCTGTAATTTCTTCAAAGTTGTGATTCTTAATTTTATTTTTTTTTGACATTATATAACTTTTATTAAAGTCCTACCTCTTATTTTCCCCTTTAATATTTGATTAGATATGTCATGTAAGTCATTGAAACTCTTTCTAACTTTAATTTTATTTAAAATTCTTTTGTCCAAGTATTTTTCTAAAAATTTCCAAGCATTTACTCTTTTTGTGTAACTAGCATAAACACAATCAATTCCAGATAAAGTTATATTTCTTAATATAAAGGGATAAACAGTTGTATTTAATGTTGCACTCTTCGCTAAACCTGTGCTAACGACAATTCCATTATACATTGTTTCAGCTAGTATGGTAGATAGGATTTCCCCACCAACAGTATCGATGGCCCCCTGCCACTTTTGTTTTGATAAAGGATTTTTTGAATAATTAAAACTATCTCTTTTCATGATACTTGTAGCACCCAATTTAGTTAAGAATTTTTCATCTTTATTTGTTAAAGCAACAACTTTATAATTTAAATTAGACAATAAATTTACTGCAATACAACCAACACCTCCTGATGCACCTGTTACTAAAATATTATTAGTTGTAGGTTTTTTAATTTTTTTTATTAGTTCTTGAACGCACAATGCTGCAGTGTACCCTGCTGCTCCAATAATCATAGCTTCTTGAAGCGAAAAATTATTTGGTAAATGAATTAACCAATCACTTTTGACTTGCGCATATTCTGAGAATCCTCCGAAATGTTTTTCTCCAATACCCCATCCATTACATAAAACTTTATCCCCTTTTTTGAATTTTTTTGAGCTTGATTTCACAACTACACCTGAGAAGTCTGCTCCTGGTATCATCGGAAATCGTTTAACGATTGGAGCTTTATTAAGAATTGCCAAACCATCTTTATAATTAAAACTTGTGTAATGAATTTTAATTAATACGTTTCCTTCCATTAATTCAGAAAAATTCATATTTGTTATTTTACAAGTTTTGTCTTCATAAATTACAAATGCTTTAAATGTATTTTTCATGTTATAAATATTGATTTTTAATGAGATTTAATATTTTTTTGAAATTAGATTAACAAATATTTTAAAAAACACTATTTATAATGTATGTCAAGACGAACATATGAAAAAGATGCAGATTTTGTCGAGGTTGCAGATGATTTAGAAAATTTAGTTGCTGACAAAAGAATAAGTTGGAGAGCATCAGCAACGAAAGCAAGAAGAAGACAAAGAAGGTATAAAAATAGACTTACTTATGAAATCTTAAAAATATCTAAGTAAGATTCTTGTCGTTAAGCTAAACTGGTAAACCCTTGTAACACTGACCTTGGAAATGGAATATTTCTTTTGGTTTTAAAGAAAATGATTCGAGAGTTTTCAAGGATAGCTTTCCTTTTTTATTATATAGTGGAACATTTTGAGAACTAGCTTCAAGTTCTCTTATAGCATTAAAAAATTTCGGATCATTAAAACTGTAAAATGATCTTTTTGTTTCACCTGTAATTTTGTTGATTGTATATGATTCTAAATAATAAGCTTGAGAGACATATGTATTAATGGTTATTGTATCTTTAACTGTTTTATATTCATCTAGCAGAATTCCTTGATGATTGAACCAGGAATTTCTTAATCTATATTCATTTTCACTATTAGATAAGCTATATTGATTTACTTCAATAAAATCTTTACAACCAAGATTTTTACAAATTTGCTGATTGTTAATCTTATCATTTTCAACAAATCCAATTTCATTTATCTCTTTTTTGATGAGGCTAGGATCAAATTCACATGTTAGTTTTAAAACGTTCTTAGGGTTTGTGTATGCATTGCTGGATGCGAACAAACAAAATAAAAGGATGAGAAGCTTTTTCATACAATTTGTAAAATAGGCATATAAAGGTTGTTTACATTATCTGCAATTAGCAAAAGTTGTGAGCTATAATCAGCTATAAACTTTTCTTTTATTTCAGGAAATTTTTTTAAAAAGAACCATATGGTAAAAAAACATGACCAAAATATAATTAAAAATCGTCTTACAATTTTTGGTTTAACTTCAATTTTCATGATACTCAAATACTTAGTTGGATGTTGTATACAATACTTATGACTGATTATAAATAATTCAATAATTTCTTGTGTATTTTATTAAATTACTCTGTTTGAAAAAGAAACATAGTTGAAATCTTTTAGGTTTTGTAATATTTTCTTGTTTGAAAATGAGTTATATTATTATATCTATTTTGATTTAAAAATCTGGGATCTTAGTGTTTAGTAGTGAACAATATTAAAAGCTCTATTATCTAAAAATCAAACTCAGATTAACGGAGAGATGGCAGAGTGGTCGAATGCACCGGTCTTGAAAACCGGCAAGGATGCAAGTCCTTCCAGGGTTCGAATCCCTGTCTCTCCGCCACTATCTGAAAGCCACAGATTCCCTGCTCTTTAGCGCTTTGACTCTCTAATTTTACCCCTAAAAAAATATCTACCCAGGGGAGGAATAATTCCTCGGCTTGTTTTGATTGTTATAGTGTCTTAACTATTTTACATTCAATATTCATATTTTAAACAGTAAATCCCAACCAGTAATAAGCACCATTAAGTTTAAAAATGCTATTATAGCAGGGGCGACATAGCCCTCAGCAGATGTCTTTACACCGTCAACAGTACCCCAATAACTATGGATAGTTTGAAAGCAAACAACTGCCCCGATACATGCTTGCACAAAACCATAGATAAACAGTAACCAAGCACCTTCGATAGAAGTAAGTAAAGCAATAGCTAAGGTGACTGCAAAGCCGGCAGCAAAAGTGCCCACAAGTCTTGTCATTATTGCGCTGCCTTCACCAAAGCCATATTTCTCAATATACTTCCGTGTTTGGAAAATACATTGATAAGCATAAATTAAATTTCCAAATATTATCAACGCTATGAGTACAAACATTAGCATTTCACTAAACCTCCCTAACCCTCTCAAATGGAAAACAAATTATCAATCATTTACGATACTATTCAAAATGTAATTGAAAAAGTGTTATTTTAATAAATAATCTACCAAATTATTTTCCTAATAGAATCACTACTCTAGAACCTTAATTTAGAAACTTTTCCCCTAAAAAGCATGGCCTCACGGGTTAGGAAAAATATACTAATTTTAAATTATAAAATATTATTTGAATTTGAAACTATTATATTTTTTCACTAGTCTGATTAACATAGAAAAAAAAAAGTTTGAATTTATAAAGTAAGAATTACTAGATAAAATTAATAATTTTTCACAATAATCAGATTTACCTCTGGAAGATTATATGAATTTAGAAAATCTAGACTGGTATATTATATTTGGATACTTAGTTTGTTTAATTCTTTTATCTGTTTATTTATCAAAAGATCAAAAAAACTTGAAAGATTATTTTGTTGCATCAAGAAAACAAAAATCAAAAAAATTGGCTATTTCTATTTTAGCTACCCAATGTTCAACAAATAGTATCTTAGGTGCTCCTGCTTTTGTTGCTTTTTCTGTTGGTGGTGGTTTGGGCTGGTTGAAATATGAATTAGCAGTGCCATTATCAATGATTGCAATCATGATTTTCATTTATCCAATTTTCTATAAATTAAAGATAATTTCAATATACGAGTACCTTGAAAAAAGGTTTGATCTCAAAACGAGGTTATTAATGAGTTCATTATTTCTTTTTGTAAGAGTTTTTGCAACTGGAGTAATTGTTTACAGTGTATCAATAGTTATTGAATTAATAACAGGTTTAAGTTTTGTGTATTCCGTTCTTATACTTGGTCTTATAACAATCGTCTACGACGTTATAGGAGGGATAAAAGCAATAATTTACAGTGATATTATTCAAATGATAATTTTGACTGTTGTACTTATATTTATTCTTTTTTATTTAACAAGTATTTTTGGTGGTTTTAGATCAATGTTTAATTATTTCCCAGATCAAAGAAATGTAAATTTAAATTTCTTTGAGCATGGACTTGGTGATGGAAAAGAATTTGCTTTTTGGCCAATGTTAATTGGAGGTTTTTTTTTGTATATGTCTTATTATGGTTGTGATCAAAGTCAAATGCAAAAAGCACTATGCGCTAAAAATCAAAATGAGGGACAAAAAGTATTTTTTTTAAATGGTATTTTAAGATTTCCTCTTGTATTGTTGTACTGTTTAATTGGTGTAGGAATAGGTTCTTATTCCCAAATTAATGCTGATTTTATCTCAAGTCTTCCAAATCAAGATGGGATACCTAACTTTAATTTGGCTGTCCCTATTTTTCTAATAGATAATTTACCAATCGGAATTGTGGGACTAACGCTAGTAGCCTTGTTTTCTGCTGCTATGTCATCCTTAGATTCAGTATTAAATAGCTTGTCTGCAGTAACAATGGAGGATTTTGTTAAAAGAATTAAAACTTTTAGATATCTTTCAGAAAAAAATAACCTTTTCATATCAAGAGTAATAACCTTATTTTGGGGTTCATTAGCAATTATTTTGGCTTTTTATGTTGAAGACATTTCTAGCAATGTTCTCATTGCAATCAATAAAATAGGTTCTTTGATTAATGGACCAATTATTGGTGTATTTACATTAGGTATTTTAACAAAAAAAATTAATGGTAATAGTGCTTGCATAGGAATCATTTGTGGATTTTTATTTAATCTATACTGTTGGGTTTATTTAGTTAACGTATCTTGGCTTTGGTGGAATGCAATTGGTTTTGTTGTTACTTTGAAAATTGCAATAGTGCACGACTTTTTTTTCTCCAACTTTCAAGCAAATGAAACTTTTGTTTGGTCATTAAAATCCTTCAAAAAATTGCACTTTAATAACACTTGGAAAACTCGGTATATTATTTTGTTTATTTGGTTTATTTTAGTATTCTCTTTAATTTATTTCTTCTAGTGGTTTTTAAGGGATTTATATAACATTTGGGTTAAAGATATTTCTTATCAGTGTCTTTCCTTCTCTATCTGAAAGCACTGAATTCTCATATCTTAAGCTTTTTTATTAATAATTTTCCCTCCGAGATTACTCCCCTTAATTTTCAACTAAAAGATTAACCAAATGTGAATAACACCCTCAGAGTTTATTAAGAAAAAAATAATAAAAAAATATAATTTTATTAACTTTTTATTTAAGGAGTAAACAATGGCTTGGACAAAACCAATGATTTCTGAAATCTCTGTTGGTCTTGAAATCAATTCTTACGCTTGCGCTGAGAAGTAATTTCGATCTATAAAGATTAAATTTTAAAAGCCTGGCTAAGAAGTCAGGTTTTTTTTGCTTAAATTAAACCTTTCCCTACCCTTTTATCTTAAAGCCTTGTCTTTTTGCCCTCTGGAACTGATTTCATATCTACGTATGCCCTATAATAACTATTTATTGTTATCTTTATGATTTCTATATATATCTAAAACGATAAATAGTTTTTTATAATAAATTTCTTATTTAGTTTACTCTTATTTTTGCAAATCAAACACATAAATTATGTCAAAAAATATTAGGAATGTAGCTATTATTGCTCATGTAGACCACGGCAAAACCACTTTAATTGATTCAATACTTAAGCAAATTGGAATGTTTAGATCGAATGAAGAGATTGGGGAAAGAATAATGGATAGTGGCGACTTAGAAAAAGAACGAGGTATTACAATTTTGGCAAAGCCTACGTCAATTAAATGGAATGGAGTAAAAATAAATATAATAGATACACCAGGACATGCAGATTTTGGTGGAGAGGTTGAAAGGATTTTATGTATGGCTGATGGAGTAATTTTACTAACAGATGCCTCAGAAGGACCAATGCCTCAAACAAAGTTTGTTTTAGGTAAAGCTTTATCGCAAGGTTTAAAGCCAATTGTAATCATCAATAAAGTTGATAAGAAAGATAGTCGTGCAGATGTCGTTTTAGACGAAGTTTTTGACCTTTTTGTTACTCTTAATGCAAATGAGGATCAACTTGATTTTCCAATACTATACGCTTCTGGAAAAAATGGTTGGTGTGTGAATGATCTCAAAGATAAAAAAGAAAATTTGCACCCTCTTCTCAATTTAATAATAGAGTATGTGCCTCCTCCAAAAATTAATTCAGAAACATCTTTTTCATTTCTAGCAACCCTTCTCTCTTACGATACTTATGTTGGTAGATGTTTAATAGGAAAAGTTGAAAGTGGGAATGCCGAAGTTAATAAAATTGTTAAGGCAATAAATCTAAATCAAAAACTTGTAGAAAAAGGCAAATTAACAAAATTATTTTCTTTTGAGGGAAACAAAAGAATTCCTGTTAATGAAATTGTTGCAGGTGATATAGCTTGTATTGCTGGTTTAACTAATGCTTCAGTTTCAGATACAATTTGCGATAATTTAGTCTCTAAACCCATAAAATCTTCTCCGATAGATCCCCCAACTATGTCTATAACCATTACTGTTAATAGTTCCCCTTTTGCTGGGCAAGAAGGCAAAAAAGTGACCTCAAATAATATTAGAGAAAGGCTCTTGGCAGAAGCTGAAACAAATGTAGCAATTACTTTTAGTGAAAACGAAAGTAAAGATGCTTTTGAAATTGGCGGTAGAGGCGAATTACAATTGGGAGTTTTAATCGAAACTATGCGAAGAGAAGGTTTTGAATTATCAGTTTCTAGACCAAAAGTATTATTTAAAACAGAAAAAAATATCAAATTAGAACCAGTTGAAGAGGTTGTAATTGATGTTGATGAAAGTTTTTCAAGCACAGTGATTAGCTCAATGAATAATAGAAAATCAGAAATGATCGATATGAAAACTTCCTCAGCAAAGACTCGTATTATCTTTAAGTCACCTTCAAGGGGACTAATAGGTTATCAAAGTCAATTCTTAACAGAAACAAAAGGAACAGGTATTCTCAATAGAATATTTCATGCTTATGAACCATTTAAAGGAGAGTTTAAAGAAAAAAGAAATGGCTCTTTAATATCAACTGAGACAGGTCAAGCAGTTGCATATGCAATCTTTAATCTGCAAGATAGAGGAGTAATGTACATCAAACCGCAAACCAAAGTATACACTGGAATGGTAGTTGGTGAGCATAATAAAGAAAATGATCTTGAAATTAATGTTTTAAAAGGAAAACAACTTACTAATGTAAGAGCATCAGGTTCAGATAAAGCTGTTACTTTGGTACCACCAGTTAAGATGACATTAGAGCAAATGATTTCTTTTATAAGAGATGATGAATTGCTTGAGGTAACACCTATGAACCTTAGACTTAGAAAAAAATATCTCGATTCCAATGAAAGAAAGCGTGAAAAAAAATTAAATGAATAAATATTACCAAAATAGCATCACCATCTCTATGTAATAAATAATTAAACTAAATGGTTGTTCAGTAAAATTTTCCCTGTCATTCCTCAAATATTTAGAAGCCACTGATTCTGAATCTTTTGAGGCTTGATTTGATAATTTTTTACCAAAATAAATTTATTATTGAAATGTTATAATATAACACTTAATATAACGCCATTACTTTGGTTTAGTTAAATTTTGTGGAGAATTTATAATGAAAGTTTTAGATAAAAAACTTCCAGTTACATTATTGTCTGGATTTCTTGGTGCTGGAAAAACAACTCTTTTAAATCACATTCTTAATAATCGACAAGGCCTAAAGGTTGCAGTTATTGTAAACGATATGAGTGAAGTAAATATTGATGCAAATCTTGTTGAGCGTGGAGGTGGTAACTTATCTCAAACTGAAGAGAAACTTGTAGAAATGAGTAATGGATGTATTTGCTGTACTTTACGTGAAGATCTTTTAATTCAAGTTAGAGAGCTAGCAAATGAAAATAAATTTGATTACCTTCTTATAGAAAGTACTGGTATCTCTGAACCTTTGCCAGTAGCAACTACTTTTGATTTTCGTGATGAGGATGGAGCTAGTTTATCTGACGTAGCAAAACTAGATACAATGGTGACTGTGGTGGATGCTGCAAATCTTATAAAAAATTATAGCTCTACTGATTTTTTAAAAGATAAAGGAGAAAGTCTTGAAGATGATGAACGAACACTTGTTGATCTTCTTGTCGAACAGATTGAGTTTGCCAATGTTATTCTATTGAATAAAATTGATTTAATATCCTCTGAAGAATTAAAAACTGTTAATGCAATTATAAGTGGACTTAACACTGAGGCAAAAGTCTTTGAATGCTCTCATTCGACCGTGAATCTCAAAGAAGTTGTTGGTACTGGATTGTTTGATCTTAAAAAAGCTTACACTCATCCGTTATGGGCAAAAGAACTTTATAATTTTAAAGATCATCTTCCTGAAACAGAAGAGTATGGTATCACAAGTTTCGTATATTTAGCCCGTGAACCATTTGATCCTTCAAAAATCTATAATTTCTTCAATCAAGAATGGCCTGGTGTAATGAGATCAAAGGGCTTTTTTTGGATTTCGAGTCGACCTGAATTTATTGGTGAGGTTTCTCAGGCTGGTGCGTTTGTTCGTCATCAGGGAATTGGAAGATGGTGGACAACTGTACCGAAAGATCGTTGGCCAAAAGGACCTAATTTTGATGCTTTAATCGATAAATATTGGAATAAAGATTATGGTGACCGTCGACAAGAAATAGTTTTTATAGGTTTAAAGTCCGAAATGAGTGAAAAGAATATTCGAGAGAGACTAGATGCTTGTCTGATTAAGAACTATCTTGATGATCCCAGTAAATATCATAAAGCTCTAGATCCCTTTCCAGCATGGTTTAAAAAAGTAGCTTAAATGATTGAAAGCCCTTTATTTACTCAATCTCTTGAACATAAAGAGCCTTCAAAATATTTAATTTTTTTAGTTATACATATTTATTGACCTTAATCTTAAAATAAAATTATGCATAATTTTTATTTCTTTTTAATTATCTTCATATTCTGTGACAGCAAAGCTGATTCGCTTTATGACCCTCTAGGAAAGTATCTTGAAAAGATTGAGGGTAGTGGCACTATACACCACTCACTGGGAAGTTATAAAGGAAGAGTTGAAAGCAATGGAGGTATATATAATTCTATGGGAAAATACTTAGGAAAAATTGAACCTAATGGGCATTCTTATGGTTCACGTGGTGGATACATGGGAAGAATTGACGGTTATGGTAATATATACGGCTCATCAGGAAAGTTTAGAGCCAAGCTAGAAAGAAATGGAATTTTTTATGATTCACTTGGAAGATATTTAGGTAGAATAATCAAGTAGAAATTTATTTAGGTAATTTTTTTTAAAAATTCTCTTATGTTTTTATCGATAAAAGTTACATCTTTTTGAGAAGTTAACGTAGTTGACATCCCACCGGCTAAATGGCCATGTTTTGTATTTATAACTTTTAGTTCAGCGTTTGGCATTTCTTTAACCTCAGGAATATTATTTCGTGCTGGAAAAGATAAATCAGTTGAACTTGGCATAACTAGAGCTGGACACTTTATATTTGCAAGAGCTTCTTTTGTATTGTTGTTGAATTTTTCATGCTTTCCTATATCTCCCATTTGCCAAGTATTCAACATGCCTAATAAATCATTAGTATCAATACTTCCAAAAAAAGTATCCATGAAATTTAAGTATGACTCAGTATCTTCAAATCCATCAAATAAATTAAGATGTAACCCCTCTTCATATCCTTCTTTATCAAATAAAGTTGATGTATAATTTCTAGAAAAAGCCTTTAAACCTTTTTTTGGAGGTGAACTATAATCACCGTTATTATAATTAACATCTGATTGTAAAGCTAACTTACATCCCTCTAAAGTTATCCAATTCTGTGTTGTAGTTTTTGCAGTTCCACATAAGGGAATTATACCACCGGTTTTTTCTCCATGTAATGCACCCCAGTGAAAAGCCTGCTGAGCGCCCATAGAAAACCCCAAATACATAAGTGGGTTCGTAATACCGAAGTATTCTGATATAAGTTTATTTTGTGCATTTATATTGTCGTAATATGTAACAGAGGGAAATCTTGGGCCATCTTGAAGAGGGCTAGTATTACTCGGAGAAGACGAATAACCACTGCAAAATAAGTTTGGTGTTATAATGCAATATTTAAGTGGATTTAGCGCTCTATTAATTCCATATGCCATCTGATTAAATTTGTGGCTTCCTGCAAAACAAGTAGCAAATATAATTGCGTTACTTTTTAATTTATTTAATTCACCATTAACGTTAACTAACAAAAAGGCATTGTTTAAAGTTTCTCCACTTTGAAGCTTAAAGTTCTCCAATGGAAATTTGAATGTATTACTGCTCCAAGGTAACTTTTTTTCATCTTCGGATATATTTACTTTAGGAAAAAAATTAATTACTGGTGCTGATGCCAGAGCAATTGTTTTTATTGAATATTCAATAAATTTTCTTCTATTCATCTATTATCTATAAACATTTAATATTTTATTATACTAATGCCTCAAATACTCTCAACATAATATGTTTTTTCATTGATAAGGAATAAAAGATGAATAATTCGCTGGTTAAAAAAAAAGAATATGATGTCAATGACTTAAAAAAAATAGTTTGACAAATGCGTCTCATTTAATATACTATCAACATATACTCATTCGAGTTTTTGATTTTCTTTGACATCATATAAAACAATACATCTCCTCGTTGTTTCTTCATTATGAATTTTTTACTATCACTTCATTCTTGTTTAATTATATTCACCGATAGAGTTGTCTAAGGTGAAACAACAAGTTACGATCACTAGATCTAATTTAGATAAATTTTAAGGGATTAAATAGATGAAAGATACATTTATGCGAAGTTGTGAACATTGGAGTGAATCAAGTCGCAATGAAATGCAAAATTTTTACACTCTTGCCTCTATTGATTATAAACATTTAGCAGAGAGATTTAACTGGAAAGAATGGTTTGAAATGCATCAAGCTAATATTGGTAAGCGTGGACTAAGACTTCTAGATATTGCCTGTGGTTCAGGTAAATTTCCTTCAGCACTAGTAAAAAATGCTGATTTGTCAAAAGCAAAAATTTTACCGGTGGAATATTCATTACTTGATCCGTCTTCATTTTCAATTGCAGAAGCACGGAAGGTCATTAAGTCACCATTTAAAACTAGTTCAGAGTTTGAAACTACTTTACAAGAATTTTCTTGTGAGCGAGAAACTTATGACATTATCTGGGCAACGCACGCTCTTTACGCAATTCCAAAAAACGAACTTAAAAAGGCTTTAAAACGTTTTATTTTTGGAATGGCTAGATCCGGTTTTATTGCTCATGCAAGTGAAAAATCTCATTACCTTCAATTTTACAGACATTATTTAAATGGCTTCAAGGGTGGTTCTGGAGAACCGTATTCAAGTTCTGAACAAATTTTACAAATACTAAAAGAGATTGGTATTCCTCATAGAGTTGAGAAAATTATTTACGAAAATGGTGTTTCAGAGAGAGCATACTTGCAAGTTGAAGGATATCTGCAGCGTTGTGTCTTTGATGATACAATTGACTTTGAGAAAATGCTCAAAAATTCGATTACTGGACCATATCTAGATAATTGTATCAAAGATGGACAATGGCGATTTAAGCAAGAAGTAATGATGATTTTTCTATCGAAAGATTAATTTTTATGAATAAAAGAATTTTTTCTAGATTTCGAATGTGAGAAAGTAATCATAATTTTTAATACATGTTGATAAAACGAATTTTACTCGCTACTACACCAGAACTTAGTCTAGGTTTATTTTTAATTTTTAGCTCGAGCGTTGGTCAAACTTTCTTTATTTCTCTTTTCTCTGGAGAAATAAGAAATGCATTTAATCTCTCTCATGGAATGTTTGGAATACTTTATTCCGTTGCAACACTAACAAGTGCTATACTTTTTTTTTGGTTAGGAAAACTTACAGACCAATTAAATTTGACTGTTCTTGGATTAATAACAATAGGAATATTAAGCGGATTTTCATTTCTTTTATCAAGTGCTGAAACACTTCTCATACTTTTCTTGTCTTTATTAGGTCTTCGCTTGTTTGGTCAAAGTATGATTAGTCATATAGCAGTAACCGCGATGGCCCGCTGGTTTTCAAAGAAAAGAGGAAGAGCTTTAAGTGTTGCACTAATGGGACATCCTATTGGAGAGGCACTATTACCATCTATCATTACTTTCTTTTTATTTCAGTACACATGGCGAGAAATCTGGATTGGAATAGGTACGTGTATAATAATTATTTTTTTACCTTTAGTTTACTGGCTTGGAAGACACATACAATTAAATAAGCATGATTCGTATAATAGTGAACAAACAAAATCAAAAAAAAAATTAATTGATTCTTGGAATCGATCACAAGTCTTAAAAGATTTACGTTTTTATCAGGTTCTTCCTGGATTACTTGCTTCTCCCTTCATAGTTACTGGAGTTTTTTTTCATCAGATTCATTTGATTGAAACAAAATCTTGGTCGATTACACTTCTAGCATCCTCCTACCCTTTTTTTGCGTTAAGTGTAATTGGGGTAACTTTTGGGGCAGGATGGATAATCGATAGATTCGGCACAGTGCATTTATTGCGTTTTTTTTTGTTACCGCTTGCATTTGGTTTGATCTTAATAGCGAGTATTGACAAGGCATTTGTTATTCCTATATTTATGATCTTAATGGGGGCATCTGCTGGATCAGCAACTATTGTCATAAGTACTCTGTGGGTCGAACTTTATGGAATTAATTATATAGGTTCAATCAGATCTATGTTTTTTTCTATGGTTGTGCTTGCTACTTCAATCTCTCCAGCACTCATGGGATTATTATTAGACATAGGTGTAACATTGGAAATCCAATTTATTATATTTGTAATTTATATCTTTATTTGCTCAATTATTTTTGCAATATTAACACCTAATCTTTTAATTTCTCGATCCCCTCCTTCATAAAACTCATTAGTATTTAGCAGCTCGAACTGATGTTATTTTCTTAATAGTTTAAAAACAAAAAAAGTAAGAATTCCAGACATTATACCTGGAGCTACCTCGTATACATAAGTATTTAGTTCGTAATGTCTCCATACAATTAATGTTATTAATGGAATAATCATCATCATTAATGATGAAAATTCAGAAATTTTTTGCTTTAGTGAGTTAATTATTAGTAAGGGAGAAAAGCAACAAGCTAATGTTGACCATGACATTAATACAAGGTTGAAAACATTTTTATTATCATTTATTGCAATTGTAACAACAAAGACTGTGATAATTAAAGTTGCCAATTTATTTATTAAATAATTGTTTTTTTTATTCAATGAAAGATCGTTTGTAATTGATGCAGTACAAGCAAGTATTTGAGAATCTGCTGTTGACATTGTGGCAGCAAAAATACCAGCTAAGATTACTCCAACAAAAAATTCAGGCAGTAAATTTTGTGCTAAAGTTGGTAATGCTAATTCTGGGTCTATATTATTAGTTTCTGGGATTAGTAATCTTGCAACAAAAGCCGCTAAAATGGAAAATAAATAGAATAAAGTATACCAAGTGTAATAATATATTCTTGTTTTTGGTATATTTTTAGTACTATCAATTGTCATAAATCTTACCATAACGTGAGGTTGACCTATTACACCCACACCTGAGAAAAACCAACCGATAATGAACATGTATGGAGCTAGTAAAAATCCTGAAAAATTTGTTGATGGGAACCATTTCATATAATCTGGAGATATTTTGTGTAATTCATCAATGAAGATAGAAATCCCCCCTACTTCTTTGATTCCAAAAAAAACCATTAAAAACATGGCAACTATCATTACAAAAGATTGAGCAGCATCCGTCCAAATAGAAGCTCTTATTCCTCCTGAAAAACAATAAAGTAATACAATAACTCCACCGATTATGGCACCTAGTCTATAATCTAAACCAAATATAACATGCATCGACTTACTTCCAGCATTAAGCTGAGCTGCTGCATATGTAGATAAAAAAATAAGAATGATTAATCCACCAAACAATTGTACATATTTATAATTTTTGCCATGCCATTGGCTTACCAAATTAGCAAAACTTACAACCTTTAATTCCTGTGATTTCTTCCTTAAATTTTTATGCACAAAAAGCGATGAAACAAAATCACCAAAAATCAATCCAAACATTAGCCAAACAGATTGCAAACCATAAACATATGTAAACCCAATCTGACCAATAAACATGTATCCACTATTTGATGTTGCGATGGCTGATATAGCTGCCAACCATGGTTTAACTTCCTGATTTGCAAGGAGATAGTCAAGAGACGTATTTTTTTTCTTAAGAACTGACAAAGATCCAATCAACGTAAAAAAGAAAAGAAATAAACAAAAACTAAAAAATATCATGAAGATATTATTTTTTTAGAGAGCAGATTTTTGAAGTCTTCTTTACTACTAATCGATTTACTGGAAGATTAAACTCACTAAAACCATCAACTGAAGTCTTATCAAAGTAATCTGAAAGTTCTGATACTAAAATCTCATAATGCTTGGACGATAGAACTAGTGAAGCGTAGAAAAAACCTGAAACTTCTTTAGCTAACACTTCTGGGGTTTGTTTAAAAGAAAGCACATGAGGGGTAATATTTATTTCACAGTCAAAAAATATTTTTTTAACGAGTTCATCTAAAGTTTTTAAAGATCTAACCCTTGGATCACCTAACTCTAACAATCCATAATTAGGAAATATTTTTTGAACAAATTTATATATTATGTTGTGGATTTCTAAATATCCAGTTGCAGAATGTAAATCTCCATCAACAATTGCAGAAAAAACTCCCTGATTTTTAAGTATCCTTTTAATAGTTTTTAACACTGGAACTAAAGGATCCATTAAAGTTAAAGCCCAATGACAAAATATAACGTCTTTTGAAGCATCTTTGATAAAGTTTAATTTTTGAGCTTTTGCGTTATAAAAATCTACATCTTGATCATGAAGTCTGGTCCGTGCGAGTTTAAGTTCGTTATCATTCATATCCACTCCGGAAAGTTTGACGTTAAATGGAAAACGTTTATTACAATACTCTAAAAGGACCCCACTTCCGCATGCTAAATCAAGAATATCGATATGAGAATTTGGATTGATAGTATCAATTAGTAATTCATAGCTATTCTTTCCATTTGAATCACAACAACTGGTTGCAATCTTTTCAGTAAAACCCGCATATCTATTGTGGATAGTATGAAGATGATCTAATAAATCTTGACTATTTGGGTTTTCACCTGAATCTATTTTATTCATCCATGATGAATTAAAGTTTTTATAGTTATTTTTGAAGAGCATTAAATTTTTTAGACTAAACTTGTTTATTTGCCGGCCAACAAATTGGGTTTAAATTACTTGAGACAATCTCACCTGGATTAGTTGCAGGAATAAATTTTTTCCAATCTCCTGAGATCATAGTAGGGTTATTCACAACACGCGCACCATCTGCAAAATAGGTATTGGCTAAAACAATTCGACTTTGAGTTGTTTTATTTTCAGAGGCAGTGTGGAAACTAAGATTATGATGAAAACTTACTTCACCTAATTCAAAAGGTTCTTCAACAATTGAAACTTGCTCTTTTTTAAAAATATCACTTATTTTTTTATCGTAACTTGTATCAAATTCGTTAAATTCAATATTTTCTACAAGTTTATAAACCTCTAATGGCTTTGCAAAAGTTAGAGGACCCATCTCAATCGGGATTGCTTGAGCAGGAATCCACGCCGTTACCACATCATTGGTTTCTAATGGAAAATGATGATCATCATAATGCCAGGGTGTACGCCCACAGCCTGATTCTTTAACTAAGGCGTTATCATGATAAAGACGAATTTTTTTTACTGACAGTAATTCAGCACAAATCTTTGCAATACGTGAACTTAAAACAAATTCTTTGATTAAAGTATTTTTTAACCACATCATTTCAAGACTCAAAAAACGATTTTTTTTATTTTCATTGTAATTTTCAAATGTCTTTTTTAAAAGCGATAGGATTTCATGTCTTAAAAGTTGAATTGCAACTGGTGTTAAAACGTTCTTTAACTTAATAAAACCGTTTTTTTGAAAATTTGATATATCCTTTGTTGTTAGGTTGTAAGGTTCTGAGAGTTGCTGTTTTAAATCAATTTTTGATGCATCTTTTATATTTTGTGGTTCAGGCAGTTCTAACAGAACCTCCTTGGTTTTAGAATTTGAGTTATCAGCCAGAGAAACATACCAATCCCACCAAGCCTGATTATCCTTATCCCATTGCTTATTCTCACCCGTGCTTGATTCGCTGGATTTAAAATCAGTTTTTTTCTTTAAATTTATGTTTTCAGTCATATTCTTATATTTAATGAAAAGAAATCTTATTAGTATAAAATTTTAAATAATTACTATAACTAAATTGCATTAAATAGTTTTATTAATTTATATATTGTTTCTTTTGAATTACCTTTATTTAAAATTTTTAAAACTTGCTTGCTGAATTTTTAATTTCAGACTTAAAACATTATGAATTTAAACTAAAAATAGCATAAAACATAGAACTTCTTCAAATTTTAACTATTTCTAAATAGTATGGAAGTGCTTGAGAATCTAGCTTACGGTAGAGGCGTTCTATTAATAATCTTCTTCCTTGGATTGATTATTTATCTAATTTTAAATAAAAATAAATAAAATCAATTATTTACCTAGGAATTCTATTGACATAACTTAGATATTTTTCTTCGAAAAATATTTCACCATTAATTCTAGTTTAGTCTAATAAATCTTTAATATTTCATTTGGAAATGGTATTAAATTCCCTTGCATAACTGCGAAGTTTATCAATCATCACATTTCGTTGTTTGTCCGACGAAATTGCTAACATTTTTATTAAAAGTATCTTGAAACGAGATAGTGAAGCTTGAGAAAAATCTTTATAATTGGGATTTATAATTTCATGGCCTCTTATCAAGAGTTTGTTTAAATAAGAATTAAGCTCTGCTTCATTTGGATGAGATTTCATAAATCTTACGAATACTTTTTGACGTAGTGTCCTGTTATGCAAACGAACCCTAGAGTCATTAAGCGTTTCATGCGAATGGGTTTCTAGCATTTCAATTTGAGCATTTGTTAGATCTCCAAAAAATCTTTTAAAATTTTTAGTTAACTTATCAAAACGATCGTTATATCTTATTTCTCTTGGTTCCGAAAGTTTGATTATGCGCTCTTGTTGACGCATCAACATTTGCTTTTTCATAAATTCGATAGCTTCATCATTATTTATTCGAATAAGAAACCTTGATGCATATGGTGTCAAACCAACAATAGTATCTTCAATGAGAGTACGCCCTTCATCAATAATTATAGTTATTTTTTTTGCATCATATTGTCCCACTTCTAATGCATCTGCAATATTATCTAGATAGGAAGCATAACTTGGCATCATTGATGTTCTGTGCCAATTTATCATTTCTGAAACTTGCTGATTCATCTGTAATTTTTCTTCTTCATCCAAATATAGAAAGTAATTAATCTCATCTTTGATGAATTTATCTGTAAATGAATAGATTAGTCGGGTACTTGAACAAGCCGTTACTAAAATGATAAAAAATAACAAAGATAAGGCATGATAAACCTGTCGTTTAGAAAAAATTTTCATTACCTCTTAATTTTATAGCTTGTTATAGTTAACGCAATTACGAAAAACTTTGTGCTCTTTTTTATTCAATAAATAATTTAAATGAACCAATCTATCGTAACCAATCAATTATGCGTGTTAAAATATTCATTTATGTCACTAGAATAAAAAATGCAGTCTCCTACTTTTGAATTATTTAAATGAACGCCTATAAAGAGTTCTAAAGTTTTTCGTAAAATCTCTCTAGTAAATATGTCACCTTCTACATCAAGCTTTATAAATTTTTGAGTGATTTCATAAAGACCATTATTTTTATAATAATCGCTTTCTGAGTTTGACGATGTGTGCCTAACAACTTCATTATTATTTAAAGACTCATATCCAATTACTTGGTATTTTCCCTCACAAATAAGATTCTTTCCAACTAAATTATCAAATGACATTACTTCAAAAGATAGAAATGAATAAATAAACATTATTAATAGCTTTTTCATTAATTTTATTTCAATGTAAATGTTTACAAAGGAATTACTAACTAGATTAATTTAATTACCTAATTCTGGAAAGGACAGTCCATATCATTCTCAAAGATATTAAATTTTTGAATACACCAACTACATAGGTAAAAGCTGCAGCTCGAAGAATAGAACGACATGAATCATGATAAACGGCTGGAATTTTTTTTTTAATAATTGGCATAGCTTTATTAAAACTTGCATCTAATTCCACTTCAAGTGTAACAAGATGAATAATAACCCCAATAAATAAGCTTAGTAGAATAAGTAAAATGCATACTTTAATAAGTGGAAGGTAACCTGTAGCAAATATTATTGGTAGTCCAATATAAATAACAGCAAATGCAATTTTATTAATCCATAGAGTATTTTTAACAAGTTTTGTTCTTGTAATCAGTGGAGTATAGTTCTCAGCGTGTTGAATTGCATGACCTATCTCATGACAGATAATTGATATAGATGTTAAACTTTTTTTTCTAAGTCTATCTTCACCTACCTTGACTTTTTTCTGATCTAAATCATAGTGATCGCCTATTAAGGTTTTCTCCAAACAAACGTCTTTTAATTCCAATTCTTTAATTAGCTGATTCCCAAATTCAATCCCATTAAAGGGCATATTTGGTAAAATATTGTCATTTTTTTTAAAAACATAATTGATCCAAACAACTGGAAGAATTGATATTGAAAAAAGAACAATTAGGAAAATCATAATATGTATTTAATGTATAAATTAATATTGGCTAGATGTTTATAATATAAATTGTTTTTCTCCGTAATTCACATATGATTTTGTATTCAATGTGTATAAAAAATAACAGAAGATAATCTACATATAAAATATTTATTAATAATAGCTTACATAGTTTAGTAATAACTATTCTTTTCAAATACATTAACAAGATATGAATATAAGAATCAGCAAACGTTAATTTAGATTTAATAAATTGTAATCTAATATTAACTTTTTAAAGGATAAACAATGGCTTGGACGAAACCTATGATTTCTGAAATCTCTGTAGGTCTTGAAATCAATTCTTACGCTTGCGCTGAGAAGTAGTTTCAAACTATAGATTAATTTCTTTAAAAAGCCTGGCTAAGCAGTCAGGTTTTTTTTTGTCTTTTAAAAATTGCAAATGAATTCAATTTTCTCGAAGTTTTCACTCATTAATTTCGGATGTATCCATTCTGAATTATCTGATTCAGTGTTTAAATTTTTTTTATATTCAAATGTTCTTCCTCTACCCATATTTGTCTTGTAATCAATTATAGTAATAACTTTAAATCTTTTATTTTTACAATCATACTTCGTATAAAATTTCGTACTTAGTTTTTCTTTTTTTTGTGCGATTTTGTAATCAAACATACTCCAGATGTAAATAATTTCATCGATTTTTTTGATTGATTCCATTTCAAAATATTCTGTAAAAGTTTTATGCTCACGGAATACTTGCCATTTTCCGTAACAACAGGAAAACGAAAAAAAATAAAGAAATAAAGAAATAAATTTATTTTTTAGAAAAATTTGCATGATTCAATTATTATTTTTAATTTCTATCCTATAAAATATAGGTTGTCTTTTTAAGACATATTAATATTACATTGATATGAGTCTGGTAATTAGATCCTCAGATAACATTATTGAAACTTAATAATCGAAATTGTCCACCATTGTGTTTATTATCCTTTTTTGAAAGCATTTCAAGAACACTTAAGCTTTGATATGAAACTTCCAATCCAATTGCAAAATCAGGTTTAATTTGTAAAGCATGAGATAATATTGCCCTTATTGTGCCTGCGTGTGTTATGATCAAAATACTCTGCCCAGCTTTTAGTTTTAATTTTTTGAGCCAAATCTCTACTCTTTTACTCTGTTCTAGAAAACTTTCTCCATTTGGCGGTGAAAATTCAGGAGAAATAAATGAAAAATTATGTTTGTATTTATTTTTATTTATAAGTTTCCAAATTTCAGAAATTTTTTTTCCTGACCAATCTCCGAAGCTTTGTTCAACTAGATTGTTTTCTATAATGATTTTTGAATACTGTTTATATCTTGATAAGGCTTCTGCTGTTTGAATTGTTCGCTTTAAAGGACTCACATACCAATTACAATTATCTGGTAAACAAGTCGCTAATTTTTTAATTTTATTATTTTTTATAATTGCATCTGGATTATGTTTGGAAAAAAAACCCGTAATTTGTTTTACAGGTGCATGCCGTATTAAAAATAATTTCGATGGCTTAATCAATTTACGACATGAATAACTATAATATTTCCAAATAAAAACATTATATCTGTTAAGAAAGCGATTGCACCTAATATGTCCCCGTTAATTCCTCCTATCGCTATTTTCGACTTTTTTCCAATTATAAGTATTGTAAAGGTCATTAAGATTATACCGAATAATATTCCATAGATATCTAACACAAACAAAGTAGGTAATATCCAAGTTAAAATGGCTATAAATAAACACTTATTTGAAATTTTTCCAACTATACTTGCTGTTTTTGCAAACTCTGAATTATTGAATAAGTTTCTTGCTATCATAATAGAGAGTTTGCCAGTAGCAAATCCAATGGAAAAAATAGCAACTAATGAATATCCTGACTCAAATAAAGCTAATATTAATCCTAGTTTAACCAAAATACCTAATACTAATGACATTACTCCGTAGGTTCCTAGGCGACTATCATGAATAATTTTATCAATATTTCTTGGAGAACCCCCCGCACCCAAGCCGTCTGCAGTATCTGCTAATCCATCCTCATGAAAAGCACCAGTAAGGAGAACACTTAGTGTGATAGCTATAACACAAGACAAAAAAACAGGAAGTCCCACTTGAATTAGTATATCCCCTGCACCACCAGATAAAATTCCTACTAAAAAACCAACTGACGGAAAAGACCAACTAGCTCTTGTTAAATCTGGTGCTTTTTTTGAGAAATAGGACCATTTTACTGGTATTCTAGTAAAAAACATAAGTGTTGCAAAAAAATCCAAGACATATTTATTTTTAAGAAGTAAATTCATAATTAAATTTTTTTACTTATCCCTGCTTCGGAAAACGTCGACATTTCGTTGTGAGTGGTTAAAGCTGCTCTAATTATTAAACTTGCTACTACTGCTCCGCTTCCCTCACCAAGTCTCATGTTTAAGTCAAGTATAGGCTCTTTTTTAAGATGAGAAATTACTCCTGAATGACCTGGTTCAGAAGATTGGTGAGAAATTAAACAATGATCCAATATATTCTTTTTAAAAAGAGTTAAAGTAGCAGCAGATACAGTTGTAATAAAACCATCCAATAAAACAGGTATACCTTTGACCCTTGCTGCGATTACTGATCCTGCAATTGCTGCCATTTCTCTTCCACCAAATGCTTCTAAAATTTTACCCACAGTTTTAAAATTCTTTCCATGTAACTTCAATCCACTCTTAATAACAGAAATTTTATGTTTAAGTTTTTGTTTAGAAATGCCCGTACCTAACCCTGTCCATTTTTCAACAGACTCATTAAAAAGTGCGCATGAAATAGCAGTTGCTGATGAGGTATTAGATATACCCATTTCTCCCAATATTAACAAATCACAATCATTTGAAACAGAATTAAATCCTAATTGCATTGCTTCAATTATTTCGTCTTGTTCCATTGCTTTTTCTTTTGAAAAATCCTTAGTAGGTGTTTCAAGCTTTATTGGAATAACTGATAATTTTACTTTGGCTAAATTACATAATTGGTTAATTGCAGCTCCTCCATTTTTAAAGTTAGCAACCATTTGCTTCGTTACTTCTGAAGGATAAGCAGACACTTTTTTATTTGCTATACCATGATTAGCAGCATAAATAATGCATTGAAAATTATCCATTTTAGGTTTTTTTCTTTTTTGCCAACCAGCCATCCAAATAGCAAAATCTTCTAATCGACCTAAACTCCCAATTGGTTTTGTTAGTTTATTTTGATGTTTTCTAGCCAAATTAGCATAATATTCATGGAACGATTTAAGTGGGACTTTGCCATTATTATTTAGCAAAATTTTAATAATATTATCATTAGACATATCTAAATATCAAATATACTCTTTAAAATTAAGCTATATTACTTTTGTAATTGATAGTCTAGTTTTTAATAAAAGCTACAATAAATTAGTCGAATATTGGTGTTAATAATTGAAAAGTCATATTAAATTAACTCTTTAGTTTTTTAATTTAGTAAATATTAAAACCTTAATTTTGAGAGCAAAATTGCGAAGATTTTTATTTTATCCATTATTTATTATTATTACTTATCTATTCTACGTTTATCCCTTTAGAACTCTTAATTCTATGATTACCGATGACGAAATCTTAAATTTCAATTCGTTTGTTGTAAGTTTATTTTTTTCAGCATTAATAATTTATTATTCAAAATCAAAAAAAAATTTTTTATTTTCTAAATTATTAATTTATGAAGGATTGGGAATTGGATTTATAAGTTTTTGGATTGTTAATTTGGGATTATTTATTAATATTTTTAATTTCATAGAATCTCGTAACTTAGGTATTGTCTGCATTCTATTTATATTGATTCTGACATTATTAAGTTTTTATAATGGTAGTAAAATTAACATTAAAAAATTAAATGTTTACTCTTCAAAATTAAAAAAACCTTTAAAATTAATTTTTCTCAGTGATATTCATTTAGGAACAAATACTATCAAGCACTTAGAAAAAATTTATAAAAAAATAATTAAGCTTGAATTTGATTTTATATTGGTGGGAGGAGATTTAATTGATTCGAGTTCATTTGCATTAAAAGATTTAAGGGTTTTCAAAAATTTAAAAAAACCAATTTATTTTATAAGTGGTAATCATGAGTATTACATCAAAAACTATCAAGAAAAACTAGGTAAGTTAAATGAATACAACTTGAATTTTTTGGATAATAAATCAATAAAATATAAAAATATAAATATTATTGGGGTTAGCGATAATCAAAGTACATCAAATCAAACTGAAACTGTGAATAAATTTTACAAGCAAAACTTATTTAACTTGGTAGTTGTGCATAAACCTACCTTATGGAAATTTATAAATAAACAGATAGATTTGACTTTATCAGGACATACACATAATGGACAAATAGTTCCGTTTAACTTTTTAGTAAAACTGAGATTTAAAAATATTTATGGATTATACGAAAAATTTCAGTCTAAACTTTATGTTTCCTGTGGCGTCGGTTGTTGGGGGCCAAGAATGAGGCTTGGAAGTACAAATGAGATTGTTTTACTATCAATTAGTAATCAAGCATAACTAGATACCTTTCTATATTAAAACTTTGTCGACTAAATTTTAATAAATTAACTTTTTCTTATATTTATAAAGAAGACTATTTAGTAAAAAATTAAGTCAGCTAAAAAAGCAAAGAAAAAACCTGTGATATAAACTACAAACGAAAAAGTCAATATAACTGAATTTGTTGACCTTAATTTCAAACATATTTTAGCTTCTGCTGGGTTTGCTGGACATGAAGAATTATTTCTTTTCCATGCCATATAATATGATAAAGCCAACATAAAACCTGCTAATATAAAGATATATAATTTATATTTTGATAGAACAACAATCCATGGGAATATTGATACAATGCTAACTAAAGTTGTACCTAATCCAACAGTCACAAGCAGAGCTGGTAAAGCACAACAAACTAGTGTACTTAAACTTGTAAATAAACTTAATATAGGTGCAAACAATTCTTTATAGAAATTACTTAACATTTTTTATTTCTCTGACGTCATAACCTGAATCCTTAATCATTTCAGTAATTTTTTCATAACTTAATTTTTGATTTTCTTTAAAATTAATAGTAATCAACATATTTTCTAAATTCACTTTTATTCCTGCGACTGATTTTTGTTTTGAAAATATTTTTTCAATTGAACGAGCACAAAAATCACATACAAGTCCATTAACATATACGTGCAAAATATCACCATTGTATTGTTCATCCGAAAGAATTTTACTACTGTTAAAAAATACAAATTGTAAAATAAACAAATAGATAATAATTTTTTTCATTTCTTCTCCTCTAAAATCTTTTAATGAAGTTAAACATAAAGTCTTTGTAGTTATTAAGACCAAATTCTGCTAAATAATCCCCTTTAAAAACTCTTAACATTGGAGTAAATGTCAAGTTTTTACTACTTCCCGGCATATGATTGGCTTGAAGCATTATCCAAGTATGTAAATATCCATATTCAGCCAAATAAGGAGCCACTCCAATTCTAAATTGTTGTGAAAAAAATTTATCTATTGAAGATGCATAATTAGCTTGATTCTGATAACTTGTAAAAAACCTTCTATCTTCCCAATCAAATAAGATGCCTGTGAAAAGGGATGGTTCAAATTTATTTTCAAAAGCTTCATAATTACTATTTGCTAAACCTAATCCGTTCTTTAAGTAAAAATTTGTTTGCGACTTAGGTTTATTTATTCTTTTTATGAGATAATTTAATTGAAGTCCGTGAAATTGCCATTCTTTTTCTCTCCAATATTCTGCTCTATAACCTATTGAATAATCAATCGATGGACTATAATGCACATGAAAACTATGTTTACTAAAATCATTTGCCTGCATTAATGTCCAGCCTCCAGGATATGAAATTGGTCTAGCATTTATATCTTTTAAGACAACAAAATTGCACACTAGAACTATTTTGCATAAAAATATCTTCATCTTTTCTCCTAATAATCAGAAATAAATTCAAGACTAACTTTGTCTCAAAGCTTTGAAATAAAATTAGGAAAAAAGTTTTGGCGGGGGTGGTCTTAGTAAGGGGTTTAGGGAATCAAATGTAAACGTTAAGATATTAAAAAAAGAATTATCGATTTGAGCATCTAAAATATCGTCAACTTGAAATGTATTTATTTGAGTATAATAACATTCACAATTAAAGCATACGTCATCAACATCATTTGATTGAGAATGACATGATTTGTTGGAGTGAACATGATTTGTCTCATTAAGTTGAGAATATTTTTTATCTAAACAATACGAAATAACTTTAGCTGAGATCGTCAAGCTAGACAGACTAAATATTAAAACACTTAAAATAAAAAATTTTACGCGACTCATAATTACAAATTATTAAAAGTTTTAAAAAAATCAATCATTTTATTTGATTGGGGTTGACACAGAACAAAGTGTTATAATATAACATTAAATAATATCAACATCAATTCAATGGAAAATCAATGTATAAAATATTCACCCTCGTCTTGACTGTATTACTTGTAACTAATACAAATGCTGAAAAATTAGAATCTATATTTGTTGCACCAGATGTATTTATAACCTCTAAAATTAAGCCGAGTACTGAATATGAAAGTGATAGGGGTAATATTTTATATGATTCTCATGAACTAGAAAAAAGCAGACAATACTCTATTGGTCAGATGCTCAAAGATTTACCAGGTATTGCTTCACAAGGTCTGGGTAATGCTTCACGTCCAATAATCAGAGGTCTTGGTAATTCGCGAGTTAAAATTTTACAAAACAGTTCTTCACTAGGTGATGTTTCCGAATTTGGTGAGGATCATATTGTTGGATATGATCCATTATTAATTGATAAAATAGAAATTATTAAAGGGCCTGGTACGTTACTTTATGGAAACAATGGGTTTGCTGGAGTTGTAAACATTATAAACCCTTTAATTGCAGTAGATAAGCCTCTTTCTGACGAAAATGTCCAATTAGGTTTTGGATACAAGACCTCAGGTGGAGAATTGGGAACAGCTTTAAAATTTGGTAAATCTGTGGACAATTTTACTGTTAGAGGTTCTGGAAGTCTTGTAAGTGCGGGACCTTACGATTTAGCAAATGTTTCAACTAAGCAAGCAAATTCATCAAAGTTCATGACATCTGGTGGCGTTGGAATAACATATAATGATGGTCAAAATCATATTGGAGTTTCATTGGACAAACTTGAAGCTGTTTATCAAAATCCTGGTCCTGAAGGTGAAGAAAATATGACATCGCTAAACCCTACAAGAAATACAATAAATTTTGATTCTTCGTTGGCATTAGATTATTTAATCTTTGAAAAGTTTAACTTACAAGGCACTGTCTCTGAATATAATCATGCTGAAAGAACAGGCGATGGTAACAATCATAATATAACATTTTTCAATGATATATATGAAATAAAAACATCACTGAATCACAAATCTCTGTTCAATCAAAATGTAGAAGGATTATTCGGTTTTCATTTTATGAATAAAAATCAAGGTGCAACAGGAGCAGAGGAAGGTCATTTAACTCCAACGAAGACAAATAGTTTTGCTTTATTTGCTCTCGAAAAATTAAAATTTGATTTATTTGATTTAGATCTTGGTGGTCGAATTGAATCTGTAAATTTGAAAACAACACAGCATGAGCAAGGTTTCTTCCCTGCTGCATTTTCTTCCACTGCAAAAAGAGAAATCTTACCAAACAATACTGTATTTTTAGGTTTTGACTTTACGCAAAGAGCACCGAATGCTGTCGAATTATTCGCAGACGGTCCTCATCATGCACTTGAAAATGTCGAGACAGGTAATTTAAACTTAGAAAAAGAGAGTTCTTACAATGTATCACTTGGATACAATTATGATGAAAATCTAAATAAATTAAAAATTGAAGCATATTACAATTATATTAATGATTTTATCGCTGCGGATAGGAACGGTAATACTCAGAATGTTGAAGGTGAAGATTTTAATGTTGTAATTCACGATCAATATAATGCTTTATTTACTGGAGTAGAATTGAGTGGTCAGTATGGTATCACGAAATTAGATGATTTTGATTTCCTTGCTAATTTTGTAGGGGAACTCTTGAAAGGTTACAGAACATCCAATGACAAAGCTATAACTAGAATTCCACAATCAAAAGTAAATGTTGGTTTACAACTCATTAATGAGGAATGGGATACTAATCTTAAATATTATCATTATTTTGATAAAGAATTCACAGGTCCCTTTTATACAAGAACAGGTGGTCACTCAAGATTAGATTTTGATCTCACAAAAGATTTCATGTACTCAGATTTATCTGGCCATGCAATGTTTAGTGTAACCAATCTTCTGAATACAGTTGGCCGTGATCATCTTGAGGCAAAAAAGGGTCAAGTTCAATTACCTGGTAGAAGTTTTAATTTTAATTTAAAGCTATTCTATTAATAAAATATGTTTAAGTATTACTCTTCATACACATTGTTATGGATAGGCCTAACACATCTGTTATGCTGTGGTTTGCCTTTGACATTATCATTTGCTTCATTATCTTCAAATGCATTATTTTTGGACTCACTCCTTTTAAACTCTGAATTATTAGAAGCTGCTGAACCATATCTCTTTGCAATTACTACGCTTATATTTTTATTAATAATTTCTTTTGAGATCTACAATAAAAAAATAAAGTGCCAAGATGATGAATGTGATTCTGAACAAGAATGCAGTACGACCAATAAAAAAATTAAGACCAATCTTATTCTCGCAAGTATTCTTTATACCCTCAATAGTTCAATCTTTTTATCAGAAGTTATCCTCTGATTTATGATTTTAAATTGCGAAAATATGAAATCCTTAATGGATTTCAAACATAATAACCATCAATTAGCGATTTTGAATCGTCAAGTTCCTGAGGATTCCAATCTTTTCTTTAGTGAATTAAACATAACTCCTTTTTCAACTTCAGGTTATGTTTCATTAGAGAATAGCTTAAAGGACATTAGCAAGCTTACAGAAGAAAAACTTCCATCAAAAATTAGGAAAAACATATTTTTTGACAATTGGTTAAATGATATGAGTGAAATTTGTAAAATGTTTTGTTTATTTCAAGAAAAAGACAAAATAAGTTTTTGGTTGGGATCTGAGAGAGGTTGTAAACGTTTTCATGTTGATATGGTCCCTTATAGATGTTTAGTAACTTATTCCGGACAAGGTACAGAATTACTTCCTGATAATGCCGCAGACAGGAATGCTTTTATTAGTGGAAAACCAAATGAAAATATAATTAAAGACAGATCAGCGATAAGATATTTAAATAAATGGGATATTGCAATTTTTCGTGGTGGAAAACATGGAATTTTACATCGAACTCCAGAATCAGCATTAAATGATAAATCTTCAATTTTAATGAGGCTTGATGATTCTTCTTTTTTAGAGCAAATAGAAAAAATAAACACTGTTAATTAAATATTTGTTAAAAGTTCATGGTTAAATAAAGTAAATAGTTTTACAACGATTGTTTAAAACTGAGGATCTATTGCTTTGAATTACCAATAAATTTATTAGCTTTGAACATTCCTTTTTTTATTGATCCGTCTTGTAACGTTAACGTTCCATAACCGTCAAATAAGTTTTTTTTAAAGCTACCAGTGTATTTATCTCCATTCGAATAAGTTATTGTCCCCTCTCCGGATCTCATACCATCTACAAATTGTCCAACATATATTGATCCATCGGAAAATTTATGGGTTCCTTCACCGTGAGGAAGGTCGTCTACGAAATCTCCTGTATAATTCTCTCCGTCTGAAAAAGTTGAAGAACCTTTTCCATGGTAATAACCATTTTTAAATCCTCCTTCATATTTATCGCCATTTGCAAATGTGAAGGTTCCTTGACCATTTTGTAATCCATCTTTAAACTCACCAATATAAACATTTCCGTTAATAAATAAGTATGATCCTTTACCATTATACTTGTTATCCTTGATCTCTCCGACATATTTTTCACCATTTTGGTGAAAGATTGTTCCATAGCAATGTCTTACAAAGTTTCCATCACAAGCAGGAAGAGCAGAAATCTTTGATGAAAGAAAAAGAAGTGGTGAAATTAATAGAATATATTTTTTTTTTAACATGTTAATAAGATAATCATTCAAAATTAATTTGCCATATCTAGTAAATAATTCATTAAAGTTGATCAACGATTCTCATATTTGAAATTTTCTAAGCTTTGATATTGATAGTTCCCAGATAACATGTTCCAATATTCTTTGTAAAATTTTTCATTAAAATTTCTTAAATTTTTAAAATCTACATGAATTTCAGGAGTTTTCGTATTTATTTCAATTCCCCATAAAGATTTATCGTCATAAGGCAAAAATCCATATCTAAGATCACCAATTAAAAATTTATTTAATGGATGAATGTATATATAATCATCTGAAAAAAAAGAGAATCTCCGAATATCCTCTCTTTGAATTGAATTTGACTTTAACTCTGGGAAAACTGATTCTTTATCAATAGCATTTAAAATAGCTCCCGATTTAAATTTTGGTTTATAAAAAAAAGGTGCATATACAGCATCAACATAATATTTGTTTTTTGTTCTATAAACACTTCTCCACAGAATTATATTTCCAATTGTTGGTTTAATAATTAACCTTTCTATGTTGTGCCCTCTTCTCTCAGATATTTCAAAAATAAATTCTTTTACTTGTAGATGTTTTTGAAAACAAAGGAAAATATAAAAAAAACTAAACAAAATACTTGATCTTATTAAAGAAGTTGATTTTTTAAGCAAGGAAAAAATTAACAAAAAAACTAAAGTAAAAGTAAATATAGGATCTACAATCGATATTAGATTCAAAGAAACTCTAGATTGACTTAGGGGCCAAAAAAGAGATGTTCCGTAACTTGTAAGGGAATCAAGTAAACCATGACTCAAAAATCCAATCAAAGTAAACAAGTATATAAATCTTAATGACATTCTTAACTTGTAGAAACAAGTAAAAATTATCAAAGAAATAAATATACTTCCAATTGGCGCAAAAAATAAAGAATGTGTAAAATGTCTATGGTATTCAATAAAAAGAAGTTGGTCATTTTCGGATCTTATAAAAATATCTAAATCTGGTGCTAATCCCCCGATTGCCCCACACAAAGAAGCTTTTCGAATATCTTTTTTATTAGAAAATAGTGAAGAAAAAGTTGCTCCAATCAAACCTTGAGTACATGGATCCATAAATTTTTACTCTGATTTGCTAGCTGCGCATTCTAATATTTGGCTCTCTAGTATTATTTTTTGTTGTCCCTCTATTGTATTGTAAATGCAGTATGTCTTATTTCCAGATTTATATGATTTTATCAACCCCATGCCCATTGGACCCGAAAATGTTTTTACATCTGTTATTTTCATTTTTCTTGAATCATCTTTTGTAAAGTGAAGAAAACAATAAGTGATAATTCCTGATAAGGTAAGATAGTAAATAGTTGGGATTAAAGTAATCCTTAAAACATTACCCTCTCTTCCAAATAAACCAACTGTAGCTGAAGCTGCTACAACATTATGTATAGCTATCATATTTCCAGCTGCTGCTCCAACACTTTGTGCAGCAACCATCAACACCCCTGAAATGTTCAAAAGATTTGCAGTTTCATATTGAAATTGACTAAGCATCAGGTTACTAACAGTATTAGAGCCAGCTAGAAATGCTCCAATGGCACCAACAGTTGGTGCAAATATAGGATATATTTGTCCCATCAGGTTCGATACACCTTGAGCCATAGAAATTGGCATACTGGTAACATCATTATAATTAACGCCAGAGTTAATCATTATTCTTACCAGCGGAACTGTAAATATCAAAACAAAGCCTGCACTTAAAATAGTTTTTGATGAATCGATTATTGACGAACTAATTTCCTTAGAAGTCATTCTATGTAGGAAAAAAGTGATAAAACAAATAAAAATTAAAATTCCCCCAGGAAGATATAAAAATTGAAAACTTGCACTTATATTTTCTTCATTTAAAATATTTTCAAACTTAATATTTACAGATTGTAGAAATTTTTTTAACGGTTCAAAAGTTCTTGAAAATACAAGTAGTAAAGCGAGTAATAAATAAGGAAGCCAGGCCATAAAACTTCCTATTTTTCTTTTATTTTCTATAACTTCTTTATTTTGAGGGTTACAAATCCAGTTTAATGGCCAATTTTTTGAAGGTTGAAAGTCCCATTCATCTTTTGGAATAAGAAATTTTCTTTTTGTAGCAATTGTAACTATAAATAATCCAGTTAATCCTCCTATTATAGATGGAAATTCTGGGCCAAGAAAGATACCTGTTAATAAATATGGTATTGTGAAGCTCAATGATGCAAAGATTGCAAAAGGAAATATTGATAAACCTTCAAACCAAGATTTTTTTTTACCAAAAAATCTCGTCATTACGACTACTAATAAAATTGGCATAAGTAGTCCACAAATTGAGTGAATTATTGCGACTTTAATAACTATAGAATCAAAGAATGAATTCCATTCCAATCCATTGTCCAATAACTTATTAGAAATGCTTATTTTGTCTAGTCCACCCTGAACACCAACCAATAAAGGCGTTCCTACTGCACCAAAAGAAACAGGTGTGGATTGTATCATCATACCAAAAACTACTGCAGCAATCGGAGGAAAACCAACAGCAACCATCAATGGTGCAGCTACTGCAGCAGGAGTACCAAAACCTGAAGCTCCTTCAATAAAACACCCAAACAACCACGCGATTATAATAACTTGAACTCTTCTATCTTTACTTATGTCAGAAAATCCAGATCTGATAGTGTTTATTGCACCTGAATATTTTAGTGTGTTTAATAACAAAATAGCACCGAAAATAATCCATAAAATACTTATACTAATAATTAGGCCCTGAAGAGTTGAGGCTAAAATTCTGGCTTCACTCATTCCCCAAATAAAATAAGAAATAATGCTAGTAAATATAAAAACTAGGGGCATTGCAATTTTAGCTGCAATTCTAAAAACAATCAAAAGAATTCCAGCTAAAAAGATTGGAGAAAAGGCTAAAATGGGGTAAAAAATCTCTTTCATTTCGTCAATTTTTTAAAATTTATTTGTAAGAAAAATGTTACTTAATAATATAACTTTTATAAACAATTTCAAAATACAATGTGATAACAGAAATAATAAATTCTTTATTTATTACCAATAATTACTAAATAAATAAAAATAAGAAACACTTAAATATTTATATGTAAATTAAGACAATGACCTATGTAAAACTTAAAAATCTTTTTGAAGAGCAAAGTTTACTAAATGATATTAATGGTATCTTAAATTGGGACATGGCTACATATATGCCACAAAAATCAAGAAATCAGCGTGTTAGACAAATACAAAAAATTCTTGATTACAAAAAAAGTATTTTTGATCAAATTAAAAAAAAAGAATTATTTAAAAAGATTAATGATTCCATTCTAAGTCCAGAAGATAAATTAAACCTTAATTTAATGAAAGATAAGTTTGAATACTTTGATTTCATTCCATATGAATATATAAAAAAAAAAACTTCACTTGCAATTTTGTGTGAAGGTGAATGGAGAAAAGCTAAACTAAAATCAAATTTTAATTTAGTTAAAAAATCATTTAAAAAGCTTGTTGATGTAATAAAGATTGAGTCTGAAATACTATCTCAAAAAAAGGATAAAACAAAATATGATTGTTTATTATCTAAATACGATAGATCACTGACCTCTTCACGCATTACAAAAATTTTTTCTAGGATAGAATCGTTTTTAAAAAAGAATATCCCGTCAATTTTAGAAAAACAAAGAAGCTATAAAACAATTTCTTTTACCGAAAATCTCTCAGAATCAGAACAATTTGAACTATCAAAAGATTTTATGAAAAAACTTGGCTTTGATTTTTCTCGCGGAAGAATTGATAAAAGTTCACATCCTTTTTGCGGTGGAAGTTCTGAAGATATTAGAATTACTACAAGATATAATCATGCAGACTCATTTTCTTGCTTTGATGCTCTTATGCACGAAACTGGTCACGCTATTTATGAACAAGGACTACCTAAAAAATGGTTGCATCAGCCATTAGGCTCATCTGGAGGAATGTCACTTCATGAAAGCCAATCACTTTTTATTGAAATGCAAATTATTAAATCTCTACAAGTAAGCCATTTAATCGAAAAAATAATCAAGAATAATTTTGGGAAGAAAAATCCTACTTGGAATCAAGAAAATATTTATAGAAACAGAAAGCAGGTAAAAAAGAACTATATAAGAGTAGATGCTGACGAAGTTCATTATCCTCTTCATATAATGCATAGGTTCAAAATTGAAAAAAAGATTATTGAAGAGGACTTTGATGTAATGTTTCTTCCGGAACTGTGGAATCAAGAATTTTATAATATATTCAATATAAAAGTTGATAGTGACCAAAACGGTTGTTTGCAGGATATTCATTGGTTTGGTGGAGATTTTGGTTATTTTCCTACTTATAGTATTGGAGCATTTATTGCAGCTCAGATTTTTGATTGTATAAAAAAACAAAATCCTAAATTAGAAAACGATTTAAAAAAAGGAAATTTTTTACCAATAATCAATTGGTTGAAAAAAAATATTCATAACCACGGTAATTATTATAAAATTGACGAACTTTTATTAAATGTGACAGGTGAAAAACTAAATTTAAAATACTTCGAAAAACACATCACAGACAGGTACTTAAAAGAAAAAAAATAACGAAAATTCTCCATTGTAATTTAAGAAATTTAAAAATAATTTTGTTTTTTAATAAAATAGTGTAACCTGGAATTATGTGGAGATTTGTATGGATGATTATTCCATAAAAAAACATTTTGGTGGTTGCCCTCATGACTGCCCCGATACATGTGCAATGATTTATGAAGTTGCAGACAATAAGCTTCTTAGTGTTAGAGGAAACCCTGATCACCCTATGACTGACGGTGTACTTTGTGTCAAACTCAAAGACTACGAAAAAAGACACTATCATCCAGATCGTTTATTATATCCCCATAAACGTGTTGGGAAAAAAGGAAAGAAAAAATTTGAAAGAATCACTTGGGATGAAGCACTAGAAACAATTGCATCAAAATGGAAGTCTCTAATTAATGAGTATGGACCTGAATCAATTATTCCCTATAGTTATTTGGGAAATCAAGGTTTAGTTCATGGTTTAAATGGAGGTGACTCTTTCTTTAATGCTCTTGGTGCAACTGTTTGTGAGAGAACTTTTTGCGGGGAAGGTTCATGTACAGCTTGGCTAACCACGATAGGACCAACAGCTGGATTAGATCCTGAGAGTTACATTCACAGTAAATACATTGTTATTTGGGCTTGTAACAGTGTAAGTACCAATCTTCATCATTGGACAATTATTCAAGAAGCTAAAAAAAGAGGAGCCAAAGTTGTTGTAATTGATTCATATAAATCTAGAACTGCTAAACAAGCTGATTGGCATATCGAACCAATTCCTGGTTCAGACGGCGCTTTGGCAGTAGCAATGATAAATCATATTATTTATAACGATCTAACAGATATGGATTATATAAATAATCATACAAATGGATTTGAAGAGTTAAAAGAGCATGTTAAAGATAAAGATCCTAAATGGGCGTCTAAAATAACCGGAATTAGTGAAGAAGATATTAAAAAATTGGCTCAAGAAATTGCTACATTTCAACCAGTTGGAATAAGAATTGGAGTTGCACTTGAGAGACATTATGGAGGTGGGCAAACAATTAGAGCTGTTACCTGTATACCAGCATTAACTGGTGCATGGAAACATGTTGGTGGAGGAATCACTCAATTTCCTGTGTGGGAACATCCGTACAAATTTGATGTTATATGCAGACCGGATTTAATCCCTAAAGGGACAAGAGTTGTTAACGCTCTCCAGATTGGAAGAGCCTTACTAGGGGAAAATATAGAAAAGGACAAACCAATTATGTCCATGATGTGCTGGAACGCTAACCCTGTTACCCAAGCAGCCGAAACGGAAAAAATAATTAAAGGTTTAAAGAGAGAAGATTTATTCTTAGTTTCTGCTGAACATTTTATTTCTGACACAGCATCTTATGCAGATATTCTTCTACCCGCGACAATGGGTGCAGAACATGAAGATATGATATTATCCTGGGGTCACTTATACCTAACATACAATGAGAAATGTGTTGATGCACCAGGAGAAGCTTTACCAAATTATGAAATATTCAGGAGATTAGCAAAAAAGATGAATTTAAAAGAAGATCAATTCAGTTGGAGTGATGAAAAATGTTTAGAAAACTATGTGGATTGGTCAGCACCTGCGTGTGAGGGAATTACACTTGAAAAATTGAAGGTAAAAGGGTTTGCAAGATTAAATGTTGGTTGCAAAGATACACGAGCACCCCACAAAGATGGTAAGTTCCCTACAGAATCAGGTAAATGTGAGTTTATTCTAAAAGATGTGAAAAATTTTGTTGCCGGTCCATTCAGACAAATGTACGAGGATTATCAACCAGGTCAAGATCTCCCTCCTCTTCCGGATTATGTTCCTCAACTTGAGTCAAAACAAACTAACCCGCAACTTGCCAAAAAATATCCTTTAAACGTAATAACTCCAAAAAGTCATGCATTTTTAAATTCGTGTTATGCAAATATGACAGACAAGCAGAGGGTTCAGGGAGACCAATTTGTTTTAATAAGCGAAATTGATTCAAAACAAAGAAATATTAAAGATGGTGATAATGTAAAAGTATTTAATGACAGAGGTTCTTATAAAGGTGTTGCTAAAATAACATCTGATGTTTCGTCAGGTATTGTCGTTTCCACACTCGGATATTGGAGACAACTCAACGATGGAACAGTTAACAGTATAAGCTCAGCTAATTTAGCAGATATGGGAAACGCTCCAACTTTCTCAGATAATCTAGTCGAAGTAATAAAAATATAGAAAATTTTTCATCAAAAAATCTCATTTCATAAATTAATTCCTTGCAAATTTCTTACGTTTGTTTTTTTGTTTCTTTAATTTCTCACCATAAAATTTGGCCCATCCTTTTGGAGCTTTTTCATTGCATACCCAACTGGGCTTATTTATATTAGGACCTCTCACGCATTCAAATCTAGATAATAAATTTAAATAAACAGATTCGTTATTAGTTTTATAAATTTCATTTGATGCTAGTTGGGATGATATAAAGCTGGTGATTAAAATGGTTATCAAAGTTTTTTTCATATTTCTCCTTATTTTTTAGCTTATTAAAAGTTATTATTATGTATTTGTAAAATTTATTTTAAAAACAGACTTTATTCATGTAAATAATATCAGTATGAAGGTTTTATATAAAAGAATTGAATAATATATTTAAAATAATAAATTTATGCTTATGGAAACTACAACTTACATTGCAATGAATAGATTCAAAATCGTCAGAGGCAAAGAGGACATCTTTGAAAAAATCTGGAAAGAAAGAGATTCAAAACTAAGTGAAGTCAAAGGATTTATAAATTTTAATTTAATAAAAGGAAAAGAAAATGATGAATTCACAATTTACGCTTCACACAGTACATGGTCATCCGAAATAGACTTTATCAATTGGACTAAATCAGAATCATTTCGGGAGGCCCACAAAAACGCCGGTCAAAGCAAAGAAATATATGTTGGGCACCCTGAGTTTGAAGGATTTAGCGTAGTTTTGTAAAGAGTGTTTACTATTGCAAACACTCTTATATTACAACTTATTTTTCAAGATCGAATCTGTCTGCATTCATTACCTTATTCCACGCTTGAATAAAGTCATTAATGAATAATTCCTTAGAATCATCACATGCATAGACTTCTGAAATCGCCCTTAATTGAGAGTTTGATCCAAAGATTAAGTCCACACGTGTTGCATATTTACTATTTTCTCCTGTTTTACGATCATAACCACTAAAAGATTTTTTGTTTTTACCTGGTTTCCATTCAGTTGACATATCTAATAAATCAACGAAGAAGTCATTAGATAAATCATTAATATCATTAGTAAACATTCCATTTCTTTCTGTGGTTATTCCCAGAGATCTAAAGCCTCCAACTAAAACTGTCATTTCTGGAGCTGTTAAGCCTAGCAATTGAGATTTATCTAATAGCATTTCTTCTGGACTAACTTTGAAATCTTGTTTTTCATAGTTTCTGAAACCATCACTTAAGGGTTCTAAGACGGCAAATGAATCTACATCCGTCATTTCCTGAGTTGCATCACCTCTACCAGGTGTAAATGGAACTTCAACTCCACAGGCCTTTTCTATGGCAACGTTTCCACCGAGAACAATTATATCCGCTATTGATGCTTTAGCTTTGTCAGCAATTTGGTTGTATACATCTAATACTTTTGTTAATTGGTCAGGTTTATTAACCTCCCAGTCTTTTTGAGGTGAAAGACGAATTCTTGAACCATTAGCTCCTCCTCTCATATCGGTATGACGATATGTCGAAGCGCTTGCCCATGCTGTTTCCACCATTTCTTGAATTGACAACCCACACTCAGAAAGTTCTTTTTTAGCAGCTTTTATGTTAAAATCAGCGTTACCATTAGGAACAGGATCTTGCCAAATTAAATCTTCTTTTGGAATCTCAGGTCCCAAATATCTGGTTTTTGGGCCCATGTCTCTATGTAAAAGCTTGAACCATGCTCTTGCAAAAGTGTCTGCAAAATAATCAGGGTTTTCTAAAAAGTTCCTGGACACTTTGTTGTAAGCTGGATCCTCTTTCATCGCCATGTCAGCAGTTGTCATTATAGTAGTAACTAGTTTAGAGGGATCTGCTGAGTCTGGAGCTAGGTCTTCTTTATCAGGGTTAATCGGATGCCATTGAAATGCGCCAGCTGGGCTTTTGACTAATTCCCAATCATACTTAAATAGTAATTTGAAATATCCATTATCCCACTTAGTAGGATTTGCTGTCCATGGACCTTCAATTCCGCTGGTAATGGCATCACCACCTTTGCCGACTCCGTGAACATTTTTCCAACCAAAACCCATTTGTTCAATTGGCGCGCCTTCCGGTTCAGGACCAACATTATCCTCTGAGGCTGCTCCGTGAGCTTTGCCAAAAGTATGTCCGCCTGCTGTAAGTGCTACAGTTTCTTCGTCATTCATAGCCATACGTGCGAACGTTTCTCTAATATCATGAGCACTTGCTAATGGGTCGGGTTTGCCGTCTGGACCTTGTGGATTGACATAAATTAACCCCATTTGGACGGCTCCAAGAGGTGTCTCTAATATTCTTTCACCCGTGTATCTTTCGTTCTTCAACCATTCATTTTCTTTTCCCCAGTAAATATCTTCTGGAGGAGTCCAAATATCAGGTCTACCGCCACTGTAACCGAAGGTTTTACCGCCCATTGATTCTATTGCGACATTCCCAGCTAATATGAATAAATCAGCCCAACTTATTTTACTTCCGTACTTTTGTTTAACAGGCCAAAGAAGTCTTCTTGCTTTATCAAGATTTCCGTTGTCTGGCCAACTGTTTAGAGGAGCAAATCTTTGGTCACCAGTACCACCTCCGCCTCGGCCGTCCCATGTTCTGTATGTACCGGCTGCATGCCAGGTCAATCTAATAAAAAAAGGACCATAATGACCGTAATCTGCTGGCCACCAGTCTTTTGAGTCGGTCATCAAGTCAGTCAAATCTTTTTTAAGTGCTTTGAAATCTAATTTTTTAAATTCGCTTCGATAATCAAAGTTAGGACTCATTGGATTGGATCTTTTGTCGTGTTGATGAAGAATATTGATATTTAATTGATTAGGCCACCAATCTTTGTTTGAAGTACTTAGACCTTTATTATTGGTTGCCGAACCGTGCATAACGGGGCATTTGCTAGCATCATCCATACGAAATCCTTTCAAAAAAATTAAGTTGGTGGAAAGGTGCAACTAACATTGTACCATCTCGAATCTCCACACTTTTAATATGTTAAAAAAAATAAAAATTTCAACAAGATTATACTATTTGATAAAGCTGAATTTAATATTAATAAAAATTCTATTTTTTGTTATCAAGGCTATATCTCATACTTTCTTCTTACATTAAAAATTCTAACTTTAAAATATCACCATTCAGATTTATTTTTTTTTAAATTCAATAAATTCGTTAATAAAATTTTGTATCTTCTTTTCATTTTTGACTTAAAGAAAACCAATTTAAATAATTATAATGATACAAATGAATAAAAAAATTTTGGACGAGATAATTTTTTATATTTAAGTAACCTCATCTGGATCAGAAATATTATCAGTATTAATAACTGTATTACTTAAAGAAGTATTTTCGTTCAAAGGGGCTCTTTCTATTTTATTTGATTGATCTCCCATGTCGGCTTCCATTTTGTCTAAATTTTTTTCTTCTTCAGAAATAATAATATCATTTGCATTATCAACGTTTTTATAATCTGAAACATTTGGTGGTCCGTAAAGTTCCTCTGCAGATTGATTTATTTTATTATTTGCAAACTTAATAGCCTCCTCAGTAGACATGCCCTTAGATATTGCTTCATCAATGAAAATGGACATTTCATTAGACATCGAGCTTGCAAAACTTAAATCGTAACCACTGTTTTCAGTACTTAATTTTTCGACTGAAGCATCAGTTGATAAATTTGAATTTATGATGTCAGATAAAGATTCAAATGTTTCTTTTATAGAATTTTCTGGAGTCAAACCGCTTTGGACAAGTGTATTAAATTTTGTTGATAAAGATGATGTAACTTCATCAATGATATTCTCTTTAATTCCTAACTTTTCCATACAAACGGAAATATCTGTTAAAATATTATCAAATTTATCGTTAGAGATCCCTTGATCTGAATTCAAATTTTTTTCAGCAATATTTAGAATTTCACTATGAATATGATCTGTAAATTTAGTCATTATTTGTAAACTCAATTATTTTTACAATACTTTAATAAAGGTATCATCTAATCTTTCAATTAAACACCAAATATTTTTGCCTTTTCATATAGTCTATCCGTTTCTGAAATATAAACTCCTTTACTTATATATCCCCCGACATATAGCTCTCTAATAGCTGTCATTTCTTCCTCTATAGCAACAAGAACATCTACAAATTCGTTGTCATCAGAAACTTTAATATCTCTTTTATCAATGATGTCGTCTAAATTTGGTTGTTTTCGTGTAACATCTTTATTTTTCTTAATTGCATTTTTCTTTGCAAAAATAGTGATTAATATAAAAATAATTAAAAAAATAGCGCAAAAAATAATTACCAAATATTTGGTATCACCGATATATGGTAAAAGATTATAAAGTATTTCTAGATTAAATGTATTTATTACGTTTTCCATTAATAATCAATATATAGTATTTACTTCACCCAAATTATACATTATATTGTAAAAATGGGTATCTTTAATATATATAATAAAGCAAAAAATCATATTAACAAAACATATTTTAGTGAAAAAAGAGTTATATCATTTGAAGCATACAATTTGCTAAAAAAATACGTTGTAAATGGTTTATCTCAACCAAATAGTTTAGATACTGCCTATCCAAAAAATCTTAAAATGAACGTTTTAAAAAATGTTTCCCAGCGCTCAATGAAAACTTTTTACAAATTATCTGATTATTATAAAAAAAATAAAAAAGGAGTGCTTTGTCAATCCAATGAGTTTGATGTTGGGAAGAAATTATCTAAAAATGCAAAAAAACTTTTAAAAGAAATTAAGGATGATAGCCCCAGGTATCAAGAAATCGATAAACTAATTGAAAAAATTAAATCAAATTGATTTTTTTTTCCTGTACATACCTAATTTGACCTTTCCAGCTATACTAATTAGAAACTCAGAAACTTTTTCGTCTGAATTTACTTGTGATAACTCTCTTATTGTTTCGTCGATAAAGGCACCTACTGCAATATAAGGGTCTATTCTCTTTGCTCTGCATTCTTCTCTTGCTTTCAACACAATTGCCGAAGCAAGTTTTTTTTGGTCTTTTTGATCCATTTTTAAACCTTCACTATTGGTATATCACACCAACTTGTAGTATAGCAAGGTGAACGATAATTGGATTTCATCTGCCAAGCTGAATCTTGATCTTTTCTGTTGTTTTCTTTGGAAAAAAAATTCTTATTACAATCTGATGATAATCTTAATTTACCATATCCAAACCTACTATTAACATTGTCAATTAATTTCATTAGTACTGTTTCATTGTTCTTCACTTCTAGATTATATTTACTTTTTATCAACGATTGTTGTATAGATTTTGCATCATGAAATTCAGATAGTATAATTCCAACCTTGCTATATAAATGACGGTTTTTGTATATGCTTTTTAATAAATTTTCTGCAGTTTTCCAAATAACTCTTAAATCAATTGTCGGTTCAATTAAAGTGTATGTTTTGCTATTTGCATAAAAATTTTTTTCATACCTAGAGGTTTTTAAGAATACAGTTATAACTCTGCAAAATAAATTATTTACTCTTACTTTAGAGGCTGCTTTCTGTGTATAAACGATCAATGCGCTTCTTATGGAATCGTAACTAATCAATTTATTGCCGAATGACCTCGAAACACAAATCGATTTTTTAATAGGTACAGTGATTTGAATATAATTACATTTTGTACCTCTCAACTCGAGAACAGTTCTTTGTAGTACAACACCTTTCTGTTTTCTAATAAAATTCTCATCGCACTCTTTTAAGTCATGGGCATTATTAATATTATTTTTCTTTAAAAATATTGATAATTTTTTACCAACTCCCCATACATCCTCAACTTCTGTATTTTTTAATATATACAATAAATCATTACTTTTATTTACCTCTAAGACATTACTATAATTAAAACTTATGTTCTTATATCGCTTCTTTTTTTTAATTACTCTATTAGTTATTTTTGCTAGGGTTTTTGTTTCAGCTATTCCGATACTGACTGGAATTCCAGTCCATTTTAATATTTTATTAGCAAGATCAAAACACTTATCTTCTCTATTTTGGATTTTTTTCAAATTAAAGAATGCCTCGTCTATTGAATAAACTTCAACCTCTGAGAGATCTTCTTTTAAAATATTCATAATTCTATTTGAAATATCTCCATAGAATGAATAATTGGAAGATCGTACTGTTACTCTATTATTTAATAAGGTACTTCTAATTTTAAAAAATGGTTCTCCCATTTTTATTCCAATTTCTTTAGCTTCATCAGAGCGAGAAATAATACAACCATCATTATTTGAAAGAACCACAACAGGCTTTCCAATTAATCTTGGATTAAATAGTCTTTCACAAGACACATAGAAGTTATTACAATCTAATAAAGCTATCACAATTTTAACTTAAACTGTGTATCACATAGGTAACAACGCCCCATATAATAGTATCTCTGTTTGAATTTAACTTTATATTTGGATAATTACTATTTTCAGATTTTAAGTAATAGTTTTTTGATTCATCTTTCATCAGCTTTTTTATTACTAACTCTCCATCTATCGACACTATAACTATTGATTGTCTTTTGGGGTCTAATGATCTATCTACAATCAATATGTCATTATCAAAGATACCTACATTAATCATAGAGTCACCAGATACTCTTACAAAGAAAGAAGATTCTTTGTTTTTAATTAAATAACTATTTAAATTTAATTTTTCCTCAACATAATTTTCTGCAGGCGAAGGAAAACCTGCTGACGCACTAATCAATTTTACTTTGTTTTTCACTAAATTTTTCCTCATATTTCATTATAAGAACAAAAGTAGAACTTTCAAGTTAATTAATTAAGTCTTTTATGTATTTTAATGAACAAACCTGAGATATTGGTTTATCCCAGCGAATTCTTGAAAATCTAGGAAACCTCAAAGCCACCCCTGATTTGTGTCTTGAGGAATAATTAATATTGTCAAAGGATACTTCAACTACTAATCCAGGCTTTAAGGACCTAACAGGACCAAATCTTTCAACTGTGTTGTTTCTAACCCAACGATCTAAACTTTTGAGCTCATCATTTGTATACCCTGAATATGCTTTTCCAACTGGAACAAGTTTGGTAAATTGTTCGTCAACCCAGCAACCAAAAGTAAAGTCTGAGTAAAATGAAGACCTTTTACCGTGACCACGTTGTGCATACATAATAATAAAATCAACAGAAAAAGGATTTCTTTTCCATTTATACCAACCGTCAACAACTCTACCTTTTTTATATAGGCTAGTCTTTTTTTTAATTATCACACCTTCAATATGGTTATTAAGGGAAGTTTCTTTGATATTTTGTAACTGATCCCAACTTGAAAATTTAATTAAAGATGATGTCGAAATATTGCTTAATTTACAAATATTAATAAATCTATTGAGATATTTTTTTCTTTCAATTAAAGATAACGCTCTACAATCAACACTAGTATAAAAAAGTATATCATATGCAATAAAATGAATTGGATAATCTTCAATAAGTTTTTTAGAAGGATTTTTCCTACCAATTCTTTTTTGAAGATGATTGAAAGATAAAACTTTGTTATTTTTTTTTACAACTATTTCTCCATCAACAACAAAATAACCTTTAGTAAATGTGTTGATATCACAGAATGAATTAGTAATGTCTTCCCCATTCCTTGAGAAAATTTTCCCATCTTCTGAAAATATTATTTGGGCTCGAATACCATCCCATTTAAATTCTGCAATATAGTCATCTATTTTATAACTTTTAAATTCATTGGAATTGTAATTATTTGCTAACATAAAAGAATTAAATAATTTTTTTCTATTGATGTATCTTGGAAGTTTTTTTCCGTCTAACCATTCAAATAAGTCAGTGCATGGTAATTTAAAACCGTGCCAGAACTCTTCTATTTCAGATTTTTCTCTAACACCAGATAATTTTAACGCTTCTTTAATCAATCCATTTGAAACACCTACTCTTAAACCTCCGGTTAAAATTTTAATAATGGTATATCTTTGATTTTCAGATGACCGATCTAGAATATATTTAAGTTTAGTCTTAAGCTTATTTTTGTGATCAAAATTTGAAAAAATTTCCATGAATTCATGAAGATTTATTTTTATATTCTTTTCATTGTTACTTTCCCACAACAAGGAGATCGTTTCAGCAAGATCACCTACATAGTCATAGGAAAATCTAAATAAATCTTCATCAGAATTTTCAACAATCAATTCTTTTAATTCTTTTACACTTATAAATTTTCTGTCCATTCGATTTGTTAAAATGCAAAAAGCCCAACCTTTGTCTTTAAGATTTGACTTGCAAAAAAAAATTTTTAACAAGTCTATTTTTTTTTTTCTAGATGGACTCAAGATTAAGTCATTCAATAATTCTGCAAAGTCATTCATTCTCGTCTTCGAATCCAATTAAATTTAAAGCACTACTTTTAAAATTTTTTTTTGTTAAATAATTAACTAAAGCTTCTTCTCTTCCATGAGTCACTAATACTTCATTAGGATTAACGTCATTTACTGTTTTTAAAATTTCACCCCAATCTGCATGATCAGATAGTATTAATGGAAGTTCTATATTTTTTTGTTTAACTCTTTGTCTTATTCTCATCCATCCAGAGGCATAGCCTTTTACTACATTTTTAAATTTTTGCGACCACTTATCGTTTAATGAAGAAGGAGGACAAAGAACTAACTTATTGGCATATTCAGATTTTGAACATTCAGAAATATTAGAAATGTTTCCTAATTTAATATTATTCTTAGAATAAAACTTTGATATTTTTGTCAAAGCACCATGTAAATAGATTGTCTCATCGTAACCATGATTCCTCAATAAAGTTATAAGTCTTTGGCATTTGCCTAAAGCATATACTCCAATTAGATGAGTTTTATTTTCGTTCTCTTTTATTGATTTAATTAATTTTTTAACCTCACTTTGATCATTTGGATGATTAAAAATTGGTAGTCCAAAAGTCGCTTCTGTAATAAATGTGTCACATTTTACGGGTTCATAGCTCAAACAAGTTTTATCTTCTGTTCTTTTATAATCTCCACTAATCAAAAGTCTGTAACCTTTATAATTTATTAAAAACTGAATACTACCAAGAATATGGCCAGCTGGAAGAATTTGAACAGTAACATCGTTGATTTTGATTTTTTCATCAAAATATGCAATTTGAAAGTCTGAACAATAACTTTCTCCATACCTTAAATGCATTAATTCAATAGTTTCCTTTGAGGAAAAAATGGATTTATTATTTGGTCTTGCGTGGTCTGTATGAGCATGGGTAATTAATGCTTTGTCAACAGGAAAAACAGGGTCAATGAAAAAATTTCCAGGAACACAATAAAGGCCTTCTCTTTTTTTTTTTAACCAATTAATATTTGTTTTTCTCATATCATATTATAATTATTACTGTTTTAGATGAATAAAATTAATTTACCAGATAAGTTTCATTTCTTTTTAAAAAAAAGAGGATGGACTTTATTTAATTACCAAAAAAATTTTATAGAAGAAGTCCAAAATAATGTTTTTAAAAGATTTCTTATATCCTCTGATACAGGGACCGGAAAAACAATTACATTATTTCTTCCTTTACTAATTGATCAACTCCAAAAAAAAAAATCTAGAATAATTTATATTTCTCCACTTAAGTCAATAATTTCAGATTTGTTTGAAAATTTAAACAAAATAGTCTCAGATCTCAACATTAAAATAAGGGTTGGCAAACGAACTGGGGATGATTCTTATATTTATAAAAAAAAACAAATTGAAAAACCCGAGGAAATTATTCTTACAACACCTGAATCACTTGCATTAATGATTACAAGAAAAGAAGTTGATCAAATTTTTAAAAATACGACATATCTTGCAATAGACGAATTAAACGAAATAATAAATACTAAGCGAGGTGATCAGCTTGCTTTAGCTATTTCTCAAATAATCAATGTGAATAAAAAAATAGGAATTTTTGCATCCTCAACAAATATTCAAAATTATAAATACCTGTCGAACTGGGTTTCATTTAAAAAAAAGACAAAGATTATTACCAATAAATTCTTAAAGAAAATTAAAGTAGATATCCTTGTTTTAAAGAATATGCCAGACTATGGACATTCTGTGGATCATGCCTTAAGTGAAATTTACGATATTATAAAAAATAAAAAAACAATAATTTTCGTTAATACAAGAGCTCAATGCGAAATACTTTATAAAAATCTTTTCTTAGTTTATCCAGATTTAAAAATAGGAATTTATCATGGTTCACTTTCTAAAAATATAAGAATGGAAACCGAAAAAAAATTTAAAGTTAGTAATATTAACTGTGTTGTTAGCACTTCGTCATTAGAAATGGGTATAGATTGGAAAAATATAGACAAAATAATAAATATTGGCGCACCAAAAAGCGTTAATAAAATAATACAAAGAACAGGCAGATCGAATCACCAATATAACTCTATTTCTGAGTCATTATTAATTCCAACCAACAAATTTGAATATTTAGAGTGTGTAGCACTTAAACAATTAATTTTTTCCAAGAAATATGACCGTATCTTAGAGAAAAACGGAGCAAAAGATGTTCTATGTCAACACCTACTCCTGATATCTTGTCATTCAAGTTTTTCCGAAGATAAAATTTTTGAAATAGTTAAGAGCACATTTCCTTATAAAAATTTATCTAAAAAGGATTTTAATGAAATTTTGTCATTTATTCATCATGGTGGCTACGCTCTTCAAAATTGCAAAGATATTAAAAAACTAAAGAAACTAAATAATGGTAAATTTGTAATTAAGGACGAGCATAGTAAGAGAAATATTCTTATGAATGCAGGAACAATTATTGATTCCAGCAACATAAAAATAAGAACATTAAAAGGCAAAGTCCTTGGAACAGTAGAGGAATCATTTTTAAATTCGATTAAAGAAAAAGACACTTTTATTTTTGCAGGTTTAACTTTGGTGTGTTTAAAAATTAAAAATGACGAGATAATAGTTATTTCAAAAACAAAAAAATCGAAAAAAGTGCCTGTTTACCGGGGGGGAAGCATGCCACTAAAATCAAATTTGTCTGAAGAAATTTTAAGAATTTTGCAAGATAAACAATTCTCTAAATTTCCCTATGAAATCAGAAAGTTTTTACTTAAACAAAAAAAAATGTCGGAAATTCCAACAAAAAATAAAATTTTAATTGAAAAATTTCCTTATCAATCTGGAGAATATATTTTCTTCCATACATTTTTAGGTAGAGAAACAAACCAAACTTTAACAAACTTTTTAATAGATTACTTCAATGAAAAAAAGATTTTTACAATTAATTACATATTAAATGATTATTCCTTTGGTTTGTTTTTTAATGAAAAAATAGATATTCAAAAAGAAGATTTGATTTTTTTTTTTAAAAAGGAATTTAATAATGTTAATTTTTTAAATACTGCATTAGCTAAAAGAATTTTTAAAGAAATTGCTTTGATTAGCGGTTTAGTGCTGAAAAATAATATTTATACCAAACCAAGAAAAAACTTCATCAATTGTGATTTAATATTTGATACTTTGATGAAATATGAACCAAATCACATAATCCTAAGAATAACATCTGAGGAAATTAACAATTATTTTATACAATCAAGTCAGATTTATAAGATTAAAAATTTGAAATTCTTTTTTAAAAGACTCTCTGAAGTGTCTGAATTTTCAAAATCATTAATAATGGAAAAAGAAAAAACAAAAGCGAATGAAATTTTATAATGCAAAATAATTTAAAAAAAAAAATTTTAAATTATGATATTTATTTTGACAAAACAGGTGTTCTATTCATCGAGCAAACTAAAACTATAGTTTTAGCTGATCTTCATTTTGGCAAAGCTAAATCTTTAAATTTAAGTGGATTCCAAATTCCACCTTATGATATTAAAGAGACTTTGTATAAACTAAAGAAAGTTATTGAAATTTATAAACCAAGAAGAGTTATAACTTTGGGCGATAATTTTCATGATAGATTTTCAATTTTAAACATGAATAACCAAGAAATAATAGAGTTAAACAAAATTACTGAAACAGTTGATTTTAAATGGGTAACAGGAAATCATGATAAAAAACTTTTTAGTAAAGATAAGATTGGGGGCAAATTTTTTAATAGTTTTCAGGAAAATGATTTAAGTTTTAAGCACATTAAAAGCAAAGATAATTCAAAGGATTCTTTTGAATTTTCTGGACATTTTCATCCTAAAACAATTATAAAAATTAATAACTCTTCATATTCATACAAGTGTTTTGTAGTTTCGAGAGATTTTTGTATTCTACCCTCTTTCGGTCATTTCACTGGAGGGATAGACGTTAAATCGAAAGTTTTTTCTGATATTATCGATAAGAATACCTTTTTAATAATACTTGGTAAAACCAAAATAGCACAACAGAAAGTTATATAATGATACCTTTAAAAGACGACAATCCAACAAAAAATAAAACACACATAAGGTCTCTAATATTAATTTTATGTTCAATTGTATTTTTTATTCAATTGTCTTTAGAAAATTCAAATTATTTTACCTATTATTTTGGTTTTAAGCCAAAATCTTTCTTTTTAGGTTCAGATTTACCTTTTCTTTTACCTACATTTACCCTAATAACCTCTATTTTTATGCATGGTGGTTGGATGCATTTTTTAGGTAATATGCTCTATCTTTGGATCTTTGCAGATAATGTTGAAGATAAAATGGGGTCCAAAAAATTTATATTGTTTTATATCTTATCCGGTGTTGTTGCTTCTATAAGTCATGGATTATTGGATATAAACTCCAATATTCCATTGATAGGAGCTTCCGGAGCAATCGCAGGAGTTCTAGGTGCTTATCTTCATTTATTTCCAAAAGCAAAAGTTCTTGTTTTAGTCCCTTTTTTTATTTTTTTTACAATTAGAGTCCCAGCTTTTATACTTTTGATTTTTTGGTTTTTATTTCAATTTCTTAATCTTGGTAATCAAGAATCCAATGTTGCATGGGTTGCTCATATTGGTGGTTTTGTATTTGGATTGTTTTATTCATATATCTTCAACAATAAAATTAAAAAAACTATTACTAAAAAAGGAAAATCAGTTTTTTTAAAAAGAGGCCCTTGGGATTAATTTATTCCAAAGAATTTTAAAATTTCGTTTCTATGCTCATCTAAATTTGGTGCTAACTTTATTTGTGGCTTATTTTTAACAAAATCAAAATTGAATGGAGTGTGCGCAACCTTTAGTTTCCCAAGTTTCTCGGGATAGTCAGAAATCATTTTTCTATGTAATATTTGTTTATTACGTGTTATTTCGCTGACTGAATTAATTTTTGCACATGGTATTTTATTAATTGTTAATTTCTTGATCCAAAATGACGTTTTATTTTTCTTAAAAATTAACTCTAATTCCTTTTTAAAATTATTGAGATTATCATTTCTTTTTTTATTGGTAGAATATTTCTTTGCTAATTTTTTATTTTTTAAAACATTACAAAATTTTTCAAATAATCTGTCATTTCCAATTGCAAGAACCATTAGCCCATCTTTTGTTTTAAAAGCACCAAACGGTGAAATGGAAGGGTGATCAGTCCCTAGTGGTTTAGGATTTCTACCTTCGATTGAGTATCTTGCAACTGCATTTTCTAAAATTGAAACCTGACAATCTAACATACTTAAATCTAGTTTAGAGCCAGAATTTGTCTTATTTCGTCTAATTAATTGACTTAATATTCCAATAACTGCAAACAAACTTGCAGCAATATCTCCGATAGAAGTACCAACTCTTACTAAATTTTCTTCGTCCTTTCCAGTAATACTCATTAATCCTCCCATGGCTTGAACAATTATATCATAAGCTGGAAGGTCTTTAAGTGGGCCCGTTTCTCCAAATCCAGTAATTTTACTGTGAATTAATCTAGGATATTTCTTGGACAAATATTTCCAAGAAAAGCCGAGTTTTACCAAAGTTTCAGGCTTAAAGTTATCTATAAGAACATCTGATTTAGACAGAATTTTTTCAAAAATTTGCTTTTCCTTTTTTTTTTTTAAATCTAAACAAATACTTTTTTTTCCTCTGTTTAACGAAATAAAGTATCCAGATTTTCCATTTGCAAAAGGGCCATAACCTCTTGAATCATCCCCACCGGGTTTTTCTATTTTTATTACCTTGGCTCCCAAATCAGACAATATTAAGGTAGCAAAAGGACCTGATAGTACATTTGTTAAGTCCAATACTACTAATCCATCTAAGGGTAAGTTATTTTTTTTTTTTTCCAATAAAGTACTTGAGATTTTGATTTAATATCATCAAAATAAATCATGAATTTTGATCAATTCAACGATAAAAGTAAATTCTTAATTAATCAAGCACAAAATAAAGCGGTATCACTAAACAATCAACAAATTTCAGTCGAACATTTAATTTTTAGTATTTTTAATGATTCTAATAGTTTTATCGAGGATATAATTGAAAATTTACAATTAGATAAATCGAATCTTGTAGATTTAGTTGAAAAAGAAATTTCTAATATACCTAAAGTTCTTGGAAGGAATATTAATGTTTTTCTTTCAGATGAACTAATTAAGGTTTTAGAATTATCAAAAACAAGAAAAGATGAATTTAACGATTCATTTATTTCTCCTGAAATTTTATTGTATACTATTTTATGTTTTGAAGATTTAAAGATTACTCAATTATTGAATACTAAGAAATTAAATAAGAATATACTTAAATCTATCATTTTAAAACTACGGAAAGGCCAAACTATTAACGATACAAATAAAAATTCTAGTTCTGATGAACTATCAAAGTATTCTGTAGATCTTACAGAATTGGCAAAATTGGGAAAATTAGATCCAGTAATTGGAAGAGAAGAAGAAATAAGAAGAAGTATTCAAGTTCTGTCAAGAAGAACAAAAAATAATCCAGTACTTATAGGAGAACCCGGTGTAGGTAAAACCGCTATTGTTGAAGGATTAGCATTAAGAATTATAAATAATGATATTCCTGACTCATTAAAAAAAAAACAAGTCATTTCATTAGATTTAGGTTCATTAGTTGCTGGAGCAAAATTTCGTGGAGATTTTGAAGAAAGATTAAAAAAAATACTTAAGGATATCGAAAACAATAAACATTCAACTATTTTATTTATAGACGAAATACACACTTTAGTAGGTGCTGGTAAAACTGATGGAGCAATGGATGCATCAAATTTATTAAAACCTGCCTTAGCTAGGGGAGAACTCCATTGTATTGGCGCAACCACGCTTAATGAATACAGAGAACATATTGAAAGAGACGCCGCTCTAGCTCGAAGATTTCAGCAAATTTTGGTTGAGGAACCAAGCTTGGATGATTCAATATCCATTTTAAGAGGATTAAAAGAGAAATATGAAGTTCATCATGGAGTTAAAATTCTAGATTCAGCAATAGTCTCCGCAGTTGAATTATCTCAAAGATATATTAATGACAGATTTTTACCTGATAAAGCAATTGATCTTATGGATGAAGCAGCATCACGTATAAGATTACAAATTGATTCAAAGCCTGAAAAGCTAGATAAAATTGAGAGAAAACTTTTACAAAATAAAATTGAATATGAAAGCTTAAAAAAAGAAAACGATAAAAAGTCTGTAGACAGAACAAATGATCTTAAAGAAGAAATAAAAAAATTAGAGAAAGAATTTGAAGATTTTAATAATAATTGGATTAGAGAAAAGGATGTAATTAACGATATTCAAAAACTCAAATCTACAATTGAATCCAATAGAAATAGATTAAACATCCTGCAAAGAGAGGGTGAATTATCAAAAGCAGGAGAACTGGCTTACGGTAAGATTCCCCAACTAGAAAACAAACTTAAAATGCTAGAATCGAAGAAAGAGCAGAAGATTTTAAGAAAGTACGTATCTCCTGATGAAATAGCAGAAGTGATATCTAAATCAACAGGAATTCCGGTAGAAAGAATGCTAGAGGGGGAAAAAGAAAAAATAATCAATATGGAGAATGAACTTCAAAAAAAAGTTATTGGACAATCTGAAGCAATTCAAAAAATATCTAGATGTGTACTTAGAGCAAGAGCTGGAATTCAAGATCCTAACAGACCCATAGGTATTTTTTTATTTCTAGGACCTACAGGTGTAGGAAAAACGGAGTTAACAAAAATTCTATCCGAATTCCTTTTTAATGATAAAAAATCATTATTTAGATTGGACATGTCTGAATTTATGGAAAAGCATTCAGTATCTAAATTAATTGGTTCACCTCCAGGTTACGTTGGTTTTGAGGAAGGGGGAATTTTAACAGAATCTATTAGAAGAAAACCATATCAACTAGTTCTGCTTGACGAGATTGAGAAGGCTCATCCAGATGTTTTTAATTTATTATTACAAGTCTTTGATGATGGAAGGTTAACCGACTCCAAAGGAAGATTTGTAAACTTTAAAAATACAATTATAATTATGACTTCAAATTTAGGTGCGGAATTAATTGAGTTTTCTGATGAACAAAAGAATCAAGTGGAGGTTTTTACAAAAGAAAAAATAATGGAAAAAGTCAGAAAGCATTTTAAACCTGAATTTTTAAACAGAATTGATGAGTCTATAATATTTAACAGGCTAACAAAAAAAGAAATTAAAAAAATTATTGATATTCAATTGGATTATCTTGAAGAAATTTTGAAACCTAAGAAAATTAGAGCTAAATTTGATGAAAAATCAAAGAATTGGATTGTAAATGAAGGGTTTTCAAACTTATATGGAGCAAGACCATTAAAAAGACTTATACAAAAAGAGATTATAGATAAGATAGCACATCTCATTTTAAGTAATAATATTAGGGAAGGTTCACAAGTAAGTGTAACTATAAATGAAAACAACGAATTAATTATAAATTATGATTAAAAACGTTGGATTTATTGGTCTTGGTGTGATGGGTTATAATATTGCACTTCATATAATTAATTCTAATAGAAATGTTCATATAATTAATAGAAATTCAAAGAATACCTTAAAATTTATAAAAAAATTTAAAAAATCTAGACGACTTTTTACATATGATCAATATGAACACTTATCAAATAAATGTGATTTTATAGTATCTTGTGTTGGCAAAGATTTAGATTTAAAAAATGTGTATCTATCAAAAAATGGAATATTGAAAGGTTTACGTCCAAAAACATTAATTGTGGACCATACTACTGCCTCGTACAACATATCTAAGTTATTATATGAACAAACTTTAGGTAAGAAATGCTTTTTTTTTGATGCTCCAATTAGTGGTGGAGAAATTGGTGCAATAAATGGAACATTATCAATTATGGTTGGTGGAAAAAAGTCAAAATTTAACAATCTAAAAGAGATTTTAGAACTATACTCTAAGTCATTGGTTTATATGGGTATTTCTGGTTCTGGGCAACTTGCTAAAATGGTTAATCAAATATGTGTCGCAACAATTATTCAAGGGTTGGCTGAGGGTTTGAATTTTGCTAAAAAAAAAAAATTAAAAATTGATAGCCTTATTAAAGTATTAAAAAATGGAGCTGGTCAATCGTGGCAATTAGAGAATAGAGCAAAAACAATGTGGAAATCAGAATTCAATTTTGGATTTATGAATAAATTGATGTTGAAGGACCTTGAGATAATTATTAAGGAAATAAATCAATCTGATATTAAACTTCCAGTAACAAAGATAATTAAAAAAAATTATCAAAAACTTATTAAACTTGGGTTTGAAAAAGAAGATACTTCAAACTTGATAAGATTGTTGATGTAAAAATTTTATCAAACTGCACTTGCTTAAGTTTTTAATAATAATATTCTTTAATTCACTAATACCACTACCATTCATAGCAGAGATCATTACAGATTTCTCACCCATAGAGTTGTGGTGATTTATTTTATTTTTCACTAAATCAGTTTTATTTATTACTTCTATTATTCTTTCATCATCTTTTTGGACCCCAATTTCTTCAAGTATTCTTAAAACCTCATTTTTTTGATCATGATATTCTGCATCCGAAATATCTCTAACATGAAGTATCAAATCAGAATTTATAATGTCATTAAGTGTGGATTTAAATGAATCAATTAGAGTTGTTGGTAAATCTCTAATAAAACCCACTGTATCAATAAAATTTAAATTAAAACCATTGATGTAACCATTTCTAATAGTTGAATCCAAAGACGCAAATAGCATATTTTTAGATAATACTTTAGATTTCGTAATTAGATTAAATAACGTTGATTTTCCAGAGTTTGTATAACCTACTAATGAAATAATAGGTATTTTATTTTTTATTCTTCTATATCTCTGAATATTTCTAATTTTATCAATTTTATTAATTTTAGTTTTTAGTCTGTTAATTCTCTCTGTTAATTGGCGTCTATCTGATTCAATTTGCTTTTCACCAGGCCCACCCATAAAGCCAGCTCCACCTCTTTGTCTTTCTAGATGAGTCCATGATCTTACAAGTCTACTCTTTTGAAACTTTAAACTAGCTAATAAAACACTAAGTTTCCCCTCATTAGATTTGGCTCGAGAACCAAATATTTCTATAATTAAACCTGTTCTATCTATAATTTTACAGTTTGTTGCTTTCTCTAAGTTTCTTTGCTGTATAGGAGACAGACTTGTATTTAAAAATATCAATTCGACATTAAGTTCAATTACTTTTTGTTTCAAAAAAATAACATACCCGGATTTAAGATAAGTTTTTGGATTTATAGTGTCTATCCCAACAAGAGACGAATCAATACAATTTAAATCGATTGCTTGAACCAACTTTATTGCTTCTTCCAGAAGGATTTCTTTTGAGCCTCGTGATCTTTTTATGTATGGATGTATAACTATTGTTGGTGTATTATTCATGAATTTGACATTTAACAAGTTCATTGTACATTTTAATTAATGCTTGAGTCATTTGTCCTGGTTTTCCATTACCTATATTCTTTTTATTAATTTTTACAACTGGGAGAATTTTTGCAGTAGTGCTAGTTAAGAAAGCTTCTCTACTTAAAAATAAATCACTTGAAGAAAACGCCTTTTCGACAACTTTAATCTTATTTTTTTTTGCAATCTCAATAAGTGTATCACGTGTTACTCCACCTAAAATAAAATTGTTAGCTGGATGTGTTTGAATAAAACCATTTCTATTCACTATGAAGGCATTTGATGTCGATCCTTCTGTAATTAGATCATTTCTTGTTTGCCACGATTCGTACATTCCTTCTTCAAAAGCATTTTGTTTTTCTAAAACATTTGGTAATAAAGAAATGGACTTTATGTCACATCTTTTCCATCTAAGATCTTCAGTTAGTCTAACCTTCACTCCACTAAGGATAAATTTTTTATCTAATTTTGCGGTAAAAGTAAAAATGACTATATTGGGCTTAGATAATTTTGGAAAAAGATGATTTCTAGAGCAACTTCCTCTTGTAATTTGAAGATATATAAAACCTTTATCTAATTTATTTTCCTTTATCAGTTTCTTTAATATTAACTCCAGACTTTTATAATTGGACAATGGTTTTTTAATTCTAAGACTGTCCAGTGACTTTGATAGTCTTTTTACATGTTTATCAAAATTGATCACACTATTTCCAGAGAAAGACATAACTTCATATACACCGTCAGAAAAGTTAAAACCTCTATCTTGAATTGATATCGCTGCTGAGGTTTTTTCTTCATATGAACCGTTTACATAACAAATTGACATTAAAAAAACTCTATGTTTACCTCTGAATATTTTTCTATTTCTTTGATAGATGAGGGTTTTGAAAAAATTATTAGTTTATCGTCTACATATATAGTTGTGTTCTCATCTGGAAAAATCAATTTCTTATTTCTTACAATTCCACCAATTACCACTCCATCAGGCATATCTAAATCTATTATTTTTTTATCTGCGAATTTTGTGGTTGGAAGAATCTCTATTTCCATAATTTCACCTCTATCATTCCCAAAATCGTGTACCTCTTTTACTTTCCCTCTTCTTACATACTGCAGTATGGCTGAAGTAGTAATATTACCTGGATTGATAAGAACATCCAAGTCAAGTTTCTTTGACAAATTTCTATAATTGGTGTTATTAACAATTGCCATTGTTCTTTTACATCCTAAATCTTTAGCCAATAGTGAAGAGAAAATATTGGTCTCATCATCATCAGTTACAGTTATTATTGCTTCAGAATCAGATGCACCAGCATCTTTTAATAGGTTAGAATCGATAGCATCTCCGCATAAGATAGTACTCTGCTTTGATAATTGGGAAGAAATATTTTTAGTTCTTTCTAAATCATTATCAATAATTTTACAATTGATATCGGGATAATCTTTCTCTAAAATTTTCAAAATATTCAAACCAATGTTACCGGCTCCGACAACAATTAATTTTCTATTTTCCTGAGGTTTTATTCCAAAGACCCTTAACGCTCTTAAGATATCATCATTTTTGATGCAAATATAGATATCATCACCTGGATAAAGCTCTACTTTTCCAGTAGGGATTATTATCTCATCTTTTCTAAAAATTGATAAAATCTTTACTTCTAAACCGGAAAAAATTCCTGGAAGCATTCTTAAAGGCGTATTTATTATTGGGCAAGTATCATTTATCGATATACCAATTATTCTTGCTATTTTACCTCCTAAATAAAATGAGTCAAAAGCACCAGGAGTGTTTAATTTTCTTATAATATCTTTTGCAACCTCTAACTCTGGTGAAATTATTGCATCCACGTCAATTTTTCCTGGAGAGAAAATTTTCTTTGCATAGTTTGACTTTAAATATTCAGATTCTTTAATTCTAGCTACTTTTAAAGGTATTTTAAATAGATGATTTGCAAGTTCACAAGAAATAATATTAAGTTCGTCACTTTCTGTTACTGCTATAATCATGTCAGCTTCGTCAGCACCTGCTTTTTCAAGAATTTCTGGATGAGTAGTTTTTCCACAGACACTTTTCAAATCCACAGTTTTATTTAACATCCTCAAACGTGACTCTGATTTGTCTATGATTGTCACATCATTATCCTCATAAACAAGTTGTTTAGCTATATTAGAACCAATTTCACCTGCCCCACAAACAAGAATTTTCATTTTTCTAAATCCATCTTGATATTTAGAAGTTTGAGCTTTCTGTAAATTGCGGTCCGTTCCATTCCTATTTCATTAGCCATCTTAGATACATTATATTTAAATTTTTCTAAATTAAATAGGAGATATTTTTTTTCAAAATCCTCTCTTGCATTTTTAATATTCATGTTCATCGAATCATCAGATAAAACATTCTGTTTTTCAACTAGATTTAGACCCAAACCAATAATATCATTTAAATTGATTTCATCATTATCTGTGTTGTTCAACATAACAATAATCCATTCTACAAATTTTTTAAGCTGAAAAATATTTCTAAAATAATCTAAATCAATTAAATATGAAATAACCTCAGACGAAAATTTTTTTTTCCTTAGACCTTTTTCAATAAATATCTCAGATGAAAAAATTTCTATCAATGATCCCACATCGCTTTTTCTATTAGATAGACTTGGTATTTCTATAATTGTAAAATTTAATCTTTTTAACAGGTCTTTTCTTAAATTATCAATTAAGTTTTTATTTGACGAAGCAACAACTCTTAAATCCAAAACATTTGGATTTAATGCGCCAATTCTATAATATTTTTTTTCATCAAGAATTCTTAATATTTTTCCTTGCAATTTTTCTGATAAAAATGTGACATTCTTTAAATATATAGTTCCGCTATGTACTTCGTCCAATAAACCTAATTCTTTGATTACTTGATTAT